>CAYXUU010000030.1:0-75599 GCA_964468645.1 uncultured Bacteroidales bacterium
CACCGAATACAGATTTATCAAGATCGTTAATCATTATTCATTATTCGGTGTTCGACATTCATAACGATTGTTTTTGAACTCTGAACACCGAACATCCAATACCGATTACAGATTTATCAAGATCGTTAATCATTATTCATTATTCGGTGTTCGACATTCATAACGATTGTTTTTGAACACCGAACATCGAACATCCAACACCGATTGCAGATTTATCAAGATCGTTAATCATTATTCATTATTCGGTGTTCGACATTCAAAACAACCGTTTTTGAACACCGAACCTCGAACATCCAGGACTGATTGCAGATTTAAATAGTTCACTGGAATTTAAATTCACCTTTTCTTCCGTCTATAACCAGGTTTGTGCCGTTCCCTGTGTCTGTACTTCTCAGGATTATATTCAGGGGAAGCGCCGAGTTCTTTAGGCAGTAAAAGCTTCATTACTGGCTGTCCGAGCATTTTTTCGATACCTGAAAACTTCTTTTGTTCTTTTTCGTTGATGAAGGTAATAGCAACACCATCGGCTTCGGCCCTGGCTGTCCGGCCTATCCTGTGTATATAATCCTCAGCATCATTGGGGACATCAAAATTAATTATCAGGTCGATGTTATCAATATCAATACCCCTCGAAAGAATATCCGTTGCAACCAGAATACTGAGATCCCTGTTTTTAAACTTTCTCAGTACTTCTTCCCTTGATTTCTGATCCAGGTCGGAATGGATCTCATCCACCCTTAAGCCGGATTTTTTTAACTCAAGGCTAAGTTGTTTGGTGCTGCTTTTGGTGGAACAGAATATCAGAATGCTACGTAATTGTTTTCCGGTCAGAAGATATTTTACAAGCGGATTTTTTTGTTGATCATAAACTACATAGGCTACCTGCAATACTTTCTCAGCCGGTTTGGATATTGCGATATTGATTTCCACAGGATCGTTCAGTACTTTCCTGCTAAGTTTTCTGATATCAGGCGGCATGGTAGCTGCAAAAAGGAGATTTTGTCTTTTCCCAGGCAGATGTGAAATAATCCTCATGATGTCATCATAAAAACCCATGTCGAGCATGCGGTCTGCTTCGTCCAGGACCAGAAAAGATAGCTCCGAGGTATTAACATAATCCATGCTGAAATGGGAGATCAGTCTTCCGGGGGTACCTATGACTATATCTATACCTTCCGTGAATGCTTTTTTCTCCTTGCTAAAATATTCTCCATCGGTACCCCCATATGCTGCTATCGAACTGATGGAGGTATAATAGGATAAACCCTCCAGTTGCTGATCGATCTGCATGGCCAGTTCACGGGTAGGGACTATAATCAAGGCTTTCATATAATTCCCTTTTCCGTAACGGATTACCCTGTCAATGATCGGAAGCAGAAAGGCAGCTGTTTTCCCGGTACCTGTCTGGGCAGAACCGATAATATCTTTACCCTGCAGTATAACCGGGATGGCTTTTTCCTGGATGGGTGTTGCCTCCTCGAAACCAAATACTTCTATGCCTTCTAGTAGCCGTTTGTCGAGACCGAATTCGTTGAATTTCAAAACTGGTGATTTAAGAAATAATGAAGGCGTGAAAGTACAAAAAATACAGGGTATTAATGCAACTACTTATTTAAATCTTTACCGATTTTGTATGCATCACCAATTTTCTCACCAAGCTTCCAGTATTGTCTTGCCGCTGAGTAATATATCAATGGATTGATGGCTTTGATATCAATGGATCCCGGCCTGGAATGATCCCCGATCTTATCGGTATCTACATGGGTTTCCAGCATCCTGCCGATGAAATGGTTGGTTGCTTCAACCTTGTTTGCCTTTACCAGTTTACATTCGATATTGATCGGACATTCTTTAATGATAGGGGAGTTAATATATTTTGAAGGAAGTTTTGTGAAACCCGTTTCTTTAAACTTGTCGATATCATTGCCTGAAGTGATACCGCAGAAATCGGCTTCTTTCATGATGTTTACTGAAGCAATGTTAACGGTGAAGTTTTTGTACTTCTCGATCAACTCACCGGAATAACCTTTTGAACCCACGGAGATGCCAAGTGTAGGCGGTTTGCCGGTAAGCATACTGATCCATGCTATGGTGATGATATTTGCTTCTTCCATGTTGCCGGTTACTACAAGAACCGTAGGTAAGGGGAACATCATACGCTGGGGGCCGAGGGTAGTTTTCACATTAAATAACTTTGGTTAATAATCAAAAGTAATTATAATTGAAACAGTTTACACTTTTCAGGTTTTGATATCCGAACATCGATTAACGATATGTGATTTAAGATCTATTATCCATGACTAATATTTGTTTTCCAGATCACAAAGGAGTATTAAGTTGGATTCAGAATAATAACAACACTAACAACATGGATATCATCAACAACACTTAAAACTTCCTGTTGTTAACTGCTATGCGTAGTCAGTGTTGTCAATTCTGCCTTTTTATAGCAATCTCTTACCAGGTACTCAACGTCGCCCTTTTCCAGCCTTCACTTGTTTTGATATAGATGAAATCATCATCCCATGCCATATCACCAGTATTCCCATTGCTGTCTGAAGTACCTGATGGAGTAAAGGATGTTCTCATTCTCAGCTGGTCGTAACCTGTTGCACCATTGACATCAAGTTTTGCTGTAGGTGAAGTAGTGTTGATCCCGGCATTACCGTTGAGATAAACTTCGTTCGCTGAAAAATCCCCACCGATTAGTGGTTTTGTGGTATCCGAGTTATCAATATATAGTTTATTGCTACCAGGTTCATCCTTACCTGCCTGGTATCCCAGGAATATGTTACCCGATTTACTATGCGCTCCTGATCCTTTACCGGCTTCATAGCCTATGATGGTATTGTATGAACCGCCCGTGTTGTTCAGGTTTGCAAAATAGCCGATAGCAATATTATGAGATCCGTTTGAATTAAAATATGAAGAACCATACCCCAGTGCCGTATTATTAAATCCAGACGAGTTTGTACGGAGGGCATCGATTCCCACCGCTACGTTTTTGTTATCTGTGCTATCATCTGTGATTCCTGAACCCGAACCCAGGAAAACACTGTTGCCGGCTGATATTGCATCGGTTAGATCAGTGATGGAAGTTGCCCCGGTAGCTTCTGACCAGCTTAAAGTACCCCCACCATCTGTTTTCAGTACCTGACCGTTTGTGCCATCAGAAGTGGGGAAATTAAATGCCCCTGCAATATCCAGGGTTCCATTGATCCGGACGGTATCGTTGGTAAAGTCACCCCATATGAGGGGAGAGGAGGAATTTGAGTTTTCGATGTATAGTTTATTGCTGCCATGTTCATTAAATCCAGCCATGTATCCGAGGAATACACATCCGGATTTGTTATGGGCGCCTGAACCGAATCCTGCCTGAGAACCAATAATGATATTGTTCGAACCTCCATTGTTGTTGTAATCTGCCCCAGAACCAATAGCTATATTATTATTTCCTGAGGTGTTGCTAAATGCAGCTGAATATCCATTTGCTGTGTTGTTATCTCCGGATGAATTGTTTAACAATGAGTAACCTCCGCTGGCAGTGTTACTACCACCATCTGTGTTAGATTGCAAACTCGAATATCCAAATGCTGAGTTTAGATGAGCAGATGTATTCGACTCTAATGCCTTATTACCAAGTGCGGTATTCATTCTTCCATCATTGTTATTCCCTAATGCGTTATACCCTGTTGCCGTATTTTCCCAACCTGTTGAGTTTGAAAATAAAGCTCTGTATCCAATTGCTGTGTTTGAAAAACCGGAAGTGTTTGCTTTCAGGGCCTCTATGCCAACTGCAACATTGTTATTATCTGTACTATCGTCAACAGCACCGGCATCTGATCCAAGAAATAAACTGTTTCCCACAGTTTTTCCATCCGCTAGATCATTTATGGCAACAGAAGAGTAGTAAGCTTGTTGATTTACCCAGTATCTTGTGGCATCTACTGTTGATGTATCTGAAATATTCTGTTTAGATGATATATCATAATCCGTGGCCAATTGATTTGAAGTATCGCTCCATTGTAAAGCTGTGGTTAAATATCCCTGTTGCTCCACCCAATATCTTGTGGCATCTACGGTTGAGGTGTCGGATATATCCTGTTTAAAGGATACATCATAATCTGTCGCCAACTGGTTGCTGGTATCTGCCCATTGCAGTGCAGTTGAACCAGCATTATTAGTCCATGTCAGATTTCCACTACCATCAGTCTTCAAAATCTGACCGTTTGTACCATCGGAAGTTGGGAAATGAAATGTTCCAGCAATATCCAATGTTCCGTTTATCCTCACTGTATCATTTTCAAAGTCACCCCAGATAAGAGGAGCTATGGTGTCTGAGTTATCTATGTATAGTTTATTATCTGTAGTGTCATTAAACCCGGCCTGGTATCCAATAAACACGTTTCCTGATTTACTATGTAAAAATGTACCACGTCCTGCCTCAGAACCAATGATTGTATTGTTTGAGCCGGTCTGATTATAATAATTGGCACTTATTCCAAATGTAGTATTTTTGTTTCCCGTTGTGTTTTTATTTGAAGCATTGATTCCAATTGCAGTATTCCGTTCTCCTGTTGTATTTCTCATTAATGAATAACTTCCAATTGCAGTATTCATCTGTCCGGTTATATTGCTACTTAATGAAGAATATCCATATGCCGAATTATTATTTCCAGTTGTATTATCAAATAGTGAATGATATCCATTAGCTGTGTTTTGTGTGCCTGTTAAATTGTTTAGTAAAGTACGACATCCAGTTGCTGTATTATAATTTCCTGTTGTGTTACTGGATAGTGACCAACTTCCTATAGCCGTATTCCCATTTCCTGAGGTATTTGAATATTGGGCATTTTAACCAATAGCAATATTAGAATACCCGCTCGTATTCTCATGCAGGGCTTCGATACCAACAGCAACGTTATTGTTATCTGTACTGTCGTCATTTGCACCAGCGCCTGCACCAAGAAAGAGGCTGTAACCGACTGATTTTCCATCACTGAGATCATTGATACTCAATGCCTCCGAACCTATTACAACCCATTTACTTCCTGAGTAAAAGTAAAATCCTGTGGTATCATTGGTTTGAAAAACAATTAGCCCGGTTGCCGGACTGGAAATAGCATCCCGCTGTGCTTTGGTTAAGCGTGGTACCAGTACTCCCATGGTTGTGGATTGAGCATCCAGTATAGCCGAGGCATCCGGATCAGATCCATCTACATTGATGGCGACACCCTGTGCATTCAGGGATGAAGAATAAGTTAAAAATAAAGCTGTAAGAACGAATAATACCTTTAATGTTTTCATGGTTGTGAATGTTTTTATGTTTAAGTATGTATTAATATTTTTAAAACCAGGTATTTGATTTAATTACAACCCATGACCAGGTGCCAGCTGCTGTCTGCATACACATTTCGGCGTATGATGTATTTCCATCTACCCTGTATCTGATCGTTCCGGCCTTGTCAGCAGTGGGTGTGTCATTGTCATCAGCTACCTGGATTCCGCCATCGACCTGCAACTGTGCCTGTGGATTGTTCGTACCAATACCCACTTTCCCACCATTCTTAATGATCAATCGCGTATCGGCAAAAGTGGCATCTCCTAAAGTTGCTGTTGAATTATTGACAAAAACCATGTCACCCCTTCCATAGTTGAGTTCATCCCTGTAATAAATACCTCCTTTAGCAGTGTTGCTGCTGGTTCCATTTTGGAACCTTAATCCTGACATTACATCATTGGTGCTGTTTGTATTTTGTATCAACATAAAGCTACCATCTGTTCCATCGGTTGTATTGTTATCTTCGGCAATATGCAGGGTCTCAAAAGGGGCAGAAGTGCCTATCCCGACCTCTGCATCCAGGAAGTTTATTTCATCGGTCGTAAGGTTATCAAACAATATTCTTCCTGCAGAAGCCCCCAGGCCCAGCCATTGATCATCTGCAGAAGATCCGGCAAATACATTCCCGTAAGTCATGGAGCCTACACCAGTGATATAACTTTGCTGTTCAACCCAATGTCTTGTGGCATCCACAGTTAATGTATCAGAAATGTTTTGCCTGGAGGAAACATCATAATCAGTCGCCAGTTGGTTGGATGTATCACTCCATTGTAAGGCAGAAGTTAAATAACCCTGCTGATCAACCCAGTACCTTGTTGCATCAACTGTTGAAGTATCCGATATGTTTTGTTTTAAAGATACATTGTGATCAGTAGCCAACTGGGCGGAAGTGTCAGCCCATTGAAGTGCTGATGCACCAGAATTGTCAACCCAGTTTAAGACTCCGCTTCCATCAGTTCTCAGAATCTGTCCGTTGGTTCCTGCTGCTATTGGGAAATGATATGCGCCGGCAATATCAAATACACCATTGATTCGAACGGTATCATTGGCAAAATCACCCCATATTAATGGTGATGAGGAATTTGAGTTTTCAATATAAAGTTTATCACTTTCATGTTCATTATATCCTGCCCGGTATCCTAAGAAAACAGATCCGGTTTTATTATGTGCACCTGAGCCAAATCCTGCCTGATATCCAATGATGGTGTTATTTGAACCTGTTTCATTATTATAATCTGCTCCTCCGCCAATGGCAGTATTATTGAATCCTGAGGAGTTTGAGTGTAGCGCATCGATACCGACCCCCACATTTTTGTTGTCTGTGCTATCATCAGCTATCCCTGATCCTGCTCCCAGGAATACACTGTTGCCAACAGAAATTGCATCAGTAAGACCATCGATTGAGATGGTAGATACGTAACCCTGTTGTTCTACCCAGTGTCTTGTTGCGTCTACTGTTGATGTATCTGAAATATTCTGTTTAGATGATATATCATAATCCGTGGCCAATTGATTTGAAGTATCGCTCCATTGTAAAGCTGTGGTTAAATATCCCTGTTGCTCCACCCAATATCTTGTGGCATCTACGGTTGAGGTGTCGGATATATCCTGTTTAAAGGATACATCATAATCTGTCGCCAACTGGTTGCTGGTATCTGCCCATTGAAGGGCTGTATCACCCACATTACCGATCCAGCTCAGGTTACCTCCTCCATCGGTTTTCAAGATTTGTCCGCTGCTTCCATCAGTATCCGGCAAACTGTATAAACCGGCAATATTCAGTGTTCCGTTTATTCTTAACAGGTCATTGTTGAACTCACCATAAACCAGGGGAGTGGAGGTGTTTGAGTTATCAATATACAATTTATGATCTCCCGAGGCATTATATCCGGCCCTTATTCCTATCAATACATTACTGTCACCGGTTGCCTGGTATCCTGCTCGGTATCCAAGTAGAACGTTTCCATGTTTGTTGTGAGGACTGCCATACCCTCCGGCCTCATAACCGACAACCGTATTGTAATTACCCTGCTGGTTAAAATAATTAGATCTGCCTCCAAGACCAACATTATAGGAACCTGCAGTGTTCCTGGACAGGGCATTATAACCGCAGGCAGTATTTTTATCTCCTTCGGTATTAGATCCAAGGGCTTTATATCCGTCTGCAGTATTGTATTCTCCATAGGTGTTATTTAGAAGAGACCAACTCCCGCTTGCAGTATTATAATTTCCCTCCGTATTTGAACTAAGTGCATACCATCCGTTTGCAGTATTCTGGTTACCGGTAGTATTGGCGTAAAGTGATTTGAATCCAGTTGAGGAGTTTTGATCACCACCTGTATTGTTAAATAATGCATAATTTCCGCTGGCATGGTTTTCAAAGCCACCTGTATTCTTGTTAAGAGCTTTGTGTCCGATTGCTGTATTATTCCATCCTCCTGTATTGGAAAAAAGTGACCCAAAACCGCAAGCCACATTCCAGGCACCTGAGTTATTGTTATGCAGTGCACTATCACCAACCGCGACATTTTCGTTATCTGATCCGTCATCATTATTACCTGATCCATTTCCAAGGAAAACACTTTTCCCTCCGGTTTTTCCGTCAGTCAGATCATTTATTGAAACTGCGGTTAAATAATTTTGCTGCCCCACCCAGTATCTTGTAGCATCCACTGTGGAGGTATCAGCAATATCCTGCTTGAATGATAAATCATAATCCGTAACCAGTTTGTTGGAGGTGTCTGACCATTGCAGCGCTGTTGCACCAGCATTATTAGTCCATGTCAGACTTCCGCTTCCATCAGTCTTTAATATCTGTCCGTTGGTACCATCTGCTGTTGGGAAGTGAAATGTTCCGGCGATATCAAGTGTTCCATTTATTCTTACTGTATCGTTGGCAAAGTCGCCCCAGATAAGTGGTGAGGTGGAATTGGAGTTTTCGATGTAGAGTTTATTATCAGTTGTATCATTGTATCCGGCCCGGTAACCTAAAAACACATTTCCAGATTTGCTGTGTAAACTGGTTCCTCTTCCAGCTTCAATCCCAACGATTGTATTATATGAACCTTCCTGGTTGTATCTGTTTGAATAATAGCCAATTCCCATGTTTTTAGAACCATTTATGTTTTCATAAAGTGAGGAATAACCAATTGCAATATTATATGTACCACTTGTATCGTTAAATAATGCACGACCTCCTATTGCAACATTGTATGAACCTGTTTTATGATCAACCATGGCCCTCATCCCAACAGCAGTATTATTTCCACCATCAATATTATTAGTTAAGGATTCAAAACCAATCGCTGTGTTATTGGAATTTTCTTCACCGGAATAAAGTGCCTTGTAACCTAAAGCTGTATTATAATGACCGGTTGTGTTTGAATATAGGGACCGTAAACCAGAGCTAGTGTTATTAATCCCTGTCGTATTGGAATAAAGTGCCTCATTCCCAAATGCACTGTTTGAAGTGCCTGTTTGATTATTACGCAGTGTCAGGCTACCTACTGCAGTATTATAGTTCCCTGTGGTATTAGATCGTAATACATCCAGGCCAATAGCTGTATTATGATATCCGGTAGTATTGTTGTAAAGTGCTGATCTACCTGTAGCGGTATTTGAGTGTCCGGTGGTATTTGTATAAAGCGAACTCTCACCTATCGCTGTATTACTATTAGCTGTGGTGCTTGAATAAAGAGATAAACTGCCAATAGAAGTATTATAACGTCCGGTTGTGTTTGATACAAGTGATTTGTAACCTGTTGCAGTATTATTATATCCTCCAAGATTTGAATATAATGCCATATATCCTGATGCAGTATTCTTGTATCCTGAAGAATTGCTGTAAAGCGCACTGTCACCTATTCCTGTGTTTAAGTTATCTGTTGCATCATCGGAGAATCCTGCCCCGGCCCCAAGAAACACACTATTGCCACCTGTTTTACCATCGTAAAGATCATTGATACTCAATGCCTCTGAGCCTATCACCACCCATTTACTTCCTGAGTAAAAATAAAATCCAGTAGTATCATCTGTCTGGAAAATGATCAACCCGGTTGGCGGACTTGAAATTGCATCCCTTTGTGTTTTCGTTAATCGGGGTACCAGTACCCCCATAGTGGTTGATTGAATATCCAGAATTGCCGACGCATCCGGATCAGATCCATCTTCGTTAATAGCCACGCCCTGAGCATGCAGGGATGAAGAATAGGTTATAAAAAATGCTGAAAGAATGAATAATAACTTTACTGTTTTCATGGTTATGGTTGTTTATATGTTCAAATTATCATTAATATACGAAAACCAGACAATAATAAATAAACATAAGCAACTAGTAGTTAGATAGTTGGTAGTGAGTATGCGAAACCAGCCAATACATATATTTTCTAAAAATACGAAATGATGGGTGTTAATGCAAGTTTTTTGTAATCAAATATTTAGCGCGGGAAGTGTTGTTTGGATTGTGGGTTGTTATTTCAGCGTTTGGGAATTTATAATATTTATATATGTTTGTATGAATTTAAATGTTGTCCTGTACAAATAACCCTCTTCGAATATCGTGAACTCAAGAATTCACGAACTCGTGAATTCATAATCAATTCTTGATTTCACGAGTTTAGGATTCAATTTCGTATTGCGATACATGAGGATGGACATTAAAAGCAAAATATCATTCTTTTTGATACTACGTTACTCTGGGCCAGGGAAGTTCATTCCGTATCCTGACTGATTCTATTTACAATTCACAAAGGCAAGGATCCAACCATTTTCATTAGAGTCTTCGAGGGCTTTGCCAAGAATACCTGTTGAAATCCAGTTGTCGCTGTTGTTAAGGGTTCTCGCACAACCGTTTGCTTCTGAAACAGTTAATTTCTCTCCTGCCTGAATATTTGATTTACCATCAACCTTGATTTTTGCCTGACCAAAAACGATAATGGAAAGATAATCGCCAGGATTGATTCGTCCATCTGAATGACAAAATCTTTTTCGGGTTTCAGGAATGGATTCTTCTATGTCATTATCCTCAACCTTTATCCCCACTCTGTATTCGACCACGCCAAAAACAGCCTGTGAATTATCAATACTTGCCTTGGCAATATTAACAGCTGTCATTTCACCATCTCCCAGTACATTTTGTACTGTACCTCCGGCAATACAAACAATATCCCCACTTTCCAATGTTGATTTCCCAATATTTTTCCCATAGGTGCTGTTACTTTTTGATGTAACATTTGATCCGTAAATTTTATCAGGAGTATACACCCCCCATTCATGGCTGGCAAGTGTCGTATTGGCGTAAACGCCATCATTATCTGCCCTGTAAACACGTACCCCGGATTCGTCTGCATGGCCAACAAAAAGGCCATGGCCAGCTGCGCCATTAATTTGAAAACCGTTACTATTACTACTCGTTGCCTCGAATGATGGAGTACCCGCATTACTAACATATATCCCATCAGTACCTGCATCCACAACATAAACTCCTGCATCTGTAGCATCGTCAATATAAATTCCATTATCCCCTGAAGATGATATAGATATCCCATCATCATTGGCATTTTCAACTTGTACACCGTCATCTCCAGCATCATTTATGTATATACCATCTTTATCTGCCCGTCCGATATAAACACCATAATCCTCAGCCCCTTCAATTTCAACACCATTATCATAACCTAACCCGGCAGTGTTCGTAGTGGAAGGAAATCCGGCCTTATAAACGTGTATCCCATCATAATCCGACTGGCCAACAAAAAGACCATATCCCTGAGCCCCTTCAACTTCAAATCCGTTATCATACGTACTACTATATGTTGCTGATGGATTGCCTGCCTTATTGATATGTACCCCATCCATATCTGTCTGGCCAACAAAAAGACCATATCCCTGAGCCCCTTCAACTTCAAATCCATTATCGTATGAACTGCTTACTATAGCTGATGGTGTTCCTGCCTTATAAATATGTACACCATCCAGATCAGCCTGGCCAACAAAAAGTCCGCATCCTGAAGTACCGCCGATATCTATTGCATGATGTAAGGTACTGAAATATGTCGTTGACGGTGTTCCGGCTTTAAAGATATGTATGGCGTCTTCATCAGATTGGCCGATATAAATGCCATAATCCTCTGCGCCTGATATCTCGACGCCGTTACTCCGGGCATCACTTACAGTGGTTGAAGGTGTACCAGCTTTCAAAATGTGAATGCCATCGTCGTCGGCTTCGTTAACATAAACACCATCATCCCCTGAGGAATAAATATAAACGCCATTATCATCCGTTCTGCCGGCATAAAATCCATTTCCCTGTGCTCCGGCTATCTCATAACCATTATTGCTGGTACTTACATGTGTTGAAGTGGGGTTTCCGGCAGTTTCAATATAAACGCCATCCCAGTAAGTGTCCTCTATATAAATTCCTTTTCTTCCTGCATATCCGATATAAACGCCATAGCCCTCAGCACCTTCAATCTCTATACCATTATTATAATCATAAGTGGAGGTATTGGTCGCTGTGGGTGTTCCGGCTTTGTAAATATGAACACCATCCATATCCGCCTGTCCGACGTGGAGCCCGCTACCTTGTGCACCGGCAACCTCAAATCCATTATTATTTGCAGATAGGCTTGTCGTTGACGGAACACCTGCTTTGTAAACATACGCACCATCAGAAGGGGCTATATTTACATAGATCCCATCATCAGCCCTGACTTTCCCATTTACATCCAGTCTTTCACCCGGGGTTGAAGTCCCTATGCCAACATCACCGTCATCAGCAACCCATACCCCTTCAGAACCCCCGTCATTGGAAAGCCAGTATCCGTTCATTTTTAAATTCTGTGTTGCATTATGATCACCAAGATGATCACCAGGAACATTGGCCAGTTGTGATCCGTCGCCGATATATGCACTTGCGGTAACAGTGCCATCAACTTCCAGCTTTGAGGAAGGATTTGTTAAACCGATACCAACATCTGCATTAAATGAGAGCATATCATTGTTCATCTCGCCATAAATATAAGGATCACCGGTTGGAGTCCTTCCGATATACAATTTGTGGGAACCTGTTTCATCGTATCCGGCCCGGTATCCAACAAAAATATTATCGCTGCCAGCGTTGTTTGTATGACCGCTATTAGTGCCTATACTGGTATTTCTGTGGCCTCCGTTATTGTTATAAAGGGCATGGTAGCCATAAGCGGTGTTATTGTTCCCTCCATAGTTTTTAAAGAGGGCTGCATATCCGCTGGCGCTATTACCATAACCACCATCATTATCTGTTAATGCATAGGCCCCATAGGCGACATTGTAATAACCATCAGTATTATCATATCCCGCATTATGACCTACAAAAACATTATTGTTACTACCAAGATCATCATTGGCACCCGCACCGGTTCCAAGAAAAACACTATTTCCACCTGTTCGGCCATCAAGCAGGTCGTTGATGCTCATAGCTTCTGCACCCATAATTACCCACTGACTGCCATTATAAAAGTAGAACCCTTTGATATTGGTTGTTTGATAAATAATTAAACCTGTTGCAGGGCTTGAGATAGCGTTGCGTTGTCCCTCGTTCATACGGGGAACAAGTACTCCCATTGTTGTTGATTTTACATCAAGTAGCGCTGATGCATTCGGATCAGAACCATCTTCATTGATGGCAACCCCCTGAGCTATTAATGTTGAAATAACGCCAAAATATAAGATGGGAAAAATAAAAAAGTTAATCAATAAGATCCTTAATGTTTTCATGGTTATGGTTTTTTATGATGAAATAGTCATTGATATACAAAATTCATTTATCAATATATAGACATAAGTTATTGGAATTTAGCCAGCTAAAAGTAAGTGTGCGATCAAGATCTATCTTTTAAGATGATAAATATAAGGAAATGAAGAGGTTAATGCAAATTTTTTGTAATCAAATAATTAGGAGGTAATTTTAAAATATAAAAATGGTACACTGTGCAAGACATTTCAAAGCCACGAATGCTGGAATTGATGACGAATTGAAGACGGATAAAATATTCGAGATAGCTGGTGTTGTGGATATTCGTGGATTAGTCGCATAAAATATTATCCACGCATCCGTGGCTAATTTTTTACAAGTGAATATACAGAATAACTGACTTACATTTTAAATACAATGTTGTTGTCTATTTCATGGTATTTCTTATCTTAGCGTTTCCAACAAAACCAAAACGTTATGAAAATTTCAAATTCCTTAAGATGGTTATTCATCCTTGTAATGGCGATGTTTATCCTGAGTTCATGTGCTCCAGGTGATGTTCGTTTCGATGCCGATCCTGCTGGTTTCTGGGCCGGCCTATGGCATGGTTTCATCTCGCTGGTTACTTTTATCATCAGTTTGTTTAATGATAAGGTTGCCATTTATGAAGTCGCCAACTCAGGCTGGCCATACAACCTTGGATTCATCATTGGCATTGCCATATTCTATGGTGGTTCATCGAAGGGTAGCTGCAGGAAGTGGTAGTAAATGATTTGAACATATTAATCATTTAGTATTTCCCTTATATAGTCCTGTATTTGCTTTGTCAATTCAGATTGATTTGTTGCAGATAATTGAGTTTTTGCTATCAAATCCTTTGACCTGACATTCAAATGCAGGGTAATGTTGTTATTTGATTGAACATATCTTCCTACAAGTTTATATGCATCGGGAAAGTCCCTGGTATCGATAAAGATCAACTCGGATTCAGTACCTTTTGCAGAAACCTCATTAAGGTAATCATCTACAATATTCCCCAAAGACAACACATCAAAGAACTCATCCTCATCCTGGAAATTGGACTGGACAAAAACTGGTTTAACCTGAGCCAATGGAACATTATTTTTATCTTCATCCCCATAGAGGCCGATATCAAAGCTTTCGGCACCAAGTGGACTGAATACCTGGGGTTTTTGTATTCCACCGATACCCTGCGCAAGTGATGGTACCCTTTCCCTTGCATGTTGAAACAGGAGGTTTATATCTGCATACCGGTTTTCCCGGAGGGCCATTCCTTTCAAACCTTCGAGTATGGAATAGGTTAGGACCCCCTGCCCGTACCGGCTGGCTTCATAACTTACGGCATCGGCCGCACACCCAGTGATTATATGCATGCCGGTACGGTCTTTCATACGGTCGAGGGCTCTCAGTGTGGAGGAAGAAATATCACGCTTTTCCATGAGGTTCTCAACCACCTGCCCTGAAGCACAGGCATCAATAATCAGGATCTGTTTCAGGGCTGGCACTTTCTTGAACCATTCAACAAGGGTGTCGGATGATATGCTGGTTGAATTCCTGATACCGGGATCATTATAGGCATCAGCATTTGCAGTATAGGCATCAGCGGTCAGGTAGTAGAAATCACCATCCTGACCACCCCAGTTTATCCCGTGGCCGGATATATAAACCACAAAAATATCTGAAGCCCTGGCCTTTGAGGCAATATCGTTAAATGCATCCTTCAGGTTTTGTCTTGTTGGTACCTGATTGGATACATTACTTGAATAGTGATAGGAATAGGTGTTATCAACACCAAATAATCTTTCCGCACCGATCTGAAGTGCTTTGCGTATATCATCGGCATCTTTGGCAGCATATTTCAGGTCTATCTGATCTCCGGTATAATCTGAAACCCCTGATGTGAGCAGATACAGATCGGGCTTCTCAACAATATCCTCACCACCAGGATTGTAAAATGCATTAACACCCCGGCTTACAAGATAACCTTCCTTATTATAAGCCTTAACCTCTATTCGATTATCCACCCCTGATTGCAGGTATGGGTGGTCTTTGAGGTTTAATTTCAGGCTCAGCCTTTCTGCTTCAGGATCAACTCCTTCACCTCTGGCATCGGCAGTGATCTCTTTGCCGTTGATAAAAACTTTAACCTCACCAATTCCTCCTCCCTGGTTTTGAATGGTGATGCTTAGCACACCATTATCTTTGAGCTCCTCCACAGTGACCTTTGGATACAGTCTTACATTTTCAAGAGTTCTGACATCTCTCACAGGTTCGGGGTTAAATCCAAGTAATTTTGAAAGTAAACCGGGTTCATAGTACCTTTCTTTCAATTGTTCAAGTTCTATTGTTTCCATGCCCACAGTATAATACAGGTATTTCATCGCACCTGGTGATGCATCAAAAAGACCTGCCGGAGTATAAACCACCCAATCATTGCTATCAATGGAAACCAGTGTTGCTATCTCTTTATTTTCTTTAATATCCCATATTTTAACTGTATTGTCTTCACTGCCACTAATTAAAATATCACTTTCTGGTAATGAGATGATGGAAGTGACGAAATTGGTATGTCCGGGAAATTCCTGGATTAAAGTTCCTCCTTTTAAATCCCAACGTTTTATGATGAAATCATAGGCTGCAGTTAATGCAAAATTGTTGTCTTTAAAGTATTCCAGGCAGGTAATCCATCCAAGTGAATCGATATCGACGATTTTAATGATCCTTTCGTTCTCATAATCGATTAATGCTACACTGTTTGGTTTATCAGTTATCATGGACATCGTTAAATCATAAGTAGTTAAGACATAGCGATCATCGTCAGATAAATGACATGATGATAAAGTATATTCCTGCCCTTTTACTGGTATGGATTTGATTTTTTCGCCTGTTTCAAAGTCCCATGAACAAAGCTGATATTGATATGAAGGCAGGGAAGTATCCAGAACCAAACCGATGATGAATTGATCATCTGAGGAAATTTCAATATCAAAGCTCTCGGAAGCTTCTGTATGAATTGAATTCTCAAGAACTCCTGTTATTGTGTTCCAGATATTGATATCGCCAAACATATTCATTGATAAGGCATAGGTTCCTTCTTTCGCAAATTCCACTTCTTTCACAAAACCCGAATTAGAAAAGAAAAAATCGTTGCTTGAGAAGAAGAAAAGGCTGTCCGATAATAAATTCCAGAGAGACATTTCTCCAACTGACGCCGACAATATTTTATGTTCATCAGGAGAAAGCTTTATGTCAATACCGAATCCTGAAGAGTGTGATGGAATTGAACGCGATTTGATGAGATTTCCTTTTTCCATATCCCACAGATATAGATTATAGGAACCGGATGTACTTTCAGCGCTTCCTACAATAAGTTTATTACTTCCTATGGCAAAATCAATACTGAATACCGGCATCGTTTTTCCACCAAACCGTTTTAATTCCTCACCATTCTGACTATCCCACATCCTGATCCGGCCTTCATCGTTACCTGTAAAGAAATGTTTACCATCATTGGTCAGGGTAATTTTAGGATCATAAGCACCAATGTATTTCTCCATCTTCATGATAACTTCCTGCGTGCCCAGATCAATCAGGATTACCTGGGAATTATCTGAAATTAACAATCTATTACCTGACAAGGATGTTTCTCCCACCTCATCTATTATTTGATATACCGGCACATATTCCCCGGATAAAGTATCAATTTTATGTGCAGTATCATGGGGAAAGATAGAAATGAAATATTCCAGATCATCTGAAAACGTATTAAGATTATAAAATTTGATCACGGTATCACCGGTAATCAGGTATTGATGGCCTGTGTTCAAATAATTATCCAGGATGCCAACCAATTTTCCTGCAAATCCCCTGACCAAACTATCCGTACTCACCTGATATAAATAGACAGAATCAAGATAATTGGAAATGAGATATTCACCATTATTAAAAAGCATCATGATGCTCTGAAATCCTACTCTTGCCCGAACTGTATCCATCAAATTCATGGAATTGGTCTCATAGATTTCAACAGGTTTGTACCAGTTGCTGAGCATTAAATGTTTGCCATCATCAGAAAGACTCATTGAATTATAAGCATTGGCAGTATCATTCAAGCTATGAATAAGATTACCGGAGACAAGATCATAAACATTCATGTTTCCGCTGGTCAATGTATAGATCCTGTTATTAAAGGCGAGTATTTTAACCACATAATCATTTTCGGTAATTGTTCGTAATTCCCTGCCTGTGTTTACATCCCATACTTTAACAGTTTTATCCCCGCTTCCAGAAACAAGATATTGTTCATTCTGAGTTAGGTTTATTGCAGTGATGTTATCGGTATGTCCAATAGGGATGATAAGATTAGGTTTTTGAGCATTTGATATTATTGCTGAACAAATGCCTGTTGAGACTATCAGGTATTTTATAAAACCTGTCATAAAAAGCCTGGCTGTTTATATTGTAAATATACAATTTATTATCCTGTACTTAATAGTATATACAACCGGATGTAACCTGAGTGATTATATTCGTATTTTTGATTCAGCGAAATCAACAGTGTTGCGTTACCATGAGTTATATCAGTCAGAAACCCACAGTATTTATCTTATCATGCATCATACTGTTTTTCTTGCCTTTAAAGGAAATATTTCAACAGGAAATAAACTCACCAGATACACTGATCATATTGCATCATACGGATACTATTCAAACCGACCTTAATGAAGTGGTAGTTACCGGAACTAGAATTCCTAAAAAAATCATTGACATTCCCTATTCTGTTGTTCGGATCAATAACATGGATTACCGGTATAATAAACAAATAGGTGTTGATGATGCCCTCTCTTCCGTCCCGGGAATGTTCCTCCAGTCAAGATATGGCAACCACGATGTACGTATTTCAATAAGGGGTTTTGGGAGCAGGTCTAATTCAGGGATCAGAGGGGTAAGGATATTACTTGATGATATCCCGGAATCGGAACCGGATGGACAGACAAGAATAGAAGCTATAGATTTTAATTCAATAGGCCGTATCGAAATCGCAAAGGGCAATGCATCCTCTTTATACACCAATGCCCCGGGCGGTGTGGTGAACTTTATCAATGACATGGATTTTGATCGGTCATATGCCATTCAGTTTAACCAGATTGGTTCTTTCGGACTTGGCAGGCATGGGGTGAAAACAGGTGTGAGATCAGGAAATTACAGGTTTCTCAATACCTATAGTTACCAGAGTTTTGATGGATACAGGGTGCACAACAATGAACATTGGCATATCCTGAATACTGTTCTCGAAACCCATCCGGGAGATCATTCCAGCCTGAAGATCATGTTTTATTTTGTTGATGGATTCATCAAACTTCCGGGTGCTTTGACGAAAGAGGAATTCGATAAAGATCCTTTCCAGGCTAACCAGCGTTCGGTTGATCGCGACGAAAAAAGGAAGAGCACAAAAGGAAGACTTGGAATACGATATAATACCAGGTTTGGAAAATCATTTAATAATGAAATTGAGATCACAACCTATGGTACCATTAAATATTTCGAGAGGACTTCCAGGTATTACAGGATCATCAACAGGTATGGACTGGGCCTTGGCGGGAAGTATATGAACAGGTTCTGGCTTGGTAATCGTAAAAATGAATTTTCAATAGGTGGAGATCTCCTGATGCAACCGGCCAGGACCGAATTTTATGATAATATCAGCGGGAAAAAGGGAGATCAGCTTTTTCAGTTGTATGATGAAAAAATCAACAATGCCGGATTTTATATCTCCGACAATTTTGAGATACTTCCTGAAAAACTCTTTGTGTTATTAACCGGCAGGTACGACAATGTGGGTTATAAGCTGACTGAAGAGACTTTACCCTCACGAAATGATAAGAGAACTTTTCATGCATTTACACCCAAGCTTGCCCTTAATTATAAGCTAACATCCATGATCGCCCTCTACACCTCGTTTGGTTTAAGCTTTGACAGCCCTGCAAAAAATGAACTTGAAAGTGTTGAGCCTTCAAAATTGTATAATCAGGACCTTGAATCACAGGAATCACAAAATTTTGAGCTGGGAATAAAAGGTACAGTAAAAAGGCAGGATGCTGATTTATTAAAAGAAATTCGGTTCGAGGCTACGATATTCAATATTTTGATTGATAATGAAATAGTGCCATTTGAGGTACTTGGGGATGTTTTTTACCGGAATGCGGCTAAGTCAAACAGATTAGGAATGGAACTTGGAGGATTAATAGAAATTATTAAGGATCTTAATTTTATTTTAGCCTATACTTTTTCTGATTTTAAATATGATAAATATCTCGCAAAGTCAATTGAAGTTGATTCATCAGGAAATATAATAGAACTGCAAAAAGATTTTTCCGGCAATTTTGCACCCAGTGTTCCAAAGAATAATCTGTTTTTAGCCTGTTCCTATTCCTATCCTGTCCACCGAAAAATAAACGGATTTATTAAAGTAAGCTATAATGGTGTAAGCGGTCTCTGGGTTGATGATGCAAATACTGATCAAACAAAAAGATATGATCTGGTGAATACGGTACTGGGCTTTGATCTTAAATTCGGGAAGTTCAATATTTTGATTTCCGGGGGCATTTATAATATTTTTGATGGGATTTATGTTGGATTTACGAATACCAACTCGGCAGATAAGCGGTACTATGAAGCCGGGGAACCAAGGGCATTTTTTGGCTCTTTAAAGATAGGATATACATTCAAGTAAATCGACAAAGAATCACAAAAATTCTCTGTGACATCTGGTGCTAATATGCTTTTGCCACAGATAACACAGATAAACAATTGATTTTATGCATTTGTTTTTAATATTTAACATATTGACACTGAAACATCTCGTTTGTAAAATCACAATTCTTACTTCCCTGGTAATTTGTTCTGGTTATTTAGTGGCCCAGAATGGTACAGATATTTTATTGAACCTCGGTGAGAATTACAGATTGTATCCTTCGGGCACAACACAAACAGAAGTTTTTATTGTCAAAAGTCCTTTGAACCAGGATATATTGTTTTCATCCTGCAACACCCTGACCTTCATCCCCTTTTTTATCAGCGAGGGGATCTTTGTTACTACAGATGCCGGTAACAGCTGGTATGGAAATGATACATGCACAGGAGAACCCATCGATTTTCATGGTGGCGATCCCGGGATCGCTATTGATAAAAATGGCACATTCATCATTACCCGCCTTGGCAGATCCCCTTTTACCGGGTTATATTCACATTATTCCACTGACAATGGCCTGACATGGTCGGTACAGAAGGTTATTTCTACCGATGATCTTGAACGTGCCGCGGTGGCAACAGATGCAATTCCATCCAGTTTAAATTATGGTAGAACGTATGCTGTCTGGATCAAATTTGCCCTTCCCTTCCCATTGATGTTTTCATATACTGATGATGGTGCCCAAAGCTGGTCAACACCCCAACAGGTAAACAATCCATCACACAGAAGTGCTGGTGGTGATATCGCAGTTGGCCCGGATGGTGAAGTTTATACATGCTGGGCAGGCGTAACCGAAACTTCCCCTTTTAAAGAGATACTGGTTGGATTTGGGTCTTCGGATGATGGGGGTGGGAACTGGAATGTTACAGAAGAAGCCTATCCGGTTAATGGCATCACAGGTGTATTGCCGGACAAGGATAATATCAGGGTGAATGGCTTGCCATCAATAGCCATTGATATTACGAACGGCCCCAGGCAAGAGTGGATCTACATTGTTACCGGTCAGAAAGATCTGCCACCCGCCGGAAGCGATCCGGATATTATCCTGAATCGTTCCACAGATGGTGGCCTGACATGGTCGGGGGGAATACGTGTTAATCAGGACGCCCTGGACAATGGAAAAACGCAATACTTCCCGGCTATTCATATAGATAAATTCGGCGCTGTAAATGTTATTTTTTATGATGACAGGAATACCACCTTTGATTCAACGGGTATATTCCTTGCGCGCTCAACTGACGGGGGGGATAACTGGAAAGAATATGAGATAAGCGATCATAATTTTAAACCAACACCCATCGGTGGTCTTGGGCAGGGATACCAGGGAGATAATATTGACCTGACATCAACAAATAAAAAGATATGGCCTGTTTGGATGGATAATTCCACAGGCGTTTATCAGATATGGACGGTGCCGATCGATTTTTCCAGTATTAGTGAGATTGGTGAGGTTGATCAGCCATCGTTATTATTCAACTTAGAGGTATATCCTAATCCGAGTTCAGCAGTATTCTATTTAAGTTGGAAGTCCTCAGTTGGAAGTTCACAATCTCCAATCGCCAAAGAATCTGATATATCTTTATATGATCTGAATGGGAGCAAAATTTACTTTTCTGGGAAGTACAAACAGCCAATTGATGATCATACCTTAAGGTTAGATGTTACTAATCTTCCCAAAGGAATTTACCTTATTAATATACAGATTGGAAATGAGATAATAGTGAAGAAAGTAATCAAGGCGAACTGATAATATAGAACACAGTTCCGATAGCTATCGGGATTTTGATTGTTATGATCAGTTACGATATTCTATAATCATAAAAATCATAAGGATCAGCGTTCTATTATTTTATAATGATCATTTTCCTTGTCAATGAGATGCTGGTTGTTTCCAGCCTGTATAAGTAAATTCCTTCAGGCAAAGCAGAGGCATCAAAGAAAATTTCATGGTATCCTGATTGTAATTCTTGCTTTTCAAAAAATACAATCTCATTCCCATTCAGATCAAATATTTTAATGCAAGCATGCTGTGTTGGAGCTAATGATTCTGGTATATGAAATTTAATAGTAGTTCCCATACTGAATGGATTAGGATAGTTCTGATGAAGTATAATACTATCAATTTGATCATCTGATATTGATTCAACCTGAACAGGAAAAGGTGGTTTGTATTTCAATACAGCACCTTCATGCCCCACAGCAAAACCATGTAGTGAATCTGGAAACATCACATCAAAAATTGAAGTGGAACCGGGTGTTGCAATTTCTATCCAGGTAAGTCCGGTATCCAGGGTGTAAATAAATTTTTGCCTGGGCCCAAGGGGCGCCCATGCTTCATATTCTGTTCTGAAGTCGATATCATAGGCATTGCCCTGAAATCCCGGTTCAACATATTCCCAGCTTGATCCTCCGTTGGATGTCCAGAGCATCCCTACCCCGTAACCAAAATCAGGATCGCCCCCGGCACCGACGACGTTGATGGAATCGAAGAGGTGAAGTCCATGAACCTCATCGGCTGGTGCATAAACCGGTTCAATAGCATGCCAGAGTTCTCCGCCATTATTTGTGTGCCAGATAACACCGGCGATATCAAAAATACCTCCCGATGCATAACCATAGTTGTCATCATAAAATTGAATATCCAGAACAGGGAAGAAGGCAAGTATTGAAGTATCAACAACCGCCTGGTTCCAGGTCATCCCGCCATCAAAAGTTTTAACAAGAGCATGGGGACGGCCTCCCATCCATCCGTTCAGAGAGTCAAGGAAAAGCATACATGTTATGAAAATGTTTTCTTCCGGGTAGGTCTCGGTACTCCAGTTTATTCCTCCATCAGTTGTTTTCAGCAATACAGTACCAAAAGGTACTGAAATAAAATTAAAGGATGATGCCCAGCCAAGATGTCTGTTCAGAAAAAAAACATCCATGATATCATTATTGGTCTGACTGTTTTGAATGTCCCAGGATAATCCCCCATTTACTGTATGCAAGATTGTTCCTGAATCACCCGCCACCCATCCAAACAAACTATCAACAAAACAAACTGAATTTAAATTTTTGCTTACCGGCACATCAAGCTTTTCCCAGGTACCCTGGGCATTGGTTACATAAACCAGGAGCATAAAATTGAGCAGCAATATTTTTTTAAAAGTCCTTATCAATATTGTTTATTCAGGTGTAACTGTCAGGAATGTGCAATATACATAATTGAATCCGCTCCGAAAAACAATTTTTTGCCACTAAAGCCCTAAAACACAAAATAACACAAAATATATTTGTCTGACATTCATTTTTTTGTGGATTTTAGTGTTTTGGTGTTTTAGTGGCATTTATTAGTTTTCTTACTTATCGGGGTGGACTCATAATTTGAGGTCAAGTATGAAAGCACAGGCTGCCAGTTGATAAAATCCCTCCACCACTTATCACGGTAAAACCACCGGCTGATATATAGCTGTTGGAAACAGTATTCAGCGGCTATATTTTTATATTAAACCCTTTATTAATAATATTTAAATCCACGTTAATCATGAAACCTAAAATGAACAGCAATCCCCCGGGCAACCTGATTAAATTCAGGAATTCATTTGTATTTATACTTATCTTTTCCCTTTTGCCTCTGGCAGCGACTACCCAGGTCAGTATTAGCAATGATGGTAGTGAGGCACATCTCTCAGCAATGCTCGAAGTGAAGTCTAATAATAAGGGATTACTGATTCCGAGAATATCCACCCTGAACAGAGGCATCCTAGGACTTGTTGCCCAGGGTGGCTTAATGGTTTACGACACCAATTTCAAGAGCTTTTTTATTCACAATGGTAGTCAGTGGAATATATTATCAACAGGTAATTTTTGGACGAAAACCGGTAGATACCTGTATCTTTCAAATAGTTCAGATTCATTGGGGATTGGAACTACAGTCCCTGCAAGGAAATTTGAAGTAAGTGGCGGCTTATGGACAGCAAGAATAAGTTCACCGACCAATGGTGGTGCATTCATAGAGTTTCTTGGAACAAATACGACGAACTGGGCTTTTGGAACCTGGAGTGGTGCAGCCCAGCTTTCTTCTTCAGATGATGCTTTTGCAACATCTCAATCGGAATATATTTTTGATACAGATAGTTTCAATCCATACACCGATGATTCTAAATATCTGGGAACCAGTTCCAAGCGCTGGAAGAATACCTATAGCATTGATGGCGATTTCAGTGGAAATGTAGGCATTGGTACGACTAATCCTGCGAGAGCGCTTGAGGTAAGCGGATACTGGAGAACAGCAAGATTGAGCTCAACATCCTATTCGGGTGCTTATCTGGAGTTTGTAGGAACCAGTGCAACAGATTGGGCTATTGGTACATGGGAAGGTACCACCCGTATATCATCATCTACCGATGAATTTGCATCTTCACATAGTGAGTTTATTTTTACTACGGATAGATTCGGCCCTTTTGTTGACGACTCCAAAAACCTGGGAAGCGAATCCAAACGCTGGAAAAACCTGTATAGTATCGATGGGGATTTTAGTGGGGCAGTGGGAATTGGAACATCCAGCCCTGCAAGAACACTCGAAGTAACAGGACCTATGCGAACTGCCAGATTAAGTTCAACATCAGATGGGGCTTATCTTGAATTCTTAGCTACCAATGCTACCGACTGGTGTATTGGAACCAGGGATGGCTCTGCACGTATAATATCATCAACTGACGAATTCGCAACCTCAAATACTCAATATTTCTTTTTTACTGATAAGTTTTATCCCTCGAGTAATAATACCAAGGATTTGGGATTAAGCTCCTATCGATGGAAAAAAACATACAGTGTTGACGGCGATTTCAGCGGTGATATTATTATCGATGGGGATATGGGTATTGGTACCTCAACACCCTCACGAACACTGGAAGTAAGAGGCCCACTGAAGACTGCCAGGTTGAGTTCAACCACCAATCCGGGAGCTTATCTTGAATTTGTCGGAACCGACCCTGTTGATTGGGCAATAGGGACCAGGGAAGGCTCTGCACGAATACTCTCATCTACAGATGAATTTACAAACACAGATGTTGAATATTATTTTCATACAGATAAATTTTCCCCTGCTACCGGTAATTCAAAAGATTTAGGTGAAAGCTCCAAACGCTGGAAAAACACTTACAGTATCGATGGTGATTTTAGTGGGAAGGTTGCCATTGGAGGAACATATGCATCAGGTTACAAACTTTCCGTTGATGGTAAGATTGCTTGTGAAGAGGTACTGGTTGATGATGATGGAAGCTGGCCCGATTATGTGTTCGACGATAGTTACCAATTAATGAACCTCCGGGAACTGGACCAAAATATCCAGGAATACAAACATTTGCCTGGTATACCTTCATCTGCTGATGTAAAAGAAAATGGAGTACTTGTAGGTGATTTTCAGAAGAAACTATTGGAGAAAATTGAGGAACTTACACTTTATCTGATCCAGCAGGACAATAAGATAGCATTGCTGGAGGCAGAGATTGAAAGCATGAAATCTATAATTAATCCTGGAAATCATGAATAAACTCACAGGAATATTGATATTGGTACTGATATCCTCAGTAATCTCGGCACAACAGGGATTACCCTTCAAATTGTGGCAGGATCCGGCAACCCGCGATTTCAGATCAATACAACGGGAAGTGGAAACCTATTTCACAGGAAAGAATAAAGGCAGGGGTTCAGGGTATAAACAATGGAAACGCTGGGAATTTATTAACAAAAATAGACTAACGCCGGATGGTAAAATAATCAATATCGCAGCCAAGAATTTTCAGGAATTTCAGGAATACTTGGCAGAACTCGAAAAGAACGGAACCACTGATGGATCACGCTCTGTTACCAACGGAGAGTGGGAAAGCCTGGGCATAGATTTTTTTGTTAATGGAGCTGGTTGGAATCCAGGTATCGGAAGAGTGAACGTTATTGAATTTCATCCCACGAATCCCAACATATACTGGGTTGGATGCCCGTCAGGGGGATTATGGAAAACAACAAATGACGGCAATACCTGGATACCATTAACCGACGGCATGCCCAGAATAGGCGTATCAGGTATTGCAGTGGATTATACCAATACAAATGTAATCTATATCCTTACAGGTGATGGTGATGGTTCATCCACCCATTCTGTGGGTATCCTGAAAACTACAAATGGAGGGGATACCTGGCTGAATACAGAGCTTACCTGGGATCCTGACGACTTTGTGAGAAGCTATAAACTTATCATGCATCCAACCGATCATCAAACACTCTTTGCTGTAACTTCTGAAGGAATTTATAAAACGGTTAATGGAGGTAATATCTGGACACAGAAAAGCGCAGGTTGGTTCTTTGATATTGAATTTAAACCCAATGACCCGAGTATCATATACGCCTGCAAAGCATCTCAATTTTACAAATCCATTAATACTGGTGACACATGGAACCCAATTATTCCAGGTGTGCCCACCGGATGTGAAAGAATGGCAATTGCAGTCTCCCCCAGCAATTTTAATTATGTATATATACTGGCAGGACCTGCCATTGATTCAGGAAGCTTTAAAGGGATTTACAGATCCAATAACAGTGGTGATTCTTTTGATCCGAAAGCTGATACCCCCAACATACTAGGATATTCTATTACTGGTGATGATGATAAACACCAAACATCATATGACCTTGCACTGGTAGTTTCCAGAACGAATGTGGGACATCTTATCTCCGGGGGCATCAATACCTGGAAATCGACCGACTATGGATCGAATTGGTATTGCATTTCGGACTGGGATGGATATACCGATACTATTGGATATACCCATGCTGACATTCACAACCTGACGATTAATCCACTTAACAATAAACTTTACTGTTGTAGTGATGGCGGATTATTTAGCTCCACAGATTTCGGTGAAACGTGGACAGATCATTCTGACGGGCTTGAAATAACCCAATGGTACCGAATAGCCGGCTTTGAAAATAATCCGTACCTGATCATTGGAGGGACCCAGGATAATGGTTGCAATAAATGGATAGGGGGAAGTACCATGTTACATATTCTCGGTGCAGATGGTATGGATTGTATAATCGATCATACTTATTCAAATATTATGTATTATTCCTCACAAAATGGCGAGTTAAGAAAGTCAATAGACGGAGGATCTTCCTATACAGAAATATGGCCTGACAGTGCCAAAGGTTCATGGGTTACTCCCTTTATAATGCATCCGAATAATTCATCAATAATTTATGGTGGCTATGACAGTGTTCATAAAAGTACCGATGGTGGCAATAGCTGGACCAGCAAAGTTGTTGACGGAAGAGGGGCAATGGCAATCGGGATAAATTATCCAGGCAGGGTGTATGCATCCTTCCAGGATGATATATGGATGTCGAACGATGGTGCAAATACCTGGACACCTATCAGTGCAGGCCTTCCAGGGATGGGGATAGCCATTACCTTTATTACAGTAAATCCAGATCAATCAAGCGAAGTATTTGTAACACTCGCCGGTTATGATATCGGTCAGAAGGTTTATAAATCCATAAATGCCGGATCAACATGGACAAATATCTCAGGAACCTTGCCAAATGTTCCCATGAACTGTATTGTTTATGAAGATTGTAATGGTTCACCGGATGATGCATTGTATGTTGGTACTGATATCGGGGTGTTTTACAGGAACGGCACAATGAGTGACTGGATACCGTTTAGAAACGGCCTGCCAACAGTTCCGGTTTTTGATATGGAGATCAATTATACCATAGGAATGATAAGGGCAGGGACTTATGGCCGTGGCATCTGGGAATCGGATCTTTATGCTGATTGCCCGGCTAATTACACCCTTACCCCAGCCAATGATCCAGGTAATCCTAATTACACGGGTTTTCAATTTTATGAAGCAGGTAGCTGGATAACCTCAACCAGGGTGATTACCGGAGGGGAAGGGACAGATGTAACATACAAAGCGGGTGGCAGCATTAAACTGCTCCAGGGATTTCATGTTAAAAAGGGTAACAGGTTTGAAGCACTGCGCGGGCCATGTGAGGCTACTGCTGCACCTGTTACTATTAAACCTGCAAAAGGTGTGTATGCAGGGTCGCTGTAAAGGATCATTTAATAATAAGACTTATATTTCCTGCTAGTTATTATAAATTTTTATTTCCCCACCTGCTGAGATTTCAACCTCACCGGTAAATACCATTCCGTTAGTCTCGTTATTCTCAGATACAAACCTGATCTGACCTGTTGAACCGTTTGCTTGCAGTGTCCCATTAGCATCGATTTTGGAGTTGTTAAGGAATATCAGATCGGCCCCGGCCCCTATGGTTAAAGTCTGTCCGGAGGGAACATTAACATTGCAGCGTATATAATGTCTCCTGGTATTCTGGTTCAACGGCCCTTTGTATCCATTATAAACACTACCGCATAAGCTTCTGGTTATAACAGGAACCACCCTCAATGAGGCATCTCCAGCAAACCGCATGCAATTATTTGCGCCTGAACAATCAGGATATGCCAGGTTGGCCTGGTTAAAAGCAGTCTGCACAGTACTGCCTGCATTCATCCAGGTAAAAAGAGTAGTCTGCCATGATATTGAATTTGGCCAGCAGTTTGTCTCACATGCAACACTGCTCATTCCACAATATCCGACTGCTACCGTACCATTGTTTGAGCCCTTTCTAAACTCAAAGGAAAAATGATTAGCTGTCTGATCACACATTCCATTACAACTGCCCAGGAAAGTGAATGCCATGCTGGAATATGCAGTAATCCATGTTCCGATTTCCACCGCGGTAATATCGCTGTCACACTGATTATGATAATCAGAGGAACCTCCATGATCCAATTCATAGAACATTGCTGTTTCGTCTGACTGAATATGGCTTTGGACCTTTGCATCACTTGCATTTCCAACCCGCTCGGTATTATAACCCATGGTGTTAAACCATACCCTTGCATTTTCGGCATGGTCGTACCAGATAGGATCCTGGGGACAGGCACCCCAGTCAGGCCCATGTTGTGAGAATCCTTCGTAAGGAGGTGGAATCCCATACCCAAGGTTTTCACCAGTCATTGCATCAATAATATTTACGATAAATCTGTTAGAATCGATACTTCTTACGATCCAGCAGGGGTTTTCAGGAATAGGTTCAACAGGAAATACATCGGTATTTGGAGAGATATAATACAGGCTTGAATACTGTATTTCACCTTCTGCCATAGTTTCCGCCTGGTCCTGTGTGATATCAGGTTCAACTTCCAGTGGTAGGCCTTCACGCCAGTGTATTGTATCTTCGATGAGTTCATCCGTAATTACATTAAACTGATACCGGATAAAATTCTTTTCAACAATAGCTTCTCCGATCTTTCTTTGATAAAAGTAAGATACAATTGTATCAATTTGCAGTTTTGTATATACCCGGTCGCTATTATCGTATTTCCTTAACAATTCATCCTGGTTTGCAACCACCTGTTGACCTGTCAGTATTACCGGACAAGCAATCAGTAAAATAGCGGAGATTATTAATGAAATAATCATTTCTTTTTTCATTTTAGACTCCTTTCTATTGTAATGTTACCAGTACGAGTATCTGTCCTTTTTCACCTTTATCGAGCTTTTCCATAGCTTTTCCTAAAATGGCACCATGCACATTTTGATTATCTTCGGCCTTCATGGCATAGCCAGGTATAAAGGATGTTGTCAATAAATCACCTGGTTCTATGGCAGCCCTTGATGCATCCACATTACAGTAAACCCTGCCGGCCAGGGCCACATCGCAATCATACTCATCAACGCCAAGGCGTACACCTGAGCCCAGATTTTTAGCACCTGCAACGATTCCGGCAACCTTTTTATCATATGCCATATCACAAACTTTTAACTGCCCGGGATTCTGCGGGTCTATGCTGAGGATGGTTCCGGATTCTATGGTATTTTTATCCGATACATCAAAGCCTTCTGCATAATCAAGTCCCGCGCCTAATTCCATCACAATGGTACCACTGGTATTTCTTACAGTGATATTTCCCTTGACATCTAATTTGCTGGCAGGTGAATTTACGCCGATGCCGACATCACCAGTACTCCTTCCCACCACAATGTGTGGACCGTAATGAGTGGTGGAGATTTTGCCCCATAATTCCATTCTATTGCCACTGCCATTATATTTCCAGTACATTCCATATGTTGCATTATCATCTTCTGCCAGGAATATTGAGGCATCATCTTCGGAAGTTACTGCCTGTGGAGTTATATACACCCAGGCATTAGAATTATTATTGTCGTGGATATGTAGTTTACCAAGGATATCGGATGTGCCTATAGCCACTTCCCCATAATCTCGTTTCACAAGGATGTGTGGCCCTAATGGGATGTTCCATTGTTGTCCCCATAATTCCAGCTTATCACTATTACCGTCATATAACCAGTACATGCCATGTCGAGCATCGTCCACTTCTCCAAAAAAAAGTCTGGAACTGTCATTAATAGCGGAAGTAATGTAAAGGGTGTTGTTACTTATGCTATAGTCATTTATATGCAATTTACTTAAAGGTGATGAGGTTCCAATACCCACTCTATCGGTGCTATTTGTCAAATACGTTTTACCGATGTTGTTTGTCCACAACTGGCCTGTAGAAAACTTCTGCCAGTCTTGTCCATCGTGAAAGTAAAATTTACCCAAGTTATTATCAAAGACTACCAAACCGCCAATTGCAAATCCACCAAGTGTTGTTCGCTGAGCGGTTGTTAATCGTGGGAAAAGTAATCCTTTACTGGATGATTCTACATCCAGCATAGCGGAGGAATGAGGGCTCAAACCGCTGGTGTTGATCGCTACCTGTGCCTGGATTTTAGCCCCGCTGTAACACAGGAATAAAACGAATGTGCTGATTAAAATTAAAGTTTTCATGATGCTGAGGTTTTTGGTTTGTAATTAATAACTGCTGAAATGTCGGCAATCATATTCAATAAATATAGTTGATAAATATACGAAATAACTGGCTGAAATACAAGTGTTTTTTGATAATCAGGAAGAGGGGCAAACCTTACCAGGAATCTAAACAGCGTATTAACAGGTGATTATAGAAATGTCACTCAGGAAAGATTAAACCTTTTTACCTCAACAGATAAGCAAACGTAATCATACTGATACAGTATAAACAGACAGAAAACCATAAAGAAATTAATTCATCAGAACCCTACATCTCCAATAAATCAAGTTCCTGCAAATGCACTACTTCATCATTAACAACGAGATACAGATAATATAATCCTGTATTCAGGTCTGATATATCAATTACTTCTGTAATTTCATTACTGTTTCCTTTGAAATTAGCAACATCCCTGAGATATTTACCATAAACATCGGCAAGTATTACCCTCACCTTACCATCCTGAAATTGCCTGATAATCAGGTCCCGAGAATTGTTTCCATCACCTAATATTTCAAGGGTTCCTGAATACCTTGACATGGTTATGGGGTATTCCAGAAGGGCATCAGGATAAATTGGAAATGTTCCTTCCAGGTTATCAGGCATGCCACTGTTACAGGCTCCAATATATGCCTGGAATAAATTGCCATCGGTGCCGTCGGCATAGAATCCCGGATTCATATCAACATAGCTTCCGGCCCTCAGGGTAACATCCGTGCCTTCTCCCCCCACTACGTTTGAGGTAGTTGTGATGCTTGTGGAAGCCGACCTGAAATAATATCCCGAAAGATTAATGGATATGGTTGTTGCAGAAGGACACGCATCCCTGAGGGTGCTTTTCCAGAATCCTCTTCCAAAAGTTGCAGCGAGTACTTGATCCTCGGTTTCATTGATCTCAAGATCGGAAACCGGTACATTGGGCATGCCATTATTAAATGGTTCCCAGTGATTCACTCCGGCCGGTTTGAAAAATACCCCGATATCAGTTCCGATATAAGCATTATTTGATCCATCAACAATAATGCTCCATATGGGTATGTTGGGCAGGTCATAACTTACGTTTGTCCATGAAGTACCTGCATCTGATGAGTAATACACTTTGCAATTATCCGTATATCCGCTGAAGGTTACATAAACCTGTTGGGAATAGCTGGGATAAACACCTATATCTGAAATACGTGGATAAGTACCAGGGAAACCTGTATTATCTGAGATTTCTTCCTCCGTCCAGGTTCCGCCACTATAAAGAAAAACCCACATATCACCTGTTGTTGCAGCAAAAGAGCTGCCACCAGCACAATAGAACCTGCTGCTGTAACTGGGACAGGTTCTGATAACCCAGTGGCCACGTGTAGCGGGATCACCGATAGATGACGTACCTGCGCCTACCTCATATTCCTTGATGGATGAATAGGAATAGTAAATAATATCCGGATTGCTAACATGCATCTCCACTTGCGGGAAAAAATTATAACCTGTTCCACCAGCAATCCAGGAGGGTGAATTTGTATTGAAATTACTGAAGTAGCCAATGTAATTATTCACTACGGCAAAACCCCTGCTAGAATTGCTGTAATTGATAGCACATTCACCACCATCACAACAATATATGTGATTGTAAGTATATGTGTTGGTTGACCGGTATTTAACACCATTGTCCTGACACCCACCCAGCATAACATACTTATTGGCGTCATAATCGTCGAAATGATAAAACTGTGTTGTATTGATCCCATTGTATAGATCGGTCCAGGTAACACCATTGTCGGTACTTCTGTGAAAACCACCATCACCGGCAGCATACAGGTATCCATTAAAATTGTTATACTCAACACCGTGAATATCCGGATGGATATATGCAGCCGGTGGACCTGCTCCCCTGAAATTCGTTGCCTGGGTAAAACTGCTTCCGCCATTAGTGGATCTATACATTACCAATCCGCCAACAGCTACATTATTTGCATTATCGGGATCGACAGCAATTCCCATATCATAATACGACTGGTCGCCTGTACCATCACCTTTTCCAAGTATATTCGGGCTGGTGCATAAACGGGTGAAATCTGAACCGCTGTTAGCCGACCTCCAGAAACCACCAAAGGTATTGTCATTATAGCCTGGGCCGCAAACCAGGTATACTCTGCTTTCACTATTGGCAGTTACAGCGATCTCGACGCGTTGACCATATTTCAGTGAATAATCAAAATTAGCGTCGGTATTCCAGGTATCACCAGTATTGGTTGAATATACAAAGGCCCCGGGTGCCGAGGCATAAACCCTGGATGGATATCCCGGTTTGAATTCAATATCGAAGTGTTTCCCGGTTCTTTCCTGTACCCATGTATCACCGCCATTGGTGGTTCGGTAAATACCATCAGAAGTGGCAGCAAGAAGTATGTTTGCATTTGTTGGATGTTGTATCAGACGGTATCCGACGAAATCACTGGTAGAGAGCTGTCCGGTTTGTTCCCAGGTGGTACCGCCGTCATGTGAAACCAGAACACCTGCAGACAATCTTAGATATCCTGAACTATTGACAAATCCACCGGATATGTATGAATCACCATCACCTGTTAAAACATACAGTCTGTTGGTGTTACTATGGTCAAGCACAATACCCGAAATACCCAGTGAGGGTATAAAATTACTGATGCATGTCCAGCTGCTTCCACCATTTGTTGTTTTCCATAATCCCCCGGAAGGGGTTCCAACATATATAATATTGGCGTTGGTAGGATGAAAAGCCATTCGGTCGGCCCGGCCAAGGCCATCGATATCGGCATCTGGATTGGTGATTGTTGAAGCATTCGGGCCAACAAAATACCAGGCACCGTTAGCTGATTCGGAGTTTTCAGATGGTGGAAGTTTTTCTATAGCTTCCAATGTTTTTTTCCCAACATTGACAAAATCACCATCAGGCCCAAGGTGCATCGATTGGTAATATGCCCACCGGGAGTAATGTTTTTGCAATCGTTCCTTTTCATAGGATTCAGGGGCTATTTCAAGATATTGCTCAAAGGTTTCCGATATTTCCTGGAAGGTCTCCTTGCCTTCAAGCATGGTTTTCAGTTGCTCATGTTGTGCACTGGTATAAAGTGGGGCGATCAGGATAAGCAACACAAAACCGATATAATATATCGTTTGTTTATTCATTGCTTAAAGTTTTGACCTGTTCTTTCAGTTCATTAATTTCTTTCTGTTGCAGAAGAATATACAGGGTTAGTTCTTCAATCTTTTCCATCATCAGTTTTTGCATCTCACCCAGGTCAATACCTTCTTCCTCTATTTCCCTGGCAGAAGGGATATTGGGTAGATGTCCATGTTCATTGATATATTTTCCCAATTGTGAAACCGGTAATAGGGGGTAATCATTGGAGAAAACATAATCAGGCCAGCTTCCTGAAGACATCACCCTGACTTTTTCACATATAACGTCACCATCAAAACTATATTCATACCCTGTTGCAAAAGTTCCGCCGAAAGCTATATCACCATCAGCCCGATTTACTACAATATGCGGTCCGTAATAAGTAGTAGCTGATTTTCCCCATAACTCCATCTGGTTGCCACTGCCATCATACATCCAGTACATTCCATAATAGGCTTCATCATCTTCAGCCAGGAATATTGATGCGCTATCTCCAGATCCAGATGTTGCTGGTGTAATATATACAAAAGCATGGCTATCGTCATCGTCGTGGAGGTGTAGCCCTCCAACCCTTGTACTAATTTCTGCATCCCCATTCATATCGATAGTACCTGAATAGTTGCCATCAATACTGTAAACATCTCTCCATCGCCCGGATGAACGGCCTAAATCCTTGGAATTGCCTGTAAAAGGTGCGAAATAGGTTGGTGAGAATATAAATTCATCTGTTGAGGAGGCAAAGTTATCGGATGAAGAAAGAATACGACCAGTTCCTGCATAGGTCCCAACAGCCCAATCGGGACTGCTTGTACCTACAAATTCAAGAAATGCACCCGAAGCGGAGGATCTTAGCCTTGCAGTCCTCCAGCCTCCTACAACCTCCAGTGATCTTGCTGGTGTTGTTGTACCGATACCAACGTCACCACTAAAATCTCCATCAATGCTGTAAATATTTTTCCAGCGATTGGAATTACTTCCAAGGTATATATCATTATTATTCATGGGGCTGAAATAAGATGTATTAAAGAAACAGTGTGTTGTATAGTTCACAAAATTATCGGTAGAGGATGAAATATGCATAGATCCGTCCCAGCTTCCAATAGCCCAATCGGTTGCATGGCTTCCAACAAATTCAAGAAAGGCACCAGCGGATGTTGAACTAAGCCTGGCAGTTTTCCAATCCCCAGCTACCTCAAAGATCCTGCCAGGGCTGGTTGTCCCTATTCCAACATTGCCATCTTCATCTATTCTCATCCTCTCTGCCAGGGTGCTGCTTTTAGTAAAGAATAATAACTCCCCTTCATACTGAGAGCCGGTTATCCTTGTTTCTATCCTGGCGGTATTGTAAACGGTATTTGTATTACCATGCGAGAGGAAGTCAATCCTGCCTACCGGGGAATAGGTTGTGGTTGAAGCACCTTTCAATTCCAGGGCGACAATCTGGTTGGATCCAAATCCTGGAGTTGAAACGGAAAGATATTGTGTTGCCCCTGCCATGTAACCCGGGCTTGTAGTTCCAATCCCCACATCGTCTCCAGTATTGGAAACATAGGTAATACTTCCGTTCCTGGTCCAAAGGTTTCCTGTTGAGCCTACCTGCCAGGTAGTACCATCATGATAATAGAAATCATTTAAATCGGTATCGTACACCATTAGCCCCCCAATGGCAGAACCGCCCAGTGTGATTCGTTGGGCCGTGGTTAACCTGGGGATCAAAACCCCTTTGCTGCTGGATTCCACATCCAGCATGGCTGAACTGTGTGGTGGGTCACCGTCGTGGTTGACAGCAACCTGTGCCATGATTATAGTATTCATGCACAGGAAGAGAACAACCAATGTAATAAATAACTAATGTTTCGCACTTAATATAAGAAACTGATATTTACACATCTACACATGAGGTCATGGTCGTAACATGTTAGTTATCAGCTAATATAAATATTCCATTTTAATTATGCGGCATTTTGATAAGCAAAATCGATTTGCAGGACCTTGCTTAATTTATCCATGGCTTTGTCATCACGTACAATTCTCTCAAAAATTGCCATTAAGTCAATATCGTCAATGAATTCAATCATTACATGCACCAGTTCCACTAACAAACCCCAAAGACGCTCGTTGAGTTTGTATGTGATTATCTGATTTTTTATACCCTCGAACATTAAGCCCTTTGATTCGTAGGTATCGTACCTGAACCTAAAGCTTAACAACATATACTGTATCATGGTTATGCTCAACTCAGCAATATGGGCATCAAAATCATTTGACTGGCAACGTCCCAGGCCAAGAAGCTGTTTGGCTTCTTTATAAAAGACTTCAATAGTCCAGCGTGTCTGGTATATTTCTATCATATGCACAAAACTTAAGGAAGTATCGGTGGAAAGCAACACTTTCCATTTGCCGTTTTTACCCTGTCTGGAGAAAAACAACTGCAGTTGATGTCCTTTGTATTCAACATACACCTGATGATAATACAACTTTAGTTTGCGACAACGCTTTGGTTTGCCTAATTGGTTCCTGATTTGATTGTATGTTAACTGTTTTCGGCGGAAACAGAACAAGGCTTTTGCATTTTTGTACATACCTATAAGATGAACCCTTTGGCTTTTGACTTTCAAAACAGCTTCTATAAGTTGCTGACATGTAAACCAACTATCGGTCAATACATAATCTATTTTAAAGTGATGCGATACAGCCCTTTTCAACATCTTAAGCATGATGGCTATTTTAGTTTCATCGGCTTCCCTGGCACGGTCATAGGCATGTGTGCCCGGATCTCTTCTCTTTTTGTATTGCCGGCGCATGTGTTTAGGCCGAAGGCCATATGGCTTTTTCTTGTTCTTGCCTTTTTCCCTGTGCAGGCTGAAATCAAGAGGGATAAAAGAAACGCCATCCCAATAACCCATCAGCAAGAGCTTAAAACCAAGTATGCATCTGTTTTGTACGTGATCCCAAACATAGGAAACCTTTTCAATGAACTTACCTGTTTTCTCAAGCGTAGTGTCATCAAAAATCAGGCACTTCACACGGTCATCGCCCATATTTTCAGCTGAAGTTATCTTTTTGAACTTATTGGCAAACATCCACAAGATGAAACGCCAATTTATAGAGGGATTGTTTTTGATCCGGTAAAAAACATCTTTTTGAGCCTCTACAAGGGCCGATAATCTATTAACTGTACCTATTTGTATGAAAGGCATTGAAATCAACATGCTCAAAATCCAATCAAAACCATACCCTTTAGTTTTGAAGAAACATAGCTTTTTGTTTAATGTTGAAAAAGAGAAAACCTTCAATATCCTGAAAATGAAATCGGCCTCAACCCAGCTATGGGTAAAAGCAGTTTTAAGTTCTGAAATTTTATTTATATCTTTGTTTTGCAGCATAAGTTGTGTTTTGGAAAAGCATGGTTAAATTACTAAATATTAGTTTCTTAACCAACAATTTATGCTGCTTTTTTTAACTCTTTTTTGTTGAAAAATCAAGCGCTTCGGACGTGCGAAACATTAGTAAATAAAATACTTCTTTTCATAGATTGTGAATTTTGGGTTTAATATTATATTTAAGAAAGATCAAAAAATGCTTGGGATTGAAAAGCGGTTAAAGATATAAAAATTAATTAGAGTAGATACATAAAAATATTATTTATAATAGATTTAATATAAATTACTTTCTGAAAAATTACACCGATAATACTCTAAAAACAAAGAAATACAAGTAGTTACACTGTTAACATGTGATTTAAATTAATGTTATATTCTTTATAACTGTTTTAATTCATAATTGTAAATATGTATATTTAAGGTTTCTTATTATCATATGGCATATTCGTTTTAATTCCTTTAAGATAATTTAATTAAAATAAAACCATTATTATCATGAAATCATCAAATGAAAATCAAACAAGATCCCCATAACATGTTTCCCAGGCATGGATAATTGCATTAATGGTCTTAATCTTTATGCCTTTGATTGTGGACGCACAGGTTGGTATTAATTCCGATGGGAGTTCGCCCCAAACTTCTGCTATGCTGGATGTTAAGGCCACCGGTAAAGGTTTGCTTCCACCAAGGATGAACCTGTCAAACAGGCCCTCCACACCTGCCACCGGACTGTTTTATTACCAGACCGACAATACACCTGGTTATTATTTTTACAGCGGCAGTACCTGGCAACGCCTGGGTTTGAGTGCCAGCGATTACTGGGACCCAAATGGTTCAGATATCTATTTTTCTACAGGAAAAGTTGCCCTCGGAACAACCTCTCCCAATGATAATGGACTGAATGTTAGAAATTACATTGCAGCCAGAGGGGCCGTAAGAGGAGTAAACAGCAATATAATAACTTATGCTGAAGGGTACCTCGGATTTCTTGACGGGCAGGCCTACGGGCTTCCATCTACTCCTGATGTGTTAACATCGGGGTATTGGGGATTAAACCAAACAACGGAAATAATGGTGCTGCTGTTTATGGATGGAATAATGATGATAACCATCAAACCCAGTAAGACCTGGCTATTGTCGTTTCAAGAACAAATGTGGCACATATTATGACCGGGGGCATCAATACCTGGCGATCGCTGGCATATGGCAACACCGGCTCATGGAATATCACCTCGATGTGGAATGATTATACTGGGACAATTGGTTATACCCATGCTGATATACATAACCTCGACATTAATCCACTCAATAATTATCTGTACTGTTGCAGCGATGGTGGCCTTCTCAGGTCAACTGATTTTGGAAGTAACTGGACCGATCTGTCTGATGGACTGGAGATCACACAGTGGTACCGGATAGCAGGTTACGAAGCCAATTCAAACCTGCTGATCGGAGAAACACAGGACAACGGATCGAATAAGTGGACGGGTGGCTTAACAATCCAACATATTCTTGGTGCTGACGGAATGGATTGTATGATCGACCATACCAATTCCAACACTATGTATTATTCTTCCCAGGGAGGTGCATTAAGAAAATCTACCAACGACGGAGCAAGCTGGCTGATGACAAATACTGTTGCTGTTGGATGCGGGGCCATGGCGATGGGAACAAATAATACATCCAGGATCTATGCAGCAGAAGATAATAACATGCAGAAAAAGAAGTTTTTACATAACCAGTTCTGAAGAATCCATTATTATTTCTTTTTACAACTTAATTTAAAGTAGAAATCTTCATTATTTTTCCTTTGAAAACGAATTCGAATTTTGTATCTTTGAAGAAGATATATATCGAATTATTCATCATACATTTCTTATCACAATATTAAATAAGCCATGAAAAAAACGGTATTGATTTTAATCTTCTTGCTACCGGTATTTTCCCCGGTATTGTTTTGCCAGTATTTATCCTTTACAGATGGCCCTCAAATTACAGCTGCTCCGACTACTCTCCCCGAACGAACATTTATTAATGATGGTCCAACGGGTTGTTCGGTAGGCTATAATTTTACAGGTGCCCTGGTGGCCGGTAAGGAAGTTGAAGGAGTGGATTATCAGTTTCTTCAAATCGAAGGATTTGCCCCAATGGGTCAGGTAGGCGCCCCGGCTCTGCCAAGCCATAATGAGATCATTGCCATGCCCAGGAATTCAAACGGCAGAATAGAAATTCTCCATACTGAATACTACGAATATGAAGGGTATTTAATTCATCCAGTATTGGAACCTGCAGCTGATACAGAAGGTGCAGACGAACCGGAGTTCGAACGAAATGAACAGATTTACAGTACCAACAAGTTTTTTCCGGAGAATATCGTCAAAATCGTAAATGTAGGATTATCAAGGGGGACACCGCTTGCCAATACCCAGGTACGGCCCGTTCAATTCAATCCGGTTACCGGGATTATCAGGGTTTATACAAAGATCAGCTATCGTATCGACTTTGTTGGTGGATTTGGTTCATTTGATTATATCGCAGCTGAGAACTCACTCCATTACACCAATTTGCTTAAATTGAATGTTTTAAATTCTGAGAGCATCCCCAATGGCATTGATACCGGTAGCGGGTATTCAGGATCTGGATCAAGAACAGGGGAAAAGAATTATATCATTATAACACATTCAGCCTATTTAAGCCAGGCCAATCAACTTGCAAACTGGAAAAGGCAACTGGGATACACCGTTGAAGTGGTATCACAATCGGGCTGGAACGCCACCCAGGTTAAATCAGCTATAAGCACACGATATAATAGCTGGACCCCGCACCCCGATTATTTTGTTATTATTGGAGACCATACCGGATCTTATGCTGTTCCCGGAGAAATTCATCAAAGTGTTTATAACGGCGCCGACTTCGCCACAGATCTATATTATGCATGTATGGACGGACTAACTGACTGGCATCCGGAGATGGCACATGGCAGGATCTCCTGTTCATCACCAACAGAAGCAGGTGTTATTGTCAACAAGATAATTGATTATGAAAAGACCCCGCCAACAACAGCATCCTATTACACCAATATGTTAAGTTGTGCTCAGTATCAGGTTTATAGTCCCGAGACTGGATATGCTGAACGCAGGTTTTGCCACACCAGTGAGGAAATAAGGGATTACCTGCAGAATAGTCACTCCTATACCTCAACAAGGGTTTACTGGACAGATTCAGGATGGCCCCTTGCCACGCGTCGTTATAATAACACCTATTATTCAACCGGTCAATTGCTTCCGGCAGATTTACGTGATGTTGGCTTTAACTGGAATGGAGGTGCATCAGATATTACAACAGCAATAAATAATGGTAAATTTATGGTTTTTCATCGTGATCATGGATATACAGGTGGCTCCGGTTGGGCACATCCATATTATACTACCACTTCGATGGAGAGCCTGACAAATGGTTCCCTTCTTCCCGTTGTTTTCAGCATGAACTGCAGTACAGGTGATTTTCTGGCATACAACTGCTTTGCCGAGAAATTTCTTCGCATGGAAAATAGGGGGGCTGTTGGTGTTATTGCTGCGTCTTACACCAGTTATAGCGGTTATAATGATGCCATGTCGGTAGGATTGATCGATGCCATCTGGGCTACTCCCGGTCTATATCCGGTAATGGGAACCGGGGGAACCGGTGCTAATTATACAATCGGAACAGGAAATGAGATCTATACGATGGGCGATGTGTTAAACCAGGGATTATATGCCATGGAACAAAACTGGTGGGGTTCAACAACATATGAGCAATATGCCTATGAGTTGTTTCATTATTTCGGGGATCCCGCCATGAGGATCTGGACATCAAATCCTAACAGCAATATAATAACTGCAATACACCCAACTACCGTTGACTGTTCCGGAACTGATTTTTTAGTATCAGGCTCAACTCCGGGAGCAACTGCTACACTGGTAGTAAATAATAAATTGATTTACAAAACCACCTTGGATGGCAGCGGTAATGGAACTTTTGCTTATTCAATTACGGAGCCGGATACTGCAATGTTATTTACAATTTCAAAACAAAATCATAAACCTTATGTGTCTTCAATACCCATGAATGGAACCTGTGCTTATCCCCCTGCTATTACAACCAATGCAACAGCATGTGTTGGGTCAAGTACTGCAACTGCCAATGGTGTTGTAGGTCATGATTTTGGCAGTGCGGTTCTCGAAAGCGGTGTGGTTTATGCCCCAACACCCAATCCACGCTGTGACAGTTCAGGTTGTACCACCCTGCCAACTTCACCAACAATTACTGCTGGATCATTCTCATCATCTCTTACAGGCCTTGGCGGTGGCACCAATTATTACCTGTGTGCATATGCCAGGAATGCACACGGAACCAGTTATGGTATTGATGATGAATTTACAACCAATGCCAATGCAGGCGCGGTTATCCTGCCCTGGACAGAAGATTGGGAAAATGCCGGAGTGATGTGTTATACTGCTGATCAGATTTGCCTTGCTGGCCTACCGGAATGGGATTATGATAGGAGTGTGATCGGAGGAAGGCTGCGCCTGGATGTTGGAACATCTTTTTGCCACGGAGGATGCCGGGCTGCCACCTTAGACAGAGAGTTATCCGGTAGTACCAATATCAATTATTTGACCGCAACCCTTGATCTCAGCGCTTACAGCGGCGCCTCCGATCTGGAATTATCGTTTTATTATATGCACCACGGGGAAGAATCTCATTGGAATGATCGTGTTTGGGTAAGAGGAAGTAATACTGATCCCTGGGTACAGATTTATGATTTGTATGCTAATAGAGGTACAGCAGGAAATTGGAACACTGTCAGCAGCCTTGATATTGATGCAACGTTATCAGGAGCTTCTCAGATTGTATCTTCTACTTTCCAGTTACGATTTGGACAAGAAGACAATTGGCCGGCTAACTCAACAACCGCTTCTGATGGTTTTACCTTTGATGATATAAGTATTACCAAATCGACACCTTTACCAAATCTTAATGTGCAAAATGTCGCTGTTACGGATGGCCAATCAAATTGTTATGATGCGACAAATACTTTGACTGTTGCAGGATCAGGATCCAACGTTCATGTTTATTCAGGTGGTGTGGCGAATTTTATAGCTGGGAATAAGATTGTTGTAAATCCAGGATTTTATGGTCATCCTGGAAGTGAAGTCAGTTTCAGCATATCCACAGGAAGTTATTGTGGAAGCGTGGTACCTATGGCAAATGTCACTGCAATTGAGGAAGAAGAAACAAATATTGAAGATGTTATGGCGTTAAGTACTGAGATTAAGATCTATCCTAATCCGAGTACCGGACAGTTTAATGTTGAATTTGAGAACGGGCAAATAGATGCGGAGATATTTGTGTTTAATATGCATGGGATGATGGTATATCAATCGAAATGTAAGGATCAGAACCTTCATATTATTGACTTAAATCATATGCCATCGGGAATGTATCTGATCATTATTAAAACCGAAGATACCGTACTAAAAGAAAAACTGATACTTAACTAATCCCTTAAAAAGGGCCACCGATAATGGCAAACTTTTTTGTGCTGTAATTTTCATACAGAAGCAAAATAAGAATTATACGCAGGAGCAATCCCACACCGTGAATTTTGTGTTACTTTGTATATCTGCCTGGTATTATTCAAAATTAAATTATAAAGATGGAAACTGGTACAAGCCGTAAATTTCTATCGATCATATGATAGAAGTAAGCAATAAAGTACCCGATATAAGTTATCATATAAAAAAGCCACCAGCCAGGAGCAGGAATATTTTTACCGATATCAGGTACTTTTTTCTAGTAAGGCCTGCAGTAATAACCCTTATTAATTTTAAAGATGAAGATGAGCGGCAAGTGTATTGTGAAAGCATATTGCAAAGGACCGGTATTAAGGTAAATAATTTAAGAATGCTGAATATTCACAGGATTGGAATTGATGCTCCCGCCGGTTAGGTTTTTGAAGAACTGCTTAAATGGAATGGTGACCCTACCTGCTGGCCTAATCACATAACTAAAGTAAATCTTCTGGGTAATAAACTGGAGAGGATCAAGATCTTTCTTTTCGGCCGCTCAAATTAAAATGGTTGACAAGATACCTGCAAATTTTTATCTTTGTTTGTGCCGGAATAAATAAACCTGGTAATTCAATTAACCAAATCAAATATTATGAAAAAGCTTATAGCAATAATTATCCCTGCGTTATTAGCAGTAAACGCTTACGGGCAATACAGTGTCGGTCCGAGGGCCGGTATTAATTTCTGCGTGGTAAATGGAAAATTCAGCGAGCATGATAATACAAAAAACAAATGGATTGTTGGCCCTGTTGCAGGAATAACAGGTAATTACTCATTTACAAATATGTTGTCCCTGACAACAGAACTTTCATATTTAACGATGGGCCAAAAATTTGAAGGTGAGCACTTCGATTATTCACGGTCTGAAAGTTCCATGATATATATTGTCAAGGAGCGTTTTAATTGTTTGCAATTCGCCTTGCTGGCACAGGCACTCTTTGGAACCAGCATATTAAGTTATTTTGTTATCCTGGGCCCTTTTCTAACCCAAAAACTCGGGGGTATTGCTACCATTGATGATGGAAATATTATTACCAGATTAAGGATACTCTGGCAAACACCACCCGAAACCAGGGGGGAAAAAGGTGATTATTATGTTGATCCTGATCTGAACCGTAGAACAGATATAGGAATGTACCTTGGAGGTGGGATCGGCAAAAAACTCGGCCCCGGCCAGCTAAAACTTGATTTACGTTTTGGATTCGGAATGCGTGACCTGAATAAATTCGATAACAAAGAAGCCAAAAATAACGCCAGGGACAATGGCTACAAAGCATATCGAAGTATGAATGCAAGTTTCACCCTGACATATCTTTATGCACTTGGAAAACAATAATACCCCTGGATATTTACAGTAATGAAGTGTTCAGTTTCGTTTTGTTCATTAAGGAGTTTAGATATCATGACTGTAAAAAAGCTTTTAAATTATTCTGTTATTTCCTTTACGCTTATTGTTGTAATCTCACAACAATTAAGACTACAGACTGAAGAATCCTCTGAATTCAAGGGTGCCTACCATTCACAGGATCCACCCGGAATAATCCCTGAGGTATTTGCAAAGGGAATTATTTCCCGTGAAGGTTTTGAAGACTAAGGAATTACATTTTCTAAAACCGGGGATTTATTGCTTTATACCTGTGATACCTCCCGATCAGATAAACATAATATTTTCTATTGCAGCTTAAAAAACGGTACATGGTCGGAGCCGGTACCCATTCCATTTTCATTTACCGGATCTATCGGTGAACCTGTGTTTTCTCCGCTTAGTGATAAGATCTATGATACACAATTAATGAAAAATGATAAAGATGAAGATATTTTCCGGGTCTCCTCACAGATCCTTAAGGCTTTAAAAACTGAATAATCCTGTTAGCTCACCAAAGGACAAAATAAGAATATACATGTGGGTAAAAAGACCTAAATTGCAGCTGTAATAATAGCCGCTAATTTGAATTTAGAAGTAAACCACATAAAACTCAATTGGAGACATGTTACCATAGGTATAATTTTATTGTTGTTTTTTAGCCAGACATTAATATACACATGGAAAACAGCTTCACCATATTGCCGTGCTGACGACTGGCGGTTTATTGAAATTTATCTTTTCCCACTTTTAGATGATACTTTCAAAATACAGGATTTATGGGCGGATCCAATACATACGCTTCCGGTTTATGCTGCTTTATTTATAGCAAGTGCTGAATATTTCGATCTCCAGATACATTATATTGCAAGATTTGCCATCTTTTTTCAGCTATGTTTGGGATTCCTGATCATTTTCTCATTTGTTAAATCCCTGAAACGTGCAAATGTGGATAATAGGTATTCATATCTGGCAATAATTGGGATATGCTCCGTCATTTATAGTTTTATTGTTAACGTACCCTATACTTGGCCAATAATGACCATATGTTACCTGTCAACAGTATTTATTGTTTTGATCTGTTTCTTTTGGGATTTATATTATTCCCGAAACAAAATCCTGGATTATAAATACATTGTTATTATTTCACTGACAATGGTTATTTCATTTCTTCTGTACAGCGACTGGACTTTGATATTCTTTCTGTCGATATTTATGGTTACTGTAACAATCTTTTTTCTGGAGAAACAAAAGCGTAAAAAAATAATCATTCTTAATTTATTGCTGATTGTCTCTGCATTGATCGGATTGATGATCATGAAATTTTATATAAGGGAGGATACACGAAGCTTTCAAAATAATATTTCAGCCTTTATTTCATTAATTGTCAATCATCCGCTACTGACTTTTAAATCATTAAGTATTGGCCTGTTTTCCGGGATTATAAACTTGAAATGGTTCACCAATAATCTTGAGATAAACACATCAGGCTATATGGTATTATCCATGAGTTTCTTATTAATTTATATATACATTTTGATTGTTTTTTTCATCCGGAAACTTTATAACAAATCCCTGCTTCCACCTGTAATGATGATGTATTCATTGATATTTATGTTCTCTGTTTTATCCTTCAGATATAATCCTGTTGACAATGGAATTTATTGTTTGTATTGGCCACGGTATATTCAATTCTACCAGGTGGGAATAATCGGTTTCCTTTGGAGTGTATATTTAATTTGGTTATCACATAAAGCCCGGAATAAGAGAATTAAGACAGGCTTTGTAATACTGATGTTTTCTTTAACCTCAGTTCTGGTTATTTCCTGGATTAACGATTACGGGAGATCAGCCAGGGTTTCAAAATACCTAAGATACAAGTATCAGGGAGTTAGCCATGAATTAAGGGAAAAATTTTATAATAACCATATTGAAGCACCCTGGAGTGTTCAGCCAGGCAAGGATATAAGTACGCAGCTAAAATTTCTGTATGATCACCAACTTAATGTATTTGCCCCCAATTATCCCTATAAGGCTGTACAAAAAACAGATGAGCAATGATGGTTAATTATTGATTTTCCGTGCTATTACCAGGATAGAGGATCCCAGAATGGGTTTTGAGAAAAGTTTGTTCTCAATTTTCATTATTATTTTAAAAGTAGTATTAATGATAGGATGAGGTGGCTGAAAACCATATTCTACTATGTTTTTACGTTTGAAGTATAAGGCAAATTTCCTTATTATCAAAACCGGAAATAAAAAAAATCCCCAGTAAGAAATATGTTCAATTTCAAGCCCAAGGCTGGTTAGCAATAATTTCAGTTCTTTTTTTCTGTAACGTTTAATATGCCCCAGAACGCTATCGTATTTACTGTAAAGCATATTAAATGCAGGCACATTAACTATTATTCTGCCATTCACTTTAAGATGTTTCAGGGCTTTTTTAACAAAGTCCCTGTCTTCCTTAATATGTTCAATTACGTCCAATAATAAAATCAAATCATAATATTCAAGCATATCGTGATTCAGGTCATAGATGTTATAGATGTATTTTTGGCCTGTAACATTCTTTATTTGTTTAACAGCAGTTTCATTTAAATCACAGCCATCAACAACCAATCCCAGGTCTGTTTCAAATAGTTGCATATTGATACCATTTCCGCATCCAATTTCTAATGCTTTAACTCCATCAATTACACCTGGATTAAAATGTCGTTTTATATACTCAAACCGCCATCTTATCCAGAAATTATCCAGGTCATTAATATTAAACCAGTCATCTGACATTGAAACCTCTGTGGGAGACGACAAATATTTTATTTCGTTTTGTTGCATCTTCATGAATTAATAAATCTGGTTGTTATCCTTTTATGTCAATTGAATTGGATTTTTTCCTGAATATCCGGCTTTTAACAATGAACAACGGGCGATTCTTAACCTGGAAAAAAATGCGAATTACATATCCACCGATCAATCCCAGGGAAATAAGTTGTATTCCCCCAAATAATATTATAACAAAGAGAAGTGCTGTAAATCCCTCGGGAGTGGCATCAAAAACAATTTTTTGAATAAGTGTGTATCCAAAATATACTAATGAAATTAATAGTGCCATTAACCCTATCGTAAATACGAACTTAACCGGGAACTCGCTGAAGTTAAAAATACCATTTAATGCCAATCCGATTAATTTACTAAAAGAATACTTTGGTTTACCATTCTGTCGTTTATCCCTTTCAATTTCAATACCTATCTGGTTAAATCCGATCCAGCTTCTCATCCCTCTTAGAAACCGACTTTCTTCAGGCATGGAATTTAAATAGTCAACAGCTCTTCTGCTGATCAGGGAAAAATCACCTGAATTTACAGGAATCTCAATGTTCAATATTTTCCTTAGCAGATAATAAAAGAAACGATAGGAAATCTTTTTATACCACTTTTCTTTCCGGTCTATTCTTATTGCGTAAACAATATCAAAGCCCTGTTTGAAATATTTGTAAAATTCAATCAGAATTTCAGGCGGATCCTGCAGGTCTGCATCAATGATGAGTACTGCTTCAGTTGCATTAACAAAACTGAGACCTGCAGTTATAGCCAGTTGATGACCAAAATTCCTGGAAAGAAATACAGAATGGTAGGCTTCATTATTTAGGGATAGTTTTTCCATTTTCCATGGAGTTTGATCTGTGCTTCCGTCATCAACTAATATCACTTCAATAGAAAGACCGGCATCTTCAATGAGTTTATCGAGCCGTTCAATTAATGTGTCAAACACCGCTTCTTCATTATATAGAGGTACTACAATGTTAATCCGGGGTGATGTGTTATTCTGTTTCAGGTTTTTTGTCGTCAGCATGTTAAAATGATATTTCAGCTTTTATCTTATTCAAAATCCAGTCTGTTGTTTTATCAATATCCCGGATAAAATAATTTCTATTACGTACAATAGTATTTGATTCTTCAACTTCTGTTATGAATTCATCGGGTAATAATTCAGGGAGTATGCTTCCTTCCGATTGACTTGCGTACCACCTGGCATGCCCGCGAGTAGATTGCGGCAGATGCATAATTCCAGGTACATTATGTATCCATCCGATCTTATGCTGAAAGGTACCTCCATGACAGATGTAATAATCTGCAAATAAACCATAAAAAAAAGAAGAAAGAAGAGAAGAAGAGTCTGTAATTATGATAGAATCCTTAATAGCTGGATTTAAACCCAGACAATGGCTAATTACTTTGTTAATCCCTGAATTTGTTGATTCCCTTAATTTAATGAACAATTCTTCAAGTGTTTTATACATAGGATTATAATAAAAATCAACCGGTAATGAAAAACCATCCAGTATAATTGTGCAATTTTCCCATGTTTGTTTAATTTTAATAATTAATGCACTCAGAAAAGAAATTTGATTAACACAGGCCCTGACACTCATTTCATCCCTCACGCTTAACCAGATAAAAGGTTTTCTTTCTTCGTTATGTATGCCAGGTAGTGCATATATGCTTTTACTGACTTTCCTTATCAGTCTTTCTTTTAATTTCTTAGTTATTAACCTGGAACCAAGCCGTGTTGCATGACCATCGGTTTGGCCTATTATCTCATCAAGTCTCAGATTTGATTTATTGTCGGAGATTATCTGGTTGAATTTTATATTATTAACAAAATGTTGGATATTGCCTAAAGGCTGAAACAAATTATAAAGGGAAATCCTGTTGAGATCGCGATACTTATGAACATTTTTAACCACAAAGTAAAAGGCAGAAAGTTCATTCCAGAGATGATGTGCAAAATTTGGATCTCCTGAGAAAATGATGATCTTTTTTACATTTCGTTGAGGCTTAAAATCAGATAAAAATAATCTGGTCTGATCCTGAAGATCCTTTCTTTCAACAATATTGGCATTGTTATTATCTATTCGGAATGTAGTTTCTTTATCATGGAATATTATATATTTTACAGGCCATCCAAACCCTGCTTCATCTGTCATTAGAAAGAAACAGGATTCATTCTCTATGAACAGATAATAAATTTTTTGTGTATGACTGAAAAAACTCCCCTTTGATTTTACTTCTAAACCGGAATAGGGAGATGTAACAGAAAAACAGCCGTTATGTAATATACTTTGTTGATAGGCTAAAATAATCCTGTCATAAACAAATTCGTTTAACACTAATATGGACTCAATAAATTGCTTAAAATACTGCATTCCTTTAAAGTAAATATCAAAATGTTATGATCGGCAAAAAAAGCTTGTTATTTCTTTTTTTTGAGGGATTTAATTTCATAATATTGCTTGAATAACACTTCCATTATCCTGGAAAGTATGATTTCGAGATTATCACTATAATTGGCTTTATCTGGTTCTATATCAGTATTGACCGGATCATAGAAAAGCTCCCCGTTATCTCTTCCTAAAAATGTCCGGGCAATTTGTGTGTTGCTTTTTTTATATACCCTTAAAATTGCTTTTCTTTTTCTTGATGACAAAAGCAAGTTTCTATGTTCCGATTCACCAAAATAATGCTCAAAAAAATCAAAATAAGGAACTGCTTTTTCACCCTCTTCCTTTTTGATAACTTTTTTGGAATATGTTTTATTCAGTAACCTGAATAATTCCAGCACATCTCCTGGCAAACTTACATTTTCATTAGTATCAGGAAATGTAAAATCCTCCCATTCCTGAACACCAATATTATCAAGAAAATCAATAATCAGGTTTCCTTCTTTCATCTGTTGGGATTCATACGGCCGGACGATGATGTTTTCACTGCCAAAAACCGCTGAATATTTTGTTAAAGTTTTATACCAGTTATATCTGGAACTCGAAACAAAAGGATTCCATTTGAAATTATTCTTCTTGAAATATTCATTAAAACCTAATGAATACCCCGATTTTAGATACTGCTTGTAAAAACTTTCAATGTATGTATCCTGTCTCCTTAAATAACATATTATTTTAATGTTGCTCTCCTTGAAGCGTTTCTTAATCTCTTCAAGATTTGCATCAACGATATTGGAAAATAAAACCTCGGAACTGATAATGATGTTTCTAGAGCTTGTAGTTGCTTCAATGAATATTTTTCTGATTATTTCATCTACCATATTATTTTGATCAGCGTCAAGAACCCTGTTTCCAAACTGGTAAAACCATGCAAAAAAGTGTGAGGAATTTATACCTAAAAAATCAGGATAGATCAAACCTTTCTGATAGAGTATGGATCTGTTCGAGCTTAGAAATTTCTGTATGGTAGAAGTTCCTGTTTTATGTTGCCCGATGTGAATATATATGGTTGGTATCATTTGTTGATTTACTTTGGTCAATTTTTAAACCGGTAAATTCATCAAAGATAAGGCTTTCCTAAAATCTTGTTTGAACCACTTTCAACAGGTAAATGATCATGTTACTAACCTGAAATGTAGCTACCTTATCAATAAAAAACACGATGAAGGGGATGATTATATACTATTAGGACCTGATACAATTGATCAGGTTAAGCTATAGCCAATTATGAGTTCTCAGAAGAGTCAGTCAGTTTGTGGATTGCATTAATAATCCACGATACCACAATCTGTTATTTGATGCTACAGGTTTATAATGTTTCGAGTCTCCCCAACTATTATAAAGAACTTCCTCATTGATATGTTTAAGATTCTTTTCCAGACGCTTGATATACCTGTCTGCAGTTTCTGTCACCCCTGGTTTATTATTATACAGGATGTAATCATCCCTGTATTTCAGTGGTGTAACATTTGGCATAATAACATTGGCCCCGGCAAAAATGCCTTTTTCCCTGCCACAGGGTTCAAGGGCTTGCAAAGCCGTTGAAGCCGCAATATTGATATCTTTCATGATCAATCTTAAAACAGCGATCATCAGCAGGCTCAGGTTGAAACGATGATTCAATGGCAGAAGATCATCTTTTTGAGCATACATCGGTGTATCCATATGTTCAAGATATGGGCCCATACCAACCATGTCAACATCCATCTGTTTGAAGAACAGCAGGTCGCCGGCAAGATCTTCTAGCGTTTGACCAGGTAATCCAATCATAATCCCTGTTCCCACCTGGTAACCGATCGACTTAAGATCCAGCAAACACCTTATCCTTTCATCATATCGATGTGTCCTGTCATTGGGATGTATTTTGTTAAAAAGTTCCCTGTTAGCTGTTTCAATTCTCAATAAATATCTATGAGCGCCCTGATGAAACCAGCGCCGGTAAACTTCTCTTTTTTGTTCCCCACAACTCAATGTAATTCCAAGCTGGTTATCGGATTTGGATTTAATCATATTCAGCAATTGTGATATTTTATCAACAAATAAGCTGTTTTGAATTTCACCGGACTGAATCACTACAGATCCAAAGCCTTTCTCCAGGGCAAGCATGCTTGCATTCAACAAATCATCACTTTCCATGGTATATCTAACCACCTTGCTGTTACAGGCCCTGATGCCACAATAATGGCAACTTTTCCGGCATATGTTAGAATATTCGATCAATCCTCTCAGGGCGACTTTCTTGCCAACATATTTTTCTTTAACCTGGTTTGCCCTCGCAAATACTTTAAAGCGATCATCATTATCATAAGTTGAGAGAAGAGTAATGATATCATCTTTCTTCAGGGAATTCTTTGCCAGTATTTTATCGATTTTCTCCTTCATAAGCCATCTCCATAAAGGGCATTACTGCCCTGTCAAAAATTCCATTTAAATACGCAATCATCATTCCATAGTTGGATACCGGTATTCCGTTTTCAATAGCCGGTCTGAGCCGTTCACTGATCTGACGCCTGGTGGCTACACATCCACCACATTGAATAACCAGGGCATAATTATCTATTGGTTCGCCAATTTCATCAAATCCGCCAACTATATTATATTCAAGTTTTTTACCGGTATATTCATTGATCCACCCTGGGAGTTTATATCTTCCGATATCATCACAGCTAACTCTGTGGGTACATGATTCAAGAATTAATACTTTATCCCCCTCCTTCAGGTTATCGATTTTTGGTGTTCCTTCGAGGTAATGTTCAAATTCACCCCTGTATCGGGCAAAAACAATACTGAAGCTCGTTAGCAGGATATCTTCCGGGATCATCGTTTTAATCAGGTGGAATATCTGGCTATCGGTCACAATGATCTTTGGCCTGATACCTGTATTCATCAGGAAAGCTGCAGCTTCGGTTTCCTTAACAACAATGGAAATACAATCGTTGTCAAGCACATCCCGGATAGCCATCACCTGCGGAAGTATCAATCTTCCCTCAGGAGCTCCGGAATCAATAGGGGTGATCAGTAAAGCAATATCACCCCTGCATAAAATATCTCCGAACAGTGAATTATTAGTGTAAGTTTTCTCCGGAATAGTATCAGAAATGTGCCGGATCAGAATCTCAGTATCCTGTTTTAATGTAGTACTGTATTCAACGATCGGAGCTTTTGAAACGGTCCGTATAGCTTCAAATGTTTCTTCAGAAAGTTCCTCAATATCCGACTTATTATGAATGACAAGGTATGGTAAATCTTTGCTGTGGAATTTCCTGATCATTTCTGTTTCAAAACCATTGAAGTTATTGTGTGTGATCATCAGTATTGCCAGGTCAAGTTGATCAAGCGTTTGCATGCTTTTATTTATGCGTTTTGCACCAAGTTCCCCTGTATCATCAATTCCGGCAGTATCAACAATAATGCATGGCCCGATACCGAATATCTCAATGGATTTCTTAACCGGATCGGTTGTTGTTCCTGCATGGTCAGATACAATGGCAACTTCCTGGTTAACAATGGTATTGATCAGGGAACTTTTTCCTGTATTCCTTCTGCCGAAAATGCCGATGTGTGGTTTAAGATCTTTTCCTTTCATTTCAATAAGTATTAGAAGTATAAATCCCTTTGTCCGGATTTTACTTTTTCGAGTTTGTTTAATAGTTGATCCCTTATTTTGCCATCAGTTACCCCTTTCAGATTCCCTTTGATAACCTTCCATCCTTTAACATATGCCTCATCATTTGCATAGTCTTCCAGATACTCGGCCAGTGTGAGGATAGCATTTGGTGTACAAAATCTTTTAATGAATCCCGGCACGGAGAATTCCATAAAATGTTCACCGGTTCTCCCTTTTCGGTAACAGGCAGTACAGAAAGAGGGTAGATAATTATCATCAAGGAGTTCGTCAATGATTTCACCCAGTGAGCGGTTATCATTGAGCAGAAATTGTTCCCTGTTCAGGTTCTGGTTTTCAGATTTCTCATTTGCATAAGCCCCGATCTCAATTTTTGAACCGGCATCAATCTGAGAACAACCATATTTCAATACTTCCCTGCGTATATGTTCCGGTTCTCTTGCAGTTAATATCAGGCCGGTATAAGGAACAGCCAGCCTGAGGATAGCGATCAGGCGTGTGAATTCCTCATCACTTACCCTGTATCTATCATCAATGTTTAAGTGTGATGCATCCTGTAAACGGGGAAATGAAATGGTATGGGGCCCTACATTATAACAGGCTTCCAGGTGATTTGTATGCCTGACAAGGCCCATAACTTCGAACTTCCAATCATATAATCCGAATAATGCCCCGATTCCTACATCATCAATTCCGGCTTCCATAGCCCTGTCAAGTGCAGTAATTCGATAATCATAGCTGGCTTTCTTTCCATGGGTATGGTATATTTTATATGCTTCAGGATGATACGTTTCCTGGAAGATCTGGTAGGTGCCAATACCTGCCTGATGTACGGTTTTGAAATCCTCAATACTTAAGGGTGCTGCGTTGATATTAACCCTTCTTATTTCACCATTGTCTTTTTTGATTTTGTAAACCTTTCTTACACAATCGGCAATGAATTCTGCATTATAGTCCCTGTGTTCACCAAATGCGAGGATAAGCCGTTTTTGTCCGTTTTCTTCCAGGGCTATAACATTCCTGGTCAGTTCCTGTTCATCAAGTGTCATCCTTATCGCATCTTTATTAGACGCACTGAAACCACAGTATTTGCAATTGTTATTGCATTTATTTCCGACATAAAGTGGTGCAAACAGAACCACCCGGTTTCCGTAAATTTCTTCCTTAAGTTTCTGTGCACCTGCTTTGATTTCTTCGATCAGTTCAGGATCTTCTGCATTTAAGAGTATCGCTGTTTCTTCAAGTGTAAGTCTGTTTTTCGAAATTGACTTTTCGATGATCTTCCTTACTCTGTGTTTATCTCCATGGGCCATTTTAAGAATACTTTCAATTTCTTCTGTATCAATAAAACCCTTCTCGGATTCATCATCTATTCTATATTTTTGAGCTTCAAATTTCATGGCTCTATACTTTTGGTAACAGAACAGTAAACTTTGATCCTTCATAAGGTTTGCTTACTACACTGATTTCACCATTATTCAAATCGATAAGTTTTTTTACAATGGAGAGGCCCAGTCCGCTTCCGGTAATGTTTTGTGTCCTTGAATTTTTTATTCTGACAAATTCCTGGAATAGTTTTTCAACTTCTGCTTCGCTCATCCCGATTCCTGTATCCTCAACTGTGATTTCTATGTTTTTAGAAGTATCCCTGATGTTCAGAAATACCTCACCATTTTCTTTGTTATACTTTACAGCATTTGAGAGCAGGTTGTTAAATATGATCTCTATTTCGGCAGGATCGGTATGAAAATATACCGGACTCCCATTCTGGAAATTCAGTTTCACTGATTTCTGTATGGCAAGTGGTTCCATGGAGTGCAGGGCTACTATTGCGATTTCAGAAAGATCGATTTTTGTGACCTCCCTTTTCTTTTTCCCATTTTCAATACGTGTAAGATCAAGCAGATCCATGATCAATCCCCGCATGCCTTTTATTCTCTCCAGCGAACGCTTAATCATTACTTCATAGGAATCTATGTCGTTACCTGCCTGTTTATCCTGCATGATATTCAGATAACCCTCAATAGCATTGATAGGTGACTTTAATTCGTGTGATAAAACCGACAGAAACTGAAACCTTACCTGTTTTCCTTCAGTATTCATTTTCAGGGTCATGCGTTTCAAAAAGAGGTGTTTGGTGATGCTTTCAACAGCAGCCTTCAATTCGGTGGGGGTAAATGGCTTGGGGACGAAATTATAGGCACCGTTGTTCGTTGCTTTCACAGCAAGATCCAGTGAGGCATAAGAGGTAATCATCATAACCTGTACATCGAATTCTTTCTCCCTTATATATTCCAGAATTTCGATACCGTATATTCCTGGTAATTTGTTGTCAAGTAAAACGATATCTATCTGTTGTTTATTCAGGATGTCTATTGCTTCTTCGCCGGTTTCAACCTCTATGGTTTCATAGCCAAAGTCTTCTTCAAGAAATGGAAAATCCACGGTGAAATTTCTCAATACTCTGCTTATTCCCATTCTGATGCCGGGCTCATCATCTACAACCAAAACTTTTAATACGTTCATAACACCATGTTTTTAAGATTAAACCTTCAGCAATTTATTAATCTCACGATGCAACTGATCTGGCCTGATACCTTTCTCAATATATTTATCGGCTTTGATCCATTGTTTGTCGGTCTCAGAATCAATCCCGAATGTCAAACCTGTTTCTGCGGTAACCGCAGTAGCAATAATAACAGGTACATCAGGATACTTTTGTTTGATCTTGTAGCTCAGGATAAAGCCACTGTCCTGGTTTTCCATCATCAGGTCAACAATAGCAAGATCAGGCCTGGTATTTGAAATAATTTCCTCACCGGCCTTCTGGCTTTGAGCTGTCAGTGTTTCAAAACCAAAGCGCTCAATCTGGAACTTCATCTGTTCCAACTGATCCTGATCATCTTCAACTAACAATATTTTTTTCATTTTAATAATTCATTTAATCTTTAATAATTCTTTTATTTTCTGGGTAATGTGATCCTGAATGTTGTACCTGTGGGCCCGTGTTCTGGATCGGCATTTGATTCAACTTTTATCTGCCCTTTATGCATTTTCACAATACCATAAACCAGGGGCAATCCCAGTCCTGTACCTTGCCCGATACCTTTGGTTGTGAAAAATGGGGTGAATACCTTCTCCATATCTTTTTTATTTATTCCACCTCCGGTATCGGAAATATTGATTTTTACTTCATCTTCAACGTCTTGTAATGACACTGTAAGCAATCCTCCTCCAGGCATCGCTTCAACGGCATTCTTTTCAAGATTGGTCATCACCTGCATCATCTGGTCTGTGTCAATCATCGCGTGATGATCAAGCATATTTGTATTGAAATTTATCTTGATGTCTTTATCACAGATAACCGAGTCAAGGCTTTTCTGGCAAAACTTAACGAGGTTGATTTCTGTTTTTCTTAGCTGATTCTTCCTGGCAAAATTCAATAAACCCCCGACAATTTTTTTACAACGTTTTGTTTGTTCTACGATCAATTCCAGGTCTTTTTTAATGGGACTGTTTTCTGCAGTTTCTTCAAGCAAAATATTGGAGTACATTGTAATTACCCCCAGTGGATTATTAAGTTCATGGGCAATTCCAGCTGAAAGTTGCCCCATCCCTGCCAGTTTCTCTGATTGCCGGAGTGCCTGACGGGTGGAAGCCAGCACCTCATTGGATTCATTAAGCTCTTCGATGGAATGATGAAGCTTTTCAATGGTATAGGGCAAGCACATTTCAATCTCGGCAAGCCCTTCCATTATTGCAACAGCATGTTCGGAACAGGTTTCATAACCGCAGGCTCCGCAGTTCAGATGGTCTTCAGCTTTGTATTTACCCATGGAATGAAGTACCTTTTCTATTTCGTCATCACCCGGGAGTGGAAGCCGACGATCATGTGGCTGAAATTCAGCCGAATAATCCAGATCCTGAAATTCATCGAGATATTTATTCCAGGTTTCATTATCTCCATGATCAAGTTTCTGTTTTACATAATCACTGATTCGTAACCTTCCTGAATATTTTTCTTCCTGCCTGGTCATTCCGGGACCCAGGATACAACCTTCACAACTTAACAGTTCCATATGATGATCCTTAAGATGGCCACATTCGAATTCCCTGATGGCTTCTTTAAAATTTTCCTTTCCCTCAGCAACAACAATATTACCTTCACAGATATCATCTGATTTATCAACAGTTTGCAATAATCCCCGACTGACAGGGAAGATCGAGCCTTTTCCCGCAATGGGTGGATCGAATGCTGATGCTGAAACATCATTCGGATAAATGTTATATTCTTCAAAGAGTTTCCTGAGTTCCCGAAAGGTGATGGCTTCGTCTATCTCATCCGACTCAGCTTTCTTGGCTATACAGGGGCCTATAAAAACCACTTTAAGTTTTCTGCCATATTTCTTCCTGATGATGCGGCCGGTTGCCACCATTGGAGAGGTAATAGGGGCAAGGTGTGATACAAGTTCGGGATGATATTGCTCGATGTAATAAACAATGGCCGGGCAATCACTGGTGATCACTGGTTTTGTATTGCCGTTCTCAAACAGCTCATTGTATTTCTTTGCAACCATGTCGGCGCCAAAACCTACCTCAACAACAAATTCAAATCCAAGTTTTCTGAGCATTCCAACAAGTATCCTGTAGTCATTTATTTCTACAAATTCTGCCGGGAAACTGGGTGCTATACATGCTGCAATACTGGTATTTGATTCCAGTAACTCCGTCACCTGTCCGGTTGAATCGAGGAACATCTTGGCTCCCTGGCTGCAAACTTTAACACAATTCCCACATGCTATACATCTTTTATGTATAACTTCTGCCTGGCCATTATTGATCCTGATGGCTTTCACCGGACATTCCCTCACGCACGTATAGCACACCCGGCATTTGTCTTTTACCGTATAAACTAACTTATCTCTTGATCGTGTGCTCATCTCTTCTGTTTATTTCAATACTTCCCGCTTGTGGTAAGTCGTATGCAATAATTCATGGCTTTTGTGGCCAAGTGGTTTGCCCAGATAATTATCATACAGTTCTATCACTTCAGGGTTTTTATGTGAAACCTTGATGGTTTCCGTTTCGTCGATAGAATAAATGGCTTTCATTCTTCCAACCAGTGCTTCCGTATTGTATGTAATCGGCTGGCCTCCGCCACCGATACAACCACCCGGACAGGCCATTACTTCAATGAAGTGTAGGTCATCTCTTCCATTCCGGATCTCATCGAGAAGCTTACCGGCATTGGCAAGTCCATTCACAACCGCCACACCTAATTCAATACCATTAATATTGATCCTGGCCTCTTTTCTTCCAACCAGGCCCCTTACTTCAGTAATTTTAAAATTCTTAAGTTCTGTTCCAGTGATCTTATAATATGCAGTTCGTAATGCAGCTTCCATAACCCCACCTGAAACACCAAATAATTTGCCGGCAGAGCTTCTGATACCATGCGGGGAATCGGCGGTTTCAGGTTCAAGTTTGTTGATGTCAATCCCATAGCGTTTGATAAAATCACTCAATTCCCTTGTGGTCAATACAGCATCTACATCGGAAATACCATTTTGTGTCATCTCTTCACGCTGCGCTTCAAATTTTTTAGCCGAACATGGCATGATCGATACCACATAGAGATTATCAGTATCGATATTGTTTTGTTCGGTATAATAACTTTTCAGCACGGCACCCAGCATCTGCTGTGGCGACTTACAACTTGAAAGATTGGGCAGGAAATCAGATCCAAACTCTTCTGCATATTTGATCCAGCCAGGACAGCATGAAGTGATCATTGGCAAAATCCCATTATTCTGTATTCTGTGGATCAGTTCTGCAGATTCTTCCATAATGGTTAAATCGGCAGAGAATGTGGTATCAAAAATTCTGTCGAATCCCAGTTTTCTTAAAGTTGCATTCAGTTTCCCATTGAAATCTGCTCCTGCCGGCATCCCGAATTCCTCCGCTATTGTTACTGATATTGCAGGTGCATATTGTACCACAACCTGCTTTTCAGGATTAGCCAGGGCATCCTGGATCTCTGAAAAGTGATTCTTTTCATATAAGGCACCAGTAGGACAAACCATGATACATTGCCCGCAATTAACACAGCTGGAGGTATTTAATCCTGTATTGAATGCCGGGCCGATAAGTGTTTTACTGCCACGGTTAATAAAGTCAATCGCAGATACACCCATCACCTCTTCACAAACCTTGACACAACGACCACATAAAATACATTTGGCCGGGTCTCTTACTATACTTGCACTTGAAAGATCAAGATGATGTTTGTTTTTTTGTCCACTGATCCGTCGTTCTGTAATATGATGTTCACGGGAAAGTCTTTGAAGATCACAATTACCATTCCTTATGCAATACAGACAATCATCAGGATGATTGGAAAGTAAAAGTTCCACGATGGTTTTGCGCGATTCAACAACCCTGTCGGTGTGTGTATTGATCTTCATGCCTTCTTCAACAGGGTAGGAGCAGGCTGTGATTAACTTTCCAGTTTTTACATTCTCCACAACACACATCCTGCAGGCTCCTGAAGGGAAAAAATCTTTCATATGGCAAAGTGTTGGTACCCTGATACCATTCCTTTCAAGGGCATTAAGCAATAATTCGCCCTTCTCGGCCAATATCTCTTTATTGTTAACTGTTATTGTCGTTTCCATAGCTACATTCATTAAGCATTAATAGAAATAGCATCAAATTTGCACACTTCAGCACATGTGCCACAACCAATACATTTATCGTCGACGATGAAATGTGGTGATTTTTTAGTGCCAATAATTGCATTGGTAGGGCATTTACGCGCGCAAATGGTGCAACCAGTACATGCATCCACATCAATCTTAAATGTTCTTAGTTGTGTACAGGCCCCGGCCGGGCATTTCCTTTCATATATATGACTCTCATACTCATCCCTGAACCACCTTAATGTACTGAGTACTGGATTGGGAGCAGATTGACCCAGCCCACATAAGGAAGTGTCTTTTATAACTTTGGCGAGTTTTTCGAGTTGCATGATCCCTTTGAATCTTTCAAGGGCATCCCAGCTCTCGCCGTTTTGTGGTTTTTGTGTAATGCTATCAAGTATCTCGAGCATTCTTCTGGTTCCTTCACGACAGGGAATACATTTACCGCAACTTTCTCGCTGGATAAAATCCATAAAGTATTTTGCCACATCAACCATACAGGTTTCTTCATCCATGACCACAAGGCCACCTGAACCCATCATAGCCCCTACACCCAGCAACGAATCATAATCTACCTCAATATCCAGGTTTTCTTCTGTGATACAACCTCCAGATGGCCCACCGATTTGAACCGATTTAAATGCTTTGTTATCCCTTACACCCCCGGCAATATTGAATATGATGTCCCTTACCGTAGTGCCCATGGGTATTTCAACCAGGCCTGTAAGGGCAACTTTGCCTGAAAGGGCAAATACTTTTGTCCCTTTGCTTGTTTCTGTTCCTATAGATGAAAACCATTCATATCCCTTTTCAATAATTGAAGGAATGTTGGACAGGGTTTCAACATTGTTGATAATTGTAGGGCTGTTGAATAAACCCTTAACCGCAGGGAATGGTGGACGTGGACGTGGCATACCCCTTTTGCCTTCAATGCTATGAATCAGGGCAGTCTCCTCGCCACAAACAAAAGCACCTGCTCCCATTTTAATTTTTATCTCAAAGTCGATCCCGGAATTATAGATATTCTCACCAAGCAAACCATATTCCTCAGCCTGTTGCAGGGCTACTTTCAAACGTTCAATAGCCAGCGGGTATTCAGCCCGGATATAGACATATGCTTTTGTAGCACCTATACCATATGCTGCAATAGCCATGCCTTCAATTAGTCTGTGAGGATCCCCTTCAATGACAGCCCTGTCCATAAATGCACCCGGATCACCTTCATCAGCATTGCATACCAGGTATTTCTGATCGGCTTCTGTTTGCCTGGCAAATTTCCATTTTTTCCCTGTTGGGAAGCCACCGCCACCTCTGCCGCGCAAACCCGATTTTTCGATCATATCGCAAACTTCATCACCTTTATGGTTACACAAACAATTGATAAATGAACGGTATCCACCATTGATGATATATTCATCAATACTAACAGGATCGATAATACCGCAGTTCTTAAGTACCAGTCGTTGCTGTGGTGCAAAAAATGGTAATTCATCAAGATAGGGCACATCCTCCCATGACCGTTGATTATCGTTTTTGAATTGTCCCAGGATGTAAGAATGATCAATCTCCAGCTTAAAAATTTTATCCAGGATACCTTCCACATCATTAGCCATAACATGCTCAAAGCTCAGTCTGTTGTGACCAGGCAGCTTAACATCCATCAACGGTTCAGAGGAACATAATCCGATACATCCAACTTCAATGATATCAATTTTAATCTGCTTTTCTTTTACATAGTCTTTTACAGCCTGTAATGTTTTTCCAGCCCCGGCACCCAGTCCGCATGTGCCTGCACCTACATAAATGGTCGTATGTTTGCTAACAGATCTATCGATTTGTTTAACAAGGTTTGCTGTTGATTCCACGGAGCAATTTCCCTTAAGTATATCCAATACTTCCACTTTATACCTCCTCTTCCCTGTATGAGTTAATAATTTCATTCACCGACTCTTCAGTAACTTTTGCATGAAAGATGCCGTTAACAGCAATTGCCGGTGCAAGCCCACAGGCACCAATACAAGCTACTACCTCTATGCTGAACATCCCATCACGGGTAGTTTGACCAGCTTTGATCTTTAACTCTTTCTGTATTGCTTCCAGAACGGTTGATGAACCCAGAACATGACATGCAGTACCCCTGCATACCTGTATATGATACCTGCCCTGAGGTTCAAACCTGAACTGATTGTAAAAGGTGGCAACACCATAAATCTTGCTTGTGGGCATGTTCAGGTACCGGCCAACTTTTACAATTGATTCTTCTGAAAGATATCCTTCGTTTGCCTGGATATCCTGCAGGATTGGAATTAAACTATCCGGACCGGTACCAGGGAAACTCTTCAATATTCCATCAACCTCTGTCTTCATTGTTTTGTACTTCTGTTAAACCAGTTCTTTCTTCTCGAGTAAATTTGTGATTACAGGTAGCAGACTGCTTGAATCGACAGGCTTTTTAAGAAAACCGTTTACTGGTACCCATATGTTTTCGCCCTGTTCGGACAGATAGTCGATACCGGCATTGCCACTGGACAATTCCTTAATTAATAGAACCTGAAGCTCTTTGTACTTTGGATCCTGACGGAATTCCCATGCCATTTGCTGAACACTGGGATTTGTTGTTGTCAGGATCTCAATTGAGGTTTGCATAATCACCGGCATATTTTTAAATTCCTCATCACCTTTGAATTCTTTTGCCAGTTCAAAGCCTTCAAAATGTGTGGTCATCATCACATCCAGGATGGCCAGATCGGGTTTTTCCTTTTTTGCTTTTTCAATAGCCTCAATTTTGTTAAAAGCAGTAACCACTTCATATCCTTCATGTTCAAGGATAGTTTGTAATACATTTATTACATCAATGTCATCATCTACGATTAAAACCTTTGATTTTGTTTCCATGATTTTTATTGTTAATTGTTTCATATTGTTAAATAATTCACAAGCAAAAGTAAACCCGGAAACAAAACCCGGCAAGAGTAATTCACACAATACAGAAATCAGGTGTTTTCACCTGGTGATATGTTTTAACTGATACTAAATCAGTTATTTATAACGACGATAACCAGAAGGGCCAACTATAATAAAATACACTCATTTCCGGAATGCTTGATTACCCTTGGTTTTGGAAGGATGGTAGTTTAATGTATTTTAAGAATTTTAGAAAAATATTTTTATTCGGGTATTTTCACCCTGTGTAAAAAGGTAATTTTACGAAACAGGGATTATTATTATGCGTCTTAAATTCGTGAATCTGTAGGTTATTTTGCCACGAATGCACGAATGATCATTGTTAAAATGTCATGATTTTTAAAGTTTAAAATTCTTGTGCAATTCTTTCCATGGCTTCTTTGAGGATACTTCTTGGTGTTGGAATACATATTCTTTGAAAATCTTTACTGTTATCGCCAAATCTTATACCATCTTCAAGGACTACATTTGCCTTGTGGTAAATTTTTTCATGAACTTCTTCTGGAGTAAGGCCATAATTTCTAAAATCAAGCCATGCAATATAGGTTCCTTCAGGTTTCCGGAACACTACTTCAGGCATTTCGTTTTTAAGGAATCCCTCGATGAAATCAAAACTGTCATCAATATATAATTTCAACTGCTCCAGCCATTCCTCACCATCATTATATGCAGCAATCAATGCACTGATGGTGAAAGGGGATGGGAGCGACATACCCATAAACTTTTGAAATTGTTCTTTTAATTCAGCATTTGTAATGATGATATTTGAACAATGCAGACCGGCAAGATTAAATGTTTTATTGATAGCTGTACAAACAATGATTTTGTCGTAGTCAGTCACTTTCGAAACAGGAATAAAAGTTTCCTGGCTACGGATAAGATCACCATGAATCTCATCGGAAACCAGAATTACATCATTTGCCTTACAAATTCCAGATATCCTCTTCAGTTCATCCTGGTTCCATATCCGACCCACCGGATTATGTGGGCTACATAAAATCATCAGTTTATTTTCGGGAGGTTTTGCTTTGGTTTCCAGATCATCGAAATCTATGGTATAATATCCGTAGTTATTTAATAATTCGTTGTTTATTACTTTCCTTCCATTGCGTTCAGTTATCCTGGTAAAAGGCGAATACACAGGACGCTGGATGATAACTCCATCTCCAGGTGAAGTAAATGCTTTCACACAAATATCCAAGGCATGAACTGTTCCAGGGCTATAAATGATATCTTCAGAATTGATTTCCCAGTTTTGCCTTCTGATGAACCAGGACTGAATGGCCTCAAAATATTCGGTTGAGGCAGAATGAATGGTATATCCGAACATCCTTTGTTCAATCCTGTCTTTCAAAGCATCAATTACCGGTTTTGGAGCAGCAAAGTCCATATCAGCTACGAACATAGGTATGGTATCTTTATCAAATCTGTCAGTAATTCCAAATTTTTTCAGAACCTCTCCGGCATCCCATTTTACTGAATGTGTCCCCCGCCGATTGATAATTTCGTCAAAGTTGTATTGCATGTTAATTAATTTAAAGTGCAAAGTAAAGAAAATGAAAAATTATAATAACAAGGTAGATTGGGCGATTTTGAATTTATCTATTAACCATCAAAAATCGAACATCGAACATCGAAAACCGACAATCGACAATTCCTAAGGTTTGATCAAACCATTTTTGATGGCAAACATCACCAGGTGAGGGGCGTTTTTTGCACCGGTTTTATCAAATAAGCGTGCACGGTGGCCATCGATAGTTCGCTGGCTGAGTCCCAGGAGTTTTGATATCTCAGGATTGGCTTTGCCCTTGCATATGAGTTCCAACACCTCTTTTTCCCTGTCGGTTAATACGATATCTATTTTCTTTGTGGTATGAAATTGTGGCTTTTCCAGGCTGCTCTTGAATTCTTCTGAAAAGTAGTTTTCATCTTTTATTACGGAAAGTATTGCCTGTTCCAGCTCATCCTGGTTGGTTTTCTTTAAAAGAAATCCTGATGCACCTACCTCCATCATTTTGTTGAAATAACTGATTTCTTCATGCATTGTGAGGGCAATGATTTTCATCTCAGGATACCTTGATAAGACTTTCCTTGTAGCTTCAATACCATCCATTACCGGCATTTTAATATCCATCAGGATTACATCAGCTTCCTGCTTCTTAAGTGTTTCAAGCAATTCATGGCCATTCGATGCCTCAGCCACTACCTTAACATCATTTATTTCATTAAGGATGGTACGCAATCCTTTCCTGAAAATAATATGATCGTCAACTACAATTATCCTAATTATATCCATTACTCATTATTTAATTTCACCGAGATAACCATAAACATCCCTTTACCTTCTTCACTGTTCAAATCACAGCTGCCATTGATGGTTTTCACCTTATTGAAAATATTGTATAATCCCAGGCCGGATTTATTCTGTATTGCTTCATCCATGTCAAAACCCTGGCCATCATCCCTGTAGTACAAAATTATTTGATTTTCAAAACTTTTAAGGTCAATAAAAACATTTTCGGCATTTGAATGTTTAATTGTATTATTTACGAGTTCCTTTACTGCCTGAAAAAGAATTGATTCGACGATACCCCTTTCTTCTATTTTATAATTCTCAAACCGGGCTTCAATTTTCAATTTTCCGGATTCGTTTATAAAACCACAGAATTCATTGATGGCAGCGGCAAGCCCAAAGTCCTGAAGTACATTCGGCCTGATCCTGTTGGAAATCTCCCGGCTGGTAGAGATGGCCATATCTACCAGCTCATCAATGTTATTAACTGTTTCAGTTTTATCAATGTTTTTCGGATCGGGTTTCTTAAGCAGGTCTGTATATAGCTTGATAGTTGACAGTATAGGGCCCAGGTCATCATGCAGGTCAGCGGCAAAGTTCTTCCGTTCATTTTCTTCAGTGGAGATAATGGCTTTAAGAATCCTTTCTTCAATTTCCTTACGTTCCGTGATATCTCTTGCGATGGTAAGAATTCTCTTTTTTCCATGGTATTCAATTACCCGGCTTTTCATTTCCACCGGAATCACCTTACCATCCTTTGCCAGATTTTCTGTTTCATACGTATACTGGCCGAAATGTTTGATCATTTCAAGATTTTTCTTGACTTCACCAAGGTATCGTTCTGTTTTAATTAAATGGAATTGTTTACCAATCAGCTCATCCCTTGTATATCCAAGGCTATTACAGGCAACATCATTTACCTCAATGATAAAGCCATCAAAGTCACCAACAAAAATGTCATCACTGGAATTGTTGAATAAAGTCCTGAATTGCTCTTCCGACTTTTTAAGAGCATCACGTGCAGTGGCCAGCTCTTTATTTGATCGTTCTATCTGAACTAGGAACCGATGAACATTTCTGGTTGTAAATAGAAAACTAAAAACCGAAAAGAGAATAATTGTTATCAGGGCAATCAAAACTGCATTGCTGATGATACCGGAAACCAGGGGTTGTGATTCTGCAACTTTATCGATGGTGGCACATACAAATAACCTGAAATCCGGAAAATATTCAAATGCATATATTCTCTTTTCCTCAACAGAATTACTGTATTCAAAGATACCCTCAGTGCTGTTATTAATATTTTTAAAAAAACTTTCGTCCAGTTTACCCCCCTGGTTATCCGGGTGCATTGTCAACTCCCTGTACTCATCAAAAACAAAAACAAATCCCGTCCTGCCAATTTTTAGGCCATTGATAATAGTCCTTAACCGGCCCAGGTCTTTTTCTTTATCTCCAACATAGAGCATACCCACCAGTTCCCCTTTATAATAAATGGGTTCATAGGCTGTTATATACCAGTCGTTAACAACATAAGCACGCCCTATAAAGGTTTCACCATTTTCAATAGTCTTTACTACAGGAGAAGAATTAGGAATATATGTACCTACTGCTCTCTCTCCGGCATCATTCATAACATTGGTTGAGATCCGTACAAAACCACTATCGATTTTCTGGAATACGGTTATGGTGCCTTCGGTAAGGGAATATGCTTTATCGACAAAACCAAAATTATTGATGAGGGTTTGATTATTCAAATACCACCTGTTCAAATGGGCTATGTGTTTATAATGGGTAATCTGATTGGTGACTTCCATACTGATTTTGGATGCAAGGATTTGCAAATCATCAGCATAAAAAAGATTATGTGCCACTTTGAGATCTTTTTTAACTATATCAAGTTTGAGGGCTCTTTCACGCTCAAACATTTTAATGATAGTTTCTACCTCAAGCTGCAGACTTTTTTCAATACTGTGATTAATCTCCTGCTGCGCTATTCGGATACTTAGAAAAGTTAATACCGATACAGCCAGTATGATACCGAGAAAGATTGGAAGGAATATTTTAATTTTAACCGGCATACAGTTTAATCAATTGATAACAATCTGCTTGGAGGCAACAAAATTATAAAGATTAATTTACTCCCGGATAAAACATCCCAAAACAGGTTAAACAGTTTCAATAGACAATCGGTAGATGATATAAGCCTTTTATAGAATTAGCAGAAGATATGGAATGGTTACACCTTATTTTTATAAGTTAAACCATTAAAGCAACCTAATGAAAATAAAACCATATTTTGTTAATTAACTGAATTCCGCATCGTAGGTTTGAAACTGATACCCAGGCCTGCTGGCTAAGGTAACAAATATTTATTGATGGTGGATTGATATAGTTTAGGGCCTGAAAAGGAGTACGATCACTCTTAAACCAATACCTGCTAACACAGCGTAAAATAAATATTTTGTCAAACTCCTGCTTACCGGATGGTCATTGGCAACAAATCCGTCCAGAACTTCAATATTATAGTTAAACACCAGGGCTCCTCTAACAGTACGTATCCTTTGATAAATCTTCAGGGCCTCATCCAGTAATTCGGCGCGTTTTACAGCTTCCTCCTGCTTTAATTCCCTGTCGTTGATCAGCAGCAAATTACTCAATGAATCAACAGAAGCAAGACGATTCTCCAGGAACTCCAGTTCAGCTTCATTCTCCTTGTTCATGTAAGCAATTCTTTTTTGAATATAATCGGTCCGGTCCATATAGTTAACCAGCGCTATCTGCAACGAGCCCAGAATATCATTATTCCTGACTTCAGCAATTACATAAAACGGGATCTTCTCTGTACTAAGATCATCAACCAGTGGTTCGCTTCTTATGTTCAGACTATTGATCGAAACCAATTCCTTTACTTCTTCTTCTGTCATCATTAAAAGATCTGAGAGCTGGCTGTAGTTGTTTGTCTTAATAAGATCATTGAGTTTCACCAGCATATCCGCATAGATCTTTTTCTCATAGTGGGTATAGGAAACCGTCATCTCGGCAACATATATTTCTGGCTGCAGGTACCATATTCCTGCTCCGATCACACAGGCAATGATGATATAAACCAGAAATGAAACAAAGTGTTTAATTATATATTGTTTAAATGTTGAAAACATACCACTGAAGAATCCTGTTAATTCTCCTATCTGAGAAAGCAATGATACCCATACTTTCTTTCCTTCCTGGCGGGAATTGTTATATGAAGACTGATCCATAACTTAAAGTTCTTGGTAAAAATTCATAAAAATCAGAGCTGTTAATTATTTCTGATATTTGTACTGATGATCACGACTTCTACAAATGTAAGAAATTCTGCATGGAATTTAGCCAATATCCTGATATACCCGATCGCTTTTCTGGGAGCTACTCCATTTTTCATCAACAAGCTTTCTGAGAGTGAGTTTGGTATGTGGATGCTGATTAATTCTTACGTATTCATTGCTGTACATGTTATTAGTTTCGGCATGCCAAATTCGATTACAGCTCATGTAGCTGAGGCCATAGGATTAAAGCGTCGTGATAAATTATATGCTTACATTAATGCTGCCTCTCGCCTGTTTGGCAGGATGAGTTTCCTGACCATGCTGGCAGCCGGATTGATTTTATTGCTTTTCCTTTTTAAGGTACCTGTTTTTGAATTGCGCATCCTTAAGATCCTGGTTGTTGCAACCATGTTTATCAGTGTTAAGTTCCCCGAACTTTTGTATCAGAATATTTTCAAGGGCTTTGAACGTTATGATCAGGCAGCTATTTTTAATACCACCAATCGCATGATTGCACTTGGCTTTCAAATCGGGCTGGTAATGAAAGGATATGGACTATTTGAGATTTTTATTTCAAACCTCTGTATTAACGTGTTGATGGTTATTATCCAGGCTGTTTTTGTTTACCTGAAATTACCTGAATATAAACCGGTGTTGTTTAAAGCACTGAAAGAAAGAACAGCCCTGTATCATTTCGGTTTCTGGACCTGGCTTCAAACCCTTATCAGTGTGTTGTCATATCAAATGGATAGGTTCATTGTTGCTTATTTCCTGGGAACTGCAACAGTGGCATATTATGTTTTGGCATCTACTATCGCAAATCACCTGCATATGGCTTTTGAAGCCATGGTGAGCTGGTTGTTTCCTAAAGTTTCCCGTGTTAAAGAAAGTAAAAGGGATACCAGAATATATTTTCATACCATCAGAGGTTTTTCGATAGGGTTCTCCCTTCTTATTATCCTGATATTATACCTGGTCAATGAACCGCTTTTCACCCTCTGGCTTGGTGAAGAGAAATATCAGAAGATGATTGGCTTTTTCAAATTGTTCATGATCTTCGAAGCATTCCTTATACTATCCATTGTTCCCAAAATCTATTTAAATGGAATTAAAGAACTGAAATTCATCACCGGAATGGAGTTTATGTACAAGACCGGAATTATTATTGGAATGATCATAACTTTCATGATCAGGGGAACTGCCGATAGCCTGATATGGGGTCAGATAATTGCCTTAATGATATTCATGCCGGTTGAATACTTTCTTGTAAACAATCGTATCTTATATGAGAATAAATTCCAGGAAACTATCGTCAGTCACCTTCCAAGCATATTTGTCATGGGGGCAATATTATCCGATAAAATAGAATGCAGTGTAGTTTTAGGCCTTTTTGCAATTTTATCCTACTGGTTTTATTATATTCGTAAAAAGCAATTCAACCTAAAATTGTTGATGGAATGACAGTATCCGTAAACTACCGAACATTTCTTCCCTTATTCATTCTTTTCTTCTTTTTTAATGGAGTGTTTCTGCCTCATGGATTATTATATACGACGATATTAATCCCTGTTTTTATATACTGGTTGTATAAAATTGGATCACTCAGGAAAACGTTCATCTGGGGCTTATTGCTCCTGATTCCGATACCATTTCAATTATTGGCCCGGGTAGATTCCAATAGCTATGTTATCAGCACCTTCATGATTTTTTGTACATGGGTGTTTCTATTCACTGCCTTTGAAATTGTTAAAAGAATCAAATATGATCTGGAAACAATATTCAATCGCATCATAATCTTAAATGTTATACTTGTTGTACTGGCCATTATATTTTTACCTTTTGAATCCCTGAAGGATATTGTTTGGGATATGACCCCAATTTCTCCATCCATTCCGCCATTTCCACGGCTTATGTTATTCACTTATGAGCCATCCTATTATAGTCTTATCCTTAGCCCGGTATTTTTGTTTTTCATCCTTAAAGTTCTGACTGGTAAAATAAAAAACCCGTTGCTGATGGCAGTTGCTTCTATTTTACCACTGCTGTTGTCCCTCTCATTCGGGGTTATCGGGGCAATGTTTCTGGCGATACTCCTGACTTCATTAATTTATTACAAGCAGCTTCCAAAGAATTTTTGGAGAATAATATTGTATTCAGCGATTATCGTTGGATTTATAATCTTGGTACTTTTTTTGCTATGGCCTGAGAACCCTGTTGTATTACGATTATCAAATATTTTCGAGGGAAAAGATACTTCAGCACAAGGTCGTCTATTTGATTCATACATGTTTGCCAAAGACCTGATTCTTACCAAAAGTATATTTTTCGGTTGTGGGCCCGGACAAATTAAAATCCTGGCACATGACCTGATCATCAATTTTTATCAATACCAGGGTGATGTTGCAGAAGTGGTAAGGATACCAAATGGAATGGGAGAGATGCTGGCTACTTATGGTATTTATGGATTCATTTTGAAAATCATTGTTGAAATTTATTTCTTCATTCGATTCAGAATCTGGAAAAACCTTTATTCATTATGTCTTTTTGTATTTATTTTTATTTATCAGTTTACAGGGAGTTACCTGACCAATGTTGCAGAGGCAGCTATTTGGGCAATTGTGTTCTTTTCAGGGTTCAAAGAATTTTCATTATCACCAAATCCTGAAAATAAATGAAAGTTGCCTTTATAAGCCGTTCTACACTTTATACAGTCAGGGGTGGGGATACTATCCAGATTAATCAGACTGCTCATTACCTGAGAAAACTTGGCGTTGATGTGGATATTTATATAGCATCTTCACAAATTCCCTATCACCATTATGACCTGCTTCATTTTTTCAATGTCATCAGGCCGGCCGATCATTTAATTCATATTAGAAAAAGCAAATGCCCTTATGTTGTTAGCCCTGTTTATCTTGATTATTCTGATTTTGATAAATTCGGCAGAAAAGGGTTCAGTAAACATATAATAAGGTTGGCAGGTAAGAATAATGCAGAGTATTTAAAAAACCTCATGCGTTATTTAAAAAAACAGGATCGGTTATTAAGCCTGGAATATCTATTGGGACATGCAATTGCTATGAAGAAGGTGTTAAATGGAGCACAAATTATTCTGCCTAACTCAGCATCGGAAAATCATCGGTTATGTACAGATTTGAAGGTGGTGAAGGATTTCCATGTTGTTCCTAATGGGATCGATCCGGTGTTGTTTTCCAACATTCCGGATGTTCCGCGTGAAATGGATAAGGTACTTTGTGTGGCCCAGATTTATGGAATGAAAAACCAGCACAGACTGATTGAAGCATGCAAGAAGTTAAAACTCCCGTTATCAATTATTGGTAAGGCCCCACCCAACCATCATACATATTACAAATATTGCAAAAGGCTGGCAGATAATAAGGTGCACTTTATTAATTTTATTCCCCAGAAAGAATTAATAACCCATTACGCCGGCTCACGTATCCATGCACTGCCTTCGTGGTTCGAAACTACCGGTTTGAGTTCATTGGAAGCGGGGGCTATGGGATGTCAGCTTGTGGTTGGTGAAGGGGGCGATACCCGGGACTATTTCGAAGGTTATGCCAACTTCTGTAAAGCGGAGTCGTTGGAGAGTATTGCCGACGCCTTAAATAAGTGCCTGGCTAATGATCCCGACTTGAGTGTTAGGGATCATATTCTAAATAACTTTACCTGGGAAATTGCAGCCCGGGAAACATTGAAAGCCTATCATAAAGCTTTGAATATTGGATAGAAAACTTAAAATAGCAATTCTGGGGAGCCGTGGTATACCTAATTATTATGGGGGCTTTGAGATATGTGCAGAAGAAGTTTCTGTGAGATTGGTTGAGAAGGGTCATCATATAAGTGTGTTTTGTGAGCACCGGCATCCTGCTGATGATAAAGTTTGGAAAGGAGTTTCACGAATCAAAGTGTTTAATCCGGAAAATAAGCTGGGAACCTTCGGCCAGTTCATCTATGACCTGAAAAGCAATTTGCATTCATCCCGGAAATACAATGATATTGTTTTGCATCTGGGATATACAAGTGATTCAGTCTGGTTTCCTTTGTGGAACAAAAAAACCAGGCATATTGTTAATATGGACGGCATGGAATGGAAGAGAAAAAAATACTCCGGATTGGTCAGATGTTTTCTTAAACAGGCTGAAAAAATGGCAACGATTCGGGCAAATTATCTGGTAGCTGATGCCATCCCCATTCAATCATACCTGGAGAAAACCTATAATCACCCTGTTCGATATATTCCATATGGGGCTCATATACCCGCATCCATTCAAAAAAGTGTTCTGAATGAATATGGTTTAGCTGAAAATAATTATGACCTGATAATTGCCCGGATGGTGGCCGATAACAACATAGAAATGGCCATACAGGCAAAACTCCAGTCGCAAAATGATAATCCGCTCATTATCCTTGGAAACGATACAGGGTACAGGAGATTATTGATCCGTAAATACAGCTCATACCCACATATCCGTTTTGAAGCAGCAAACTTCAACCTTCAAACTATTAATAGTCTAAGGGCTTTCTGCCGTTATTATATACATGGCCATTCAATGGGAGGCACCAATCCTTCTCTTCTGGAAGCCATGGCATGCAGGTGCAGAATTCTGGCCCATGATAACCCCTTTAATAAATCGGTTACCGGGGCAGATTCAAGATACTTTAATTCAACTGAAGAATTATGTTATTACCTGAACACTAAATCAGTGCAACTTATTACAGAAGATCACCTAGAGGAAAACCTGAAGAGGATAAGGGAAAAGTATAACTGGGATAGAATTACTGATCAATACGAAGAGCTCTTTTATGAAGTGGTCTAAAACATATCACCTGGAGAAGTTGGCCTGGGGCCTGGTATGGTTCAGTTTGCCTTTCTCTTTAAAATTTAATGGTTTAAGTTTAATGATCCTTGGCGTATTGATTTTGATCAATTTTTTCCGCAATCCATTTCTTCCGGCGAAACACCAGTTTCTTCTCATGTTACCCTTTATCGCATACTTTGCCATGTTAATAATCGCTGGTTTTTCTAATGTAAACCGGGAGATATTCTTTTTTGGACTTGAAAAGAAATATTCTTTCATCTTCATTCCTCTTATGTATTTGTTGACAGCGAACTCCTTTCAGGAAATCAGGAAATATACAGTGAAAGGGTTTTTTATAGGCCTCCTTGTTTCAGGACTGCATATGTTATTATATTCTTTTATTGGCTTTGTTCAAAGTGGTGATTTTTCGACATTCACATACCATGATTTTACACAGCCATATGGTATAGGTGCAATATATTATTCATACTTCCTTGCCATTTCAATTTTTCTTCTACTGGATATTTCATCGATAACAATCTCAGATAAATGGAGAATTTCTTTATTAGCCATATTCACTGCATTTCTACTTCTGAGCGCATCAAAATTGTTTATTCTCATTACGCTTCCCCTCGCACTCTGGTATTACTGGATACAGAAAATAAAACATCTGAAAAGTAAGTATTTGATTCTGGCCGGGATTGTGATCCTGATACTCATCGGGATACAGCCTATGAAAATCCGTTTTAAAGAACTTTCATTGAAGAATCTTGAAATTGTTCAGCAGGATAAATTTACCTATGATACACCTTTTAATGGTTTAAGCATACGTTTAGTACAATGGCGGTTTGGCATTGAAATATTAAACGAACAAAATGCCTGGCTAATTGGCTGTGGTATAGGCGACACGCAGGACTTACTCAATCAAAAATACAAACAGACTGGAGTTTACACCGGGAATCCTGATCTGGATGATACCGGATACCTGAATTATAATTTCCATAATCAATATATTGAAACACTGGCCGGAACCGGAATTATTGGCCTGGTAATACTGGTTTTGATATTTATAGTTATATTTGAGAAACAGAAAAAAGTTCATTACTGGCCGGGTATGGTTTACATTCTGACACTTTTGTTTTTCATTACTGAATCGGTGCTTGAAAGACAGGTCGGAATTGTAATGTTCTGTTTAATCTTTAGTTCGCCAATTACAAAAATTGGTCCAGTGAAATCATTGGATTTTACAATCTATCAAAAAGAAAAAAACTAATTTAAAACATAATAAACCTGTGATATCAGAACTTCAGGAATTTCAGCCTGATGAACTTCAGGAAAGCAATTTAGAACGATTGCATTGTAAGATCATAAAGAGAACTGTTGATTTGTTTTTGGGAGGGTTTTTAGCTGTTGTAATTCTTCCATTGACAATACCGGTAGCAGGTTTGTTTATTATTTTAGAATCAAAAGGGCCAATTTTTTTCATTCAGAAGCGAACGGGCAAAGATCGGAAAACATTTTATTGCGTCAAGTTCAGAACCATGTATTTAAATGAGGATGCAAACAGAAAACATGTAGTTGCCAATGACCCGAGAATAACAAAAACCGGAATGTTCCTGAGGAAGTATTTTATCGATGAATTACCGCAGCTGATCAATGTCGTTATTGGTAATATGAGCCTTGTTGGTCCCCGGCCTCATATGCTAAGACATAATGTGGAATTTTCGAATAAAATCAAACATTATCATATCCGTCATACAATAAAGCCCGGTTTAACAGGATTAGCGCAGATGAGAGGGTATCATGGCCTCATTAGTAATGATCAGGATTTATTAAATCGAGTGTTATCAGATATTGAATACATACGTGAATGGACGCTGCTTTCAGATTTTAAAATGTTTTTTAAAACAGTTAACCACATAATAAAAGCAATTGCAGGGAAGGAGTGATAAAATAAAGAAGATTGAAGAAGGAATTCTTAATTGCTTGGAATATTTCGGTATCTTTTCATACCCGCTAAATTCCGAAGAAATATATCGATATTGCCAGTTTCCCTGTTCATATGATGAAGTAGAGCATGGTTTGAATGAGTTGATTCAAAGGAAGAAAATATTTAAAACGGAGGGTTTCTATTCAAAAGAAAATAAACCTGAATGGACTATTGAAAGGAAAAAAGGGAACGACAGGGCCATTCAATTATTAATGAAAATTGGTAAATTTGTTCGCATTTTATCTAATTTCCCCTATGTTGAAGCAATTGCAATTTCCGGATCACTCTCAAAGTTTTATGCAAAAGAAAATACAGACATTGACTACTTCATCATTACC
>CAYXUU010000031.1:0-52230 GCA_964468645.1 uncultured Bacteroidales bacterium
GAAATGTTATAGAAGTAGAGGATGGTTATATCGTTCAAGGCGAAACTTCTGATCAGTTTTACACAAGTTTGCACAGGATAGCTTTTTCTAAGATTGACACCCTTGGTAATCAATTTTGGACGAAAACATATGGGGATACTATCTCTCAGTGGGGTTTAGCTTCATCTGGAAGTTTCATTAAATCTACATCCGGAGGTTTTTATGCAGTTGGTGTTAAAAGAACACCTACAAATGATTGGGTGTTTGATCAAGGATTAATTATGAGATTAGATGAAAACCTGGATACTTTATGGACTAAGTTGCTTGGGGAAAAGACTGAACCAGTAGATACAGCATATATTTTAAAACACGTAAAACAACTTGAGAATAAGGATCTTATTATTGTTGGTTTAGCCTATCACTATGGAGAAACTAATAGTCGTATTTATTGTTTGAAGACTGATAGCCTGGGAAATATACTTTGGGATAGATGGTTGGGATTTGGTGATACTTGGTTTTTCTATGCTTATAGCATTATTCAAACCTCGGATAATGGCTTTGCAATAGGGGGAAAAGTCAACTATTGGCCTGATGCTCAAGGAACCGATCCTATAGTTATAAAAACAGATAGTTTAGGTAATCGGGAATGGATAGAGTACTTAGGTGGGCCAATTAGAGACTACCAAGCATATGTTGGCATTTCTACTGATAACCAAATACTTGCTGGAATGAATATAGGTTATACACAATATGGCACTACTGGCTATTCAGGACGAATTTGTATTATTAAAATGGATAATTATGGTAATATAATCTGGAATAAAGAGTATAGTGGTGATTATTACTCCAGCCGACTTAATTCTCTTACAACAACTACAGAGGGTGATATCATTGCAACAGGTTATTATTTAAAAGATTTCCCTCATTCTATTGGATGGATACTTAAAACAAATAGTGATGGTGATAGTATTTGGTTGCGAGAATATGATCGGGTTTCGTTATCTGAATACAGTGTAAATCAACTATTTGATATTAAATTAACAAATAATGGCGGAATAATTGCCTGTGGAGATGTTCAACCCATAGATCCGGATCCTGGCAACCAGGATGCTTGGGTGATTAAACTTGATAGTAATGGATGTGACACACCGAATTGTGATCCTACCGTTATTATTCCTGTTGAAAGATTAAGTAGAATTAATGGAATCAGTATTTATCCAAATCCGGTATACAGGCATTTTAATGTGGGGAGTTCATGTTTTATAGATAAGGATTGTATTATACAGGTATTCGATCTTTATGGACGGAAGGTAAAGAAGATAAAAGTACCAAGGGGAAAAGCAGAAGTAAATGTTGATGTTACTGGTTGGCGTAAGGGTCTATATTTAGTTAGGATCAATTCAGCTGATGGATTTTCTGAGAGTGAAAAGGTTATTGTTAATTAGGAATATTAAGTCCTTCCAGTTAAATCGGCCAACATAACTGAGGCTTCTCTTAAAGGAACATGAATTTTGATAAACCGCTATCGATGACCATGAATTAATATGGACTATGACACATTGATATTTTATTAATAGATTTGACAAACTGAAAGAAAAGCATAAAACAGGTGAGGGTTCTAATAATTGATGACAACCTTTCTGATATTGATGATTTAAAGGATCGTTTAAATCAAATCAATCAACAGATAGATGTAGAGTGTTGCCAGAATCCTTTTGAAGGAATAAACATTATTAAACAATGGAAATTTGAGGTTATATTTCTCGATATTGAAATGCCGGGACTTTCCGGGGTTGATATAGCAAGAACTCAGATTAATGATGGTACACCTATAGTTATTGTAAGTTCTTTCCCGGAATATGCTGTGGAATGCACCCAGTTCCGGCCTTTTGACTATCTGTTGAAACCGGTTTCTTTAAAAAAGTTAAGATACGCTTTACAGAGAATAGAAGATTATCTTAATAAGGTAGAAGATAATGTGCAACTTCAATTCCAAACCGGGAAAAGTAAATATGTTTATTGCGATGTGGACGATATCTTATACTTTGAGGCATATGGTGATTATCAGAAATTATTTACCTGTGATGAGCGACATGTAATTACAGATACAATGAAGGAGCTGAGTAATAAAATGGATCCACATCACTTCATCAGGATACACAGGTCTTTTTTAATCAACAGAAAGCATATCAAACAGGTCTTTCCAAAGCATGTAGTTATTGAAGATTCAGAACTGCCCATTGGATGGACTTACAGGAATAATCTAAGGAATCTACTGGGCTAATCTATAAGCCAGCTGAGTTTAAAGACAATCTTTTCATCAAATAATTCATTTTCCAATACAATGGATTCTTTTTGATCCTTGATAAGGCGGTTGATAAGTTCCAGGCCCAGGCCTTTAATGCTTTTTTTATTGATGTTTTGCCAGGTGCTGTTTTCTATTGTTAAAGTCAACCGATTGTTTTCGAGGGAAGAATTGAGTCTGATAAAGCCACCGGGAGGATTGTGCTCAATCGCATTCAGGATCAGGTTTCTAATAGCAATACTTAGGTTTTGAGATGGTATTAATATGTCTTTTGTTTCCGCATCAAGATTATTTGTGACATTGATCTTGTTACGAAGGATGGAACTCCTGTATAGCTCAAGGGTTTCGTCAATTAATTCTTGCAAGCCGTATTCTTTTTTGCTTTTTCGTTTTTTAATAGAGATGCTGATCTCGTCAATAAAGGCATCAACCTTTTTCAGTTCATATTTGATATCATCTGTATTTTTTTCTTTATTGCTTAGACTTTTTATACATTGCCTTATTGGCATCCGGACATCGTGGGAAACAGAACTGATTAAACCGCTTAACAGTTTATTGGTACTGTTTATTTTTCTGTTTTTCTTTACAATGACCAGGTACAATATAATGATGATGAAAACCACAACAACCAGGATCAGGGTAAGGAGAAGGAGTATCTGTTTTTGATGGTTTATCGTGGAATAGGTGTCAAGAATCGTTGAAACTGTTTCTTCCTGGTATTTCCATAGTGAACGCCATTTTTGAAGACTGATGGTTGTTTCTCTGTATTTCCGAAGATATTCAATAGCACGATCCTGCGGTAGATATTCGCTGAGATCAGCAAAAGTGGAGTAGTAATGATAATCAACCTCGTAATCATGTAATATCTGCATGGCCATCAAACACTGGCTGTTAGCGAAATTGTATAATGAATCATTACCCGTTAATATTGCGAATCTTAATAACTCAATTGAATATTGAAATTTCTGCAAATTATCCCATGATGGACAACATCTCAACAATCTAAGGCCGGTCTTTATATAAGCGGCTGTATCAGTATTCTCACTAATACCACAAGGGATATATATCCTAACCTTCCTATTCTAAAACTGTCTATTTCTGTTTTGCAATCCCAGGATAATACATCATACAAACCAGGCCTAAGAATATCCTTGGAATTCATCAACCTTGTTAGTTGGGTTTTTAATTCGAATAACTTTAAGTTATTTGCCTCTTTGATAAGTTCAGAGAATGTCTGTTCCAGCGAAACCAGGTTCTTATCCCGGATGAAAAACCGTACAGGGTAATGCAACTGTTTAAGGTCGAATTTGAGCAAATAGTAAGAGTAATATAGACGTATTGTATCATTGGAAACTTTATTGATGTTTTCAGCAATAGCAATGAGTTCTGAGATTTCATCCAACCACCTGCCATACTGGTTGAGTTTAAACAGGTAAAGATATTTCAACCTGTTTTTATCGTACTCATTGGCAGTAGTATCGATGGAAGAAATGAGGAGGCCCAGCACCCTACCATATTCTCCTGCTTTATGGAGCTGGTTGACTTTGAGGACGATATGATTCAGGTTTTTGTTGCCAGTAGTATAAAGGTCATTCTGAGGATAACAATCAATGGTTAATCCTTTAATAAGTTCTCCTGCGGAGGATTGATTAGAAAATAAGATGGAAATAAGAATAAAAAGTGTCCGGAATGTAATCAATCTCCATTTCATATATACAAATATCAGATAAATAAACCGGATAATCAATACCGACACCCTTCATTCATCGGTGTAGAGTTTTGTCTGTCGAAAATGAGTTGAGATTTATATTTAGTTCGATTAAGTTTGAAGTTGAAGGATATCCTAGATTTCCGGTTGTTGATTAAAGATGAATTATCAATGAGAAACATAAATAACGTATTAACCTCCTAAAAACCTATATTGCCATGAAAATATCAAAGTCGATTTTGCTTTTATTTTGCATTGTCAGTTTAATATTTACTTCGACAATCTTACAATCTCAGAATTATTCATTACTGTTTGATGGATCTAGTGACTATATTACAGTAAACAATAACCTGGGTACACCTGGTCAACTATCTGGTTGTTGTTGGGTTAAATTTCCACAAGCACTGGTTGAAGATGATTTTCCAATTATTGCTAACTGGAAGCATGGATCAGGGATCTTTATATTGCATTACGGCTTTGATTTAGGTGTGCATGCTATGGCAATAAATTTATGGTTGCCAGACGGACATACTAATTTCCTGCTTGAAAGTACTGATTATAATACATGGATGTTTGTTAGCTTTACCTATGACGGAACAACGCTCAGAATTTATAAAGATGGGATATTAATGAATGAAAAAGTAGTTGCTGGCCCATTACCAGCAGGTGCCAGCATAACAACTATAGGTACTGAAGAGAATTATGGGTTTTCATATTGCTTTGAAGGAAATATTGATGAGGTAAGTATTTGGAATATATCATTAACGCAATCCCAGATTCAAGAAATAATGTGTAATGGATTAGTTGGAAATGAATCTGGTTTAATGGGCTACTGGAAATTCGATGAGGGTACAGGAACAACAACTGCTGATTCAAGCCCTTATTCGAATGATGGAACATTATTTGGAACACCAGCTTGGTCAACAGATGTTCCTCCACCTTGCCCATATTCAGTCCCATTAAAAGGGTATTTGGTTTACATCATAATTGCTGCAATAGGGGGATATATTTGGATTAAATTAAGGAAATAGCCATTAACAAGAAAGACTATACTTGGTGGTGAAAAGAATGAATAAAATAGAACACTACATGTAAACGGAAAATAACAATGTACGTTTTTTGGAAAATAAGAATGTACACTTTTCGGAAAATAGTAATGTACATTGTAAGTTTCTGCTTACACACTACAATGAATTAATAAATTACGTTAACTCTTATCGAGAAAAAAATACCACTCAAGTTTGCAGAGATGAGATGACATGAGCGAAATGAGGATACAGTTGGCTGGCGGCGACCGGCTGCCGACGACTACGCCTGCGCGATACCCAAGGCTGGAATTTTAAAAGAGCGTAGGCGGAGGCCGAGCAGCCGGACAGAAAATAAAGGGAGGCCGCCCTTGCTATGAAAAGCTAAAGTTATTTGCGAAGGAGCGGCCGGAAGTGAGCGAGCTTGTGGTGGGAGGGGAATGGCCTGTGGGTGAGCCGCGCCAGGCACAAGAAACGTGACAGGCATTTTTGGGTGGGGGGAAAAACAGGGAAGATGAATGGCCAATAAGGCAAAAGTATAAAGGCAAAAGGCTAAAGGAGCGTTAGGCAATGAAGTTTGCAGGGAGTGATGAGGTTTGCAGGTGCGGTGGTCAGGGTTGGGCAGTAATAGCTGGGAGGCCCTTCGGCTGCGCTCAGGGTGACCAGTGGGAGGTAGGAAAGGTTGGGTGGTAGTACTGGTGGGAGGGGATTGTGTTTGGAGTTCGCCTTCGCTGAAGCTATGGCGAACAATGTGGATAGCATGTGAAGGTGGCAGAAAGGTATTGCCCTTGAAAGGTGAACGACAAAGACAATGTGGGGTATGTTACCTGTTTTTGCATTGTGCGGAGGGAATGCCAGGCGGGTTTTTTGTTGACTGGCAGCCCCGCCGGAAGCGAGACGAACGCCTTATCAACTGCGCTTGCTGGCAGGTAGGTCATTTGCTACGGAGATCAAAATAAAATGGTGAGTGCTTTAAATTTAGCAGGATCCTATTCCAGGAAACGATTAACTTAATTTATCATTCCAATATCCAATGTATGTTTGATAAGCTTTCTCAGTGATTAGAAACAGCATGTGTTGGTTGACACTTAGCCTGTATGCTGGGATTTGCTTAATGCCCATTCTGCGGGCTTTTTCCATTCTGTGGTGACCGTCTATCAGGTTATACTTACCCGGTGCAACCTCTGCTAAGATAACGGGTTTGGAGATATCAACAGTATCGATATGAGATTCGTTGAGTTTTGAAAATCCGTGGTAAAAATCAGATACGTTTGCTTTTACAAGTTCGATTTCTCCTGGATTATTCGTAATGTACTTTTCTATTCTTGTGATGTTAAAGACGAAGATACCATTGGGATAGATTTCATCATCATCGTTGACGGGGCATGGGGTGAAGTTGGGGTCTGGTTTTAGCTTTTTCATTAGATAAATTCCTTGCGCGAAAATAATTAAAAGGGATATAGCCCGAATAATTCACAAATAAAAAGTTAGGTGGTGTGAATTATTTTAAAAAATAAATCCAAGCCTTGGATACATAGCTTATTGCTTTATTGACAGAGGTTACGGGAGAATGATTTATGGAATGTTGATGGAAAAAACAGATTTTTTTTGAGAAACATACCTAACAAAACAGATGTTCTGGTATTAAGTAAGTAAGAAGACAATTGAAATTAAGGTGGCTTAAGAATTAAAGGATCACGAAATAACAGGGTAAAGGATTAAATAATTGTTGAATTAAAGATTATAAAAATGCGTAAAATGAAGATCATTACCAAAGAAAAAGTATCAGAATCATATACTGATCCTGCCAGGATGTTTGATTATATAGACTTTCCGACAGATTACCTGGAATTTATTAATGAGTATGGTGAAGGGATTGTTGGAGAATATATAAAAATATATCCAAAGTACAGATCCGTTGAGCTGGAAGTAATATGGGAAAGGCTTGATCCTCGTTGGAAGTTGAGTAAATTTTATATTGCAACAAAGTATTCCGGAGATAGTGCGCATTTTTTTGAAAATGCGATACTGATTGGCGAAACCTTGTTTGATGATGATCAGATTATCTACTGGAAAGGGAATTATTATATCTATAGAAGTGTGTGTTACGAGAAACTGATAAATGTTGGAAGTAAGCTGGATGATGTATTTGATTTTTATATCAGTGAGAACTATTTATCCCAGGATGATGCAATGAAATTCATACCATTCTATTCTGAATTTGCTGAATCGGGAATAAAAGAGTTGATGCACCGGAAATATGAATAGCTGTTTATCGAAGATTTTGTTAATGTGAAATCATAAGATTAAAACTATGAATGAAGAGTTTCAAACCTCAGATACGTTTTGAAAGTTTCTGGAAAACGAGATTACACCTTCCGAATCAAGAAAGTTGCTCATTGAAATACTCAATGATAGTAAATTATACAGGGAGTGCCGTTACAGGTTTTATCTTAATACTTTTTTCTGCAAATATTTGAGCTTTCTTGCTGTGGGAAAGGTTGTACTGGAAAAGATCAGAGAAATACGAGGTGATTAATATGGATAAAGGAATGCCCTTAATTAGGTAGTGCTGAAAAAATATTTGGAAAAAAACAGTAACAATTGAGGTTTAGTGATATTAAGAGGGTAGTTGAACGAAAGTTGAACCAATAAGTAAAAATCATGGAATTTAATTCTAAGACTTATCAGCTGTTTGAAAAGTTTATGGAAGATAAGATTACACTAGCCGAATCAAAGCAATTAACTAGATTGTTACTGAATGATTATAAAAAGTACGATGAATGCCGGTTCAGGTTCTACCTTTATACCTATTTCTTTGAATATGTAGGGTTTTTAGCTACTGGCAAGAGGATAATTGAAGAGATCAGAAAGGGATCAAAACCTTGATTACATAGCTTAGCTGAACACGATCTTCATCATCCTAAAATAAGTGGTGTAAAATTAGTTTACTTGATTCGCTATTGGGAGTTAGAAATATAACTACAGGTAAGTTCTGACATTTATTTGAGCACTATCATAAAATCATGCTCAAATAAATATGCTTAAATTTGAGATAAAATAACCACGCCATGGATCGAACTGAATTTTTGATTCAACAATTAGACAGAATGTAAAGTATGACACTACATGAAGCAATAGAACAGTTATTACGAGAAAGAGGTAGGCCTATGACCACTAATGAAATTGCAATGGAATTAAACAAGAATAAATGGTATCAAAAAAAAGATGGTTCAAAAATAACAGCTTTTCAGGTACATGGGCGGACAAAAAACTATCCGCAATTATTTCGAAGAGATGGATCGACTGTTTCATTAAATGATGAGTCAGAAACAAAAGAAGTGCAAATAAAGAAAAAGAATGCAAAACCAGAACCAGATAGTTCAAACACAGGAAATGATTTTGAATTAACAGAGACAGCCTTGATGAACGAGAGCAACTTTATAGGTGCTGATATTGTAAATGGCATTATCCTTTCTGACCCTGGTTTGTACTCAATACGTATTAAGGAACCAAAGGTTTTACCTGCTGAATTTTCCGGAATCCTGCATCAAAGAGGACATAATATCATCTATATCGGGATAGCGACCCAGAACCTTAACAGGAGGTTTCTAAACCAAGAATTAAGGGCAAATGGACATGGTACCTTTTTCAGAAGTATAGGAGCTGTTTTAGGGTACAAACCTCCCAAAGGTTCATTGAAGAATAAAGCAAACAAAAAAAACTATAAGTTTTCGAGAGATGATGAGAGTAGCATTATCGATTGGATAAACCAAAACCTGATTGTGAATTGGATTGGATTCACTGGCGATTTCGAAACAATAGAAACTATTCTAATACGAAAATACTTACCACTATTGAACCTGGCGAAGAATCCTTACCCGGTAAAAGAATTGCAGGTTCTAAGAGCAGAATGTGTGAGAATTGCAAACAGCTGATTTATATTGTCATAGAATAAGCTTGGAAAGATAATTAAATGAAATGTCCCAACAAGGCACCATAAAAAGATATACCCTGATCATTGAAAAGACAGGGAGAAGGTTGTACCCTTCATTTGATGAGATAAAGCAGTATTTGTTTGATCATGGATTTGAGGTTTCTAAAAGAACGATACAGCGCGATATGGAACAGATACGATATGAGTTTGGTGTTGAGATTGTTTATGATAGTTCGAGGAAGGGGTATTATATTGATAAGGATGGGAGCGTTAACCTTGATGCCTTTCTCCGGTTTCTTGAGATTGTGAATACGGCTTCGTTGTTGACGGATTCGCTGAAGGAGAGTAAAGATGCACTGGATCATATTATGTTTGAATCACAGGGGGAGTTGCAGGGGATGGAGTTTATCAAACCATTGTTGTCAGCGATAAGAAACAGGCGGATTGTGAGTTTCTTCCATGAGAATTATGAGACAGGAAGAAAGAAAGAATATAAGGCTAAGCCTTATCTATTGAAAGAGTACCAGGGCAGATGGTACCTGGTATGTTTGATTGAAGGTGTTGATGAACTCTGGACTTTTGGACTGGACAGGATATCAGATACCAAAGTAACAGACAACAAATTTACCAGGAATAAAAGTATTGATCCTAAAAGTGTTTTTGAAAGTACAATTGGTGTTACCCATTCTATTCGAAAACCTGAAGAAGTTGTTTTGTCATTTACTCCGTTGCAGGGAAAGTATGTAAAAGCATTGCCTTTACATAGGTCACAAAAGATCATTAAAGATAATGAGCAGGAGTTAGTTATCAGTTTAAAGATCATACCGAATTATGAATTAATACAAAGGATACTGATGCTGGGTGAAGGAGTGAAAGTAATAGAGCCTGTTTGGCTTGCCAATGATATTGTTTCCGTTTTGAAGACGACTCTTGATAAGTATGGGTAGCTGACCTCATGACTGATCTCGTCGAATGTACAAATGCGATTCGTAAAATAGTATTTTGATATCCGAATATCGATTAACGATATACGATTTTTGATGTATTTGTGATTTTAGTAATAGACAGATTTTACAGAATAAATTACAGCTGATTTAAAGAATTTGAGCTTCATTGATCCCAAGCGACACGGTTTGGCGTAGTGTGTTGGTAGATTTGTCATGATATAGAAAATATGACAATGAAGGACGATACACAGTATAGAGATATTATTGAGAAGCAAAAGGTGCTTGATGCAGCAAGAGTAACTTTGAAAAATGAGTTTGCCGGTATTGATGAGGTGATTGATCAGGCGATTGAATTACTTAGTCCATGGCACCTGTTTCCTGAGATACAGGAAAGGCCTGTTGTGATTAACCTGTGGGGGTTGACAGGAGTAGGAAAAACTTCGCTGGTTAACCGGATTGCACAATTGCTTGACTATGAGGGAAAGTATTTCAATTTCGATCTTGGGGATAATGATACCAGGGATTGGTCTGTAAAAAGACAGCTTGAGGAGATTTCAGAGAATCTTAACGGAGACCCTGTTATTATTGCACTGGATGAGTTTCAGCATGCAAGGACTATCAATGAGGATGGAACCGAAATAGATAAAAGGGCATCAAGGATCATCTGGCAACTGATTGATTCAGGGAAGTTCCAGATATCAGGTTCGACATACCTGGTGGATGAAATATATGGCCTGATGCAAAGACTCAGGTATCTGTTGCGAAATGGTGTACAGGTGGCGAAAGGGCTTGTTGTTTCAAGGAGGGAGTATTTTATAGAGCATATGGACCATGAAGATGATAGCATTGTTAATATACGGCCAGATAAGTCAGTTGAAGATGCCATTATTCCTTTTATTCCAAAGAAATTCCACGAGGATATTTTCAACCTTGATAAGGAGAGGTTTAATAGCACCCCAGAGGTGCAGGAGGTATTAAGAGGGCTTGGCGGCTATGAATCTGTGAGGTTTCTTGAGGAGATCATATATCGTGCGACCGGCCCTAAAACTGTTGATTGTACGAATTCGCTAGTATTTGTTCTGGGGAACCTTGACGAGGCGTATAAAACATGCAATAATTATAATCCGGATATTGATGCCGATGAGTATTACCGAGAGTCAAAAACAATTACTGTTCCGCATATCAAAAACGCATTGAAGAGACGATTTCGGAATGAGCAGATATCCAGATTGGGGAATAACCATATCATATATCCCTCACTGAACCGGAAATCATTTGAAAGGATCATTGAAGCTGAATTATGTAAAACAAGTACGAAGGTTTTTGATTTACAGCATATTCATATGGATTTTGATAAGAGCATAAATGAATTGATTTACAAGGAAGGTGTTTATCCTACCCAAGGTGTGCGGCCTGCTTTAACCACAATCCACCAGGTCATTCATTCAAAGCTGGGAAAAATACTGGCACAGATCTATTTAAGAGACTTGTCTGCTGACCAAATTAAATTAAGTTACAGGAATAAAGAAATAATAGCTGTATACCGAAGAAATAAACAAGCGTTACACGAGATTCAAATTGATCAGGAACTAAGTCTTGAAAGAATGCGAAGGAACAGAAAGGATGACCTGCAAGCCATAACGGCTGTACATGAAGCAGGGCATGCGATCATTTCATCTATTCTTTTGCATACTATACCGGAAGTGATCTATTCGACCACTGCTGACAGGAACAATTCCGGTTTCACATATACAAGATTCACCAGGAAGTACGCCTCGCGTAACGAGATGACCAACAGGATTGCCATGCATTTAGCCGGTTTTGCAGCTGAGGAACTGGTGTTCGGTCCTGAAAATGTTACCACCGGAGCAGAGGAAGATATTGAAACCGCCACAAAAATTGCGGCTGAAATGATCAAAATATCGGGTATGGGTACTATACCGGCGGCCTATCATATTGAAAGCATGACTACAAGATCATTTTTATATGATCCTGATAACCAGGTAAACAGTGAAGTTGAGAAAAATATTAAATTAGCAATGGAACTTGCAAGAAAGACATTGAAAGAACAGGAAGTACTGTTACTAAGGATGGGAGACTATTTGAGTGATAACCGAATGATGCAGAAACCGGTGATTAAGGAATATCTGGAAGAGTTTAGAGCCAATGTTGAAATGACATCAATTTTGGATGCGAAATCTAAGGAACAATACAGGGATAGATTGAAAACCAGAGTTGCCTTGCTGGAATTTTCACAGGATGATAAGGCAGGACGTGAGTTTAATAATATTTCATTAAATAAAACGAATTAAATATGGAAGCGATCATGCAAAAGTCATATCAATTATCCCGAACAGATTTATGGACCAGAATCAATGAAGATTTTGGAGATAGTGGTGGAGTATATAAGCTTTTCTGTAAAAAGGAAAATGGTAAAACCAAGCCGATACCAAGGTTTGTTGATGTTGACATTGATGGGATCCTATATATCGGTAAAGGTGTGAGTTTCCTTAACAGGGTGATTGAACTGAAGAAATCTATTGCACCTGAGTACGGATCATCAAATCATGAGTGCGGGGTTAGGTATAAAAGTTCAGAAATGATCAAAAAGCTTTTTCCATATAAAGATCTTTGGATTGAACTGAATGGATTTGACACAAAAGATATTGATCAAGGGGAGAAAGACTTTCTACAGGACTATGAGAAAGAGTTTGGGGAATTACCTCCTTTGAATAGGGCAGGATAATAAAAAAGCAAGAGCTGTTTTATTGCAATGTACCAACGAAAACTTTGATTGCATAACAGTTTGGCTAAATATGAAAATACACTTATTGAGGGATTTTACATATTTCACTTAAAAAAAGAATTATGGAAAGAAATAATTTTTTTGACTTTGCTACAGGTGAATTAACCCAGGATGCCTTTATTTGTTGGTTGATTAATTGGATAAATCATAAGGAAAAAGATCGGAGCCTTTACAATACTTCAAAAGCCCTACTTGATAGTTTTTTCGAGAAAGCTTCAAAAAAGAAACCGGAAGAGTATATAGAAGTAGTTATTAAACAACAATTTGAGAATATTGACATACTTTTTATCGTCAATAATAAGTATGTAATAATTATTGAGGATAAAGTTGACACAAGTAATCATTCAGGCCAGCTGAGTAGATATAAACAGGTTGTTTTACAAAATAAAGCGATCAAGGGTATACCTGATAATGATCATCTAGAGGAGGATTTATTATGCATATATTTTAAAACAGGTAATCAAAGCAGGTTTGATGAGGTAAATAAGAGGCAATACTTCGAATATACCAGAAAGGATTTTTTAAATGTATTGAAAGCATGTTCAACTCTTGAATCCAATAATATTCTTCATGACTATTTAAGTTATTTACAGACTATTGAAGACAAAACCAATAGTTTTCTTGATAATAAGGTTTCGGATTGGAGCTGGTGGGCATGGGAAGGTTTAATGATGTATTTGTATGATGATATTACCAAAACAGAAAAAAGTAACTGGGTAAACTGGCATTACGTGAATAACCCAAGAGGAGGATTCTGGGGATTGTACTGGAATTGGATTGTATTAGAAAACAATCCCGAGATACAGATTTATTGCCAGTTTGAACTTGATATGAAGAATCCGGAAAGAAGATGGTTGTGCTATAAGGTATATGTAAAGGACAAGGACAGAAGAGCTGAGATCAGAAATAGGTTATATCGACTGACTAAGGATCTTAGCCCTGATTCTTCTCCGAAAAACAAACCAAACTTCAGGAGTGGGGAATACATGACTTTCTGGATTTACGAGAAGAATGTGTTTGAAGATAACAATAACAAGTTGAATACCCGAATGATTAAAAAAATAATCATTGAAGCTCAGACCCAATTGGAAGAGGTTGCGGCAGCATATGAAAAGAAACGAAATATTAATTAAGATACAACCTGCAAGAATATGGGAGAAATGTTATTCAAGCACAATCAAGGACACATTCCGGACAGCAATGATATAAAATTGCAAATTATTGTGTTATCATGGAGCTATGAATTAATGAAGATACTATTGCTTTATTAGTCTAAATGTTTGTATATCATTACCAGTAATAACACGGATTAAATATACACCATCAGGTTCCCCTTCAAGTGAATATTCATACATATTTCTTCCAATTAAGGCTTCTTGACTCACTCTACTGCCAAACATGGCATATATCTCAATGATTATCTCCTGATTATTAGCACATCCTTGAAACTCCAAGTAAAACTTTCCTGTTGTTGGATTAGGATAATGAATAATATTGAGGTCAGTTGAATTTAAATCAGGGTATATAGATAGGACACCTTCCTTCTCTATGTGAATAAGATCCATTTCAGTGGCCAGCATCATAGAACTGGTAAGTGAACCACAATACTGTCCTGTTGTAGTAATATATGATTCGAGGTGAGATCCAGTATCTATTTGGGTCCCGGTTAGAAATTCAATTTTATTACCAGAAATCAATGTTAAAGTGCCTCCTTCTTCTACGATGAAGTTTGTACCATCTCCAGCTACTGTTATTGTTTGCAATGCATCATAACATTGAGTCTGTCCATTTTCTATAGTAATATTGTTGAGATTTAGTTGCGAGAAAGGTACTGGATAATTGATGTAAAAAGTATGGGAGCCAGCTGCATTATCTTCATCATCCAATAATATATAATAAGTTGTGCCAGCTGTCCATGGCAAAGATCCATATTGACCCGTTGTCCAAACATCTTCAATACAGGTCCATCCTGACGAAGAGCAATACGAAGACTTCCAGAGATAATCAACATAACCATTTGCAGAAGTAACTTGTATACTGTAGTACCCCGTAAAAGGAGCGACGAAACTGTAAATTCCCTCTATTCCGGGAGAGGGATACCCACATGCATTCATTGATGTATTGAACCAAGTACCAATTCCTCCTCCCAAATATGTGCCTGAATTTCCAGAACCGCATCCTTCAATAGAATTGATGTACGAACAAGGACCGTATTCAAGTCCAGTTCCAGTTAATTCTGAGCTGACACTGTTACAAGGATAATCTCCACTTACGAGCAAAGTACATGTTTTAGTTCCAGGTGTGCCTGGACAGAATCTAACTTGGATTGATTGTGATTGATTATCATTCAATGTAAAAGAACCACCGCCTGATACTATCTCAAACTGTGAAGCATCTGTTCCTGTAAGAGAAATAATACCAGTAGCAACACTGCCACCTACATTTGTTAATGTGAAATTATATGATGGAGTACAGTAATTGGAAGTTTCTTCTCCAAAATCATGACTTGAAGGTGCAAGGGTTATCTCAGGACCATAAACACCATCTCCAGACAAATTACTTTGATCATCATTACACGGATAACTTCCATCTGCGTAAAGATTTGCTTGTTTATATCCTGTAGAACTTGGACAAAATCTAACACTTATCACTTTTGACTGACCAATTGAAAGAGTGAAAGGACCTCCGCCAGATATTATTTCAAACTGAGAGGCATCTGTTCCTGTGAGAGATAAATTGCCATTTGCAGTCATTACACCAACATTTTCAAGTGTAAATTGATAACTTGAAGAACAATCGTTTAATGCTACTTCATCAAAATCATTGCTTGATGGTGAAAGGACAATATCTGGCCCAGGTATACCAGTGCCTGACAAACTACTTTGAGCATCATTACAAGGAAAATCTCCATTTGCATTAAGGGTCGCTGTTTTACCTCCAGAATAATTGGGACAGAAACTAACATATATCATTTTTGATTGACCAGAAGAAAGAGAAAAAGGGCCATCCCCTGATATTATTTGAAAATGTGATGAATAGGTCCCAGATAATGCTACGTTTCCTGTAGCCATTCCTCCTCCAATATTTTCAAGAATAAATGTCTGTGATGGTGTACATTGACCGACATATTCATTTCCAAAATCATTACTTGAAGGGGTTAAGGAAATTATGGGATCTGTCATTTTGAAGGCTAAAGTGTAAGACCCAAAAGCATTAGTAAATCCTTTTACATTTAGATATGCATATCCTGAAAAACTTGGTGTCCATTCAACAATCGATCGATTACTTTCGCAACCATCATTATCTGTATCTATTAGATTACAGCTTGAGTTATACAATTCGAGATAAGTATCGTAATTTGCAGTTGCACCATCACCACATCCCGTCTTAAATGTATATGTATGACCATTGACTACAGTTAGCCGATACATTATACAATCATATACACTGTGAGAGGATGAATGTGTATTCCAAGACGATGTTGGAGCAATGATAAAATCATAATTGGGACAAGGATTACAATTGGTAAGTGCATTATAAGCATTAATAGAACCACCCGTTACAGTAATTCCATTGAGGTCCGGGACAGGCACGACAGTGTTCATTATCGTGTTCTTTGCCTCCGTCCAAGATAATGATGTATTATCTGAATAGAGTAAAGCGGCTAATCCCGCAACCTGTGGCGAAGCCATTGAAGTTCCTGAGATTATCCCATAAAAATCAGAGCTCAACCCTTGTCCAGGTGACCCAAAAACAAGAAAAGTTGCATTATCAGGTTTTGTGGATAGGATATCATCACCGTATGCTCCTACATCAACAGATGTAGCTCCAAAATTTGAAAAAGTTGCTATATTATTATTGTTATCTAATGCTGCCACTGCGATGATATTGTCACAGTCAAAACTTGCTGGATAAAGTGGAGTAATATCAATATCATCACCAATATTATCAGGTCCTCCATTGCCAGCAGCAGCGACAAAAATCATATTCGAGTTAAGGATAGCTGTCTTTAAGCTACTACTGAATGATGGTGTTGTCCAACTGTTATTTGTAAGGGTTGCTCCATTATCAGTGGCATATTCAACAGCAGAAATTGCATCTGCTACATTTCCACTATTATTATCATTTAAAAACTTAAGTGCCATGAGCTTAACTTGCCAACAGACACCGGCAACACCTTCCGAATTATTTCCTATTGCCCCAACGGTTCCAGCAACATGTGTTCCATGGCCACAAAAATCCGTTGGTTCATTATCATCATAGGCCCAGTCCCAACCATGAATGTCATCGATATATCCATTATTGTCATCATCTATTCCATTTCCTGCTATTTCTCCTGGATTGGTCCATATGTTAGACAATAGATCCGGATGATCATAATCAATTCCTGAATCAATAATGCCAACAATAATACTTGAATTTCCTTTTTCATGATCCCAGGCCTCTGGAGCGTCAATGTCAGCATCTAACATGCCTCCATTTTGGCCTGTATTGTGCATGCCATATAGACCAGGAAAACCTGGATCATTTGGTATATTTGTCGAAACATGTCCAATACTATTAGGTTCGACAAACTCTATTAATGGATTTTCTAATATCAGGAAAGCCTTTGTGGATACGGTTGAACTACCAATAATACTATAATGATATAGATTATTAACAATATGATATCTCTTGATTTTATTTAAAGCATTTTCATTCTCAAAATATGAAATTGCAGATATGTCAATTGTATCGAAATATTTTATTAACAATTCCTTTTCTTTATAAGGTGCATTAAGTTGATCAAGAAGTAACCTGTATTTCTCAATATTAGATTTTATTTTTATGGAGTCGGCTCTGAATATTTGATCATCATTTCCTGAAGTCTTAGGAATATTGTCTCCAACACATGAAATCCATGTAAGGCTAATAATAATACCGATAATAAAATTTTTCATAAGGCTTGATAGTTTTTGGCTTATGATAATGTTTAAATCGATTAAGTCATTAGGCTGGTTCGATTGATTCTATGATTTAATAGATGTTGTTATGTGATCAAATCCTTGATTGTTATTCATTTGAATTTGAATAAATTAACCTCCCTTTCTCAAATTTATTTAGTTTACCTTTTTCTTCTTCCACAATTAAGGGATGATCCTGTGACCACTTATCATTTCTTACACCATATATTACCCAGCTAAATTCCTGATCAGTATTGCCCTGATCAGTTGTTTTAATGACAAATTGATTGTTTTGAATTTTACCCTCAAGATATAATGGAGACCACCCATTAATACAAGTTAAGTTGATTTCTCTGCCATCTGGATGATTTAAAACATCAAAATAATTCGGAAGTGTTACGACTGCAACACCATTTTTAAGTTTCCCTCTACCTTTATATATGTTTATTCTTTCATTACTTTCAATGCAACTATGGCGCAATAGTTTATTTTCAGGATCTTTGGGATGATCAATAAGAAAATATTTACCTCCTGATCCTTGGTAAGAACCATTCACAAAAATATTTCCCCCAAAATAAGCTGCTCTTCCAGTGCCGTTCGTAGTAACATATAATGCATCTGTACTATTGCTTGAATTGCTAATTTGAAAATATCCCGCATTATCATCACCTGTAGTTTTTACATATAATGCCTCACCATTGCCATCTTGTAATATTCTTACACCATCAGCATTACTACTTGTATTATTTTGATAAAAATATCCTGCTCTTCCAGTTCCACTTGTTCTTACATAAAGCGCATCATTATCATTACTGCTGTTTTCAATAATAAACTCTCCTGCTTCACCAGTCCCAGCGGTTCTAACATTTAACGCAGATGAACCATTACTTGAATTTGATATATAAAAATCTCCTACATTTCCCGAGTTTCCAGCATGAGTAATTTTTATTGCATCACTACTACCAGTATAAGTTTCTGTGTATGGTAGAGTTAACTCAGCATCAGATTGAGGGATCCATTCTGATCCATTCCATTTTAGCACCTCTCCTGATACAGGAGCAATAGATGATACAGGTTGTGTTTGAATTTTTGCAACAACTGGGTTTGGATATGTGTTTGACAAATCTCCTCCTGCTGTTGATCCGTTTAGGTTTTCATCTGTCTGTAATGCCCACAAAGACCCATTCCATTTTAATATTTGTCCAGTTGCCGGTGTAGAAGGTGAAACTGTTTTATTTTGGATTTTTTTCACTGTCGGACTTGGATAACTACCAGACAGATCTCCACTCGCAGGACCAGTAGGATTGGTTTCATCAAGAAGAACCCACCCTGATCCGTTCCAATAATAAAATTTGCTATCATTCGTGACAAATACAATCAGTCCAGTCGCTGGACTTAAAATGGCATCACGTTGTATCTGTGTCATGCGTGGAATCAATATACCGCCTGAAGTTGATGATATATCAACCATTGCAGAGTTGTTAGGTGGTGAACCATCATTGTTAATGGCTACCTGAGATGTTGCATTTAAACTGCCTAATAAAATAAATATAATTAGAAACAAGGGCAGTGTTTTCATGATAATAAATTTTTGGATTGTATGAACATGTAAAATACAAAAGCAACACAAGCAAGCTCTAAATAGTAGGCTCTAAAAGTAATTTTGAAATATTTCATGGTTTTAAGGATTTGATTCATAGAAACAAACATAAAACCACAACAAATAGAAATGATCACTATTCTTGGGTATTTTTATACCAGTTTATAGGGATTTAATATGACTAAATCCAATTTTCACGAATAGCCAACGTAATTAATTCGGGAGTGGATTGAACATTGGCTTTCTCAAGGATATGTTTACGATGAGTGTCAACAGTTGAGCGTGAAATAAAAAGATCGGATGCTATCTGTTTACTTGTTTTTCCCTGAAGAAGTAATTTAATTATTTCTATTTCGCGTTTAGTAAAACTTGGAGAATCAAATTTAGTGTTACTAATAGTATCAACCGGTTTTAATTCTATATTCATTAATCTTTTAAGAGCCTCCCTCAACTCATTAATATCTACCGGTTTAACCAGGTAATCAAATGCAGCCTGCTTGATGGCTTTGATGGCATAATGATCGTAACCCGTAACAAAAACAAATGCCGGGTTGCATTTTCTTCTTCTGACCTCTTCAATGAGGTCGAAGCCGGTCATGCGGGGCATTTCAACATCGGTAAAGACAAGTTCGGGCCTTAGCTTTACAATGGTTTCAACGGCAAATTCGGGAACGGTTTCTTTTGCTAGGATCTTTACTTCGGGAAAATGGGATAGGAGGGCTTCCATCCTGTCAAGGACTCCTTTTTCATCATCTACCAGGATGCAGTTTATCATGGTTTGACATGTGGATTTATGACAAATATAGGAATGTATTTAGTTTTTTACAAATACTTTTACATGGGTGCCTACCGGATTGTTTTCTTTATCAAAAAGGTCTTTAATTTGATAGCTGATTTTAACCTTTTTCAATTCAAAGTAGAGGTTTGCAATTTCATCGATGATTTGCATCCCTTTGCCGGTGCTGTGTAGCGCGTATTCTGCTGCTTTTTGCCTTCCAACCCCATTGTCGGCTATTTTAATAATTAGTAATCCCGGTTTTTTCTCAGCTGATATATTTATTACACCATCGTTTTCCTTTTTGTGCTTGATACCGTGCTTAACCGCATTTTCAACAATGGTGTGAATAAGCATTTTGGGGATATTGGCTTTGGGATTTACATCATCATGAAGAGATACATTATAATCAAATTTATTGCTATACCTGAATTTCTCCAGGTCGAGATAATTCATTACATATTCGATCTCATTTTCCAGGGTGGTTTCAATGTTGTCGGAGTTGATGATGGTGGTTCTTAATAGCCGGGCATATTTCCCGAAGACATAACTGGCTTTTTCACTGTCCTTTTTATAAAACAGGGCACCAATGGAGTCGATAAGGTTAAGGGTGAAGTGCGGATCGAGCTGGCTTTTAATGGTCTTTAGCTGTAGTTCGTTAATCTTTCTTATTGTATTATACCTGCGTCTGGCCCTTGCCTGCTGGGTTTTAAAGATCAATAGTAAGATTAGGTAAATAATAATATAGATACCTGGGTATACTAAAAACCTCACAGGATACCATGGGCTAACAATATATTCGAATAAAAATGCGTCCCGGCCACAGCGGTAATAATATTTCGGACTATTGCCTTGCTCATATTTGAGGGCATGTATTATATCATTCTGAAAATTATTAATAATTTTTGCGTAGACAGGATGACTGAAATCATTCCTTACAATTACTAATTCCTGCCTGTTTTTGCCCCAGAAAATGAATTCATCCAATCCATCATTATCCAGGTCGAACCTGCCTTCCAGTTTCCCCTCGGATAAACCTTCTATCAATATTGAATCATGGACATTTAAATTGGAATCGTACTCCAGTATATCTCCATTTGCATGAACAAGGTACGCTTTCATGCATTCCTGATCATAATGAGTAATAAACCAGGCATTTTCTATCCTCTGGATCGGGCCTATAATCCTGCTTCTGATCAATTGGCCTGATGAGCTGTAAAGCATCAGTTCATTATCAATGGAATCTGTTCCCAGGAATTTTTTCAATACCAGGAGATAAGGAGTTTCTCCTGGTTTAAACGGGACCACCTGGAGAACTGTCTGGAAGGTGTCGTTTTTTATGGGAGGAAATAGAAAATTGAGACTGTCGGTAAAGACGGTAAGCCAGGCAAAATTATCCGAAAATAAGATATCCTTTTTCCAGTTACCACAGGCATAGCTATTTACGAGAATCTCAGGAATGCTATCCTGGTTTATGTCGTACATTTTAGGATTGAGCATGTTTTGCCCTGTCAGAGGAGATTTAATTATTTCCTTTTTGTACAGGTCGATAGCGTATATTCTTCTTGGAATCATTGAGAATCCGGAACTTAACAAAATAAAGAGTTCCTTATAGCCATCATCATTAATATCGAAGGAGCCGCATTTTCTAACCTGGGTATCAATTACTTCTATTGATGTATCGGTCTGATCGAGGTAGAGATCTTTTATAAAGAATTTGTTATTGCTAAAAGGATCAATTGCATTGAAAAAAACTGAATCATTTCTGCAGATTAACCAGAAAAACTCATTGTTACCATCATTGTTATAATCATCGAAATAAAAGAACTTCCCGGATAAAGGTTTACCTGAGAATCGCCATTGATCGATATTCATTCCCAATGTTCGGATCAGAACAGATGGATCAGGTTCATGTAAATTTAAGAACGATATTTCCTCGCTGTTTCCATCATTGTTGAAATCATGGTATGTTGTGACAGAATTCAGGTTCTCAACGAAGTAATCCACTTCTTTGATTTTGTATTTGTTTATTGGAGGAATGAAACATAGGATGATCGTACCCGTGATAATCGTGAGGGTTATGGGATGGAATAACAAACCTGGGATTTTACGGAGCATTATTATATATTTGAAGGATAAATATAAGATATTTATTTATATGCAAAGAATAAGTTGTATTGTTTGCAAATTTTAGAACCAGATAAAACACGGTAGCTATGAAAACTGATAAATTTATTAAAGTCATATTGACAATAATTGCCATCAATCTGACGATAATTACATTGCAAAGTATTGACCTTATTCCTTCTGCGAATGCAGATAATGACTTAAAATCTACAAATCTCCACGAAGATATCAGATATGGCCTGGTACCGGTTAACGAAGATGGCACCATCAACGCCAGGATCAGTACATCTGAAGTTATCAGTGTGCGGATTGAAGAGGTGGATTCGTGGGCATTTAATTATTGCACGGTGCCTGTGGAAATTGATGAACAACCTTTGCAGGTGGAGATTACGGATCAGCCCATTGAGGTGGAGATAGAAGATTAAACAGTGAAATGGTGAAATTTCAAAATGATATTAAACTTATTTTCATCTTCATACTTTGAAAATAATTCATTGATATTTTTAATAATTTTGACCTTGATTGACCATTTGTTCAAATGGTGCTTCCTTTACTTTTTTTAAAATCTTCTCATGGGTAATATCATTTTTGGTTTTCATGATTTATAATAATTAATTCCAATGTAGTTTTTCGTATTCACTTTGTTCTTTCCTGTTCTTAGGTATAGAAGAATTTCCAATTCGAACGTAGAAATTTTCTTTGCCCTCATAAGTAGCAAATACAGGTTTCCCGCTTCTAGAGATTTTGATAACACATATTTCTTTTTCATCAATCTTTGGAAAAGATATTTTTAAATACTTTTCAAACGGTTCACCAAGATGCTTTTTAATTACCTGTCTTAATTGCAATTCGAAACCGTCAAGATTTTGTTTTGACAGCGTTCTCAAATCTTTGTTAAGGCCTAATATATTGCCATCATCATCAACTCCAATAATTAAAGTACCACCTTCTGTGTTAAGAAAAGCTGATACTGTTTTTGCTATTATAAATTCCAATTTCTTGTTAATATTGCCTTCACGTATATCGTACCTTAGAGTGGATTTTAACTCTACTTCTTCGTTCTCACCAGCTAATATTAATTCCCTTATCTCATTTTCTTTTTCATCTTCTATTCTTGTTAAATCAATTCTATTTTTCAGTTCAGTGAACATCAATTTTGACCTTCTATCTAAAAAGACCAAGTAATCGTCACTTCCAATTCCATAATCATCAATGTCATTAATAAGATGTGACTTCAATGTAGTTGGCAAATTTTCATTTTCTTCCCAAAAATCTAATACATACATAGAAGGGGCTTTAGCCCGTATTTTCCTCTTGTTCAAATCAGCTCTGACTAGTGTTATATTAACTACACAGTTTGCATTTCCAATAGTATGCTTTTTTAAATACGCTTTAGGAAAGAAATGGTGGTAGTTTCTACTATTTGCTGACTTAAGCCAAGAGTTATCTAAAATCACTTTACCATTGTCCTGGAAATCTTTTGGTTCATGATACGCCAGCAGGCATAATATGGCTTTACAATAGCTGCTTCCAGCACTAAACCCAGTGTCGATCAAATCCTTTGGTGAATCCAAATAAACTTTAATGTCTTCATAAGACGGTCTATCGCCTTTTAGGATTAAGTCAATTCTTTTAATGTCTTGTGCGAGTTTTGATTCTGTTGCACTAGAATATCTATAAGCCAGAGACATTCTCCAAAAAAACTCTTCAAGATATTTAACTTGTTCCCCCTTTGGTTTATCCTGATTGTAATAAAAGAAGAAGGAGAATGGAACCAATAATGAATCGTATGGAAGAAGTGCAGAAACCGGGATCCTATAAACAGATCTGAAATAATCAATACTTTCTTTTAACGCAGAAATAACATCATCCCAGGTATCAATAATATCTTGTTTGTTTAGTTGTAAAATCGTTTTACGCTTACATTCTCTATTCTTGCTCAATACAAGAGATAGAGTACTTAGGATTACACTGCTTGAGATACTATTATACTTGATTTCACTCAGTTCTTCTAATAGCTTTTGGAAATTCTCTTCCATATCAAAACCCTGCTCTTCATCATATGTTTTTGCTGACATGATTTCAAACAAGGTTAATTCCTGACCCCCGGTATTTATTCTTGTAAATACCTCAATAGCAGAATCAATGTCTTCTTTTAGGAGAAGGATAGTAGAAAAATCATAAGTAGAAAATGCCTGAGAATATTGGTGAATTTTTTTGAAATGGTCATTTGAATAATTCTCTTGTATTTCTATCAGATTATCTGTGAAGTTCAGAACTTCATGAAGTGTAATGTACGTTGATTCCGGCTTTTCAAATACAATAATCTGATCATCATTATTATCAATATCGCCATCCAATTTCACATATATTTCCGAATAGTCTTTTATTTTCTTTTCGCCTTCCTTTTGAATTTGAGCTCCTAAATAGGCAGCATACAATGATGTAATCCTTTGTTGCCCATCCAATACATATTGAACTTTTGTATTATCAGGTACTGCAGGTAATTCAAGGTTCCCAATGTTCTTTACGTCATTTAAACGTTCACTGGTTTCCCATAATATAAATGTCCCAATTGGGTAACCTTTCAAAATACTATCAAGTAGCTTTGCTGTTTTCTCTAAGTTCCAAACAAAATTCCTTTGAAACTTGGGAACTTTAATATGTCCCTTTTGAATTTCTGAAATGAGATCAACATATTTTTTTGAATCTGGTTTTGGCTGTGCACTCATTTTATTAGTTTTTCAAATTATAGATATTCAATTTTTATCCCGAGTCCGGTAATCAGCTTATTCAAATCTCATTGAATCATTAGTTTCCTTTACTTCACACATAAATCCTTTCTGTATGATGAACTTATCGAAAGCAGTATGCTTTTCAGGTAACGATGCCAAGAAAGAAACATTCATTCTAAAAGTGTTTGCTTATTGGAAGCATTGTTTCCAAAGTTATAAAAAAGCTGCTATATCTACTTTTATTTAATATATTTGATGGTAAATTATATACAAAGTTTTATAAGTATAATGAAATATCAGGAGTAAGAAATAAACCTTTCAAATTTTTAAGATGCCAAAAATATACGATAACATAGAAAATAACCTGATAAATGGGCTGAATGAAACTCTAGAAGTTTCCAAAAGAGCAGACTGCTGTGTGGGTTATTTCAATCTTCGGGGATGGAAAGAAGTTGCTGATCAAATTGATGCACTTTCTGGGGAAAGAATTTTCGAGGGAAAAGATGAATACCATAGAATTTGCAGACTGCTGGTAGGAATGCAAAAACTACCTGTTGATATTTTAAGAGATTACTTCAGGACAGATGATGATTACATATTAGACCAAAGTGAAGCAATAAAACTCAAAAAAAGGCTCGCACAGGAATTTAAAGAACAACTTACTATTGGTGCTCCGACAGATGCTGATGAAATTGCTTTGAGGAAATTAAGCCAGCAAATGAAAGATGAAAAGGTGGTTGTCAAACTACACTTAAAGTACCCTCTTCATGCAAAACTTTACCTGGCCTATAGTGATGATAAGCGAGTGCCTGTAATAGGTTTTTTAGGTAGCAGTAATCTAACCCTGGCCGGACTGGTCAGACAAGGAGAGTTGAATATTGATGTTCTTGAGCAGGATGCTTCAAAGAAACTGGAGAAATGGTTTAATAATCGCTGGGAAGATCGCTGGTGTATTGATATAACTAAAGAACTAATTGAGATAATTGACAATAGCTGGGCTGCGGACAAACTGTTTTCTCCTTATCACATCTACCTTAAAATGGCTTACCATTTATCACAGGAAGCCAGAGCCGGTCTGAATGAATTTAAAATCCCTCTTGCGTTTAGAAAAGAACTGTTGCCATTTCAGCAGGCTTCAGTGCTTATTGCAGCAAAAAAATTAAATGCCAGAGAGGGTGTGTTTATAGGTGACGTTGTTGGATTGGGAAAAACCATTACTGCATGTGCTCTGGCAAAAATCTTTGAAGAAGACTTTTTCTTTTCAACATTGGTAATTTGCCCACCAAATCTCAAACCAATGTGGAAAGGTTATATCAATAAATATGATTTAAAAGCAAATGTGATTTCCATTGGTGCAGTTCAAAAGCAGTTGCCCGATTTACGCAGATACAAATTGGTGATCATTGACGAGAGCCACAACCTGAGAAACGATCAGGGCAGCCGCTACAGGTCTATTAAATCGTACCTTGAAGAAAATGACAGTAAGGTAATTTTACTCTCTGCAACTCCATACAATAAATCCTACCTTGATTTATCAAATCAACTCCGATTATTTGTATCAGATGATAAAGATTTAGGAATAAGCCCGGAAAATTATATTAATAACATAGGAGGACAAATTCAGTTCTCAGCACAACATACTGAAACTTTTATCCGAAGTATCAAAGCATTTGAAAAGAGTGAATATGCTGATGACTGGCGGGAATTGATGAGACTTTACCTTGTCAGGCGAACAAGAAGTTTTATTAAAGACAATTACGCTGAATACGATCCGGAAAAAGATAGAAAATATCTTACTTTTTCTGATGGCACCCGGTCCTATTTCCCTGACAGAATTCCGAAGAAAGTGGAATTTGACTTTGACCCTGATAATCCAAAAGACCAATATGCAAAGCTATATTCTCAAAGTATTGTTGATACGATAAACAGCCTTGATCTTCCACGTTATGGATTGGGAAATTATATCCTACAAAAACCTACAATAAAGCCGACAAAGGAAGAGGAAGTAATAATTGCGAATCTCTCCCGGGCCGGAAAACGTTTGATGGGGTTTAGCCGAACAAATTTGTTTAAACGATTGGAGAGCAGCGGCTTTTCGTTTTTAATTTCATTGAGCAGGCATATCCTGAGAAACTATGTTTTCTTTTATGCTATTCAAAACAATCTGCCTGTGCCCATCGGCAAAAACATTTCCCAGAACCTGGATGATTTCCTGGAAGATTCGGATGTTGACAATGATGATGGCAATGAAAATACTATCAGTTTTATACTGGATGAAAACACTTATTTGAAGAAAGCTGAGGAGGTCTATGATTTATATTCAGGCAGTAAGTACAAACACCGGTTTGACTGGATACGAGCTGAGTTATTTGCCCCGGTTTTGATGAAACATTTGGCTAGTGATAGTAAAGAGATCATTAACATCCTGAAAACTGGCAAAGACTGGAATGCTGATGACGACAGGAAATTGAACGCCCTGGATGGGTTGTTGACAGCAAAACATAAAAATGAAAAAGTGCTTGTGTTCACGCAATATGCTGATACCGCTTATTACATTTCAGAACACCTGAAAAATAGAAAAATCAAACATTTGCAGCATGTGACCGGAGATAGTGAAAACCCTACAAAAATCGCTCAGAAGTTCAGTCCGGTAAGCAATGATCTCCCAAAATCGACAAACGATATTCGTGTTCTGATCACAACGGATGTTTTGAGTGAAGGTCAAAATCTTCAGGACGCTCACATTATCTTAAATTATGATTTGCCCTGGGCTATCATTAGGTTAATTCAGCGTGCCGGACGTGTTGACCGTATCGGACAGAAAGCCGAAGAAATACTTTGTTATTCGTTCCTACCTGAAGAAGGCATTGAAAATATCATCAGATTAAGAAGACGGTTAACCAACCGCATCAGGCAAAATGCCGAGGTAGTGGGTTCTGATGAAGTTTTCTTTGATGGCGATCCAATCAATATTGAAGACCTGTACAACGAAAAAGCAGGCATCCTTGATGATGAGGAAGACAGTGAAGTTGACCTGGCATCCTATGCTTATCAGATATGGAAAAATGCAACTGATGAAAATCCAGGCTTGAAAAAAACGATACCTGATCTGCCTAATGTTGTTTATGCCACAAAGGAAAACCATTTCCTGCCTGAAAAAGAAGGCGTGGTGGTTTACACCCGCACTTTTGACGAAAACGATGTACTGGCCTGGATAAATAACGAAGGAAATATTATCACACAATCGCAACTTGCAATTCTGAAAGCGGCAGCCTGTGAACCGGATGTGAAACCTTGCTATAAAATTCCCAAACACCATGAACTGGTGAAGAAGGGAGTGGACTTTATAAAAGAAGACGAAAAAAACACAGGCGGGTCATTGGGAAAGAAAACAGGTGCCAAATACAGGGTGTATATGCGGCTCGACAGGTATGTAAAAGAATTTGAGAACACGCTTTTCGTCAATGAGGCACTAAAGAAGGCAATTGACGATATCTACAAATACCCCTTTAAGGAGTTCGCCCGCGAGACCTTAAACCGGAACTTAAAAGCAGGTATTTCAGATGAAGATCTCGCAGAGCTTGTGGTCTCATTGCGTGAAGAGGATAAACTTTGTATTGTAAACCAGGACGAAATGCCCGATCGGGAACCTCAGATCATCTGTTCATTAGGATTGAAAAACATAGAATAAATATGGCTTTAAGTAAACAGGAATTTTCAGCTTACATCAAACAGTTTCAATTCAGGGAACTGTTTAATGACATGGGTTGGAACAACGACCGCACAAAATTACAGATCACACCGGATGAAAATGTTTATACACTTCAGGCAGTTGCCGAAAAAAGTGGTTTCAAGATTCTTGTTTGTCCTCCCAACACTGACGGGATCATTCCTGATTACAATACACGCAAAAAAATTGAAACCAAGGTCACCAAACTCTTCCAGGAACATCTGATCATTTTCACCGATCAAAAACAGCAGGAACAAATCTGGCAACTTGCCATACGGCAAACCGGCAAACCGCTGAAAGTAACTGAAACACGATATAACCTCACGCAGGATCCCGAATTACTGTATCAACGCGCTTCCGGCTTATTCTTTGAATTGGATGAGGAGGAAAAAATTACCATTGTTGATGTCACTCAGCGCGTAGCTGCCAACTTCCATCAGAACGCGGAAAAAGTCACCAAACAGTTTTACGACAAGTTCAAGAAAGAGCATACCTCTTTCCTGAATTTCATTAAAGGCATTAAAACCAAGGTTGACCGTGACTGGTATGCATCACTGATGCTCAATCGGCTGATGTTTTGCTATTTTATCCAGAAAAAAGGATTCCTGGATAACAACAAAAACTACCTGCGCGAAAAACTGAAAGCCTGCCAGGAGAAAAAAGGCAAAAACAAGTTTTATTCGTTTTATAGGGATTTCCTGCTGGTACTTTTTCATGAAGGACTAAACGAACTGCAACAAAGAGAAGAAGTAAAAGTCGAGATCGGACGAATACCCTACCTCAATGGTGGCTTATTCGATGAGCATGAACTGGAAAAGATGTACAAGGACATTGATATTGATGACAAAGCTTTTGAACGTGTTTTTGACTTTTTCGACCAGTATGAGTGGCACCTCGATACACGTGTAACTGCAACCGGAAAAGACATCAATCCCGATGTGATTGGTTATATTTTTGAGAAATACATCAACGACCGGGCGCAGATGGGTGCTTATTACACCAAAGAAGACATTACGGAATACATTAGTAAAAACACAGTACTGCCATGGCTGTTTGATGAAACCTTCCGCAGCCTTCGACAGGCTCGGGGTGCTAAAGCCGCACTGAGCGAAGCCGAAGTGTGGCAAAGGGTTAAAAACAGCAGTGACGACTATATCTACGATGCTGTAAAATATGGCATACCGGAAGAAGGAGGATTGTTTGACGATCTCCCGGAAGAAATACAGGCAGGATTCCGCCCTGACCTGGAACAAAAAATTGTAGAAGCCGATGACTCTCCTCACCTTTGGGAGATACGCAAACCCTGGAACCAAAAAGCGCCATCAAACATCGCACTTCCAACCGAAATTTACCGTGAACTCATCGAACGCAGAAAACGCTATGCTGATGTAAAAGCAAAAATTGAAAATGGAGAAGTTACTCAAATCAATGATTTTATCACCTACAACCTTAACATCCGCCAGTTTGCCCAGGATGTGATCGAAAACACCAATGACCCTGATTTTCTGCGACACTTTTACAAAGCCATCAACAAGGTAACTATCCTTGATCCCACTTGTGGATCGGGTGCGTTTTTGTTTGCCGCAATGAACATACTGGAACCCCTGTATGAAGCCTGCCTGATGCGTATGCGTGCCTTTGTGGAAGAAGAAGACCACCTCAATGAAGAGGAGAAACGAACCTTTAAAAACCAATACAAGTTTTTCCGGCAGGTGCTGGCCGAAACACAAAATGAACACCACCCCAATCTGCAATATTTTATTTTTAAAAGTATTATCCTGCAAAACCTGTATGGGATTGACATTATGAAAGAAGCAGTGGAGATTGCCAAGCTTCGCCTTTTCCTCAAGCTGGTGGCCACCGTAGATGCTGACTACCGAAAACCCAACCTGGGGCTGGAACCCTTGCCAGATATTGACTTTAATATTCGCGCAGGTAATACACTCGTAGGTTTCGCCACCGAGAAAGAAATTGATGATGCATTTGCAGGAACTTTGGACTTTGATAACGATGCCGAAAAGATTAAAGAGAAATGCGACATTGTGGCCCGCACCTTTACTCGGTACAAAGAAATACAATTAAGCACCGGTGATGACTACCACGATTTTAAAGCAGCCAAGGAAGAACTGAACAATCGGCTGAAAGAACTGAACCATGAGTTAAACCTGCTGCTTCATAAACATGCAAGTAAATTCAAGTTTGATGACTGGCTGGCCAGCCACCAACCCTTCCACTGGTTTGCCGAGTTTTACGAGATTATCCACGACCGTGGTGGATTTGATGTCATTATTGGGAATCCACCATACTTAGAAGCAAGACAAATTAATTATGAAGTAACAGGATTAACTACTAAAGATAGCAATGCTGTTCATGCTATGTGTATTGAGAGAAGTTATGATGTACTAAGCATAATTGGATCCGTGAGTATGATAGTTCCATTATCAATAGTTTGTACACAAAGAATGACAGAAGTACAAAGAATTATTGAAAATCATGGAATAACATGGTATAGCAATTTTTCATGGAGACCGGGAAAGCTATTTGACCAAGTAAATAGAGCTTTAACAATATTTTGTTCGAATCAATCAGATATTCCAACAAAGTATTCCACTCAGTATATGAAATGGAATGCTAACCATAGGGACATATTAATACCCTCTATTTCCTATGTTGAATATAGTGTCAAAAGAGAATCTTTTTGGTTTCCAAAACTAACCTCTTTACTCGAATTGAAAATCTTGGAGAAAGTATTAGAAAAAAGAACAAGTATTTCAAATTATATTGGACATACTAGCAATCGTGTGTATTATAGAACAACAGGCGGTTTGTATTGGAAAGTATTTACAGATTTCTCACCAAAATTTTATCTTGATGGTAAGGAAGGGCATTCAAGTCGAGAAACATCATTTTCAGTAAATGGTAAAGACAATAATATTCAATTTGTTGGATTGTTAAGTAGTAACATATTTTGGTGGTGGTACACCATAACTTCAAATTTGCGAGACATGAATCCAAGTGATATTCATGGTTTAAGATTTGGGAAGGAAGTCATTGATAATGGATTACTAGTTGATATAAGCAAATCATATATTGAAGATTTAGAAAGAAATAGTGAAATGCTCCAGAGAGTGCAAAAGAATAAAGGAGTTACTCAAACACAATCATTTAAAATTCTGCTTTCAAAGGATATTATAGACCAAATTGATCAAATACTAGCAGAGGATTACGATTTTACTGAAGAAGAATTGGATTTCATCATCAATTACGATATCAAGTACCGTATGGGGAAGGAGCTTGCCTTCGATGAATCTTCGGCAAGTGAATTGGAGAATGGGGAGGATGAAGAATAAATTGAAAGTAAAATGGAAATAAAACATCTCAAAATCAGAAATTTCAGGGGAATAAAAGAACTGGATTGGTTCCTTCCCGGGAAATACATCTGTTTAATAGGTCCAGGAGATTGCGGAAAAACATCGATCCTGGATGCCATTGAATTTACTTTATATCCCTATTATAGCATATCATTTGACGACACCGATTTTTACAACTGCAATTCTAATAATACCATTGAAATTTATGTCTCTATTTCATTTTGTCCGGAAGAGTTTTACGAGGATACAAAATTCGGCCTGTATTTGAGAGGTATAAACAACAATGAAATTATTGATGAACCAAATGATGAATCAATAAGTATCTTAACAGTTAATCTCACAGTTGGAAAATCGCTTGAGCCAGAATGGACACTCCACGTTGAAAGGAAAACAGACACAAAGGATATATCTCATCGAATGCGTGAAAAATTGGGAATGATGAGAATAGGGGCGCAGGTTGAAAAGCATTTTACCTGGAGCCGTGGCTCAATTCTTAATAAATGGTCCGCAAATATTGATCAGGCCAAAGCAATGATTTCCGAAGCAGTTAGAAAAGCAAAATCAGGATTCGATGAAGGACAGATTACAGACCTGCCTGAAATAATCAGCAAGATATCTGGGGCATCAGAAAAATTCGGCTATAAATCTAAAAATACCTTTAAGGCACACCTCGACACAAAATCAATTTCTTTCGGATATGGTGCCATTTCATTGAACGATGATAATATTCCAGTCAGGCAACTCGGTACTGGATCGAAGAAATTAATTGCATCAGGTCTTCAGGTAGAAAGCACAGTTGAAGGTGCCATATTGCTTTTTGATGAGATAGAGGCAGGATTAGAGCCTCATCGTTTGAGAAACCTTATACGTGTTTTAAAACGTGAATTGGCAAAAAAAGGGCAAATCATTGCAACGACACATTCTTCAGTTGCTCTTGTTGAATTTGATGCTGAGAATATTGTCGTTGTACAAAATAATAATGTAGTTTTAAGTTGTAAATCGTTTCCGGAAGAAATAAAGAACGAATTTCAAGGCACATTCAGAAGAGTACCGGAAGCTTTTTTCTCTAAAAAAGTAATTGTTTGTGAGGGTGCCACTGAGTTTGGTTTTTTACTGGCTTATGAAGATTATTTAGTTAGAAAGGGCAATGATAATTTTGGTTATCAAGGTGTTTCCGTTGTTGATGGTAAAGGAGAAACATTCAAGCAAATTTCTAAGGACTTACAATCGCTTGGCTATAATACTGCTGTTTTAATTGATTCTGACAAACTTGGAGAAGAGGAGGTTCGGGAATTGAAAGATAGTGGAATTAATGTGGTCAATTGGGATGGTAATGTTTCCATAGAACAACGAGTTTTTCTCGATATCCCTGAAAACAAGATTATGAATGTTATTTTATTGGCAAAGGATATTATATCAGAAGTGAAGGGAGAAAACGAAGCAAATCAGAGTGTTTTGGATTCAATAAATGTGAAACTTGGAAGTACATTCAAAACCATTTCTGAATTGAACAATTTAGATAATTACAGGCAACAACTTGGTGAAATTGCAAAGAATAAAGAATGGTTCAAACGACCGGATAAAGCAAAAAAACTTGGATCCCTGATATGCGAGTGTTTTGATGAAATGCAGAATAGTGATTTCTTCAAAAAAATGGAAGATTTAAAAACCTGGATATATGCATAATGAAGAGACCACACCCGAATTGCTGGCAAGACAGGATCGTGCAGTTGTTGTTGCAGCAGCAGGTTGTGGGAAAACTCATCTTATTGCAGAAACAATCAAATATACTTATGGCAGGCAGTTGATTCTTACTCATACTCACGCAGGTGTTCATTCAATAAGGAACAAACTTAAAAAGCTGGGGATAAAAGCCAACAATTACAGGGTAGAAACCATAGCTGGTTTTGCTCTAAGATATGCCAGTGCTTATCCCGTCACATGTAGTTATCAGATATTCAATGAAGATGAATCGGTGTTGTATGAAAACTTATACAGTGCAGCTTACAATGTTATTAAAAATCAATCAGGGAGAAAAATCGTAAGCGCTTCATATTCCGGACTTTTTGTAGATGAATACCAGGATTGCACTTTAGTACAACACAAACTGATACTATTGTTATCAGAAATAATTTCTACGCGCATTTTGGGAGATGAATTACAGGGCATTTTTGATTTTACTGGTGAAATTGTCGATTGGGACAGGGATGTATTTCCTGTTTTTACTAAGCTGCCTGATCTTTTAACACCCTGGAGATGGGAATTGGCGAATAAATCTATGGGAACTTGGCTTACTGAACTAAGAGATAAAATAATAAATAAAGAACCTATTTGTTTGTCTGATCTTCCAAGTAAAACAAATTGGTATATGAAGGAGTGGCAGGAAGGAATTAAACAGCTTCTTTACGGGGCAAATGGTTCAACAGTTGGAATAATTGATATTGATAACAAAGCACATAAAATTGCCAATTACTTACAAGGGCAGTATAATTCCATGGAGGAAATAGAAAGGAGAACTCTATTTGATTTTTTGAAAAAATTCGAGCAGGGATCAAGAAAAGAAAAGATTTTGGCATTATTTGAAGTCTCTACCAAATGCATGACAAAAGTTGGAAGCGAATTGAAAACTATTATTAATTGTATTGAACAGAACAGGAAATTTCGAGGAAATAAACATAAGATTCTCTTCAAAAACATTGAATCTTATATTCAAATTGGGCATATTATCTTAATTATTGAGATTCTCAAATATATCAGTACAATAGAAGGTGTTAAAATTTATAGAAAAGAATTGTGGTCAGATATTAAAAAGCTCTTTTCCTCCTATGCATTAAACCCGAGTGAAAGCCTTATTACATTGGCCCGTAATCAAATTGAAATGTACAGTGTTAAAGGATGTCGTCAGATCTATAACAAAACAATCTCAAGACCTTTTCTGATTAAAGGACTGGAATTCAATCATGCTATTTTGTTGGATGCTGATGCTTTAAAACCAAAGGAACTTTATGTGTCATTAACCAGGGGGAGTAATTATCTTACAATCTTGTCGGAAGATAGAGTTATTAGTCCAAAATATAAATAGTAGCAACATGAAACAGCTACATTAGTAAGAAGGTTATTATTGCAGAAAAAATTAGACGAGCATTATGGATATACCTGAAAATATCAAGCAAAAATTGGCAAACCTACCCATTGACAAGCACCCAGGTTCTATTTGTATTGCCAACTACAAAGGAGGAGTGGGCAAAACCACAGTAACCACGTTGCTTGGCTACTACCTGGCCAATAAAGGCAAAAAAGTTCTATTGATCGATATTGACCCTCAGTGCAGCTTGTCCCTTGCCGCAGGAGTTGACCCGGCCAAAGTGGACAAAACAGACTTTACCATCTATCATCTGGTAACACCCAACAAATGGGCAAAAATCTCCAAGGTAAAATTTGACCAATACATTGATGATGTGCCGGACATTCATTCTCCTTCAACTCTGAAAATGATTAAAGGTTCGTTCGATACCGATGAGCTTGATAAGTTAATCATCAGGGAGATTACCCAAAAGCCTAATGCAGCTGATACACTTTACTATTATTGCAAAAACATGCTTAATGCATTCAGTGATTTTGATTATGTGCTGATAGACTGCCCTCCTAATAAAATGTACCTCACCCAGGCCATGTTACGGGCAAGTTCTTACTTCATTACAGTAACCATTCCCGATAAGATTTCGGTTTATGGTATGCCGCGATTATTAAAGTGGGTGAAAGAAATCCCGAAACACGAAAAACCACACTTACTTGGCTGCGTTTTGAATGCTGTGAACAGGGCAGGTGGTTACGAATATGGAACTGTTAATCAGCAACAGGCTACAACAGAACTATATAAATCAATACGCGATCAACTTGAACCTATTGAAAGAAAGCTCATTGAAAGTAAGCCGGTACTAGCTCACCTGCCAAGATTGGATGTGATTTCCAGGTTTTTGAGTCAGGGTGCAGATAAATCTGCCTGGTACGAATTGAAATATTCAGGCTCAGATCAGCGATCGGTCAGCGAGGTTATGATGAATTTTATAAATCGTATGGAAAAAAGAATTAAAGAATATGCCAAAGTATGACATCATATTAAAACCTGGAGAAGCAATTCCCAAAGAGTTTGAGGACTTACTAAAAAGCAAGTTCGATGAAAAAAGCCTTGACAAACTTAAGAGGTTCGGTGGTAGGATTCAACTGTCGTTAACTGCACCATTCACTGACCGAAAGCAACAGAAAAAAGGAGTATCGGTTGATCAGGAACTGATTAATAAACTGGCTTCTTCAAATGAAAATGCCACGAAAATATTGGCCAAAATGACATTGAAGCAAATCCGGGAAGTAGCAAAGTTTGTCGGTTTTCCGATTGCTTCGAAAACCACAGTTGAGGAAGCAAGAAAGCAGGTGATATCCTATTTATTTTCGGATGATACATGGAAGAAAATTTCTAAATAATTAAATGAATTATCTCAAAAATGGCAGAATCTGAACCAGCACCAAGAAATCACATCAAAGTATTTGTAGCATCAACTGTATATAATTTTCGGTTCGAGTTAAATGCTATCTACAATTACCTTGACAACCTTGGTTATGATGTTTATATGTCGCATAAAGGGACTATTTTACTCGACAGCAGAGAATCAAACTTAAAAAATTGCACAAACGGTGTTGAAGAATGTGATGTATTTGTTGGATTTATCCGTCCGGATTATGGGTCGGGTGTTTTAGATAAAGATAGCAAGTCCATTCTTCACCAAGAATTTGAAACCGCATTTAAAAGGGACATTCCACGATTTGTGATGGCAGATCACAGAGTCGTTTTCACAAGATCATTATTTAACGGTGCATTTTTCATTGAGGACAAAACCTCAAAAAGAATTGAATTTGATAAAATATCTTTTGAGAATAATAAGGTTTTGGATACAAGGACTATCAGAATGTATAATGAGGCAATCAAGGATAAAGAAAAACCAGCATCCAAAAGAAAAGGGAATTGGGTTCAGGAATATGTTGATCTTAAAGATATTGAATTACATCTCGAAAGTCAGTTCAAATATCCTGAGCGTATTAGGAAATTAATTGAAAGGAGTTAATCATGAGCAGAGATACATTTTTAACACAACTAATTAATCAGAAGGGTAATGATCAGGTTAAATTCTTTACTGAATATAGATTACCTGATGTCCTTTCAACAGTTTGTGCTTATTTGAATACAGATGGAGGCTGGATCATTGTAGGTCATTCCGGTAAAAAAGCAATTGGGTTAGATGAAATAAATGAGAAAGTAGAGGAAGTAAAAAGCCAAATAGCAGAAAAGATAGTACCTCAGCCATTGGTTTATGTTCAGGACGAATCATATCAAAGAAAGAATTTGATTCTGATCAATGTTTTGAAAGGAACACGACAACCCTATTCACTTTTAGGTAAAAACTATATCCGAAAAGGAAATAAAGCTGTTGTGGCCAGTCCTGATGATATAAGCATGTTACTGAGGAAACCTGATGAGTTTGCATCAACCTGGGAAAAATTAACTGCAATTGATGTTACGATCAATGATTTGGATCAGCCTGAGATAGAAAAAACTATTGCTGAGGCTGATAAACTGGGTAGAGGAAAGAGTTTACCAAATGATCCTGAGAACTTTCTTAATTATTTTCAACTTTTTGATATCAATGCAGTCAAGAATGGTTCCGTGGTTTTATTTGCAAATGATCCGGTAAAATTTCTTCCACAATGCCGAATAAGGATAACGGTAATGCCATATGGTAAAACAGGAAGTCGTTATTCAGATTTTTTGATAATTGAAGATCATTTATTCAAGGCGTTTGAGCAGGTTCATAATTATTTTAAGCAACAACTTCCAATGGTAAGCGAATTTAAAGAAGATGACTGGAGTCGCTCAGATCATGAACGATATCCATTGGAAGCATTGGATGAGGCTGTCATTAATGCTATGGTTCATCGCGATTATGGGGATGTTTCCGGTGAAGTAACAATTGATATTTATAAAGATAAAATTGAGATTACAAATTCAGGTGAAATACCGGAAGGCATTATCAAGAATAAGAGCAATTTCGAAATCTATCATGCAGTATTTCGCAATCCAATGATTGCACACATGTTTTACCTTAGAGGGAAAATGGAAAAGAAAGGCAGGGGACTTTTATTAATAAAACACCGATGTACAGAATATAGTCTTAAAGCTCCTGAATGGATTACTCAAAACGGATACACATTCTTAACTATTTATGGTGTTCCTAAGCCAGTTTCTATAAATGATAGGATGATAGAATTTGGAAAGAAACTTAAAACAGGAGAAGAATTTACCAGGGAAGAATATGAGCAGTATTTTAAAGATAAGATATCTGAGAAAACTGCACGTAATGATATTTCTAATCTTGATTCAGGAGGTTGGGTTAAGAAATCTGGTAAAGGACCTTCTACTAAATATACCAGGACTAATAAAGAATTACCAGATAATGTCAGATAGAGCTTATATAGTTATTGTAACCGAAGATAAGTAAGTTATTTACATTAATCCAGTATAAGATAATAATACCAGATATTGCCGGATTGATCTATAATCAGGTAAATAGAAAGAATACAAAACTAAAAGTGTAAAATTTGATACACTTATACTGGAGAAACTGATATCATGAGATAAGGTGATCAAACTGTTTAGATAAGTAATATAATTGGTAGTTTGTGTGAGTATAAATACTGAAAATTAACCTGTTAATTGAAGCTTTATGAAAGAAAAGTAGGGAGTTAGTCAAAAAAAGTGGGGAGTTCCTGTTAAACTTGGATATTAACTTGGACACGGTGTTCAACTAACAGTTTTATAAAGTGTTACAAACTAGGATACTGGACAAGGAATTTGTAATGGTTTACCGGATATTACCGGATAAGATAAGTAATATGATGTTAATAGTCTGAAAAACAGAGTTGTTAAATGAGGTAAAGTTGCCGGATATTACCGGATATCTAATAGAGATAGAAAAGGAAAATCACAAGATTTCAAAGAACAGAATAAATAAGCACTATCATAAGAAATTATCATATGGATATAAAGGATTTTACAGGAAACAAGGAGTTATTGAAAAAGAAAAAAACTGCTTTTCTGTGTAGCAGAGAAATTCCGGCAAGTATTGTGCTGAAGTGTTATGACTGGGCTATTGAGCAAAGGAAACTTGGTAAATGTGTTATCAGTGGATTCCATAGCCAGATTGAAAAGGATGTATTTCATTATTTGCTTAAGGGAAACCAGCCTATTATCATAGCCATGGCAAGAGGTTTGAAAAAAAGAATAGAACCTGACATAAAACAGGCCCTTGACCAGAACAGGATATTGATTATTTCACCATTTGATATTAGTGTAAAAAGAATAACTGCAAAAACTGCAATGATACGAAACCAGTTGATGATTGAACTCGCAGATAAAATAACAATCGGTTACCTGAAGAAAGATGGCAGCCTTGATAAAATGATAAGAATAATAGGCAGGAAAATAGACGAGGTATTATATGATCAGGAAGAATTCAGATGAACTTTCAGGAAAAAATAAATGCCTATAACAACAGTATCGACAGGATTGCTGAAAAGATCCTTGAACAGATGAAAATTGGTGGATCGGATTGGATAATGCCATGGCATAAGGGATTGCCACAGGCAATGAATACATTTACCGGTAAGTTTTATAGTGGAAATAATTTATTGATCTTGTGGCTTCAATGTTTGAAGCATAATTATCCCTACAATCAATGGGCAACTTTAAAGCAATGGCGAAAGATCAGGGCCAGGGTCAGGAAAGGGGAGAAAGGGACATTGATTTGTGTTGCTGTACCAAAAGATAAAAGTATAAGAAAGAACTATCAAGTTAACTTATTCGGTCCCCATTCAGGTAAGAATGTGAATCAGGACGATATAAAATTCAGGTTTAAATTCAGTTTTGTATTCAATACAGCCCAGGTAAGTGACTATTACGGTAATCAACAGGGTTTATTTGATGATCCTGTGGATCCTGATTTATTAGTCAAAAAACTTATTACTAACTCGGAAGCTGAAATTGCTGTTGGTGGAGACAGAGCCTTATACAATATAATTACAGATGTTATAAAAATTCCTGAACTTGCCAGGTTCAAGAATGAGACTGGTTATACATCACTTGAGAAATTTAATAGCACACTCTTGCATGAGCTGATTCATTGGACAGGTCATGAAACACGGTGCAAAAGAGAGATATTTAATTCTGTTGGGTCACCGGCATATGCTTTTGAGGAACTGGTTGCAGAACTGGGAAGTGCAATACTTTCAACAATGTTAAACAGAAGAGTATATCCCAGATTGGATCATGCACACTATTTGAATAGCTGGCTAAATGTGCTAGAACAGGATTTTTCTTATTTTATGGAAGCGCTGGAACTTGCAAGATATTCAATTTTCTGGTTGTTTAAAAAGACTGAGGTTTACCCAACGGTTATTAAGGATCAGTTTGAACAAAGAATTAATAAGAAACGGCTACAGGGATGGATCGATTTGAGTAATTAGGTCATTTGAAATAATCTTTCACCTCTTTTGTGTTTGTTGACATAGCAGTATATTTTGATATTAATAACAGTATTTGAATCTTAGCTAAGTAGTAGCGGAATGTTTATAAACTTAGAAATACTAGTTCATCATATGGCAGTCATAGTCCACATGAATCGACATAAGAAATTTTTAATTCTATGATAGTTTTTACCGACATTTGTCAGATATAAAAACATTTAAGATGGATCAGAATTGTCCTATTTGTATAGCAGCTGTACCTCAAACCTCAAGATATCCCAACTATGTATGTCCTGAATGTATTGCTAAAGCAACTGATATTAATGGTAATCCGGTATTATTTACCAACCGGAAACCAAAAAACAGATTACAGATGCCTTTTGGTGTGCAAGGAAAATACATAGATAAGAGGAAATCTTATAATAGTCAGATTTGTTATATAAGTGGTATTAAATGCTATGCTGATGAAGCATATTTTGGCGGAATCGTTATCCGGCCATTTTATGATGATGTTTCAGGCGAATCCTTGCCGGCAGCATATTGTTATAACAGGCATCGATTCAAGGCATTTGTTCTGGGGGCAGATCCAACAAATTTCACCAATAAGAATAAAACCGTAAAGTTGCGATATGCCTTTGGAATAGGTTCAGGGGATAACAGGTATTTTGACAGGATATTGAAAAACCTGGAGCAGGTTGGATTGACAATAAAAGATGTTTACGTTCAGAACCTGGTGCAGGAATACCTTGAAAAGGAAACGGGAAAGAATCCAAAATGGGTAAAACATGCGAAGCAATGGGTTGACCGTACATGGATAGAATTGGATGATCTGGATCCAGGGAAAGAGATACCTGTACTTGTTACTGCCCGTAGTATTATGCTCTTTTTACACCATATGGATCATATACCATTGGCCCAAACGATATACAGTTGTTATTGGGATATTCCATTCCCTTCTGAAACAAATAAACTAAATCGTCCATTAATTCCATTTTACAGGAATTTGAATTACAGGTTAGATAAACCGGAGTGGGAAGAATACAGGGATAAAGTAAGAAGCCTCTTACAATAGACGCATCAATTCCTTTTTAATTATCTCAAATAAAAACTACTGGTATAAACCGGTAAAAATATTGCCACCTAGAATAAGCTTGATATACAATGTTTTAATATGGTAAGTGACTGGTGCAAGGGTTTAAGGCTTGCCGGATTTTGTTGTCAAGGGTAGTGGTAAGGGTTAAAAGAGTATATAATAAGTATTACCATGTTAATTAATTGATATATAATTATATGTGTAGGGGGTGGCAAGGGTGGCAAGGGTTTTAGTTCAAGGCAAAAGTATAAAGGCAAAAGGCAAAAGTAGCGGAATTTGAAAATTTGAAGATGAGTTAATTTGAAAATGAAAATTGACGAATGACGGTTGACGATTGACGATCAGATTTCGCTGAGAATTTTGCTGATAAGGGAGGGAGATGGCTGTTTGGTGGTCGTATGGGATGATGCACCAAACAGCCATAAGTAATTAAGCAAATTCGAGGTTAATGGATAGTTTTGGAAAGTGATGCCAGAAGGGATTGGGTCGTTTGATGGTTTCCTTCTGGGTTGTTGATGGATTGGCTTCTGCGTATTCTTTGGTGCAGAAGTGGCCGTTGTCAGATCTTCGGTAAAATGTTGACTTGATAAATTTGAGTTGCTTTTTCATGACATTAAGTTTAATTTGTAATTATTGAATTTATGAAAAGATGGAGCAGCCCCTTAAGTTGCACTCAGAAAGGCATAGCCGGATCTTCGTTATCTTCATAAGCCAAGTTATCCTGTTCTTCAGGATTCAGGAATTCATCGCGATTAAAGACGAATGCCCTTCCCCGGTGTTTGACATAATTGATTTTTTCGATTAGTTCTCCTTCTTCCCATACCTGGGCGTGATGAGGATATTTGTATCTTTTGATCAGGTACTGGCCGTTTTCATTTTTCAGGCAGTCAAGGCCGATATTATCTTTCAGGATTTTATTGATGTAACAATCGGAGTGTTTGTTTTTAAAGAAGATGCGGTTTATTACTGATGAAGACATTAATATTTCTTCATCACCGGTGAGAATTAATAGCTCACGGATCTTTTCCCTGATCTCCTTTTCAACCTGGGGCTGGCTATTTGTCACTACTCTGTTTAATGCATCTGTTTTAAGCTGTTTTGGATTGAACCACATGCGGCTTTGACGCACCGTTTTTAGCTTTCGTTGATTCAGGTAATTGAGGAATGCCGGTATTTCTGCTGTAAGATCTTCAAGAATCTCAACATTCAATTCTTCAGGAACAGGGATCTTCCTAACCCAATACCTAATATCATCCCTGGAAGCGTAGATAAAGTTTTCCTCATTATTTGAGAGCAGTATGAACTTTCCAAAAAAATCAATTTCGATATGGTCTTTACCCTTAGCATTCATCAGGATCTTATCCCCGGTGGCCAGGGCCTTGATCTTTTCGATGATCTGTTTCTTTTCAAGAAAGGTTTCTTCGGAGATTATGACCAACTTGTTGGCATAGGTTGTGTTAAATCCGGAGGATAGTTCATCATTGCCAACGATGGTTGCGTTTTGTTTGAAAATTTCTTTGAGATATTTAGCAAAGGTTGTTTTGCCAGTGCTGTTCTCACGAGAAACGAGGCACAGGATGGGGAGGATCTGGGTGGGTTTCTGGTATAGGAGTTGGAGGTAGTCAAGGCCCAGTTCCATTTGTTCATCGAAGATGTGTTTGATGAAATTTAGGGTGGTGTCACAATTACCTGTCTCAGGAGTATGCTCGAATGGAGCATAGATGTTGAAGCAATTATTTATCACCTGGTGGAAACCGGAATGATCGGGGACGTTGCAGAAGGATTTGTATTTGGAGATATGGTCCAGGAATTTTTTGCCATGGTCATCTATGATGGTTCCTTTAAGCCTTCTTTCGAATCTTCTTTCGAGTGAATGATATTTATTTGGTACCTCGACGAATTCAAAATAGGAATCACCAACACGAAAGTAATTGCGGGCTTCAGCTGGTAAGATGACCTTAAGTTTACCCTTTTTATCATCCCATTGGTAGTGGGTACCATTGAAAATGTATTCCTTGTCTTTGATGGATTCTGCATGGAAAGTGTAGAAGTCTTCAGGGGTGTGGAGGTGGAAGTATCTTCGGAGTTTGTGTAGGGAATGGGTGATATCCATTTTGAAGAAGTATTTGCCCTGTTTGGAGAAAAGGGAAAGATCACGGGCAACCTCATCTTCATTGCTTCTTATAGCAATTAAAAGATCATCAAGACCCTTTGGATGTTCTTCATGACTGTTGGATATGATATGACTGAAATAGATATTGAGGTCATAGTCTTTTAAAAGTTCCTGTATAAAACGAGCTGATGAAAAGAAGCTGTTGGGACGTTTAAAGAGGTCTTCATTGTTTTCAAGGGCATCGTTGGAAATGTCAAGGCAGTCACCATCATAGAGGATGATGAGGTTTTTGACCTGGCATTGTTTGATAAGGCTGAGAATGTCCTGGTGAAGTTCTCTGGTTTGTCTATCACGAAAATGAGTAATGGATGAGAGCCCAACAACATCCATGTTGTGCATGCATCCTTTGAATGCTTTGAAGAAACCTTCGGTCAGGGTAAGTGTTTTAACAGGGATCTTATTTTCATACTTTTCAACCAGGGAAGGGTGAAAGAAAGGATAGGTGCCGGCTCCTTTAGGGATGTGGTATTTTTTGAGTTTACCATTAACATCTTTCTGGGGATCTTTTAACCGGGTAATGTAATAGGTTTGATGGCGGTTGTTGTTGATGTTTGGTTTTTCCGGTGTAGCATTTGGATGATCGTAGGTGATTAGTTCCCTGTTGAGGTTATAGAGCAGGATACGTATATTTCCATGATCATCTTCAGAAAAAATGGGCATTTCATATTTTCGACCATGTAATCCTTTAACGAGGATTTTGTTTTCCTCGACTGAAATGCCCATTTCGTTCGTTATACGCTGAGTGAAGTACGATATGTTGTTGTTTGTTCGTTTGTCCATGTGTTGTGGTTTTTGCGGGGATTGAAATTCCAAATAACAAGCACCAAATCACAAATAAGCACCAATGACCAAAACTCAAAATTCCAAACCTTTACTAGCAGCGTGTTTTGGTCATTGACAATTAGGATTTGGGATTTATTTGGGATTTGGGATTTGTATTTTGTGATTTTGGATATCGATTTTCTTGAACAATAGAAACATAAACCTGGATTGGTGGACGTCGATGTCGGATTTGAGGTACATCTTTTCGACGAGAGTGATGAAGTCTTCTTTGGAGTAACCAGTATCTATACGGGCGAAGTATTCAGGGATCTCATCGAGTTTGAAGACGATGATGTTTATTAGTTCTGCTTCGCAGATCTTCTTGTAGACTTTCTTAACTCGCAGAAGGATATTGAAGATATGGCCTATCTGGTATTTGTTTCTGTTGTATATTCTGAATGTGGTGAAGCAGTTGCAGAATAGTTTTTTATTCCAGTTGTATGAGAATTTAAGATTGTTCATTTTGATTGAAATTATTGATTTAAAAGTTCTTGTGTTTTCTGAGGTATTGGATGTCTTCTTCTATTCTGGTGATGAGGTATCGGGCGGAGATGATGCATTCTTCGAGGAATTCATCGGAGCGGAATCGAACCTCTGCCAGGTGCTTGATCATAACCAGGAGGACAAAGTGGACCTGGTAGGCCCACTTTATGAGGTTGAGGTAGGTGATGTTATTCATATTTGACTCCTTTCGGTGGATTGAAGGCTTTCCTAAAGTGTTTTGTGAGAAGTTTATCGATATCCTCGAGTTTATAATAGATATATCTTCCGACCCTAGAGTATCCAATGATGCCATTGGTGCGGTAGTTTTGCATGGTGCGTAGGGATACTCTTAATAAGGTACAGGCTTCCTCATTGTTGATCCAGGTTTTTGCAACCTTTGCAATACGTTTGATTTCTTTGTTCCTGTCCTCATTTTGTTTGTAGACTTGTTCAAGCATTTCAATCAGGCGGTAGAAGGCATTGCTTTCGATGGTGACTACGTTCATAGTTTAATAAAATTTTTTGTTTACAAATAATCTTGCTTTTTCCATTTTAAATGATTCGTTTATTCGATCTTCACCATTTGGTTCAAAAAACTTTATGGTGAATCATCTGAGGCAATGATACAATCCTAGGATTGGTACCCACAAGAAAAAAGTGAAATACGGGTACCACTTTTTTTCTTATATTGCTGAAGAGTAGTTATATGTGTTTTGTAATCATATACAGAGTACCCGAAGGTGAATGGCAGTACCCAATAAAAAATGAGCGGTACCCGGAAATATTATGTTAAATTCCCTTTATTAGAATTGATTATTGCATAAAAGGATGAATATTTTGTTGATATAAAAGAGGTTAGATAAGGTTGTGCGTAAACAACAATTAACGGGTATACCATGAAGAGGAAAGAATTAAAAAGAATAAAAAAGAATAACCAGGAAATGAGTCATAAGTGAAACAATCCAAAATTATGGATCAGATGTCAGGTCTTCCTCCAAAACAGTGTCTATTCGTATCTTGAAATATCAAATCTCTCATTTCCTTTTGCCCTTTTATCCGCATGTGATGGCTTAAAGTATGTTTTTATAGTTTCCTTCTTGAAGCTTTTGCCATGTTTGTCGCAGAAATTTTCATAAATGAAATCAATCAGTATTCTATCAGGCACATCCAGTAAGGTATATGGTTTTGAAACTGGCATACCATCTTTATCTTCATCCAGGAATTGAATAGTTTTAAGATCTTGTATGAGGGCTGTGAGTTGATTTAGTTTCCCATTCCAGGGTATTTTGTGTCTTTCAGACTTTTTATTCCGGGAATTGTTTTGTGAAGATCCGTTTATTTCATGTTCAGGTTGATCCGTTATCAGTGTGAGGGATGCGAAACTTTTCATATTCTTTGTCTTGAGAATGGAATGAGGCATTTCTACACAATGTTTCTTTTTGCCCGGGTTCTTCGAGAATGTTGTAAGCAGATCCCAATAAACAGAAACTGAACTGCATAAGAATTTATGGAGATAATTAACAATAAAGGCTTCGGCCCTGTTTCTGTCTCCCTTCTTAAATGTCAGCTCAAACTCAATATCCTTAGAGGCTTGAACCAGGTGTGTTAATCTGTAAAAACATTTTGTTGCATACACAGCAATCTGATTATTTGAGTTTACAATATCAGGCATATGGTATGCCCTGGTTTTGATTCTTTCAAACTCTGTGGAGATAAAAGCAACATAATATTTCATCAGCGGACAATCTATCTGCGGAAAAGCTATTCTTGTCTGCAACCTCAAATGGGTTAAGCTTGGTGTAACTGATATGTATTTTTCACTGGGACTTTCACCTTGACGCACATGAACCTTTGCGTCCCTTTCGTTTTTAAAACCAAGTGACAATAAATCGATATCGTTTATCGCCTTTTTATAGTCCTCAGTTTCAACAGGAAGTGTGATTGTTCTTTCAGCTGCTTTCATGATATTCTGTTCCAGTTTGGGAATATCAGTCTCACTTGTGTAATACTTTGGGTTAAGAATTCCTTCAATGATTTCTGAATAATTTTTAAAATCCATAGTAGGATCTATGATTCCATTCATAATAATAAAATTTTAGGTTAATTTTTTTGTTTGAGGTGCGCGGAGGGAGATTATACTATTTTAAATAGGAATAGCATGCCTTCGTGTTGACCTAAGTAATTGGTCGCTAAAATCTTGCCAATGGAGGATGTTTTTGGAGGAGTTTTGTTAAAAGATGTTAAAATATAAAATCCTTTTTTTTAAGTTTTGCCGGGAATATGGAGAATCCAGAAAGAAGTGATTCCAAATATCTTTTAAATATTTCAAATGTTGTACAAAAACTTTACTATGATGCTGTACCAAAGTTCTATTATTGTGCAACGAATAAGGCATCTATTCGGTGCAAAAAATGCAACGATAAAAACACGGCAATTCGGGATATTAATAACTTGATAAAGAAGAATGTATTACAAAAGGAGGCGGCAGGAGGAAGAAGTACAAATTATCCCAAATCATGCATTAGAAAAAGACTAATGCACAACGATTAAGAAGCTGTAAGCATTTCATCACATATCAATATCACCCGAATGATGAAATGCAACATCTTCTAAATCGGGATAATCCCAACTAATACATTGGTTCATTGCATTCCCAATGCATAATTTGGGATTATGAATTGAGGTAATACCAATTAAAATATATAAATCCTCTTTACTTGATTACGACAAATTTTCTGGTAATAAACTTTTTTTCTGATTCAAGATGGAGAAAGTAAATACCATTGGCCAGCTCCTGGATATTTATTTTAAACCTCTTTTTATTCATGTTATCCTGAGATTTTACTTTATGTCCTATCTGGTCAAAAATTGAATAACTCTTTATGATAGATAAACACTCCACTTCTAAAATCTTATTTGCCGGATTAGGAAAGATACGAACAGGATCGTTTAAATGAGTGTTCTCTATATCTACTGTATAAGATACACATTCATTATTGGATGAATCCGATTCACAATCATCATATAAACAGGTAACATAATAACAATATTCACCATTTTCATTTATGGTATCAAAGTACTCATGGAACAAAGCTGGCTGATCATTGATTTGTTCCCATTGCCCTGAATTGAATGATCTGTAAATATTGGCCCCAACAATATCATTTGTACCTTTGCTATTACTTTGTCTTAAAGAGCTTGCTGGAGATAATTGCCTGCTTGATACTGTATTTCCATCCTTATCCAATTCATCAACAAGCGCCTCATGAGAACCTACATAATGAAATGCTCCAAGTTCACCAAGTTCAGTCCAATCACCTAATGAACCGAAGAAAAGAGTTTCATTATAATAACTGTCATCTACACCAATGAAAGGCCCATCAACATGAGTATTAATGGTGGCAACCATAAAATCCCCTGATGAGAGTATTACTGGTGGCGATACTAGTATGGTTATCCAATCATCGGGAGAAGCATTATTAATATAATAGGGTCCTGATAAAATCATTGAACCATCCCCGGAAAGGATAAATACTTCTTCTTGCTGATGATAATTCATATAATCAGAATTATAATAGCGGATTTTACTAATTCTGAATGGGTACTCGACCGTAGGAAAATCATCGATTACAAATAACTGGCCTAATCCTTGACCGCCATTTGCTGAGGCAAATGCATTTTCAAAAGTATGATCATTATATCCTAACCAATCAAAATCCGGGCTGCAGAAAAGCCAATGCAGTTCAACAATATTTGATGACTCGTCAATAAATGCTTCAAATCCGGGTGGGTACGCACATTGTCGCTTAACAAGAATATTATCAATTTGCCAGTAGTTGATATTAGCTGAGTTTTCTCCTGTTGCAAAGAATCCAATTTTGAATATTTTGCCCTTTGCATATGCTGTAATTTCCTGCAACTCATTCTTCCTATCGAAGCTTCCATCATTGGAATACTCCTGTATGAAATACCAACCGCTTGTATCCTCAACAGCGATGATCAGGCTTTCTGTTCCGCCTTCTTCATTATCTTCAAGTTTTAAGTCAAAATACAGGAATATATCTCCATCAATGAATCCTTCACCATTAATGTAGTATGACTGAATTGAACAGGAATAATTTGCAAGAGAATCTCCGGCATCGAATTCTGCTGATGGTGCCGGATTACCTTCATTGATGTTAATGATCCAGTTTTCACAATCATCATGGTTCCACCATGTAGCCTCAAAAGATCCACCAGACCAATCCTCTTCAAAGGGTAGCTGGAATGGTATTGAATCCCTAACAAAACCAATAGATAAGATATCATTGTTACCAAGTTTATTTTTCGCAACAATAATGTCAGTATCTTGCTGAGCAATTATCACAACTGGCAGGAAAGATCCTAAACATGAGAAAAGAAAAAATGTCAGTATTTGCTTTAAATGCATCAGGTTGTTATTAATGTATTTAATCCATCTTAATGATTTTCCCGGTATATATCCTGTCATTTACCCTCACACGATAGAAATAAACCCCAGTGGCAAATTCTTCCGTCTGCCATTGCATCTGTCTTAGCCCCGAGGTTTGCCTCTCCTTGCAAACTGTCTCTATATGCCTGCCTGTTTGATCAAAGATGTCTATAGTTACCTGGGAAGGTTTAGGAAGTGAGTACTGGATGGTGGTGTGGGAGGAGCAGGGGTTGGGGGCAACAATTACTGGTTTTGATATGTTGGTTGTGGATTGATCCTCAACAACTGTATAGAGATCGCAATAAAATAGAATAGTGCCATGTTTACCACATAAATATCCACTGTCCTGGGTGAGAAAACATATATCATTAAGCGAGTTACTGGTTATGCCTGGGATAAATTCCCATGTAAGTCCACCATCATTTGTTTTATAAAGTTTATTAGGATTTCCCAATAAATAACCATTAAACTCATCTAGAAATTGAAAGTGTTTAATAGTCATACCAATATTAAGGTTGTTAGCAATCCAACTGTTTCCTCCATCGGTTGTTTTGTATAATTTATATGGTGAAGGTGTTGTGAGTATAAAACCTATGTCACTGTTAACGAAATACATCTTTGCCCGATTATCAATGATTTGTAAAATTGATTCCCATGATTCCCCCATATCTGTTGTTTTGAGCAATTCAACAGATCCTTTGTTTTTACCAGTAGGGTAAGCTAATAAATAACCTATATCTTTAGTGGCAAACTGAATTGTGCTGTAATTATATAATGAATCAGTAAGGATGTTATGCCATGTTTTGCATGAGTCTATTGATCTGAAAACCTTCACATCATAAGTTAGGAAACAAATACTTTGATCTGGGTAGGAAATTGAATTATTCAATTGGTCAAAATAATAACAGGAATCTTCAACAATAATCCTTGACCAGGTGACACCACCATCTTTTGTTTTAAAAATTAACCTCTGAAAATAACCAGTTGAGGATTCACAAGATGCTCCTATTAAGCCATTATTCTCATCTAAGAAACAAAATGTAGAAAAAGCTGTATCATCAACCTGGAGAATGGTATTCCATTGCTGTCCATTATCTGTTTTAAGCAAACAGCCTGAATAATAACTTTGGTTTATTGTGTATCCAACCAATGAACCTGGAAACTCGATACGATTCAATCCTGCCAGTGATGTATGTGAAGTAATTGCAAACCAATCATGACCGCTGTTTTCAGTCTTCTGGATCCTGGGACTTTCATAATAATAATTTTCACTTCCAGCAATGCAATAACCATTGTTGAAATTCCAAAAATCAATCTTTCCATCAAACCATAAGTAAAAATAGTCCGGATCATATTGCCATGTTTGCCCACCGTCATATGTTCTGGTTTTAATTCCCAGTCCATAGACAAAACCTGTATCACAATTTAAAAAATCCAGAAATGTCATACTTGGAAGATAGGAACCATCATTTATTAAAGTCCAATCCATACCAGCGTTGACAGTTTTCAAAATTGTTACATTACCCCAGAAATTATGGGATAGCAGATATCCAGTTTCTGTATTGGGAAATGAAATAGAAAACACATGCCCATCGAGAAGACCAGTTTCCACACTTACCCACTTGTTACCAACATCTTTTGTTCTTAATAACAAGTTAGAATCTCCTATAGCAAAACCAACATATTCATCAATGAAAATCAATTCCCTGATATCTTTTGTAGTATTTGTGTTTATTTTATTCCAGGATTTACCACAATCAATGGTTTTCAGAATTAATCCATCTTCTCCGGCGATAAAACCGGTATCATTATCAATGAAAAATATTGAACTTGCCTGCCCACCCAAACCATTATATATTACATTCCAGGTGTCACCCATGTTTGTTGTTTTCAGTACTTCAACCGGATTATTACCATTATCAAAATCACCTCCAACTGCATAGCCAACTTGTGTATTAGGGAAATATACTGATCTGAGACTAAGCTGTGTTCCGCTCTCTATAATTTCAAGGGTTTGTCCTCCATCAGTTGTTTTAATTATCGTCCCAAATTTTCCGACAAATATTACTGTATCTGCATTCAAAAGATGCATATCCAGAATAGGATTCCCCTGCGGCAAAGGATTTTGCCATTCCCATTGTCCATAAACCTTTATACAGCTAAGCATACAGATATAGGAAAAGTATATTGTCACGGAACGTAATAATTGTTTCATATGGTGATTGATCTCCCGGATTAAGTTTCAGGATTTCTCTGTTAAAGGTATAAAATATTTTGTTTAGATGAATTTGTTGTTCGATCTGGATGAAATCCTGTCAAAGGATGATTAAAAAAATGGAGGTTTTGTTGAAATTGTTAATAAAAAATTTGAGAGGACATAAAGCATTTTGCACATGAATTTGCTCAATTTGATAATGAAATATGGAATCAAAAAGAAAGAAGATGCAACAAAAAGCAAAAAATAAAAGTGAAAAAAACTTTAAACCATATTTAAACCGGGCATAAAAAAAGGGATTGACATTTTCTCAATCCCTTGCTGCTGTAGTGGGCGCTACAAGATTCGAACTTGTGACCCCCTGCTTGTAAGGCAGGTGCTCTGAACCAGCTGAGCTAAGCGCCCCTTTATTTTTGTGTGGTTCTTATGACC
>CAYXUU010000031.1:52330-74630 GCA_964468645.1 uncultured Bacteroidales bacterium
ACCAGCTGAGCTAAGCGCCCCTTTATTTTTGTGTGGTTCTTATGACCCTCCCGACTTTGTTAGTCGGGATGCTCTGAACCAGCTGAGCTAAGCGCCCCTTTATTTTTGTGTGGTTCTTATGACCCTCCCGACATTGCATGTCGGGATGCTCTGAACCAGCTGAGCTATGCGCCCCTTTTTGAGGGTGCAAATATACTGCGTTTTTTTATTTCGAGAAAATATTTGGTGTTTTTTTTGGTTTAAATAAGGATAGTGCGTAATTTAGAAATTTGAGAAAATCTTAAATTAAATTATGATGAACCTGAACGGATTAAGATGGATGCTTATATTGTCGGTTTCAATTATAGTGACCGCCTGTCATGAAACGTTGAAACCTCATGAGATTTCGATTAGGCCTGATGTAGTTTATGGCCATAAAAGTGGAATGGCCCTGGTCATGGATGCCTATATACCCTCCAATGCAAACGGGGCAGGAGTGATCCTGGTTCAGAGCGGTGGTTTTAATTCCGGCATTATGAAACAATATGCGGAAGAGATGCCTGGTAAATACCGGCTTCTTGAAGCAAAAGAGATGCTTCTTGAACTTGGTGATACTGCCATACATTATCCACCTATGAAGCAATTTAGTTTTGCTGCTTTACTGGATGAAGGATACACTGTATTTGATGTAAAGCACGGTTCAAATCCAAAATTTACCCTGGATGAAATTGTGAGGGATGTAAAAAGAGCTGTCAGATTTATTAAATATCATGCCCCTGATTTTGGGATCGATCCTGAAAGGCTGGGTATCTGGGGAGCCAGCTCTGGCGGCTACCTGGCTGTGTTTACAGCTGTTTCTAATAGTACCATCATCAACAAAACCCATGATCCTGTCAACCGGATGAACAATACAGTAGCGGCTATCTGTGCATATTATCCCGCAGGCTATGATTTTTGCAGGGATGTTCATGAATTTCCTTTTATCCAGGAGGCAATCCCAGCTATGGATATTGATTCACTTATTCTTGATGAATTATCCATTAAGCATTATATAACTCCTGATGACCCGCCTGTTTTAATTATTTACGGAGATCAGGATATGCCTTTCATTATTGAGCCCTCTGAAGCGATATATTCGGATTATGTCGATGCCGGGATTGATGCCAGGAAGATCGTTATTCCGGGTATCGGACATGAATTCAGAAGTGATGATGGCTATGATGAATTTCAAGGAAAAGAGGCAATGAAGGAGATGATTTTATGGTTTGAGAAGTATCTGCTTGATATTCAAATATTGTAGTGCCCACATTGAAAACCAGGCTATTATAAATTATTTAACGAGCCTGGTTTTTTTTAGGGTTTACGCGGGTTTTATTACTCACTTCGTCCTTGTTTATCCCCTGCAGGGAAAATATTTCATTCGCCTACTTCGCTGCTACAAACAGATAACTGCTACGCGGTAATAACTTTGTTAATAGCAATTAAACAAACCGCACGCTAAGAAGCGCTAAAAAATATAAATCAGAACAATTTATTTGTGTGTTTCTTTGTGGGCTTGACAGCAAAAATCCTCCACTTTGTGGTAAGTATCCTTCCTCAATAATCAATAATATTCACAATCTTCCAGGTCCCATCGATCTTCAGCATATTAAGGTAATCTGTTACATAGTGTTGAGAATTAACCAGGAACACGATTTTTACCTGGGCCGCGGTGCCTGACCGATCGATTTTTGTAATGCTGTGATCAAGTTTTTCAAATGGCGGATTCTCGGGATCAAATCTCAATGCCCATTTGTCGAGGCTGGTGACATTTAATTTGCCTTCCCGGTCAATACCCATGAGTTTGGTCTCTGGGATACACACCGCTCTTATAAGCCCGAAATCACGGATCTGTAATCCTTTAATATACAGATCCTCCACAGCTCTCCTTATGTCATCCTCCTCTATGATGTTCATCGTGTCAGGATTTGATCCTGTATCAACCTGTGTTAGCCCCTGCAAAGAGATCAAACATAACAAAACGAGAAATAAAAATTTTAATTTATTTATGTGATCTTTCAAATATAATAAAATATACTAATAATTAATTTTAAAATAAAATATATAAATGTTTATAGAGAGATACTGTCCTCTTTTTCGTTGCATATATCCTCCATCGATCTCCCAATTGAACATCGCGCAATCTTATACATCGCACAATCGCCTAATCGTCCAATCACATTTGCCTTTATCCTTAATAATTTAACAAACACTATTCATTGCGCCCTTTGCGCCTGCGGTGAAAATCTTACTTTGCGGTGAAAAAATCTTTGCGCACTTGCTTACTTACGGAATATCCCGCCGTTCAAACCTGTAAACTCCTGCCCACAACAATATCACGATCAGTCCTACCAGTACAACAATATCAACCATAAGGTCCCCTTTCCCAAACATAATAAGCTGTGGCTGATAATAATCGAAAATGTTGTAGGGTAGTGTTGGTTTGAGAACATCCCATAGTTGCCCGGCAAAGAATAGTAAATAAAATAAAAAGGTGATAGAAGCACTGATATTACCTGAGAATCCGCCCCCTTTGGATATGGTTGCAATATACAGCGTATAGGTCATGATGGTGACAAACAATAACCACAGGTTCAGACTGATGGCCAGCATACTTAAAATCATTTTGCTACTGAGATCGTGGAACAGTGAAATAGAAATAATGGATCCCAAAAATGAAGTAAGGATGATAACACCAAGGATAATGCAACCCGATAACCATAAATTAAAAACAAGTGATTTCCTTCTGAAGGGTTGCGAAAGCATCATTTCCATATTGCCGTTTTCTATCTCACGGGATATATGCCTGACAGGAATGGTGATAGCTACGATGGCCAGCAAGGATAAAACGATGGGATGGTTGAAACCGAATGCTGCCGCTCCATCAAAGTTCAGCATGCTGAAAAAGGAATCGTTCAGGAAGATCTTCAGGCTTTCAGGCAGCTGGCTCATTACCGATTGCAGCATCGCCTGGGTGTCGAAAGTAGAAACCAGGTAAAGGATCAGCAACTGGAAAAGACTGATAAACACCATGCTGAAAATGGTGAATCCTTTATTCATTTTCCATATGAGTCTTAGATACGACATTATTCTGCTAAAATCCTTTCATCCAATTACTTGTTATCTCGATTTTTATCATTTAATTTATCGAATTTATCTAATTGGGTTTTAACAACCTTCAGGATTCCTGCTTTTATTTTAGTGCATTTTTCCATTCGTAAAATTCGTATAATTAGATTTATTCGATGATATTTTAATTTATATTTTGATGATTTTCCTTATCCTGATAATACTCCACAAATATCCCTTCAAGATCGGGTTTGCTGATACTTACATCCAGTACAGGCATTGCAGACAGACTTTTTAATACGGGATTAATATTACTTTCAAGCCTGTACATATAATGCTTACCCACCTGCCTGATCAATCTGGCTCCGGGTATCTCAACAACTTCTTTATCTTTAGCCAAGGTAAATTCCAGTATCCGGCCTGCCCTTTCTTTAAGTACATCAAGGCATTCCAGTCCGACGATTTTTCCCTTACGGATAATGGCTACCCGTTGACAGAGTTTCTCAACTTCATCAAGGTTGTGCGATGAAAAGAAGATGGTAGTACCTTTCTGCTGCTCTTCCAGCAGCAATTCATAAAATACCTCTTTCATCAGGGGATCCAGTCCTGTTGTGGGTTCATCCAGGATTAAAAGCCCTGGTTTATGGAACAGTGCCTGTATAATACCGATCTTTTGCAGGGTGCCATGCGAGAGGGCTTTTATCTTTTTCGAAAGGTCCTTTTCTGAAAGGTCAAACCGCCTGAACAGCGTTGAGCCTTCATCGAAAGATACCTTTCTGATCTTTGAAATGAGTTTGAAGAATTCAATACCGCTGAGATGATCATAGGCAGAGAATTCTCCGGGGAGATATCCGATTTGTTTTCTGATATTAAAACTTTCCTTCCTGACATCCATTCCAAAGATCTCAACCCTGCCTGAAGTAGGCCTCAGTAGATCCAGTAGAATCCTGATCGTTGTTGTTTTCCCTGCCCCATTCGGCCCCAGAAAACCAAATATTTCCCCCGCTATCACATCAAAGGAGATGTTATCAACTCCCAGCGATTGGCCATAGTATTTGGTAAGGGAATGGGATGATATGATGATTGAGGTATTCAATATCTGGTTATCAGGATATCTTTTTTTGGGTAAAGTTAACAAAATGATATTATAGTGCAATTTCTCGTAATCATTTAGAAAACGAGTGGGGTTATCTCAAAACCTTAGTTTACTCTTAACCGCTAAGAGCGCAAAGAAGCGCGAAAAAGAATAACACAAAAATCCGCAAGTTTCTGATTGTTGACAGAATGTTTTTGGTATAGTTTTATTTGAGTTTTGGTGGCAATGATGTTAATCTTCGGAGCAGGTTAAGATAGATATTCGATGAACCTCAGGATAAGATATACCGGAAATGATATTAAATAGGTTATAAACAACATACGGGGATTCTATCCTTATTTTTTGGCGTTTCTTAGCGGGCTTTGTTGTTAAACAAGGTTGTGATACAACCACCTACAACAACAAGGACCATTTCCACAGATCCTTCCTTGACATTCTTAATATGGGAGATATAGCAAACTTTCCTGTCCGACCTATATTATTTTCCAGGGTTTGGAGTTCCTGAAGCTTTCCGGCAATTTCCGGGTCTTTATTTGGTGGCAATCCTGTTTCATGTAACATCAGTTGTGCCTTGGCCCGGATAGAAAGCTCAAGATACAAAGAAATATAGGCCAGCATATCAAATATCACAACACTGGAAAAGTGTTTCTTTAATGACATTAAGTACACTCCCGGTTTTGTACTGGCAAAATTACCCCGGTGTATCATATTTATAAGTTTCATTTCACTGTCAAACTCCATCTCAAGCCAGTTTCGTAACGACAGCTCACTTGCTTTAAACACACAAATCTCAACAACTGAGATCACAGTGATAATAAGAATGGCCTCCTGAAGCGGTGGCATGAGAAAAAGGTTGAAACAGATATGGATACCGACTGCCAGTATCCAACCGGCAAAATAATACATACCGGTAAATTTCTTTCTTTCTATTGTCAGTGTAAATATCATTGCTAGAATTGAGGTGGTGCCTCCATGCATAACCGCTGTGCCAAAACCCCTGGCAATCCATAGCCAGATACTTGTATCAGGAAGCTGGAAAAGAAAATAGATGTTCTCCACAAGGGCAAAACCTGTACCAATGGCAAAACCATAGATGGCCCCGTCTATCAGGAAACCTATGCGGTGCTTCCTGAGAAATATCAAAACAGGAATCATTTTCAGGGTCTCTTCAATCAAAGGTGAAGTAAACGTGTACAGTTTCTTCAGATCCAGGTTTAAAAGGACCATTAATTCTGTGTTTAGTAAATATGCACTTCCTGCACACACAACACCGGAGATGATGGCCCACATCAGCAAAGATTTCCTTACCAGCTTAAAGCTGTCAAGAACCAGCAACAATATAAGAAATAGAATAACCGGTAACAGGGCAGATATGATGCGCATAACAGCGAGTATTATGGCAAATATACCAAAAGGAGAGAGATGATGGGAAAGGGAGTGCCAGTTCGACACCATCAGTCGTCAATAGTCAAACAACTTCAACTTACCTGTCTTAATTATGAACCCTTAGATAAATTGCGAAATCATCAAAGGAGCTTATAATGAATCCGGGCTACTTAATGGTCACTGTTTGTTCGTATATTTTTGAATTGTTTACCGATATGACGATCCGGAGTTCATTTTCAAGTTTATTCATTTTTTTGAGAAGAATAGCAGTAGTGTTATCACCTTTATTGACAATCTCAACGGAATTGTAACCATTAAGGATACTGCATATATCAGACCGCTTCACAATTTTGGAACTCCACAGGTTAAAATCTCCCTTATTGAAGAAAATGCTTAAATGGTTTATTTCTTCTGATGAGATGTCGATGACCAGTTCCACAAAATCCTGAGTTTTGTTAACAATATTGATTTTTGCTACAACACCGGGTATTTCAATTGGTAATACAAAGTCAGGTTTTGCTTCAGGTTTGGCGATTGTACCGGCAGCATCCATTTCATTATCAATTTTTTCAGATCCCTTTTTCAGAATGGGGCTGAAAACAAGAAATCCGATGATAAGCCCAATAATTAGGGCAATCGCAATGTTCCATATTGGATTGGAGAAAATAGAGTCCATAATATTAAGTTTTTGGTTGGGTGAATAATTTTTAACTAAGATAATAAAAGAAGGGCTCGAATACAAACAATAATTCAGAATATAAAAATTCAATCCATAACACATCTCACAGGCAGAAAAAGAATCCTTTTTCAATCGAACATCGCCAAATCGAACGTCAACAAACGACAATCAACACCCTATTCGTATCTCAATGCATCCACAGGATTTGAAAGGGCTGCTTTTCTTGAGAGAAAATATACTGTTAGTATAGAAATGCCATACACTATAAGTGCTGCCAGTACAAAGGCATACCAGGCATAGATAATGTTAATCCTGTATTCGAATTTTAACAGCCAGTTCTTCATAAAGACATAAGCAACCGGCCATGCAATCAAGTTTGCTATCAGTGTCCATCTGGTAATACTGTTCAACAATAATATCACAATTTGTCCTACACCTGCTCCAAGCGTCTTTCTCACACCAATTTCTTTATTTCGCTTTTGCATGCTTATTGAGGTGAGGGAGAATAATCCAAGTAAAGAAATGACGATGGCAAGGATAGCTGCATAGGAAAACAAACTGAATGTACGATCTTCTGCATCATAAAGTTCATGAAATACATTATCAATAAATATATAATCGGTCTCATAGGCAGGATCGAATTCCTGAAAAACGCCCTTAATCTTTTCCAGAACTGGTTTTGGGTTTCCTGATAGTATTTTGACAGAAATATATCTGAAGTATCTGCTTGATATTTTCAGCACCACCGGCTCAATCTTCCTGTGAAGGGATTTTACATGATAATCTTTCACTATGCCTACAACAGGTCCTTTACTATCCATCTCATAGATTTTCTTTCCGACAGGGTCATCAAGACCCAGTTTAACGGCAGCGGTTTCATTTAAAATAAATTCAACGGAATCAAGACCATTTTCCTTTGAGAATACCCTCCCTTCCTTCAATTCGATACCCATGGTAGTAATATAATCGGGCATAACCCTGTTGACATTCATGATAATACTATTGTCAGGGCTATCCCCTTCTTTGTAAACCATGTTATTAGAAGTCCTGTTTTTTCCTGGTATTTGCTGAGAGGCAGCCAGGGATGTTATCTCTGGTATCTGTGACAATGCCGGTTTAAGGGTTTCATACTTATCAATAATCTTTTCTGTGAAATTCTGGAAAACAATTATATTTTCCCTTTCAAAGCCCAGCTCTTTATTCTTCACAAATCTCATCTGTAAAAATAAAAGAGCGATAATGATGATCATAAATGCTGATATGCCAAATTGCAAAACTACCAGGACCTTGCGTAGTGCATATTTATTTCTTCCTGGTATAATACCACCTTTTATAGCTGTAAAGACCTTGATTCCCGAAAGGTAAAAAGCAGGGTAGGATCCTGATATAACACCAACCACTATAACAAAAACAATGATCCCAAAGAAATAGAGCGGGCTTTGCCAGTAAACTACCGGTATAATTACGTTCATCAATTCACTGAAAGGTGTGGTTAAAAGTTCTACCCAGAGTAGTGAAATTAAAAAGGAAATAAATGCCAGGATCACCGATTCTGAAATAAACTGGCCGATCAGGTTATTACGTTGTGCACCAACGATCTTACGAATACCGATTTCACGGGCACGTTTTTCATAAATTGCGGTTGATAAATTGATGAAGTTAATTACTGCAATAATGATTATGAAGATAGCAAGCGCTGAGAATAAATAGATATTTGAAATGCTTGAAATGTTTGCATATTCAAAGGTGAAATTTGATTTAAGATGAACGTCATTAAGGGGTTGAAGCCACAGATCTGTTTTAAGGGAATACGCTCCAAATAAATCATCTATGATACGATCGTTCAGAGCGGATAATTGGGAAGCTATGGTGTCAGGATTGGAATTTTCATTCAAGACAAGGTAAGTTGGAAAGCTCACACCTTCATTTTTGGTTATATCAAATTCCGAATTGCAGATGGTTGAAAAGGATACGGCCAGGTCAAAACTTAAATGTGAATTGGATGGAAAATCTTCCATGATCCCTGTAATGGTAAAATCCTCATCATCCAGTCTTAAAGTGTTCATGTAAGGATCCTCATCAGCAAACAATCTTTCAGCGAGACTTTCCGTAATCACAACCGACTTAGGAACCATCAGCGCGGTTTGAGGAATTCCACTCACAAGCCGGTAGTCAAATATCTTAAAAAAGCTGGAGTCGATATAAATCCCTTCAAGGTCTGAGTATTTTCGCTCGTCTTTTTCTACTTCAAAGTTTCCAAAAGAATAAAACCTGACATAATCTTCTACACCCGGTATTTCCTGTACGGCTTCCTGTCCCAGGGTTCCTACTGAAAATGGGGCCGTTATTTCCCGGCCACCGGTTTGGGCTTTCAGGGCAATCCTATAGATTTGATCCTTCTTTGTATTGAAATTATCAAATCCCAGTTCATGAATTAAATAATTGAAAATCATAAAGCAAACAGCCATACCGATCGAAAGCCCAATGATATTTATAGCAGTAAATCCTTTGTATTTATTCAGAAATCTTAAGGTAGTATTAATCTTGCTGTTCATATTAAAGTGATGTTTATGTTTAAGACGATTATATGGTCTCTAAGTTACATCAGTGGCTGGTTTTGGAACATGACTTTGCTAAACAGATTATGTTATAATTTTAACCAGTGATTCCATTCCTTCCTCCGCCAGGGATTGTATCCCTTACCAGTCAGATAACAGTTAGGGCTACAGGTGTAAAAAATTTTTTCCTAGCACCCATAGCCCTTTTTTTGTGAAAATATTGTATCCCTTTACCTGATTAAAACCTGTGTTAATCAATAATCGAAAACCAGTTCCATCAGCGTTCCATTCAATCGAACAACGAACATCCCCCAATCTAAAAAGAAAAATATTGCACGATTGCATCGATTGCCCGATGTATAAGATTGATCGAAGTGAATGACTAATGTATTCCCTGCGCCTAAAGCGCCATTGTGGTGAAAATCTTCGCGCCCTCTTCTAAAAAATATAACTGAACGAAATCTCCGAACCCGAAACAGCCGCCACTATCCCCAGCCCGCCTTCAATATTTGAAAATACAGGTACCGGTTCAATGAATAAAAGATCACCCCCGGTTTCAGCAAACTGAGAATAGGTCTTCATGTACCTGAAATGAGCTTCTTCAATGGAATAAAGAACTATGACATAATTTACCTCAAGCCCTACTGGTTGATGCTGTGTAAAACGTAATTCGATTTCATTGGTTTGCCCGTTGATCAATTCATCATCCCAGGCAAGGATCTCAAGATTGCCTTCTATATACGGATCGGTGATGAAGTTGTCGGCATTGACCTCAATAGCCTGAAACTGACCTTCAATGTTCCAGAATCCAGCCTCTATCATGTAGAAATTTCTGACATCAACCGGATCCTGAAATTTTAACCGAAGTATAACCTCTATAACTTTATACATAATCGAGTCATGGGGGTGGATTTCATTGAAAATAAAACTGGTATCGAATTCAATGATAGGTACTGAAAACGGCATATGAACTATGGCAGATGTTTCTTCAAATCCTGCCCTGTTGACCACCATCTTATATTCATGACCCTCTTCAGGTAGAAAATCCCGCTCATAATAACTCCCATCATTACCATCAGTAATGGTTGATATCAAAGAGTCATATTCATAGTACTCGATAACAGCATCATTAATTGGAAAATAAGGATTTTCAGAAACATTATATACACTGATACTCCTTGTCAGGTTGATCCATAATCCATAATCCGGAGTCATGATTCCGTTGATCACGATCCTTTCTTCTTCATAGGGTAAATCAAGATACCTGGTTTTTTCACATCCGATAAATAGGATAGCCAATATGCTAATAAGGAAAATGTTTTTTATTGTTCTTTTCATTTTTTCTTGTTCGATTAAAAGTCGAGTTTAAAATTGATACTGGGGATCACTGAATAAAGGGCTACCATTTTAATCCTGTCATTATCCAGGTACATCATAAACGGATTAAAACGGTTGTAAACATTATAAACTCCGATAATTACTGTTTTTGTTGTCTTCTTATGTTTTACCCACATCATCGAGATGTCTAACCTGTGGTAATCGGGCATCCTATGGTTGTTTCTACTCTCGTAGTAACTGATATCTGAATAATCTTCACCATAGTTCGGGGAATTCCAATTGAAGATATTAAACATGGATGTGTATTTCAGCGATGCAAGGCTGTATGCTGCCCCTGATGCATAAACCCATGCGGTATTAATAGAAATGCTTTTACTCAACTGATACTGCATCACCAGGTTGATCTGATGGGTCCTATCGTATTTATAAGGGAAAGGATCACCATTGTTTATATGTGAAAATTGCCTCCTGGTTTTAGAATAAGTATAACTTAACCATCCGGTTAATTTACCGAGGTCTTTATTCAGTTGCATTTCAGCTCCGTATGACCAACCCCTGCCAATCTCAATATTATCCTGCCAGACATTATTCACCGATAAGTAGTCAGCACCCTCTTTATAGGCATAAATGCGGTTCAATGTTTTATAATAACCCTCAACATTTAACTGGAACATCTCGTTTAGCTGATATACCATTCCCAGTGTATACTGATCGGAGTATTGTGGTTTAACCTTTGATGTTACCGGCAGCCAGAGGTCAGTCGGTAACCCCAAATTGGAATAGGTCATAAGATGAATATACTGTTGCATCCTGCTATAGGCGGCTTTCAATGAAAGGTTGCCTTGAATACTGTAATTCATCGAGAACCGTGGTTCAAAGGAGGCATAGAATGTCTGGTCAACGAAGAACCCTGATAAATGTACACCTGTGTTGATCTTAATTCTGTTCAGGGGTGAAAAGTCATCTTCTATATATGCCCTGATCTCCGAAGCGTAAATCGGATCATTGCTTCCGGTTATGCTGGCATTTCCAAACGGATCATATACTCTTTCACCCAGGGGAGTGGCATAATAACTTTCCATTACACGCGAAAGTTCCCCCGGATCAAATTTATGATAAGCATATTCTGCACCAAATTTAATATCATGAGAACTCCACGGATAATAGTCGTAATCGAGTTTTATTGCGTAGTCCTGAATACCTGAGAAATAATCGATCATGCTGTTGTTATATGCCGTTCTTATTTTTCGGTATTCATTAACTGAAATCGACATCCTGTATTTACTGAATAATACCGTTAGATTACTGAATAGTTTATTGTTGTAAACATGGTTCCATCTCAGCAGTGAGGTGATATTTCCCCATTTAAGATTGAAATCTTCCCTGTCATAACCCACACTGCTGTATTCACCTAAGTCTTCCTCCTCATCGAATTTAAACCTGTCATTACCTGTATAAATACTGAAATAAAGCCTGTTGTTATCATTGATAATGTGATTGATCTTTGCATTGATATCATAGAAAAAAAAGCTTGGAAATCCCTCTTCAGGGTCGTTAAACAATTTCAAGATGTAATCGGCATAGGTTCTCCTCGCCGAGATCAGGAATGATGTTTTATTTTTTATGATAGGTCCCTCCATGGTTAATTTTGAAGAGATCAGGCCCAGGGTCAGGCTGCCATGTAAAGCCTGCATATTTCCCTCTCTCATCCTGATATCGACAACCGATGAAAGCCTGCCTCCATAGCGTGCCGGGAATCCTCCTTTGATCAGTGTAACACTTTTTATGGCATCAGGATTAAATACGGAGAACAATCCGAAAGCATGATTGACATTATAAACCGGAACACCATCCAGCAGGATCAGGTTTTGTTCAGGGCTTCCTCCCCGAACATTAATGCCGGTTGACATTTCAGAACCCAGCTGTACCCCGGGTAGGAACTCCAGGGCCTTCATCACATCCACCTCACCCAGTACAGCAGGGATCTGGGAGATGGTATTTATCGACATTCTATCCATGCTGATACCTGAACTCCGCAGTTTATTATTCCATGTCCGGGCAACTACCTCAACCTCATTAAGCCCTATCCCCGGAACAAGCTGAATAGATATTGTGGTATCACCGGTGAGGTCAGATGCCATGGTATGAAGCTGGTATCCGATGTAACTGAACTCGACAACTACTTTGCTCTGTGGCAATGTTAGACTGAAGAAGCCATAGTTGTTGGTAACAGTGCCCAGTCTTGATACAGTGTCATAAACCGTTGCCCCGATAAGTCGTTCTCCGGTTACACCATCCTCTAAATAACCATGGATGCAGTATTTTGTAGTTTGGGGATAAAGATTATTATCATGGATACTACAATTTTCAAAATCGGCCTGCAAACTTACAGGAATGATGGTAGTGATGAAATTCAGTAACAGGAATCTAAAGATTTTATCCATAATCTAATTTATTGATATAAAGCCTGATAAAACCGAATACTTAAACGCAAATGACATGCCATACGCGTAGAAGACTGGTTTATAGTACATTGTGAAGAGGTTCCCGACCTTCGTATATAAACGAGTGTATTGATTTGATACAAAGGTGTCGGTTTTTGGGCAGAATTCTGTTTGATATCTGGTGCTTGATATTTCTAAGTTTCTGAGTCTTTTGAGACAGTCACTAAGAATGCAAGCATTTGTATTTATTAATTAATAATAATCTTATATGTTAACACCCTTGCATCCAAACCTGTCTTCAACATGTACAATCCCGGCGGTACATCCAGATTAAGATCCAGTTCATGTTGTAATTCATTTGAATGTGTTCGATGGATCAAAACCCCCTTGCTGTTATAAATTTTAACATCAACATCCGATACAGTTAAAGGCAATCCTATTGTGATTCTTCCATGTGTTGGATTAGGGTATATCCTGTACCCACCCGAATGCGTTTCGATATCACCCATGATCGTCGTATTCTGATAAAAGATCAGGTCTCCCAGGATACCGGCACCGGCAATGATATCATCATCTCCATCCTCATCAAGGTCGAAAATGGCCAGGGCAGCACCACCTGTAAAATTATAATAAAGGACATCTTCCGTGAAAACAAAACCTTCATTATAATAAATGGATAATTTTCCGGGATTTTTTCCTATTGAGATGATATCAATATCTCCATCCATATCAATATCACTACCGACTGAAGTGGTAACACTACCCATGCCGGAGGTGACAACATTTTTAGTCCAGCTGTTGATGTTGATATCGTCACAGATCCAGTAAGCCACCTGGTTTATTTCCCATGCGGAGCCAATAATATCAGGTTGATCATCAAAATTCATATCTATGACTTTGGCTTTGCCTGCACCAAAAAAATTTGATGCTATGGTATATTCCGTCCAGTCAGGAGGATTGTTGCCATCGTTTTTCCACCATGCGATTTCATCGGCGCCATCAGCTGCCCCAACAATATCAGCAAAGCTGTCATTATTCAAATCGGCAATACTAACTGATAATGCATGGTTGAAGGCATAACTTACACCGTCCTCGCTCCATTGAGGGGTTTCCCCACCCTGGTTGTAAAATATTGCGATCCGGTCCAGGCCGGCACACACACCAACCACATCCATAAGGTTATCATTATTAAAATCATAACAAACGGCATCATGGGCATTGGTCCAGCCGGTTTTGATATTATAGGGTGTCCACCCCATGGTGGGATTGCCGCTGTTTTTCCACCAGCTGATCCTGCCATTCTCCCAGGAAGAGGCAACGATATCAGGATAGGTATCATCATTCAGATCGGCAACATCCACCGACATTACATGAAGATAACTCTGGTCGATTATAAATTTTGTCCAGATGATAGGATTTCCACCATCATTTCTCCACCATGCCAGGCCCTGGCTGGTAGAATATGGGGTATGCTCTGAGCCGCCAACGATATCATAATCACCATCCATATCAAGGTCAACAACCTTAACAACGTTGATGCCCTCAAAATCGTTGTCGATATAGTGCATGTTAAAATCTGCTCCCTGAGGATATACATTGTTAACGATGAATAATATAATAATTAATACAGGGGCTAATATTCCGTGTTTCATTTTACTGGTAATTTGTTCTACAAATCGTTAATGAATTATTTTATACAGGTGTCAGTTTTTTACCACAAAGGAGCACGAAGTACATCACAAAGGTGCACAAAGTGGATGGTTCAAGTTTCTCCCTTTGTGTGTCTTCGTGAAATCCTTTGTGTTCCTTCGTGGTAAAGATTTTAATTTTATTTGTTTTACAATCCCAGATCAATTCGTTCTTCTTCTTCCACAACAATCTGATAATTCTTGCTCTGAATATCATTGATCTCAATTCCCGTCCAGCTTTCCAGTGTATTTAACACCAGTTCCTTCTCATCCAGGTCCATGATCTTTATCCTGTGATCACCTCCTTCCTGCATTATCTTGACAGCATTGGTTGCTCCCGTTAGTGCTATTTCCCCTCCTGACCAGGGATCTATACTTCCATAAATATAAATAATATTATTTCCATGATTGATCAGCCAGTCGTTGATATCCAGTATCGTTTCCGGTTTGTAAACCACCGGAATACCATAATATGCCAGGTCCTCCGCAAGCAGGTCATCAGGATCAAACTGTAAAAGGTCACTGATATGTTCATAAGAGATTGCCGGATAACCAATCTCCGTAAATGCCTGATATACATATGGCCTGAAATAGTATTTCATATCATCAGTTGACCTGTAAAGTTTGGTCACTTCTATCAGATGAGAAATGACCTCGTCATAGGAAGATTCCTCTCCTGGTATTTCACTGCAATCATAAGTATGATATTGCCAGAAAGTCCAATCATAGGAACTTACATTGTCTTCATAGACTACTTCTGGATTCCCTGCAATTGTATAATTGTTTTCTGCCAGCCAGTTCATTAATCGTGGAATGAGGCTATCCCTTTCGATAAGGCATCTGCGTTGAAAATTATGAATGTCCTCCCTGCATTCTTCGGTACCAATATTTGCAAGATAATCAAGGAAGCGTGGATCGGCAGTGCCGAACTCAATAGGAGCTACATAGGCCAATGTGGCATCAACATCATCAGGATGGAATCTTTTGTGGAAAAGGCAGGTTAAACCACCTTTGCTCACTCCGGAACTTATCCAGACGCCCGGGTAGATATTTTTAAATACCTCAACAATCCTGTGATGATCATCAGCTGACTGTTTGATGGTTAAATACTGCCAGTCCATATTTGCCGGTTCGGATTCCCAGAAAAACCGGTGAACCACTGCAAGATGATTGGTTTGCATTATTCCTGCAATCTCCTGAACCGAGGAGGGCGATGATCCATAACCGGAAGGCCCGAAGATCATGGGTGAATTTTCATCACTGTGCGATAAATAAATCCTTTGCGCAAACGTTGGTCCCCCGGAATTATGATGATCGACCGCCTGTCGGAAGTCTATCTGGAATGCCCTTGGATAACCAAACTGTGGCTCAACCTCAATTGCTGTAACACCTGCAAGAGAGTTTAACCTTGCAAGCAGATTATTCGGGTCATCATTATTCTGATCATCTTTCTGACATGCAACAATGACCAGGGGAAGAATTAACCATTTAATGTGAATCTTCATGAAAGAACTGAGACTATTGGTGACATAATTTCTTTTGATCATTCTTCAATTGGATTAGTAAGAAATTTAAGTATTACTGAAATACAATCAGGAGTTTATTATAAACAATTTCCATTTAAACAGGGCACTCTACCTAACAATATCCTTTTGCTGGTTTGCAGATGTATGCCCGGGCTTAATTTTCAGTTAAACATAAGGGCACTAGGAATTTTCACCGCAAGGACGCACTGGACGGAAGGAATTTATACATGGATTGCTAATTTTTTAAAAGGATAGAACACTCCTGCCTACTGCTGGCAGGGATTATTATTGTTTTATGATTTGTTATGAAATATATCAAAGGGAACCTTATTGATCATAATCCCCATAGATAGTGTGGCTATATTTCATTTTCTTAGCGACCATTGCGCCTTTGCGGTGAAAAATATTTTGGTTCTTTTACCAATAAGCCAGAGAAAATAACATGCTCATCTTTGTTCACGTCAATTAATTCCGTCAATAATCAGCATCTTCTTTGACTGCATGCTCTTCCCAGCATTTAACTGATAATAATAAATTCCATTATCAAAGTCATTTCTATTAAAACTGACCAAATGACTTCCTGCAGAAATAATTTCATCCACCAGTATTGCCATTTGCCTCCCAGCCATATCAACTATCCTGATCGTGATGTGATCCTGCTCTTTCACCTCAAAAGGTATCGTGGTATTTGAATAAAAAGGATTTGGGTAATTCTGTTTTAATATGACCTTCTGGCCAGTATTTGGAATTGAACTTTCCTCCTCCACATCTGAAATGATGTTAAAAATGATCTGTGAATCGACCCAGTAAGGGTTATAACCAATATCGCCTGTCTTCCATGTTGTGAAGAAGAAATACTGCTTATCGAAGGTTATCAGGGGATAGGTGTCTTCATGATCGGAATTTAAATCCGGACCTGCATTAACAGGTACATTCCAGCCACCTGTATTATCCCTGGTACTAACATAGAGATCATTCAAACCATAACCACCCGGACGGTTTGATGAAAAAATTATAAATTCATCATCCGGATCAATATACGGCCCCCAGTCATAGTAATCTGTATTCAGGGAAGTAAGTACATCAGGTTCCTGGTAACTGCCATCAAGGTATTGTGAATAGTAAAGATCAACCTGATTATCTTCCCATATTTCAAAATAAATGCTTTTGTCGTGAGCAAGTGCAAACTGGTAACCCTGGAAACTTCCCGGCGGATAGGGGATATATACAGGTGACGGTGTAGTCCATTCACCTCCAACCCTGGTTGTTAACATGATGTGTTCACCAGGTTGGGTTGATACAAAATAAAGTGAATCCCCACCGGGGGAAAAGACCGGGCAATTCTTACTATGCAAGGTATCGGTGAAAGATGGTAACAGGGGACCAATCCATGAATTGTTCTCATACTTCATCTGCCCCAGTTCCATTCTTCCGGTAGCAGTTAAATACTTTGAGAAAAACATCTCAGTCCCGTCTGGAGAAAAGACAGCTGAAGTGTGCCACCACCATGTGTTATTGGACAGCAGGTAATCAGGCGGAAATCGCTCCGGAACCATTCCCGGAGGTGATTGACCTAGATAAAGCCACGATTGGGCAAGTGAAACCTGATGACCTCCTATCATTAAAATAAACTGCAGAATTGCAGAAAATACAAAATACTCAACTAATTTTTTCATTTTAATATGTTTTAAAAGTGATTGTTGCAATCTGAATAGGTGACCAATCAATGTTTATTCCCCGGCTTCGGTATCTCGGGATCCCGAGTATGGAAATCCCGGGAAAAAAGGACTCACAAAAGGAAATGACAATTACTTATACAGTAGCAAGTTAACGACCGAGAAGCAAAGTACTTCGAATATCGTTATTCGTGAAATCGTGAAATCGAGAATTCAAAAAATTTAAAGATCTTTACCTGTATCTATCCCTCACCCTTTTGAAATAGGATCTGCTGATCTTGAAAGATTCATCGTACCCGGTAATATAAACCTGGGCCGAGTAAGAAGAGAGCTTCTTTGTTTTTTCAATGCATTGAAAGTTAACGATCATCTGTCGGTTTATCCTGCAAAAATATTGGTTCGGAAGTCGGTTTTCCCATTCTGTCATGGTTTTCGATACCAGGAATTCATGACCTTCACTGTCACATACCAGGGTATAATCACCTGATGAATGTATGGCTACAATGTTGCTTATCTTAAGGAAATGAATGCAATTCCCTGCCGGTATCAGAAGTCTGTCATCATATTGAAGTTTGAAATTTCCTGACCCTATTAGCTGGCTCTCAGCCTGTATAACTTTCTGAATCGCGCTTTTTAAGCGGGTATTGGAGATTGGTTTGAGCAGGTAATCAAGGGCGTTGATCTCAAATGCCCTGATGGCATATTCATCATAGGCCGTCACAAAGATCACTTTTCCATTATATTTTATCCTGTTCAATAAATCAAACCCGGTACCATCGGTAAGTTGGATGTCGAGAAATAAAATTTCAGGATTAAATTCAGTGATCCCAATGATGGCATCAGAAATACATGATGCTTCACCAACAATATCAATCTCGGTAAACTCCCCGAGTTTTTTTATCAGGTTATAACGGGCTATGCTTTCATCCTCTACGATATATGCTGAATACCTGTCTTTCATGGGAGATCAATTTTTATGCTGATCCTGACAGAATGTTCACCTTTATGAATCCTGAATCTGTGTTTTTCAGGATAGGCGTTTTTTAATCTCATCACGGAGTTTTTAATACCAAAACTTTCAGGATCACTTTCCGTGATCCAGGGCCCGTTGTTCTCAATATCAATGCATAACTTATCGCTCTTTCTATAAGAATTAATTGAAACTTGAAGTTGGTCGGGATTACTTTTTAGTCCATGTTTAATTGCATTCTCAACAAAGGATTGTATCAGGAAACATAATATCTCTATCTTTTCTGTATCATCTTTCATTTTGATGCTGTAATCCAACCGGTCTTCAAACCTGATTTTTTCGATGAATAAATATTTCCTGATAATCTCAACCTCTGATCCGAGGGGAATAAAGGTCTTATCATCATATTGCAGGGTATATCTTAGGAGTTCGGAAAATTCCGTAAGCATTTCATCAGCTTTCGCGGTATCCTTATACATCAGTCCTTGTATTGAATTCATTGTATTGAACAGGAAATGCGGATTGATCTGGTACCTCAGCAATTGTAACTGGGCATCTCTGGCATACAGGCGTTCTCTCTCGGATTTTTCCTTTTCATCAAGAAAATCGTTCCGGTATTTAATCAGGTAGTATAACGTGCTCCAAACGAGTAATGGCCAGGTCATGAAAAACACTTGCCTTGTAAATTGAAGAATTGAAATTGAAGATCCGATATTTTTCAGTAATGAATATTGTATGACAATATTCAGAATGTGGGCAAAAATATCTTTCAACAGGTACCAGATAAAACCGGCGAGAATGGAGAAAACCACAATGCTTAAAAAATTGAAAGCTGCACTTTTCCGAAAGCTGTAAATCTTTCGGTAAATCAATCGAAGGACGAGAGAAATACAAAAGCCGTAGCACATCAGAATTACCCAGAGCCAGAAAACTTTAGCAACACTGACAAACTGAGGGACAACAGTAACTAAATCCTGAATGATAAAGATGACCCATCCGATACATTGATAGAACCAGAATCCGAATTTTCTTTCAAAGAGAGATTGAACTAACTTCATTATTGGATTGTGTTATACAACCGACAGGTAAATATAATGTTTTTCCCGGCATCTGTTTTGCAATTATGCACAGCTCCGCCTGCTGAGTCACATCAAATAATAATTATGTAACTATAAAAGTCTGAGCCAGAATCCCGCATTGCAAGTTTCATGCATTAAAGTTGTATATAAAGTATTATTCTATGAACAGGTTAATAAGTCTATGAAGTGATTAATTTATCGATAAAGACAGAGCATGAAGTTTTTTCACCGCAATGGGCGTTAAGAAGACTTTAGTGACTAAAGTGATGTAAGCGAATAAAGCGATGTCAGTGACTAAAACGATGTAAGCGACTAAAGTGATAAAAAGAATTAAAAAACTGCGATTTATACTCAACCAACTGGCCATCAATATCACTTAGTTCGCTTAATTCGCTAAAGTCGCATCAGATTTTAATTCCCTTGCCTTTACAGTGAAAACATCAGGGATCACCAATATCTGCAATCAGATACTCAACCGTGACCGGAAAACTGGTCTCCAACTTAGGGATCTGTTGAATACCAATATTGACCGAATCTATTAGCCCGTCCACTACTTTACCACATAGTGAACCATCCCCGGACATGAAATAAAGGTGTATCCCTCCACTGTGTATAGGGTGAAGAAATCCGGGATAATACAACCCGAAGATCATACCATTCATATTTTTATAAGTATGATTCGTTTCATCATCCGGTAGGAACTGCAGGTCAACCTTTTTAAATTCCCCCTCCATCATAATACCATAGATCAGGTTATCCGAAGGAAACATAACCGGCAGAAGTTTCCTGATGGATGGATCTTTAACATTGCTAAGTTCTTCCTCTGTATCCGGGTTAAAATGCAGCAGGTTAATTATTGAAACGGTATCTTCACCTTCTGCTTCTTCGGGCTTACCATCTGGATTACAATAATATGCTCCTGAAGGATCAACAAGAATATATCTTTTGTTGTCCTTTCCCAATCCGAAACCCATATTGCCTTTTTCAAGTGCATGCTTAAGTGGCAGGTTGGTATCTTTGACGCCACATTTCAGGGCAATTTCAGGGGTGGAGATATAAGCTGATGCCGGAGGATTGAACCATCGCAGAAATGATCTCACTGGCTGGGTAAGATGGCCTTGATCCTGATCCAGTGAGAGGGTGTAATTCCTGATCTCCTCTTCTGTGGCTTTTTTCGAGTAAATGCCAAGCATTGGAAAGATCATTCCCAGCAGGGGCGATAACCAGCAACCAATAGCAAGAGGTATATAAAGGAGGTTTTCAGTGGCTCCATCTTTAATACCCAGCCCCAGTGTTGCACTGATGAAGATCCCACTGGCAGTCCATGGAATTAGTGGCGACATTAGTGTCCCTGACTCTTCAATTGCACGCGAAAGGTTTAGCCGGGAATAACCGAACCTGTCATAGGCTTTTGAAAACAACCTGCCTATAAATGCCATTGGCAGGTAACAATCACCCGTACCAGCACACATCAGGAAAGTACCCATAATGGCACTTTGCTGTAACTGCCAGAAACGTTTTATTCTTTTTAACAGCCAGCGAGTGATGACATCAAAGCATCCGATATGTTCCAATAACCCCCCGAAAGTCAGTGCAAAGAATACCAGCGTAAGCGGATCGGTCATCGAAACTATTCCCCCCCGCGTGAAGAGGGTGTCAACAAGTGGTTCTCCGGTATCCAGGATATACCCGGATTTTAAAGTATTGAATATCTCACCAAAACTGTCTCCCTGCAAAAATAGTGCAATCAATAATCCCGATACCACGCCGCCAAACATTGATGGAATAGCAGCGTAACCCCTGATGGCCATAATGGCAATAACCACTGGAGGAAGTATGGCGATCCAGCTCAGCTCAAAATTGGTTTCTATTGCATTCTTCAGCATCAGTATCCTTTCATGTTCCATCTCGGGATTCTGGTAGAACAACCCGATGAGCAGGTAAACAACAAGACCGGCAACCATTGCCGGAACTGTTGTGGGTAGCATACCCCTGATATGATCAAATAGTTTTGTTCCCGTCACTGCCGGAGCCAGGTTGGTAGTGTCAGAGATAGGGGAGAGTTTATCGCCAAAAAAGGAACCGGCTACCACTGCACCGGTGGTCATCCACTCCGGAAAGCCCAGTGTGTCACCAATCCCAAGGATAACAATACCCAGGGTTCCCAGTGTTCCCCATGAAGTGCCCAGAGCAAGAGACATAATTGAACAAAGAATAAATCCTGTTACCAGGAATATCTTTGGTGAAAGTATCTGAAGGCCATAATAGATCAGGTAGGGTACTGTTCCGGAAGCAATCCAGGTACCGATAATGATACCGATAAGCAAGAGGATGGCAATTGCCGGTAATGCTACGATCACAATTTTGAACATCCCGGTTTCCAGGTCGGGCCATTTCCATCCGCGGAGTACTCCCAGTGTTGCTGTGAAAAATATTCCGAAGATCAGTGGAACCTGCGGATCGAAGTTTTCGAATATGATGAGCTGGATGGCAATAAGCCCTACAGTAAATATCAAAGGAAGAACAGCCAGCCATAAAGGAATGGCGGGAGGTTTATGAAAAAGTGACATATTGTTGTTTGATTGTTGTGTAAATATAAGGGTTTTATTAAAGAATTTGTTGACAGTTTGAAGTTACCAGTTTGAAGTTCGAAGTTATGTTTGCTGAAACCTCAGAACCAGTACTGTCTGTTTAACGATAGAATATTCTTCGACTTCAGGCTGACAGGTGTTTAGATATGGGAGAGGGGGTGGATGGTGGCTTCGCCACCATC
>CAYXUU010000032.1:0-72547 GCA_964468645.1 uncultured Bacteroidales bacterium
AGGGCACTGCCTACTTGACCAATCCCGATGAACTCGACGATGGCGATTGGGATGTATATGTTGATAATATCTTTGTTGATGCAAACAAGAAAGCAGGTATAGGTACCTGTATGCCTGGCCATGAGCTTGATTTAGCCCCCTGTGTATCGACCCTGAAAATGAATGAGCTGTTCATAACTTTTGGGTTTTTTGGGGTTACCTTTTGCCAATAACCGGAATTAATACATATCCAGCATACTCATTTTCTTAATCATGGAAACATTCTCTTATACAACCAGAGAGAGAGAGAGAGAGAGAATCAGCCACTTACATCATTCTGGCTGAACCCGAGGCACTTCTGTATTTCCAAAGATTATTTTATGAAATCTTTCTCAATGACAAGAACCCGCAAGCAATTGCCTATTGATAACCCTTTATGTTTAACCAAAACCATAAACCATGAAAAAAAATCTATCCAACACAATCAAAATCTTTAAAATGAGAAAAATTAGTTTAACTTTAGTAAGTCTTGTCTTTGTAGTTGCAGTAATAGGCATCTTAAGCAATTGCACAAAACAGGAGGAAATTATGAATACCTCATCATTGAACAAGCAAAATGATGATGATCTTATAAATAGGATTCATCAATTTCTCGTAGATGCAGAAAATAGCAGGAATGGTATAATCCTTAAAACTGGTAGCAAAGTAAGTCTTGATTTTGCAATCTTTTACATTGATGCAACTTTCAATTATACTTATTGTTTTCCAACAAGTACGTATAATGATACTCATTTTGATACTACTTACACAGAATTCCCGATTGATGATAGTTTAAAAGTATTATATACTGATGTTGTAACTGCATATAATAATGCTGTTGATAGTGTTAGACTAAAGTACAGATCAATTTCAGATACTACGAAGAAATTAAATGGAATTATCTTAGAGGATCTGGGTACTGAAATGAATAACTACAGACAAATAAAAATAATATCTATTATTGGAACAGGATCATATCCATCAAGTATACTTGATAGTTTGGGAGATTTTGGAATAGATGATGAATACTGGTATGCTGAAGGATCATATAAATGTGATGGTTCGGGCGAGGAGGGAGGAGCTCCTGATATGCTTGAGGGTGAAATATTTCTAAAGTATAAATCAACACCACCTCCGGGATATAGAGTAACCTTCACAGATATCGATGAATATCCATATACTGCTGAGTATATAGATTTTGAGGTAGACCAAACAAAAGATAATTATTGTGATTATAGAATCTTCTATGCTAGTTCTATAGTTGGAACCATTAATTCAGAAACAAAGTGTTTAGATTATAATCAGGGAAATTCTGGTATCCATGAGATGGAGTTTTATTTAGATGGAGCTGAACACGTATGTGATTGGTGGTTAGAAAATGAAGTATCTGCGAATAAAACATTTCAACGTTGTTTTTTCGATCATCAAGATATAAATTCACCATTTTATCAGATTATGCATCTTCTGAGTTTTTGGTCTGGTGTAAAGCATTTAATAAAGATAACACCTGAGAATCAAGGCTATCCAACACCTATTGACTAAGATATGAAATTAAACCTCATAATATTAATTATTAATTTTTTTGGAGTAAGTTTTGTTTATTCTCAATACTCTTATGAGATTTTACTTTCTACTGAGGCGAACGAGGTTATCATTGATTTATACGAAGAAGAGAATGGAAATATACTAGCTGTAGGTTATGAAGGTCAGATTTCAGAACCCCAGGATTATAAGGGATTGATAGTTAAGATAAATCCAGAAGGTGATACGGTTATTAAAAGATATTGTGTCTCAGATACATTGTTAATGTTTAATAAGATTGTGAGATCATATGATGATAGTTATTATGTTTTTGGCTCGGCGATTTATTCACCTGAATATTATCATGACCTTATTATAATAAAAATGGATACAAACCTGGATATAATTTGGTATAAAACATATGATTTTCAAGAACATTCAAATTATCCTATTAAGATAATCCCACTTAGAGGTAATAAGGGTTTTTATCTTGTTTCTTGGATAATTATGCAGAACTTATACCAACATTTAATGTTATGTAGACTTAATACTGATTGTGATACGCTAAGATCAAAAATATTCTACGAACTTGGTGGAGGACAAAACACACATGATGCTCTAATTTCAAGAGATAGTTTACACCTTTACATAATTGGTACTGGTTATGGATCAGGAGCTGGTTCACGATTAGTTATTGATACAAATTTTAATCTTATAAGCGAACAATTAATTCCTGATCAAATAGACAATAGTATGACAATGGAATGGTTTAGTGATACAACAATTCTATTGGCGGGGTTATATTCATACTTTGATTACGGTCATCAACATGATATCGAAATAATTAATATCGACACTTCATTTTCAAAACTAAATAGTAATGTTTATGGAGCCGAGGATACTATTGACTACCCTGCAGCAGTAAAAGTTTTAAGTTTTAATCATAAGGATAGTATTTTGCTTTATGGAACTCACCATAAAATTATCGATCAATGGCCTGAAGGAATATCATGGATATCAATTTATCAGTTAGATAGTAATCTTATATCTCGGTCAGCCTGCTTTTTCGGAGGAGATGCATATTATGTTGCTTTCGCAATCATGAGTACTTTGGATGGTGGATGTATAGTATCCGCTGAACGATATGATCATGATTTTCAAAATCAAGAAAATGATGTTTACATATTAAAACTTAAAAGGGAGGATATCATCACAGGAGTTAAAGAAAGAAAACCAAAATCTTCCTCAGACAACGTGATAATTTATCCAAATCCTGGAAGAAATAAAATACGAATTTCTGGTTTATTTGAGAAAGCAAATTTCTTTTTATATGATTTAAAAGGAAATATGATACTTGAGTTGTCTAATATATCCGATGAAACTTTAATTGATTGCTCTAAGCTGCCTTCTGGACTTTATCTATATGCCATTCAAAGCAAAACGAATAAGACAAGTAATAAGAAATGGATTAAATTATAAATAGTTTACCGTAAAATTTACAACATAAAATAATGTATAAATGAAAAACAAAATTAGTTTCCAATTGATTATACTGTGTATAAGTATTTTACACTTGCCAAACATATTAAATGGCCAAAGCAATTGTGTTGAATGTAGTGGAAATTCTGCTACAGGGGAAAAATCAACAGCAATTGGTATAAATTCTTATGCGAGTGGTGATTATTCATTTTCATCAGGCAATACTAATGTTTCTCAAGGCCAAAGCTCAATCTCTATGGGCGATAATTGTAATGCGGACGAAATGTTTTCTGTAGCTATTGGACATTATTGCTCATCATATCAACGACGATCTTATAGTTTTGGTGATCATGCTATTGCTAATGCTGAACCTTCAATGGCAATAGGGCATTTTGTACAATCGAATGCCAGTCGAGCAATTACAATAGGTAGTTCAGATAATCAAAATCCATTGATTAATAATGAGCCGAATAGTTTGATGATAGGATTTTTAAGCTCATTCCCAACTTTCTTCGTCGGCCCTACACCCTACGGGCAGCAATTTGGCAAAGTTGGAATTGGAACCACTAACCCTCAGACTACCCTTGACGTAAACGGAGGTATTTTGACTAAAGAATTCGCCATGCTCAATGGAAACCAGCATGATGGTTATGTGTTAACCTGCAACGAACTGGGCTATGCCGACTGGGAACCCGGCTCTCAGTCACTCTGGAATGAGGGAGTTATACCTGGTGATATATACCGGCTCGATGGGAATGTGGGCATAGGTACAACCATGCCATATAATAAGTTTCAAATTGGTGAAAAATGGACTTTTATCAATCGCGCCGAGATGAAATCCATCGGTTTTAACATCTCATATAATTATGAAGATTATTACCGTATTCAGAATGGCCCCGGCGCAATGTTAAATTTCGAACCCTCCGGTGCCATCTCAATGTGGATGGCGCCCGATGGAATAAGTGGAACACAAGTTGATCCCTGGGTGGAATCGATCATATTCGACAATTTCGGAAATGTAGGTATCGGAACCCGCACACCCGAAACAGAGCTTCATGTAGAGGGTAAAATAAAAACCAATGAATTTCAGATGGTTTCAGGGACGTTTGCCAACGGTTATATATTAAGGTGTAGCAACGATGGTACGGCTTTCTGGGATAATCCCGATGAACTCGATGATGGCGATTGGAATGTGTATGTAGATAATATCTGGGTTGATGAAAACAAGAAAGTAGGTATTGGTACCAGCACACCAGGCCAGGAACTTGATTTAGCAGGTAATATGAAAATCTCAGGTGATATCATTGGAGCGCATAACGACTGGCAATCCCTAAGATTATTTGGAGGGACCGATGAAAATGATGGTGCCTTTTTATCTATTGCCGGCAATTACAATAATATTGGCTCTATAAAACTATACACCCTTGGTATTGATGGCCGTATAGAGTTCCACAATGATAACATGCAGGTGATGTCAATCAGGGGTGATAATACTGTGGTCATGGGTCATCCAAGCGAAGATGGTTCCGGAGATGTAACCGTGAAGATCAATGGTTATATGAGTATCAATGAAGTAAATGTTACCACAGATAACTGGTGGGATAAGGTACTTAAACCGGGCTATGATCTCAGATCCCTGAACGAACTCGAGGTTTTTATTCTCGAAAACAACCACTTACCGGATGTTCCACCTGAAGAAGAAATCCTGGAAGAGGGTATTAACCTCGCTGAAATGAATGCTATTCTTTTGAAGAAAATTGAAGAGCTGACACTTTATACGATTGAGCAGCAGAAGGAGATTGAGGAGTTGAAGAAACTACTATTGATGTCGAATTAATCTAAAGCTATAAAAAATGAAGTATTATAAGAGTATTTTAACATTTGTATTCATCTTGATGTATTCTACTGTCCTCACTCAAGAAAATTATCAGATATTTAGAGATAAACCAGGCAATGCGAAAGAGATTTTATTTTATGATTCTCTACAACAGGCAATTACTGCAAAGGTCAATTTAAATGATCTAAATCCTTTCAATGGTTATAACTTTAGATATATAGATAACGAAAGTGGTTATGATTATTATGATTTACAGAATGAAGATAGAAGAAAGGTAGTTGATTGCTTTTTCCCAGATAATAAAATTAAAGATGAACAATTAGAACGTTTTAATTCAACAAAAGCTAATATCCGTCAGTCCGTTATTGAGAAAGAAATGATCTTGATTGTAGTATTTGCTTTAGAAATACTTGATCAAGAAGATTTACAAATAGGTAATAGGAAGGAGATTTTAATTTTTGATAGACATGGAGAATTATTGGCAAAAATTCCAGAAAATAGTGATGGATTCTTAAATCCAACAGTTACAGAAGATGGGAAGTATTTGGGATATAGTTATGGTAGTACAATTGTTGACCTACCTGATATAACGGTCCCACATGGTTTAAAGATATATGATATTAAAAAGAATCAATTAGTGTTAGATTTAAAAGAGGTCTTTTTTAACAGACCTGTTTCTTTCGGAAGATACATAAGAATAAGTGAACCTAGTGTTGATTCTCGCACTTTTTACATTATTGACCCAAATACTTCTACCATTTACAGAAGAACTTTCTCCATAAGTGAAGTTAATGAAATTCAGAAATTTGATAAAGAGGGTGTTTCAATTGGTGATAAAAACGGATATCATTATAAATTGTTATTTAAGCATGATTTTGAAATAATGAATTATTAAAATATGATTTATGAAAAAGTTGAGCTTAATCTCATTTGTTCTAATAGTATTTGCATTTTTAAACGTTTGTGGTCAAGATTTAAGGTACAAGATTAGCCAATCAAGTTCTACAATTGTTGAGCTATCAGAAAATATTAATCATATCTCTTCAGATTTTGGTAGACGTAATCCTCCTTCTGGTACAAGATGGCATGTTGGAATTGATGTTAATCCCCAAAATGGTGATCCGGATTTAGGAGCACCAATATATCCAATTAGTGTTGGTGAAATTAATCAACTATTCATCAAGATTAGTGATAATGATAGGAAAACAGTATGTATAGGATTTCAGGATAATAACGATTGGGGAATTATTCATTTGTTTGAAAGTTATTCAGGAGATGAGTTCCCAAGCGGAGGGTTGGAGTGTGGAGATTTTATTTTGAAATTTCAAGATCCTCCAAATTTTCAAGAGGAATATGCGATTATTTATAATCCATTATCTGGAGATCCTGTTGCTTTTGGAGTTGTAACAGGTACTGTTACCCACCCAGATGTGAACAATGGAGAACCAATTAGTGTTTGTAATCAGCTTATTGATATTAATACTCCTTTTGCACCAATAGGAAAGTCTGGAACAAGCAATGCACATATCCATTTATACTTATTTGAGAATCCGCCGACTGTGCAAGATTTTACTTCTGGGGAGGCCGGCCTACAGACTCATCGTTGCAGAAATCAAAAGGACCCCATTTTTGTTTTAGATGTGCTTGATACGGAGCATGATATTACGATAGAAGAGATCACGAACTTGACAGAATATGGTACTCAAGTCTTCTTTCCTGGTACTGCCTTAGGATCAGTAAAAATAAAATGTGAAATGAAAAATGGAGGAAATGGAACTACATACGATAACGTAATAATGGACATGAATACAATTGAATTGTTTATTAAGAATGAATTTTGTCCTACAGAATTACCTGAAGTATGGGGTGGTCAAAACTCAAAATATCAACTAATTAAAGGACCAAATTTTGAATCAAAGATATCACATGGCGCTACTTTTGATACTGAACGATACCCAAGTATTAATTATCCCGAAAATAATGCTACAATTGATATTGCTACGTATTCTCGGATAGCATCAAATAGCACAACTGGTATAGAACCGCATGCTTACGATGACCACCCATGGGATTATTATTATCTTTCAGATATTAGAACAAGAATTCACAAAGATGATAATTTTGGTCATGACAATGGATATTTAAGCGCTGTAAGAAATTTTGATGCAAGATATCCTGATGGAAATTACGAGTTATGGGTTAAGGGTACAACAGTTAGGAAAGATAACAACAACGAGTATTTTTATTTTTATAATGATGAAGATGATGAAGATCCTGTATCAATAATAATTGACAATTTCGCTCCCTTCATAAAAGAAGTCAAGATTTATAACAATGAAGAAATGCTAAATAACCATCGGATTTATGGCAGGGAGTGGTTCTGGCAGGATAATGAATATAACTTGGGATCTGCCATTCAGGGTACCATTACTACCGATGATAACCTTTGGATTGTTATTACATCCAGTGAAGCTATGGCTAGTCTTACTCTGGATATCAATGGGCAGCAGGTAACTGATCCGGTAATTAGCGATGATAATTATACATGGATCTTCAATTTTGGTAATCTTCAGGTTGGAGATTATCATCTGTCAATAAATGGGGCTGATTTAAACAATAATAACCTCCAGCCTGGTGGTAATCCGGTCAGGATCAGAAATGGAAGTAACCAGGATGATTTTAATCCACCGAAAGATGATGGTCCTGACAAAAACCATATGTTTTCCGTAACCGAACCTGTTCATGTTAACTTTACAACAGCACAAAACCCATTTGTCAATTATGCGGTTTATTTTACCAGTATTTCTGATTTTACAAATATCAGTTTATATGAATGGGATTTTGGTGATGGGTTTAGTAGTTCGTCTGAAACGGAGCCGAACATTGAACATGTTTACTGGAATGATGGCATATATCTTGTTAAACATAAGATCCATACTTCCTCTGGTGTCTTCTACGTTGAGAAAATTGTTGAGGTGATCGAATTAACTGATCCCCTTGCTGACTTTTACCCATCTCTTATTAATAACAACGCATATAGAAGTGATGAATATAAATTGTTCTTATTCGATAATTCTGAAGGCATTATAGGGCAATGGATATGGTCAATGAATGGTGAAATTATTCATCAAACAACTGATTATGAAGACAGAAATCCAACCGAGCAAACTCCCGATTTTTCCAACGGGCCTTGTGAAGTTACCCTTGAAGTTGTAAATGATATTAATACAAGCATAAAAACATTAGACATCGATCCAACTCAGTTTCCTATACTTTACCTGTACGACTGGGAACAATCCTATTGCTCAAGGGATTTTGAACTGATTGTAGATAATGTTGAGGGAGGGCCCTATACTTTCAAGATCGATTATGGTGATGGCAGTTCTGAGGTATTGGCAAATCAACTATCCTACTGGGTCAACTTCGACCATCAGTACTATATTCCCGGAACTTACCTTGTGACAGCAACAGTTGAATATGAAGATGAATTAGGTTATATACAAACAACCGGTACAGCCAGGGAAATCGAAATCAACTATTATGAATTGGATGTTGATGTTTCTTATGAATCTGATAATGATCCGCCTTTCCCATTGAGTAATGTTGAATTCTCTGTAAATGTTACGCCATCAGTTGGAATATATTTCTGGGCAGACTGGAAAATACTTAAACAGGGTAATCCGGATGGTTTAGTAATATTACAAAAGAATGGCAATAGTACAAGTGACTTGAATATAACGCATCAATTTTCTGAGTCAGGAGTATATAATATACAGGTTAATGTGTATGATGAAAACGCAAGAACTGGAGTAGATGAATTTAATCTAAGTGTTATAAATGCACCTGACTATATACATGCTGGTATTTGTTGCGGCTCCGGTGATATGTATGCCTGCAAAGATGCAAAAAGAACGTTTGAAGCAACTTTAGAAAGTGGACCGATAGGAAATCCCGGTGTATCAGAGGATAAGTGGTATCCAACCCACCAAAGATGGACAATTCTACAATATGATGAAGATAATAATGAAATACCTGTAGAAGTAATTTACGATCCCGATGGTTTTTCATATCAGGATTATATTTTCGTACCTAACAGATCTGCCACATTCGACTTCTCTCAACAAATATATGAACTCGGTGATTATTATGTTCGGTTTGAATACTGGAACAATACACATGGATATGCAAGTCATGATCTCCTTCATCCTAAATACGCAAATACAATTTGCTTCTACGATTTTGAAGAAAGATTAATACATGTCCAGGATCTGGCAACGTTAAAATTAATACTACCGGAACCAGCCAATAATAATCTTGTATTTGATGCCAATCTGAATAATTATAATATCAAATTTACAAACCCCAGTAGTGCTTGTATTAATTGGGAATTGGAAGCAGAAGACTTTGAAACCGGTCAGCCACCTGACTGGATAAGCCTTACATATAATCTATATTCTGAAATATGCAACTCAGTGGAAGAATATATTGATGTTTCAATAGATCCATGGGATGATATAGGGGAAAGAAGGGCATGGATAAAGGTTTCTTCTGATGAAGTTTCCCCGGAAAGTGGACAGACTGTCTTCTGGGTATTTATAAAACAATATGGAATCCAGGGGCCTCCTGAACAGTTTATTTATGCAGATAACTCATTCTCTGGCCAAAGATTTGGCTCATCCACATCAATTTATAAGGATATACTTGCGGTTGGTGCCCCAAGTTATTCTGGTTCCTGGGCACATGGTGCTGTTTTTATATTTGAGCGAGACAATGTTGGAACCTGGCAGCAATCAGCAAAACTAATTCCTTTCAATGAGGATAACAGATGGAATTTTGGAAATGATATTGAAATATTTGAAGATTATGTTATTGCAGGGAACAGTAATAAAGAAAAGGCATTTATTTTCAAAAAACCAGTAGGTGGTTGGTCAGGTACAATTCATGAGTTAGTAATACTAGAGAATAATGGTTCAGATAATGATAATTTTGGGCATTCAGTGACAATTTGGGGAGATTATGCTGCTGTAGGATCACCTTATAATGACTCACAAGGTAATGATGCTGGTAAAGTTCAAATTTATTATCGAAACCAAAATGATATAACGGATAGTTGGGGTAGAATGGCAACTATACACGATTGTTCTCAGGATGATAATTTTGGTTACGATGTTGATATTTATAACGATGTTTTGGCAGTTGGAGCACCACAGTATGGTGATTATTGGGGTTTTATAAAGATGTATAAAAGAAACTTAGATTCCGGTAATGATTGGGGATTGTTTGATGAATTATATGCAAATGAAATAACACATACATATAATTATCATAATGCAAAATTTGGAAAAACAGTTTGTATATATGACAGATATCTTACAACATTGTTTTTCATGCCTTATAATAATCCATTTTATCATGGTCCACATCTCACTAGTATCTTTTACCAATATGAATCACAACGATGGCCAGAACTTGATTGGCCAGAGGAAATCGATGAGCAACTTTATCCTATTATCGATGCCACTGATAATCCAGTTGATGCAACGACAATGTATTTAGATTCTGATCATAATTTCCAACCTATTCATGGTATGTCATCAACATATAGCGATCGCGGTTTTTTATATTACCCGCACTTTGCACAATATTATGATGCTTGCTACGATTACACAGCGGGTGATTTAAATGGTAAATCTGTTTTTGGAGATTATAATTATTATGGGCGTGGTATTCCTGGATTAGATAATCCCGAAGGGAATCTCGATTATACTGGTTCTGTTTTAGTACTGAACGATATTCAGAATTCACCGTATAAAACACTTTGTCAGGCATCTATGAATCTCACACTAGAGAATTTTGTAAAACCCCAGGGTATATATCCAACAACTGAAGCCCGCAATTTAACTTTAGGTGGTGGTGGTTACCAGGCCCTTGTGGAAGACGGGGCTGAAATAAACTATGAAGGTTATAATATCAAATTGTTGCCAGGCTTTAAAGCTGAAGATGGATCAATGGTTAATATTAAAGCTTATGAATGCCAATCAACACAAGATAATGCATTTAACATGGTAGATTACCTTGCTTCTTTCGGTGATTATAATTATGGAGCTGTACCGAATGAATCAGAAATAAATATAGAAATCAGTTTAATTGATATATACAGGTATCTGCAACATCTCTACCGGAGTTATCCGTGGTCAAGCATAAATCCTTATACTGACATAACAAAAGTGGAATTGATCAATAATAATTATGAAGTCATTGATCAAATAAAAAGGCCTCATCCTGTCAACTGCGGGTTTGATATGGAAAGATCAAAAAGGGATCAGTATGCTGTATTAATATATTTCGGTGAGAGAATATTTAAAGTCCAAATTTAAGTTTTACGTTATGATAAATATTATTAAAAATAATTACATTGTAATTTTTATTCTTGCTCTAACAGCTTTTGGTTTAAAACTAAAATCACAAGAAGTAAGGCATATTAAAGGTGATCAATCAGAAGCCTCTTTTTCTTCATGTTTTGATAGTGAGGGTAATGTATTACTTACCGGCTATTTGCAGGAGCATACAATTTTTGAAGATTTTAAGTTAACTATTGCAGGTGATTCCGATTATTTCCTGCTCCAATCCGATACAACAGGTAATATTAACTGGCTTTGTACAGGTGGAGGCAATAAAAAGGAAAACATGATGATTTCCGAATACGGGAAAAAAATAATGACCGGAAGTAACGGTGATATTATTGTTTCAGGAATTTTTAATGGCAGGGGCCATTTTTCAGATTCAGCTGTTCTAGATTCATATGGAGGTGATGATATATTTATTGCAAGTTTTAAAAACAGCGGGCAACTAAAGTGGATCAAACATTTTGGAGGTAAAGGACATGATGCGGTTATGGATATGAAAATTACCTTACAAGATCAGATACTTATAACAGGATTACTTACATCGCCTTACAAAATGAATAATCGTGAAAACAAAGAGATCATGTCATATGCATTTCTTGCATTGTTAAACAACAAGGGAGATTTGTGCTGGCTCCGGAAACACTCAGGTCCCAAAGGTGTCAGGGCAAGATCTGTTTCAAGCGACAAAAATGGTAACATATACTGGGCGCTTGGTTTTACAGGTTCAATGAATAAGCTGAACCTGGATACATTCGGTAATTCTGATTGCTACATTGAAAAGATCAATCCTGAAGGTGAACTTATTTGGGGCACTTCTTTCGGAGGCGAAAATAATGATGCAATAAGGTCCATTGAATGCAATGAATTTGGAAACATTTTCGTGTTGGGTGAATTTTCGGAAAAGTTATGTATAGGTTCACATCAACTTGTTTCAAATGGGGGCAATGATATTTTTCTTGCTTTGTTTGACAAAGATGGATCACTCATGCAACTAAATAATTATGGTGGAAAAGGATATGATGAACCAGATGATATGATTGTAACCAGGGATAACAAAACTATAATATCAGGGATTTTTATGGATTTTAAATTAAATGACAACACTTCTATATCTGCTATCGATAGAGATGCTTTTGTTATGGTTGTAGATGCATTCGGTGATATTATTGGATTTCAGCAATATTGGGGTTATGGAACAGAAAGGATAAACTCATTATCAATTCACAATGAAGAAGTTTTGTTATCAGGTTATTTCAATAAGGAGCTTGTTATTGACTCTGCAGTTTTCAAATCACAGGGAAAAGAGGATATATTTTATTCGGTAGTGGATGTTAATGATCTTTTGTTTAGCAATGAGAATGAGGAAGGACAATACTATAAATATGATACAAGGATATCGATTATTCCAAATCCAACAAACGCAATAGTTACTGTTGATTGTGCTGATATTGACCGGTTCAGTAAATTAAGCATAGTTGATTTTGAAGGGAAAATTATTTGGACCAATGTGAATGTAGGATGTCCTTTTACATATGATTTTTCTGACAAGAGTAACGGAACGTACATTGTTACTGTTGAAATTGATAACAATACCTATCATAGAAAAATAATTGTGAATTAAAGAGAAATATTCACTTAAACTTCATGTAAATGATGTTTCACCGACTCTTCCAGGTAGGGATGTGATTCAGGTACCATGGGATGCTTGCTTATCGTTCTGAAAACAATGAAAAGGAACAATCCGGCATAACCCATGAAAGTACCGATTTCAAGTAATCCGATGGAGGATTGGGTTTCACCAACAGCGCCTGGCATGATCTGCAGGTAGAAATCTATCCACATTCCGATTAGCAATATAAAAGCAACCACGCCCAGAATGAACCTGCTTTTTGCAAGGTAATTTGATAACAGGAATACAAAGGGAACCCCGGTATTTAGAATGATGTTCATCCAGAACAGGGGAGCCCAGGGTCCTTCAATTCTGTCAACATAGTAAATGGTCTCTTCAGGGATATTGGCATACCACATAAGCAGGTATTGTGAAAACCAGAAATATCCCCAGATTATACCAAGTATAAAGATATACTTGGAGAGATCGATCAAGTGGGAGTTATTCATGAACTTATAGTATCCAAACCTGTTAAGAATGATGATCATTAATGCTATAAGGGCAGCGCCATGGTGAAAACCTGATACGAAATTTTTCAGGGAGAAAATAGTACTGTACCAGTGGGGATCGATAGACATGATCCAGTCGAAAGAAGCCATAGTAAAGGTAATGGCCAGTGCAAAAATGTATATCTTGGAATACCATTCTGCTTTTTCAAAATACGCCATTCCACCTAATTCATCCTCTTTCAGGGAAATCCGTCTCAGGATTTGAGTCATTATAATCCAAACCACGAAATAAACAACCAAGCGGATCATAAAGAAAGGAATATTCAAATAGGGGCTTTTATGTTCAAGCACATGGTCGTGTTCAACTACCTCATGATGAGTCCACTCATAAAGATGGTGAAAGCCGATAAACAGGAGGACGAAGAAGATAAATGCGATTGGTATATAATTTCCAAAAGCTTCTGGGATCCTGAAATAACCAACCGACCAACCCGACTGGGTGATCCTCTGAAGGGCTAGCCAGAAAGTACCGCCAATGGCCAGGGCCAGGAAATAATAATTATTCAGGAGATAATTACCCCAGGTTTTTTCAGGATTATAGATAAATCCGATCACGAAGGTTATAATCCCTATTGCAATTAAAACCAGGGCGATTAATCTAAATGTTTTTGTCAGTTTAAATTCGTTATTCATGTGATCCTGTTTTAAAGGTTCAGATCTTATAATTACGGCAATTCTTGTTTTATATAATGAATGATTTTCCAGCGGTCGTCAGGTTCAATCTGGCCACCACGAGCCCCCATTAAAGTTGATAAGGAACCAAGGGTAATGATATGGTAGATCTCTCCGTCGGGTTTGTTTTGAACATACGCCTCAACCAGTGATGTGGGTTTAACCGTGAACAGTTTGCTAGTATATAGATATCCATCACCTTTTCCCTGATCACCATGGCATATGGCACAGTAAATGTCATATTGTTCTTTTCCTGTGGCAAGTACTTCATTATTTATTTCTAAAGGATTAACCAATTCTTTGCCGGCTGCCACCTGGCCAAAGTAAGTCTTTTCATAGGGATAGGGTATGGAGCCTCTCGCAATGCTTCCTTTGACAGGTAATTGCATGGTCCTTCCGTTTTCAAAGTTGGGGTTTTCGGTGTAGGCATCATAAGCTTCCGAATACATCATGTCGGGTGCATAAACCCAGCCCGGATGGTTCCTGTCGTGGTTGCATGACGATAAAGCTACAAGAACAATTAATGTCGTTATGAAAAAACCGGTTTTATAATGTTTAAATCCCATCATGTTATTCCTGTTTTAATTCCTGTTCCATTATTTCAATAGCGCCGGTTTGCCTGAGCAATCCGTTAATATCCCGAACTTCCTGTTCTGTCATATCTTCTTCTTTGTCGATAAGTATCGCATACCTGTCATCTGTAAGATCAAGCGAGACGATTTCTGCTTTCGCCCCGGGGCCTTTCTTTTCCCTCAGGAAAAAAGAGATAATGGTGAACAATGCCGTGATATTGATTATGCCAACAAACATGACCACAATAAAAGAAAGCGTATTCTGGGGTTTGCCACCAAACCTGAGTGGATAATTGATCACTGAAGTCCAGTATAAAAACAAAAAGATGGCAGTTGCAGCAAAGATTCCATAGAACAATGCAGCAACCGGTAATCTTGTTTTCAGTTTCAGCAGGCTGAAAACTTCATGGATAGGGTAGGGTGAGATAACATCCTTTACCCTGATGCCTTTTTTCTGTATCGTTTTTATTGATTCGATCAGTTTATCCTGATCGTCATAAATACCGATTATATTTAAAGTTGATGCACTCATTTTAAAATTAATCCTTTGAAGTTTCTTTTAAAATACCTTTTAATTCACTGATCGCCATCATCGGGATATACTTGATAAAGAACAATACCCCGATTACAAAAATGGCCAGTGTACCTATAAATATTCCGACTTCAACAAAACTTGGTGAATAAGCAGCCCAGTTTGCCGGCAGATAATCTTTTGTTAAAGAGGTGATGATGATCACATACCTTTCGAACCACATCCCAATATTGATGATGATGGAGATAATGAATACCATGGTCAGGTTACGCCTTATCTTTTTGAACCAGAAAAGTTGCGGAAAGACAACATTACAGGTTACCATGGTCCAGAATGCCCCGGTATGGTCACCTGCGATCCTGTTGTGGAAAAAGGTATATATTTCCCCTTCCATGGCTGAATACCAGGCCACGAAGATTTCCGTGGCGTAAGCCGTACCCATGATCAGACTGATAAATGTCAGGATACGGGCAATAGCGTCAAGGTGCCCGCGGGTTACATAATCCTGGTATTTAAATACTTTCCGGAGGATGATCATCAGGGTTAGCACCATGGCAAAACCAGAGAATATAGCTCCGATAACGAAATACGGTGGAAAAACTGTGGTATGCCATCCTGCCATTACAGAAGTGGCAAAGTCCATAGATACGATGGAATGAACCGCAATTACAAGGGGCGCTGTCAATCCACCTAAAATTAAAGCAGTTGTTTCAAACCTGAGCCATGATTTTGCACGGCCAACCCATCCAAAAGATAGAAACCCGTAAATGGCCTTTTTGACCTTGGATTTTGCACGGTCCCTTACCGTAGCAAGATCAGGTATCATACCGATATACCAGAATGTTGCCGATGCCATGAAATAAGTACTGATGGCCACCACATCCCAGAACAAGGGTGAATTAAAGTTTACCCAGATAGGTCCGCGTGTGTTAGGGTAGGGGAAGATGAAAAACGCAAGCCAGATTCGGCCCATATGTAATAGCGGAAAAAGTCCGGCACAGATCACAGCCACAACCGTCATGGCTTCCGCCGCGCGGTTGATGGATGTTCTCCATCGTTGTCGTAACAATAACAGAAATATTGAAAATGCGGTACCTGCATGGCCGATTCCAATCCACCATACAAAATTAATGATACCCCAACCCCAGGCAACAGAATTATTCAATCCCCAGGTTCCGATACCCTGAATGATGGTCATCAGGATTGCCCATATCCCTACGGCAAGTCCGAGTATGCTTATACCCATCGCAAGGAACCACCATTTCGGCATTTTCTTTTCCTGGGGGCCCAGGATATCCCGGGTTATCTGCCCATAGGTCTTGTTATTTTCAATTAATACCCCTCTGACGCTGGTTTTATACATATTTCCTTTTTTTTCTTAATCGATTAAGCTTTGGTTTCCTTGTTTCTTACCTTGGTTAAATAACCAACGGAAGGCAGTGTATGTATCTCTTCTAGCAGATGATAGTTTCTATCGTTTGCGTATGCTTTAGAAACCCTGCTTTCTTTATCGTTTAAATTACCAAATACAATGGCATTGGCCGGGCATGCCTGTTCGCAGGCCATTTTGATATCCCCATCCTTCAGTTTCCGGTTTTCCATCTTGGCTTCAAGTTTCTTTTCCTGTATCCTCTGTGAGCAGAAGGAACATTTCTCAACAACACCCCTCGACCGTACAACAACATCCGGGTTCAAAACCATCTTACCCAGTTCGTTGTCCATGTTGTAAGGGAACTTTTCATTATTGGAATACTTATACCAGTTGAATCTTCTGACCCGGTAAGGGCAGTTGTTCATACAATACCTGGTGCCAATGCAACGGTTATATGCCATCATGTTGAGGCCTTCATCACTGTGTGGTGTTGCTGCAACAGGGCAAACATTTTCACAGGGGGCATTATCACATTGCTGGCACATCACCGGTTGGTGATAGACCTCCGGATTTTCAGCATCATCAGTATAATACCTGTCAATCCTTATCCAGTGCATGATCCTTCTTCTCTTTACTTCCTCCTTACCAATAACAGCTACATTATTCTCAGCCTGGCAGGCAATGGCACATGCCGAACAACCTATACAGGAATTCAGATTAATGGCAAGCCCCCAGTGGAAATTTGGAAAATCAGGTTTGCTATACAGGGTAACATGGCGCTCTTCATGATAATCGTGCATCTTGTTGCCGGATTTTGGATTTTCCTTCCAATCTTTAAAGGTAGTCTCCCTGACTAGGTCACGGCCTTCCATAGAATTATGGGTTTGCGTTAGCGCCAGGGGATAGGTACCTCCGGTCTCCGAAAGATCAACAGATGAGTTGTACTGAATAGTATTATCACTGAAATTAATCAATGGGAAAACATTCTCTCCAACACCATCACCTACTTTGCCTGCCCCTGTGCGGCCATAACCCATGGCTATCGAGATTACCCCAGCGGTTTGTCCGGGTTGAACAAGTACCGGTAATTTTATTTTATCATTGATCTTGAGCACATCCTCGTTTTTCCATCCTTTTGAAGAAGCATCGGCCGGGGAAACAGCAATGAAGTTATCCCATGTGATTTTTGAGATCGGATCAGGCAGTTCCTGTAACCAGGGATTATTGGCATGTTTGCCGTTACCTATTGCCATGTTTTCAAAAAGCAGAAGTTCAAATTCACCATTCGGTTTCTTAATGCTACCGTTAAGTTCCGATTCGTTAAATGATGGCTGAGGTTCGATTGCTTTCTTATTGTTGAATACCCCATCATGCAGGCATTGATTCCAGAACGAAGCAAAACTTAAATGTGTTGATTGATCAGGGAAAATATTTTCCTCCCAGTAAGCCTTGATATTGGCATAATAATCCGGTTCCATTCCAATCCATGTTAACAGGCTTTCCTGAAACTGCCTGGTGTCGAATAACTTTGGTATGGTTGGCTGACCAAGTGAATAATAACCTGATTTTGGCTCTGCATCAATCCACGATTCAAGGTAATTGTTATCGGGACAAACAAACTGAACATGCTGTGAAGTTTCATCGGTATAATCTGAAAAGGAAACAGTGAGTTCCCTGTTTTTTAGTCCGCGGATAAATTTCCCAGCATTATAATAATCATAGGCGGGATTACAGTTGTAGATCAACAAAGCGCCAATTTTATCCCCCTCAAGTTCTTTAACAAGGGCTTCCATTTCATCATCCCCGGCCTGTTTAAGGTATAATGGTGTGTTCAGGTCGATGGTATTACCATAATTATTTAAAAGATGATTGATGCCATTAACTATTAATTGCGTATCAATATTATTTGTGCCACTGATAACAAGCGATTTTCCCTGGTTGGCCAGCAATTCTTCAGCTATTGTATAAATATTAATTGGAGATGGTTCAACAGTATATGTTTGCTCACCCAGATGTGCAGCAATAGCATTATAGATATTCAGTAAGATAATCTTTTCTTCTGATGGTTTTACAGGGAGCCTTTCATCAGCATTGCATCCGGTAAGCGACATGAACGATTCCAGCTGAATATGCCTTGACATGGTATTGCTGTCTTCGAGGTTTCTTTTGGAGGTATATCCATTGATATAATCGATGGAGTTTAGCCAGTTACCTAGAAAATCAGCGTTGAAACTTACGATAAGATCGGCTTTGTCAAACCTGTAGTCAGGAATGATTTCCTTGTTGAAAGATTTTTTGTTTGCTTTTAAAATAGCAGCAGATGATATAGCATCATAGGTAACCCATTTTGTAGTGGGGTATTTCACTTTAAATTCATTGAATATATTTTTCGTTGAAGGGCTGATAACACTTGATGTGAGCAAAACAATTTCTTTCCCGGTTCCTGCGATATTCTCAAGTTTTCCTTTGATTTCCTGGTCAACTTCTTCCCATCGGGCTTTCTGGCCGTTCATCAATGGATGTTTTAACCGGCCTGAATCATAGAGGTTAAGTACGGAAGCCTGTACCCTGGATGAGGTACCGCCTTTTGTAACTTCTGATAATTCGTTCCCTTCAATTTTTATTGGCCTTCCTTCCCTGGTTTTAACCAGCACACTGCAATAATCATTGCCATCATAATAGGTAGAAGCATAAAACCTGGCTACACCGGGTGTTACATCTTCAGGTTTGTTCAGGAAGGGGATGGCTTTTCTGACCGGCATTTCACAGCTGGTGGCCAGGGTAGCATAACCAACGGTAAAACCGAGCATCTTGAGGAAGTCACGCCTGTTTGCTTTTCCTTTGATTTCTTCATCCGATAATCCTTCGACAGAAAACTCTGGTTCAGGCTCCCGCGTAACCTCTTTTTGTGACTTTAATGAATTGTATTCTTCTAAGCTTTTCCAGTATTTTTTCATTATGAAGTATGTTTTTGACGGATGAACCGTTAATATTCAATTAATAATGACACCTCTGGCAATCGTTGCCTCCAATATCCTTAACAGTAACTCTTTGCAACTCCCCTGATTTGAGTTTTTCGTGAAGCTCAATATAATCCGTGTAAAACTCATTGGTCTCAAACTGCATCACCCGGGTTTCACGATGGCAGTTGATGCACCATCCCATACCAAGGTCATAAACCTGTGTTATCCTGTCCATCTCTTCAACATCACCATGGCATACCGTACAATCGATTTCACCCACGTTTACATGTTGGGCATGGCTGAAAAACACATGATCGGGAAGATTATGAACTTTTATCCATTCAATAGGTTTCTGGTTTTCGATGGCATCATAGATCTTTGCAATCTCTTCGGTACCGGTTGTTTTTCCTTCCTTTACAACATTGTGGCAATTCATGCATAATTGCAGGGAGGGGATTCCGGCATGCCTGCTGTTATCGGCGGTGTGATGACAATATTTACAATCGATCTTATTTTGTTTTACATGGATTTTATGCGAGAAGGCAATAGGCTGGTCGGGGGAATAACCCTCCTGACGCCCAAGGGCGATGGCCTCTGTTACGATTACTTCCACCATAATAATGGCAGCGATGATCATAACAATGATGTGAACAAATTTTGCCTTAATAAGTTTGGTTAAAAACAGATCTATAAATACAATAAAAAACAAAGCAAATGAAATCCAGAAAGGGTAGCCGTAATTCCTGCCGTGTTCAATCTTATATTCCAGGATCTCATCAGCGTAAGTTGTATGGTCTTCCGGAGCTTCTTCAGTGGTTTCTGCCGGTGTTTCTGCTAGCTCAATACCACCCTTGCTTTCCGCCTCAATATAGGCAAGCAAATCCCTCACCTGGTCATCGGTCAGGTTATTGGGTGGCATGGGAATATTATTATACTCTGCAAAAAGCTGCACAGCGACTTCATCACCTGATTGAATTACTTCCTGGGAATTCTGGATAAATTTAATAAGCCAGGCCTCATCTCTTTGATCACCTATATCTTTCAGATCAGGACCGATCAGCTTGCCACCTCCTATCGTATGACAGGCCGCACATACCTGAAAATGGGGTTTGCCTGCATCAGCTGACTGGGAGTAAACAGATTGAATGATCAGCAAACAAAAAAATACGCCGAAGAGACTTCTCTTCAGCGATCTAAACAATAGCTTTGACAATGCCACTAAGGAATATTCCATCTCGTTAATATTCTGGTTTGGTAATAGAAGATGTAAATATACAGAAATATGATTATTTCATGATATATTTTCCGGGGGTAAAATTAGTAAAAATTATTATTAAGACTAAATAAGAATAAAGAATTCTCAGGCTAATTAAATTTCTTGTCTCAACAACCCTGATTGAGGGTGAAGACTGAAGACCGAAGAATGGAGACCGAAGAATGAAGACTACAGACTTAAACTATGTCAGAATGAGGCAATCATAGTAAGATTCAGAAATCCTACCAACTTCCGCCTGCGCCGCCACCACCAAAGCTTCCTCCTCCGAAGCCGCCAAAACCACCGGATCCGGATGAGAAATTTCCCCAGCTTCCGCCACCACTACTGCCCCGGCCAATAGCACTTCCAAGCCATAAAGCGGTCCAGAATGGAAGACTGCTTCCACTTTTTCCGGCGGAATAATATTTGCCACGGTTTCTCATAAGAAGAAAATAAACGACAAATATGATGATGAAAGGAAGTATTGCCCCAAGTGGTGTTCCCTTTGTTCTTTTATCATAAGCCTGGTAAGAATATTCACCGGATGCCAGTTCCATCAATACAGTGGTTGCATTATCAAGTCCTGTATAATAATCATTGTTTTTAAAATAAGGGATCATTTCATTGTTCACGATGCGTGAAGCTGTGGCATCCGGGATTGCACCCTCAAGTCCATAACCCGTGGCAATAAAAGCCTGCCCACGGCTTGAAGCTGTTTTAGGCTTGACAAGGATAACAATACCATTGTTAAATTTACCCTGACCAACACCCCAGGTTTCACCAATCTCATAAGCAAATTGAGCTTTGTCATGGCCATTCAGTGTTTTAACCAGGACGATGGTAATCTGGTTGGAAGTGGTATCATTGAATGCTACCAGTTTTCTTTCAAGATTGCCGGTTTGCGACGGGCTTAAAATACCTGCCAGGTCATTGACTAATTTCGGTGGTTGCGGCCTGACGGGAATATCCTGGGCAATGACCGGAAGGATTAAACCGGAAAATATACTTACGAAGAAGAACCTTCTTAATTTTTGAATTTGTTTCATATTATTTGCTTCCAAAAGATATTTCATCAGATAATTCATTGACATCATCAGTCTGGCGTGGAAAATGTTCCTTGAGTTGTTTGCCTGCATTTTCCATTCCTTCAACCAGGCCTTCTGTGAATTCACCCTGTTTAAAATGAATTGCCATATTTTCCTTAATATTATCCCAGAAATTTTTTGGGACAACGGCATTGATCCCTTTGTCGCCGATGATGGCAAACTTTCTATCCTTTACGGCTAAATAAAACAAAACTCCATTTCTAAGTTCAGTTTCATGCATTTTAAGTTTCTCAAAGATCAAGGCTGACCTGTCAAGCACTTCGCCGTGGCAATGATTTTCCAGATGCAAACGAATTTCGCCTGACGTTTCCATTTCGGCATTGCCTATTGCCTGTATTAAATCAGCCTTTTGCTGGCTATTAAAAAAGTTACGAGCTGTAGTTCCCATATTGCTTCAGGTCTTGATTTTCCTGTTTAAAGTAAATTTAAAATTCTACCACCGGTGCCTGCTCCGCACCCTCAGTAGCTTCGAAATATGGCTTCTTTTCAAAACCAAACATGCTCGCCCAGAGGTTCTTTGGAAATTTCCTGATATAGGTGTTATAATCCCGGGTAACGGTGTTGAATTTCTGTCTTTCAACAGTTATCCTGTTTTCTGTTCCTTCGAGCTGCGCCTGTAATTCAAGGAAGTTCTGGTTTGCCTTCAGGTCGGGATATCGCTCAACAACTACCAGCAATTTTGAAAGTGCCGATGTAAGACCTGCCTGGGCTTCCTGAAATTGTTGCATACTTTGCAGGTTCAGATCTGCCGGATTGATATTTACGGAAGTAGCTTTAGACCTGGCTTCAATGACTTCGGTAAGTGTTTCTTTTTCATGTTCTGCATAGCCCTTTACAGTGTTCACCAAGTTAGGGATCAGATCCGCCCTGCGCTGATAAACATTCTCAACCTGGGCCCATGATTCACCAACGGCTTCATCTTTGGTTACCATATTGTTATAGGTGCCCTTGATTGAGCTATACAAAATCAATCCGATGATCACAATAATGGCAATGATTATCCAGTTTTTCCTTTTCATGTTATGTATTTTTCTGGTTTACAAACTAAAATTACGAAATATTAACCAGTGGCAATGTAAGACAGTCTCATTTTCCAACTGTTCATTATTTTATAATATCAACACTCCTTTTAATAAAGTCAGTGAGTGATTGGCCCTTTAACAGGTTTTGTGATAACAATGCAAGATCATACACCTGTTTTACAATCTGATCCTGGGTTTTCTCGTCTTTCTCATCAATTATCTTTGTGATAATCGGGTTGTTCGAATTGACAACGAGGTTATAGTTTTCGGGCATTTCCCCCATAAAAGGTGATCCTCCGCCCATGGCCGACATATCCTTCATACGTCTCATAAACTCATTCTGTGTGATTACACAGGGCAGGTCAGTTTCGCTCAGGTTTTCAAATTGTACTGAAAATCTTTCCTTATTGATATTTCTTTCAAAAACCGGTTTCAATTCTTCTTTTTGCTTGTCATCAAGTTTGGAAGGTGCAGCATCCTCTTTTTCAATAAGCTTCTCAACCACATCGGCGTCAACCCTTTTAAAACTTATACCTGATAGCTTTTGTTCGAGATGATTGATGAAATGATTATCAAGAACACCATCCATTAATAATACATCATAGCCTTTTTCCTTTGCTGCTTCAATGTAACTGTGTTCTGTCTCAGTATCATTTGCATAAAGGTATATGATGGTTTTGTTCTTATCCTTCTGAAGTTCCTTAACCTTGGATTTGTATTCGTCGAAGGTGAAGTATTTTCCATCAATGTTTTTAAACAGAGAAAATTTCTCTGCCCTTTCATAGAATTTTTCTTCGGTGATCATACCATATTCAATGAACACCTTGATATCATCCCATTTTTCTTCAAATTTCTTGCGGTCCTTTTTAAATAATTCCTCAAGTTTGTCGGCTACCTTACGCATGATATAGTTTGAGATCTTCTTAACGGCAGCATCACTTTGCAGATATGACCTGCTGACATTGAGCGGGATATCCGGTGAATCGATTACACCATGCAGAAGTGTGAGAAACTCAGGAACGATACCTTCAACAGAGTCGGTTACAAAAACCTGGTTGCAATAAAGCTGGATTTTGTTTTTCTGAACTTCGATATTTTTCTTGATCTTTGGGAAATAGAGAATACCCGTCAGATTAAATGGGTAATCAACATTAAGGTGAATATGAAACAATGGATCCTCAAATGTGAATGGATATAATTCCCTGTAAAACTCCTTATATTCCTCGTCGGTACATTCGGTTGGTTTCTTCTTCCATAAAGGATCTGTATTGTTGATGATCCTCGGTTTTTCAACTTCCTTTGTTTTGGGTTTTCCGTCTTTGTCTTTCTCCCCTTCAATTTCTTCCGTAACTTTTTCTGTTCCGAATTGAATAGGAACAGGGAGGAACTTACTGTACTTTTTCAGTAGTTCAAGGATCTTATGTTCTTCAAGGAATTCTTTTGATTCATCATCGATATAGAGGATGATTTCAGATCCCCTGTCTTTTTTATCAATCTCAGTCAGGTTATAATCAGGACTTCCATCACACTCCCATTGTACTGCTTTTGTCTGTCCACCCTTTTTATAGGTTTTTGTCAGAATCTCTACTTTTTTAGAAACCATAAATGAAGAATAAAATCCAAGTCCGAAATGTCCAATGATAGCATTTTTTTCTGCCTCGGTTTTATTTTTAAATTTTCCAACGAACTCTTCCGCGCTTGAGAAGGCCACCTCATTGATATACTTTTTAACTTCATCGCTGGTCATTCCAATACCACGATCTTTAACAGTAATCGTTCCGGCTTTTTTATTCACAGAAACATGAATTGTCAGATCGCCCAGTTCATCCTTAAATTTGTCGGCTGAAGCAAGCGTTTTTAGTTTTTGTGTAGCATCAACAGCATTTGATATTAACTCCCTCAGGAAGATCTCATGGTCCGAGTATAAGTACTTTTTTATAATCGGAAAGATATTTTCTGTCTGGACATTGATTTTTCCCTTTTCCATCTTATCGTATTTTATTTGTTAAAATTACGACGCGGAAAGATCAAAGCCTGTGCCATTTGGTTATAACTGACAAAATGACTTCGAGATAAAAAAAACGAGACTGTCTCAAAAAATTTCCTGTGTTCTCATCTTTAACCCTGTATTCCTCTGTGGTTATTTTTTAATGTGCCTAACCACAGAGGAATCACAGAGAATTAACAGAGTGCAAAGAGTAAGAATATTTCTAAAAAAATAAATATTCCTGACTTTTGAGACATCCCTGTTTTGTTGTTGTAAATTTTTTATTGGATGATCATCTTTCTGGTAACTTCACTTTCGCCTGCTTTTACAGTAAAGAAGTATAAACCCTGATCGATATTTCCGGCATTGAGTTCCAGGTCATGTATGCCTCTGGTTAATTGACCGTAATCAACATGATTTACCAGTTGTCCGGTTAAAGAATACACACTGATTTCAACCGGTGATTCAGAAAGTAAATTGATTCTGATATTGGTGGTGCCACTGAATGGGTTAGGATAATTCTGTGCAACAGATGCCATCGGATCACTTTCAATTCCGTGAACACCGGTAACAGCATATGTTCTGACAAAATCAGGGATATACCAGAATTGAACGGGTAGTCCGGGATCTTCATCGGTCATCACCTGATAAACCCATGGAATGGTACAAGTATAATTTACGCCATCTGTTTCAGTAAAGACATAACGCGACATTGCACCCCATCTGGCATTCCACATGGCACTTGAAAAAGCAGTGACATTAATTGCTTCATCAAGATGGGTTCCTAAAGCAGGCTGGAAATCGGAGAAGTAAATATCAGGCTGGCTGTTATCTTCCACTTCTTCAATATCTGTATCAAGAAATGAGAAGAACACAATAGCACCGTCTGCACTTGTTCCAACCTGTGGCCTGTTATACATGTTTGTTGTATTGCCACCTACACTAAATTCAACATCAAATCTTTTTTGATTATAAAGATTATGTCCCTGCCATGTGTCGCCTTCATCTTCTGACCAGATATGAAACTCGGCCATAACCCCCTCTGCATGCCACCAGGTATTAGTTTCAGCATCAGCAATGGCAACCAACCCACAAAGATGAGGGTTGCCCCATGCATCAACTGCAATGTCAACATGGAATCCCATAAAATAATCGATCTCATCTCTGGGAGGGACCGGTTCCGGGTCGTAAAACCATACAAGTGTTTCATCTGATATAAAGTTAACGATCTCCTGGATACCATCTTCACCACCCAGTTGAACCTCTATCGGGTCATCTTCCCAGGTTTCACCGCCATCTTCAGTGCGGAATAATACCGGGTGCATGGTCGTTTGTGGTAATTCTTCGGGGAGTTGTGTCATGGCAACCATCCAGCCTGTCATGCCATCAGGTGAAAAAGCGATCTTGGCATCATTAACATACTTATCATCATATACTTCCAATGGAAAATGTTCGAACTCAAAATCAAATTCTGAATTTACATCATTCCAGACACCGTGTCCAAGAATCAGGTTATCCGTGTAAACATATGCACCACCAACATCAGTGTTTTCTTCATCAAGCGTCCAGATTTCACCCTGTCCGGTTAATTCCATTCCGGGGGGCAGAAATTGATGCATGTTACCAGATGAGGGTTGATTATGCTGTGTGGGTTGTGAACCCACAGCGAGTTGTGCTGTACCCCAGCAATATCCACCCCAGTTTGTTCCACCAGCAGCATTTGATCCGTCAAGGGTTGGAGCAAAATAGGTGAAGTAAGCATTGTCAGGATCTGTGTTTCCCGGAGGGTTGTAAAGAACACCCTGGGGATAACGTGCGTTATAACCTTCGGGCAGGGTGGGATCATATACCTGGTTATTCACCGACCAGTTTTGTCCACCATCCGTTGATAAATCATAAGCCAGGAATCCTGTGCCCGGATCAGCAAGCATACGATGCATAAATGAAATGGAATTGATCTCATTGGCAACCCATAAATAAGTTGTTCTCATGTAAGAAAATCCCCAGGTATTTCCTGCCTGCCCGATCTCTATCGGATTAACTGTAGCAACATCCTTATTGATCACCTCCGGAGGTGTGTAGGCCGGACTTTGTGATTTAATATCCTGACTACTATTTGAGTATTCAGGTGCCGAATAGGTTGTTTTAGGGGCTTTGTCACTTTTCTGATACTTTGCCTTGTCAATCTGCTGTGCGTAAGCTCCTCCAACGCAGCAAATTAGGGCCATTAGTAATAACTTTTTCATAGTAATAATTTTTTTAATTATTTAATGAGGATAAATTTATAAAAAATATCATCAAATATTTATGTAAACTGTAAATTGTAACAGGATATCTGTAAAGTGAAAACCAATAATTGTAACCTGATTGAAACCTGTTAATTATCAGTAATATAATAATTGATTGCTTTTGTTAAATTCAGGATAAGCGGCATTATTTATATATTTGATAGAAATTATTGATCAATGATTGGGACAATCGTTAATGTGCTTGCAGTACTTGCAGGGAGTATCATCGGTATTCTGATACAGGGGAAACTACCTAAAAGGATTGTTGTTATACTTTTTCAGGCAATCGGACTGTTTACATTATTCCTTGGGGTGTCGATGGCCCTGGAAACAACCCATATCTTTCTGATCATCATGAGCCTTATTCTCGGTGCGGTTACCGGGGAACTGATTAATATCGATAAGGGTATCAATCGTTTCGCAGAGTTTCTAAAACGAAAAACGAAGATCTCGGGCGGCAGGTTCTCAGAAGGATTGATTACCGCATTCCTGCTTTATTGTATGGGCTCTGTGACCATTATAGGTGCTATAGATGAAGGCTTACGCAATGACCCCAATTTACTGTATGTTAAATCAGTAATGGATGGGATCTCATCCATTGCCCTTGCTTCAACGATGGGTATTGGTGTTGCATTTTCTGCTGTTCCTTTGTTCATTTACCAGGGAGGTATCACTTTATTTGCAGCTTCAATAGGAGATTATTTCTCAAAAACAGTGGTTTCAGAGTTAACAGCAGTTGGGGGAATATTACTGATCGGATTGGGTATCAATATCCTTGAAATAAAAAAATTAAGGGTGTTGAATATGTTACCTGCTTTGTTGTTTATTATACTGCTAATATACCTGTTTGGTTAACAATAAGTTATCCTGTAATCCCCTCTGTCAGGCAGGTTTATCCTTCATCGGGTTATAGGGATTCAAAAATTATTTCTACCTTAGCAGCCGACCATATTTGGAAAAATTAAATATTATAGTTATGGAAAATATTGATTGGGGAAGTCTGCCGTTTGGTTATTTCAAGACAGACTATAATGTAAGATGTTACTACAGGGATGGTAAATGGGGTGAAATTGAAGTATCTTCATCAGAATATATAAACATGCACATGGCCGCTACCTGTTTACACTATGGACAGGAGGCTTTTGAGGGGATGAAAGCCTTCAGGGGTAAGGATGGAAAACTGAGGATGTTCCGCTGGGAAGAAAATTGTAAACGAATGCAACGTTCTGCCTATGGGGTGGTAATGGCTGAAGTTCCGGATGAAATATTCTTTAAAGCTGTGACAACGGCAGTAAAACTCAACAAAAAATATGTACCCCCCTATGGTACCGGCGCTTCACTATATATCAGGCCATTACTTATTGGTTCGGGGCCTGAGGTTGGCGTAAAACCAGCCAATGAGTATATGTTCGTTGTTTTTGTAGGACCTGTAGGGCCTTATTTTAAGGAAGGATTTAATCCGGTGAAACTGCAACTGGTACGCGATTATGACAGGGCAGCACCTCAGGGTACAGGACATATTAAGGTTGGCGGTAATTATGCTGCAAGCCTGCGGGCAGGATTAAGGGCAAAGCATAGTGGATTTGCTTCGGTATTATTCCTTGAAGCAAAAGATAAAAAATATATTGATGAAGCAGGGCCTGCCAACTTTTTTGGGATTAAAAACAATACCTATATCACACCTGATTCAAGTTCTATCCTGCCATCCATTACCAATATGAGTTTACAGCAGATCGTAAAGGATATTGGAATGACCGTGGAAAAAAGAAATATCCCGATAGAAGAATTGGAAACCTTTGATGAAGTTGGTGCCTGTGGTACAGCAGCGATCATTTCACCGGTAGGGCAAATCGTTGACCATGAGAACGGAAAGACCTACGATTATTGTAAAGATGGCGTTGCCGGACCAATATCAACAAAACTTTATATTACACTGCGGGGAATCCAGGAAGGGGAATTTGAAGATAAACACGGTTGGAACTATACTTTCGAGGATTAAAGATATAGTTCGAAGTTTCCAGTTTGAAGTCCGAAGTTCAGCAAAACGTTAGCGTAAAAAACAACTTCAAACTTCAAACTTCAAACTGGTAACTATTTATAGATATCCAGACATCTCCTGTTGTAGTTCCTTGGCCTTATTTCTGGCAACTTTAGCAAAATCCTTCCCATCAGAAGCATAAATTATTCCCCGTGAAGAATTTACGATCAGGCCGCAATCTTCATTCATGCCATATTTAACGACCTCCTCAAGACTACCACCCTGGGCTCCTATACCGGGTACAAGAAGAAAATGGTCTGGTATGATCTTTCTGATATCCTGCAGCATCTCAGCTTTGGTAGCCCCAACCACATACATCATATTTTTTGCATTACCCCAGTTTTTTGATTTTATCAGGACTTCTTCGAAGAGTTTTCTGTTTGAACCCTGGTCATGGAGGAACTGAAAATCAAATGCCCCTTTATTACTTGTCAGTGCCAGAAGGATCACCCATTTGTTTTCGAATTCCAGGAAGGGGGAAACAGAATCTTCTCCCATATAAGGAGCTACGGTAATTGCATCCACATTTATCGTTTCAAAAAATGCCCTGGCATATTGTTTTGATGTGTTTCCAATGTCTCCCCGTTTTGCATCTGCAATGGTTAAGATATCCGGATACATTGAATTAATGTATTGTATCGTTTTCTCAAAGCTTTCCCATCCCGAAGCACCATTACTTTCATAAAAAGCAAGGTTGGGCTTATAGGCAATAGCCAGATTGTGGGTATGATCAATTATTTGTTTGTTGAATTCAAATACCGGGTCATTTTCATTAAGAAGATGTTTGGGTATCTTATTCAGATCGGTGTCGAGGCCAATACATAGAAATGATTTTTTTTTCTGAATATTTTCGATTAGTTGGGTTCTGGTCATGGTATGTGGTATTATTTGTACCACAAAGTTACACAAAGGAATGCACAAAGTTTCACGAAGGGTACTATGGTTTCTTCACCGGGTGACTCGCAGTCACCCGGTGAAGAAACCACTACTGCAACTGATCCGATGACTTGAGTTCATCGGATCAATACGTTAAGGTTTCAGCTCTTTGCTATTGATCGGATGACTGGGAGTCATCCGATCAGTACTGTTTATTAAGTTCAGGGAAACCTTTATTGGCCAAGCTTCTCCAAGATCCAATTCCTGCAAGTATCGAAATCATCATAAATTGCAGTCAATCTTTTTATTTCTTCGTCATAAATGCTTCTTTTCTCTTCAAGTTTCTCTTTGAATTCTTTAATGTCAAAAGCTTTATCATATGTTGACAGTTTTTTGTTTACAAGCTCAAAATCAACCTTGATACCATTATGCAACAACTCATTCATATCATAAACATCCCTGGCTTTGTATCTCGTTATTATTTCCCTGATCTTTTCTGCAAGTATCTCTTCTTCATCCAGGGCCAAAAGAAAATAATTTGGTAAATCCTTAAATACCGGGCGTATTATTTTCCTGAGTGGTTCATTATACACATCATTGATTCTGAAATCGAATGATACCTTACACATTGAACTTATACTTCCGTTATATAGCGCTCCGCTCACCCTGATGCTAAATGTGCTTCCGAACCTGGTTTCATAAAAATCAATGATCCCGGCCTCGAAAACATCCTCTATAAAACTTCTTATTTTTTTAATGTCGATGTCTGTGTAATTAAAATCAAGATCTTCAGAGAACCTTTTTATTCCGTAACATTTTTGTAAACAGGTACCACCTTTAAAGTAAATAGTGTTAAACTTTTCAAATAACTTTCCCAATACCAAATGTTGATAATAATCAAGTTCTGCTTGGCCCAGGTTATAACCCAGTTTTGATGAGTAAGACTGTAATTCTCTTTTTTCCATATTATATGTCCTCATTGATTATTAACTTCCATTTCCTGTCTTGTGTTCCTTCAGCGCTTAGGTTCTTATTCAATTTTTCATATTTATTATTTATACTGAGTCCATTTATTGAAATATTATTTATTTCCAAAAGATATCCGACTCTTTTATTGAGCACAAAAGAATTTACCTTGTTTAAGTATGTTAACAATAAGTCTTTATCAAATTCATTTCTGAATTTCCTGATAAACTCATTAATTTCGGTCAAATAAACCTTTGAGGAAAAATAAACACAATCAATCAATGTTTTCTCAATAGAAGAAATAAAAATCTGTGAGTTATTGACAATCACACTTTCGAATCCAAAAAATAACTATTATTGTTTATTCTGGTTTATCGGAATGCTAATACACTTTGCTATTGATAAGTATGAGGCTTTAGTTCTTTTCGTCCCTGTTAACTTTTTTTGATAAATTTTAAATCTTATTTCTGCCTGAAAAATTTAATTTCGCACCTAAGGTATAAATACTGATAATATTTATTAATTAAATCCCTGTCCAATGGAATTAAGGCAAGTCATTGAAAAACAAATCCATCAATTAAGATCGGACGAAAACAACAGCTTTGTCGTAGGTGGTGAAATTATATATAACAATGGTGAGTGCCAGGTGCTTTCACAATCGGCCAGGGCTTTTGAATTTTTTATATCTACGGAATACGAAAATTCAGAAGTTAACCTGCATGTAGATTCCGGTAAAATATATCCGGTTAATAACGGAGACGTGTCAGCATGGGATAAAAACACTTTTTCAGCTTTGCTCCAACTTGATGATGAATTGAAAAAATTAGACCCCCAAAAGGAGATCCCCCACAAAAAATACTCCCGCAAAGGAATGATAAAAAGGGTTCTGAACGAAAGAAGGCAAAAAGCAGATAAAGCCGAATACCGTATTAAATGGGCCGATAATATTTATGGGGATCATATACTGACAAACGAAAACGGGGTCAAATACAAAATATTCCTCCGCGATTTTGAAAACGAAACCGGTTATTCTGACAGTATGGATTCGAAAATTAACAAACTTGGCACCACCAAGCATATTATGTTTGCTTTTAACAAATTAAAAACCGAACCTGACAGATATAAAAGGCTTTCAAAAAAATTTCCATTTATTGAGATTTATGCTGATCCGCTGAATGATTATAAAATATCATACTTTTATCCGTACCCACTTCCGGATGAAATACGACTCCTCATTTCAAAATACTTTGGTAAAAATTTGTCAATACCCGATAACCAGGCTCTTGATTTCATCAATTTTATTGAAGAAAGTAAAAATTTCAAAGAGATTGTTATCAGGCCTGAAGTTCAGGAAAAGATCGACAGATTATACGAGATCCGGATGCTTGAAAAAATCAGCAGCGACACGCAACCCGATTATAGCCGCATTAACATGGAATTGTTCGATTACCAGAAAGCGGGTATTGAATTTGCCATATCACGGAAAGCCTCTGTCATTGCCGATGAAATGGGCCTGGGTAAAACCATACAGGCCATTGCAACAGCAATATTTAAAAAGGAGGTGTTCGGATTTAAACGTACCTTGATTGTTTGCCCGGCATCCATTAAGGAGCAGTGGAAAACTGAAATTGAGAAATACACATCGGAAAAAGGGCTTGTTGTGCAGGGATTCCCACACGAACGGGCGGATCAGTATAAATCTGATGATTTTTACTTTTTTATAGTTAACTATGAGACTGTGCTTCGCGACCATCTTGCTATTAATGAAGCCGGCATTGATTTCCTGATTCTGGATGAAGCCCAGCGGGTTAAAAATTACGCTACCAAAACTGCACAGTCAATTAAGAATATTGATAAAAAACAAGTGATGGTAATAACCGGAACACCTATCGAGAACAGGCTTATAGACCTGTTCTCTGTTATGGGTGTGCTTGACCCATGGTACCTTGGGCCCTTATGGGAATTTTCATATCAATATTGCTTGTTTGATCCTTACAAAACCAATAAAATTAATGGTTATTATAATCTTCAGCATTTAAAAGACAAATTAAAACCGATTCTGCTAAGAAGGGAGAAACGGAAAGTCATAGAACAACTTCCGAACATTCAGCAACTTGATATACCGGTTGCCATTACCCCTGAGCAAGCAGATTACCATAACTCATTTTCAAAGGGTATTGCTGCTATTTTAAGGAAAAAGTTCATAACTCCGTATGATATTCAACGAATCATGCTTTTACTTGCCAACATGCGTATGGTTTGCAATTCGACCTTTCTTATCGACGGTGAAACTAATTTTTCGCCCAAACTGGATGAACTGAAATTTATTTTACTGGAGAAACTCAATATCAAAAATAGCAATCGTAAAATCATTATTTTTTCGGAGTGGATAAAAATGCACAAACTTATCGCCCGGATGCTACGTGAGAATGACATTGGATTTGTAGAATTAAACGGGCAGGTGCCTGTAAAACTTAGAGGTGAACTGATACGAAAATTTGAAACCAATCAGGCAAGCAAAATCTTTTTATCGACGGAAGCAGGTGGATCAGGATTGAACCTGCAGATAGCAGACACCGTAATAAATTTTGAACTACCCTGGAATCCTGCTAAGAAAAACCAACGTATTGGACGTATCGACAGGCTGGGACAAAAGAGTGATAAGTTAACAGTATTGAACCTTATTACCCGAAATTCCATAGAAGTAAAAATCGCTTCAGGGCTTGTGCTGAAGCAGAACCTTTTTGAAAGTGTGTTAAACCAGGGAAGTTCGACCGATATGGTAGATTTCAGTAAAAAAGGAAGATCGCAATTCCTTGATGACTTGAAAGAACTGACCGACGAATTTGAAAAGAATATTTTTACCGAAGAGCGCAAAGAAGCCCTTGACAGTATCGAAGAAATAGTTGATAAAGAAACTGTCAAGCCGGAATCACAAGCTTCGGAAGACAGCATTGAAAAAGATGAAACCTCTGATAAAGAAACGCTAACAAAAGAGAAACAGGAAAAGACAGAACAAACTGATGTTAAAAAACGAATAGCCGCCGAAGAAATGGAACAGGTAATGAACCAGGGTCTGGGTTTTATTACCGGAATATTTAAAATGGCAACTGGTAAAGACCTTGATGTTGAAAACCAGAAAATTGAAGTCAATAAAGAAACAGGCGAGGTGACACTGAAATTTAAAATGCCGGGATTTTAGCAAAGACAATCAAACTCAAATTTATACAGGCGGTTTAATGCCATATTTCTTAAACCGCTGTCATTAAAATAAGTTTAAGATTTCATCTGTTTGCTATTGATCGGATGACTTGGAGTCATCCGCTCAGTGTGGTGCTGTGGTTAACCCCTGATCCGATGACTTGGGTTCATCGGATCCATACGATAGGGTTTCAGCTTTTTGCTATTGATCGGATGACTTGGAGTCATCCGCTCAGTGTGGTGCTGTGGTTAACCCCTGATCCGATGACTTGGGTTCATCGGATCCATACGATAGGGTTTCAGCTTTTTGCTATTGATCGGATGACTTTGAGTCATCCGCTCAGTATCGGTGCTGTGGTTAACCCCTGATCCGATGACTTGGGTTCATCGGATCAATACGTTAGTGATTTCAGCTTTTTGCTATTGATCGGATGACTTGGAGTCATCCGATCAGTGTAGTGGTGATGTTATCCCCTGATCCGATGACTTGTGTTCATCGGATCAATACGTTAAGGTTTCAGCTTTTTGCTATTGATCGGATGACTTGGAGTCATCCGCTCAGTGTGGTGCTGTGGTTAACCCCTGATCCGAATACTTGGGTTCATCGGATCAATACGTTAAAGTTTCGGTTCTTTACTATTGATCGGATGACTTGGAGTCATCCGATCAGTGTGGAGGTGACGTTAGCTCTTGATCCGAATACTTGAGTTCATCGGATCAATACGTTAAGGTTTCGGTTCTTTGCTATTGATCGGATGACTTGGAGTCATCCGATCAGTACTAAAAAGTTTAAACCAAACCCAATTCCCCGGCCAGTTCCCTGTTGATTAAACTACCTTCTCTTTTTCCAAAGTAATCCCTTGCTGAAGAATATTCCCAATTAAGCAATTCATTTACCAATCCGGCTGATACCGGGTTATTATGAATGTACTCAAAACAAAGTTTGGGATATTCCAGTTCAGGTATGGAGGTACTGATTATTGCGCCAAATGCTGACTGAAACCAGGCCGGTGTTATCCCTTTCGGGCAGTTTATACACTCAGCCTTAGTTTTTGACTGGAAAAGTGAGCCGGTGGTATTCTCTTGTTTTTGAATAGCTCTGGTATATGATCTTAGCATAATACCGATAGAATTGTTTAAGGTACGCGGTATCTTTATTGAGCGAGTGATCGGATGACTTGAAGTCATCCGATCACTAAGCGCCAGTTGTTTCTCTATTCCAATATCGAGAATTGTATATTTAACGCTGACCATCAAATGAAAATGATTTGGCATTAAGCACCAGGCCAGTATATCACAGTATGGTATAATATGTTTTCTAAGTTTCTGGAGAAAGTAGATGTAATTGTCATGATTGAAAAATATTTTCCGGGAATTATTACCACGGTTAAAGATATGATATAAGAAGCCTGATTCGAATTGCATGGAATTGTCAATTGCTGAATAAAGATAAAGTTTTTTCTTTACTCTGGCTACTGATCCGATGACTAGGAGTCATCGGATCAGTACGTTAAGGTTTCAGCTCTCTGCTATTGATCGGATGACTCGAAGTCATCCGCTCAGTATCGGTGCTGTGGTTATCCCCTGATCCGATGACTTGAGTTCATCGGATCAATAAGGTTAAGGTTTCGGTTCTTTGCTATTGATCGGATGACTTTGAGTCATCCGATCAGTGTGGTGCTGACGTTAGCCCCTGATCCGATGACTTGGGTTCATCGGATCAATAAGGTTAAGGTTTCAGTTCTCTGCTATTGATCGGATGACTTGGAGGCATCCGATCAGTGTGGTGCTGACGTTAGCCCCTGATCCGATGACTTGAGTTCATCGGATCAATACGATAGGGTTTCAGTTTTTTGCTATTGATCGGATGACCTGGAGTCATCCGATCAGTAAGTCTGGATTTGATTATTCGGCTCCAATCTCTTCCTTAAGCCGCTCTGCGTTTTCGGCCATCTGAAGTTTGTCGATCAGCTCCTGGATTTCTCCGTTGATGACATTATGAAGATTATACATGGTAAGATTGATCCTGTGATCGGTTACCCTTCCCTGGGGCCAGTTATAGGTTCTGATCTTGGCAGACCGGTCTCCCGTCGAAACCATGGTTTTACGCTTGGAAGAAATATCATCAAGGTATTTCTTGTACTCGAGTTCGTATAACCTTGATCGTAGCACAGTCATTGCCTTATCAAGGTTTTTAAGCTGGGATTTCTGATCCTGGCAGGTAACAACAATATTGGTGGGGATATGGGTTAATCTTACTGCCGAATAAGTAGTGTTCACCGATTGCCCTCCGGGCCCTGATGAGCAATAAGTATCTTTCCTGACATCTTCATTTTTAATTTCAACATCAAATTCGTCGGCTTCAGGGAGAACTGCCACAGACGCAGCGGAGGTGTGTACACGTCCCTGGGTTTCAGTTTTGGGAACCCGCTGTACACGGTGAACACCCGATTCATATTTTAATTGTCCGTAGGCACCATCCCCACTTACATCGAAGATCACCTCCTTAAACCCACCTACTGTTCCCTCGGTAGATGAAACAGGCTCAACTTTCCATTTCCGGTCTTCACAGTATTTCAGGTACATACGATAAAGATCGCCAGCAAATATACTGGCTTCATCACCACCTGTTCCTGCCCTGATCTCCACGATAGCATTTTTAGTATCCTGAGGATCAGCGGGGATCAACATCAGGCGAATATCTTCTTCGATTTTATCCTTCGCACCATTAAGTTCTGCTACCTCTTCCTTTGCATAAGCCCTGAACTCTTCATCCTTTTCTGTCTTAAGCAGGTTCTTTGCAGAACTAATATTGTCAAGTATATCTTTATACTTTCTGTAGGCATTGATAATGGGTTGAAGATCTTTGTAATCCTTGTTGAGTTTAATGAATTTCTTCATATCAGAAACAACAGCAGGATCATTCATCTGCCCCTCTATCTCATCGTATCTTTTCTTTATTTCTTCGAGTTTCTCAAGCATTTACTGGCGGTTAAAAATCGGAGTGCAAAGGTAAGGTTTTTTAGGGAAAGGGAAGGTATAGTTAATAGTTACCAGTTCGAAGTTCGAAGTTATCTGTCTCATCAGACTTCAAACTGGTAACTTCAAACTGGTAACTTCGAACTGGTAACTTCGAACTGGTAACTCTTATCCTTCCTCCACCTCACAATTTACCATCCACTGGATACCAAACTTATCGATAAGCATACCGAATTCAGCACCCCAGAAAGTCTTCGCAAAAGGCATGATGATTGTTCCCCCTTTGGCAAGGTTGTTAAAATACCTTCTGGCTTTTTCCAGTTCATTTGCGGCAATTGAAATAGAAATGGAATTCCCGAAGTTAATTTCCTGTCCGGGCATACCATCAGATGCCATAATTACCGCACCTTCAAAAGTTAACGTTGCATGAAGTACTTTCTGCGTGTAATCTGCAGGTACTTCAACCGGTGACCCCTCAAAGGGCATCAGGTCAAGTTGTCCATTCAGGGCTTCTTTATAAAATTCCATTACCTCTTTGCAGTTACCTGGAAATGTTAAATATGGATTTACTGTTGATTTGTCACTTTTCATTTTAATAGATTTTAGTTAGTTTGCAATAAAATAATATTCTCTATTGCTTTTGTAAATTGATTTAAATGCTTCCCTGGACAGGGCATCCTTTTTGTTGATCCAGTCCTTTAGAAGATAAATTTTCATCCCTGAAATTTCTGAAAAGAAGTTAAATATTTCTTCAGGTTCGGTATTATAATAATCACTGGCACCCAGACCGAATTCAAAGATCACCATAGGTTTGTTTTCCTGTAAAATCCTGACGGCTCCTTTAAGAACCGAATATTCCGCACCTTCCACATCAATCTTGATCAGGTTTGTTTTTGTTCCAGCCGGAATCAGGTCATCAAGTTTGCGGATTTCAACATTGATCTTTTCAATAACAGGTTGCTTAACATCATACTTTCTTTGTTTCAGTCCACTAAAAGCAGGTGCATTTTTTACGTAGTTAAATGTTGCATTCCCGCTTTCATCGCCAAGAGCATAAGGAAACACAGTGCACTTTTTACCATAACGATCTTCAAGTGAATGATACATCTCAGGAATAGGCTCAAAAGCATAATGGTTTCCGGAAGGGGCGTATTTTAAAAAGAGATCAAGGATCTCACCTTTATGGCATCCAATGTCAATGCAATTTGAATCAGGTTCAACGTGATTGCGTATGATCAATTTTGTTAACCTGTCATACTCAAGATTTTTTGTCAAATCCAGATTCAAACTGCATGCCATGCTTCTGATTATTCCCTTGATTTTTTCTTTCATTATGATTATCTAAAAACTTATTATCCTGGTTGCAACACGACAAATGAATACATTCAAGTCTGGCAAAAGTAACCATAATCAATGAACCAAATGAAGGGAAGGTTTTGTTATTTTATCCCATTCAATCTTATTAATGATGCACTCCCTTGATGATATTGCCCTTCATGAAGTATATCGTCAATAGTTTGTATTTGCAGATTTGACAATCCCCGGAAGTCTTCTTTTAACCCGGACTCAGAAAATAGCATATCAATATTTTTAGGGCCTCCTGAGTTGTTTGAAATCTGTGCTTTTGAAAAACCTTCAAGGATAAGGCTACCTCCGGATTTCATATATTCGATAAGTTTTTGGTGATAAACAGACCTGCTTGTTGGCGGAAAATGTGCGAAAATCAATCCAATACAATCGTAATAATCATTGGTGTGGTCAAAATTTTCAATATCAGTTATCAGGTAAGTAATTTCTACCTGAAACCTGTTTGCCAGCTTTTCTGCTTTATCTTTAGCTGCTTCACTCGGGTCAAAGGCCGTTACTTCCCAGCCATTCAGTGCTGCATAAACTGCGTTTCTGCCTTCCCCTTCGGCAGGTAAAAGTATTTTTCCAGGATCGAGCCTGTCAAGCTGTTGCTTAAAAAATAAATTGGGTTCAGTGCCGTAGGCATATTCTACATCATCATATCGTTGATTCCAGAGTTCTTTCACAATAGTTTTTTTTGGTGCAAAGTAAGTAAGTTCATCATTCAAAAACTGTTAACAAACCCTTAAATTCGGAAAGATCATGCTGATTCAGAATCTTAATGTGAAGCTTGTTTTAATCCTGGGTTCAGAAACACAGCTGATTGCCCCTTTATGAAGATACATGATCTGCTTTGCAAGGCTCAGCCCTATGCCTGAACCACCCTCCTTGGTTGTAAAAAATGGTGTATAAATATCTTTTATAATATCATGGCTGATGCCTTTTCCATTATCTGTAATTTGCATAAACGTGTAACCTTGCTGATTAGATTTTGCATGAAGGCTGATTTCCGGATTATTTATACCCACCAACCAGTAGAATGAATTTTTGATAAGATTTATCATCAGTTGTTCAACCAGTTTCATGTCTGCATGGAGCTTCAGATCAGGAGGGTCTGAGTTATAGGTAAATTTTACTTTGTTTTCAATAAGATCCCTTTCAAATAGGTTGAACAGATCTGAGTAAAGATCAATTACCTTAAAACTACTTTTCTTTGGTTCAGGCAGCCTGGTAATAGATCTGTAGTAATTTATAAATTCAATCAGGCCGTTCGACCGTTCCTCTATGATTTTTGAGCATTTTAGTGTATCATCAAGTATCTCCTGGTTAATATTCTCAATCTTTTTTGTTTTATTGTTATCAGAAAGAAACCGCCTGATTGTTGAGGTTAATGTAGATATTGATGTTATTGAGTTGGATACTTCATGTGTCAGTACCCTTATAAGTTTCTGCCAGGCCTCCAGCTCTTTTGCATCCAATTCTGTCTGGATATTCTGAAAAGAAACCAGTTTAACCTCTTTCTCGAATAGTTTGAAAATAGTTGACTTAAATGTTAACTGGCAGCTTGAATAGGTGTCAGAAAATTGCTCGTATGTTTTAATTTCAAAAATGCCGGATTGTTCAGTTTTAAGATTTTTCAGAAATTCTTCCAGGCCATGGTGGGCGGAATTTAGCTCATGAATATTTCCGGGTTTAGATAAATCCAGCAGCTTCCCTGCTGCCAGGTTAAAAAGTTCTACGGCACCGTTTTCATCGAAAGAGATGATACCTGTACCAATATGGTTAATAAGGTTCTCGAGGTAAATAATGTTTAGTTCTTTCTCATTTTTTATTTGTTTAACTTCACGATTAATCCTGTCAAAACTGCTGTGCAAGCCTTTAAAGGTTTTCTCAACCTCACCCTTAAGGTAAACCACCAAGGTATCCTTGCTGCTGACAAACAGCAGGAATTTAGCAAGTTCATAATTGGTTTTATTCAGGTACCTGAAAAGAAGGAATATTTGAAGCACCAGTAACAACCCCAAGAGCACAATTGTGAAAAACCTGCCACCAGCAAGTATAAAATAGATCAGCAGGAAATTATTTGCTGAAGCCAGTAATACCCTGATGAGGATATTTATAAAAAATCTGTTATAGCCCATAATTCTTAATTTTCTTATATAATGTTGGCCTCGATATTCCAAGGTCTTTTGCTGCCTTGCTATATATCCCATTATGTTTTCTCAACGCTTTTCCGATAGTAATTTTCTCAAGAACTTCCAGGTTGATTATTTCCTTATTGGGTTCTTCAGAAGATTCGCCGGTCCTGAAATAAAAATCCTCTGATCTCAGTACATCACCGTCACACATAATGACAGCTTTCTCGATAGTGTGTTGCAGTTCCCTGACGTTTCCCGGCCAGTAGTAATGATTTAATGCATCCAGGGATCCGGCATTTATTTTTAGCAAAGGTTTTTCGTATTTCGTTTTGTACAGATTAAGGAAATGGTCTGTCAGCAAGGGGATATCGTCCTTTCTTTCCCGCAGTGGAGGGATCTCAATCTGTATGGTATTGATCCTGTACAACAGGTCTTCCCTGAACAGTTCATCATCGATCATTTTATACAGGTCTTTATTGGTAGCTGAAATCAACCGGATATTTATAGGGATAGCTTTGTTGGATCCTATTCTGAATATTTCCTTGTTCTGCAGAACAGTTAAAATTTTTGATTGCATTGATAAAGAAAGGTTGCCAATTTCATCGAGGAAAAGGCTACCTCCTGATGCATTCTCAAAACGTCCCATCCTGTCGGTTTTTGCATCGGTAAAAGAGCCTTTATTATATCCGAACAATTCAGCTTCAAAAAGACTTTCTGATAATGAGGCCATGTCAACTGTTGCAAAAATTTCTTCAGACCGTTTTGAAAGATTATGCAGTTTTCGCGCAACAAGTTCTTTGCCTGTGCCATTCTCCCCCAATATCAATATATTTGCATCGGTTTTGGCAACTTTTTCAATAGCCTCAAAAACCTTTTTCATACCATTTGATTTCCCCAGTAAAACATCAAAAGGCCTGTTGCTTTCTTCCTTCAGCAGCTCGTTTTTGTATTTCAGGGTTTCTACTTTTTTCTTTGTTATACGAAGCTGATAGGCAGCTTTAAGTGTCGAAATTAGTTTGTCGCTATTCCAGGGTTTCTGGACAAAATCTGTTGCCCCTATTTTAATGGCTTTCACAGCAAGCTCAATATCCCCGTAAGCGGTCATCATAACGATAACAGCATCAGGATCGGTTTCCAGGATCTTTTTCAACCAGAAAATACCTTCATTTCCGGTTTGTATTCCAGCCTGGAAATTCATATCAAGCAGAATCACATCATGATCTTTGTTTTTAACCATGTCGGGCAACCTGTTGGGATTTCCGACGATAGTGACCATCTCAAAATCATACTTTAATAAAAACTTCAATGATTCCAGTATCGTTTTGTCATCATCAACAACCAGTATCTTACCTTCGGCTTTTGCCATTATTCGGTAAATTTATAATTTGAAACACAAATGTAAGATATATTTACACAATATGTAAAAATACTTTACACAATAAAAATTATTACAATCTGATATTACTATAATGTGCGAAGAACCAGTTATATACAATCATGGCATGTCTTTTGGAAATAGCATATAAAAAAATTTATGTTTAGAAATTATTTTAAAACAGCAGCCAGGTATTTGATAAAGCGTAAGTCGTATGCCTTTGTTAACATTGTTGGATTAGCCATTGGTTTTGCAATCTTTATTGCCCTGGTTCTCTACATTCAGTTTGAATTGAGCTTTGATACTTTTCATAAGAACGCAGAAAGAATTTACAGGATTGAACAGGTAATGATAGAAGGAGGGAGGACAGAGCGAATGGAGGGATGTCCGGAACCTTTATGGGAGAGAAACAATCCTGTCAAATCCAAATATTCTGGCTGCCAGTATCCATGATTATCCCATCGAAAATTCATTCAATTGGACCCGTGTATCATGGGATGGAGCTGAACAAGGTGAATACATAAGAATGAATGATAATTATAGTGATGATCACTTTGTTGATACCTATAAAATGGTGCTGTTGGATGGTGAGGGATTTACGGGACCTCAACGTGGTACAGGGCCTGAGGGAAATCAAGTGATACTGAATGAAGCGGCCGTTAAAAAGACAGGGATGGAAGAACCTATAGGAAAACACATAAGGTATGGTGGTGATTACAGGGGGGAAGTTACCGGTGACCGTGCCAGAATTGTTGGTGTTCTGAAGGATTTCCATTTCCTGTCGGCACACAACGTGATTACCCCGATGATGATCAGGTTGCTTAATGAAGAAGAAACCGGCTGGCAAATTTCTGTCAGAATAGGTGGTACTACGAACAAGAAAATAATAGCATACATCTCGCATGTCTTTAAGGAAGTTTTTCCGGATCAGGTTTTTGATTATAGTTATGTTACACACGATATTGCGGGTTTGTACACCCAAGACCAGGAACTTGGTAATGTGGTTCTTTATATATCAATTCTTGCTTTATTCATCGCATGCCTGGGAATTTATGGCCTGGTTAGTTTTACTACTTCAGCGAGAACCAAGGAAATTGGAATTCGTAAAGTAATCGGTTCTTCTGTAAGTTACCTTTACATGATGTTTGCCAGGGAGTTTGTAATCATTATTCTTATAGCAAGCGTTGTAGCCTATCCAGTGGCATTCATGATGGTTGATCAATGGCTTCAGAATTTTCCATACAGGGTTACCTTCAGTGTTGGACCATTTTTATTTGCTACAATCCTGGTTTTATGCCTTACCCTTCTCAGCATGACTTTCAGGGTGTTGAGAGCAGTAAGGGTCAATCCTGTTGATAGTATTAGATATGAATAGTGTGACAAGGAAAAAGGGTAAAGGCAAAAGTTGAAAGGTTGAATGCTGAAGAGTTGAGGGGTTAACCGCTAAGCGCTTGTACGAATTAAGCAATAAATATTGGTGCGGCAGTTATAAGCGCTAAGCTGTTATGGCCGTTCGGGGGAACTTTTAATTGACCTTCCAGAGTCTGACGATAGAAAACCTGAAAGAGTCAATCGGGTTAATACGTGAAAAACCCTTCCGGTTCTCATAGGGTCGAATCTGGAAGGTTTTCAATGGAACGTCGAAGAAAGAACATCGTCAATCCTCAACGTAATGCCACCAGCTTCTAACTTCTAACTTCCAGCTTCCAATTATCAGCATCTTGCATCCAGTATCCAGGAACTCAAGAGTTGAATTCTAGCCTGAACGTAGTTATCTTTCCCGGAATTGATCGCACAGTAATATCTCCGCCATGGAGCCGCATAATCTGTTTTGAAATACTTAACCCTATACCTGATCCTTCATCTCTTGTTGTAAAGAATGGCGTAAAGATGTTCTCGATATTTTCGGGTTGAATTCCTTGTCCATTATCTGAAACTTCAATAAAAATTTTACCATTGATCTTACGGGCATTCATTTTAATAGAAGGGGTGTTTGTTCTACTCATGGCATCTATTGCATTATTAACCAGGTTGATCAGGACCTGATGCATTAATTTTTTATCTGCATTGATCTTTATGTCTTCAGCTTTCTCATCAATAATTAATCTGATGTTGTATTCCTCCAGGGAACCATGCATCAGCACGCCTATTTCATTGAACAATTCTGAACTATTAATTATTTGCAGATCCGGATCAGGTAACAGGGTAAGACTTCTGAATTTCTGAACAAAATCTTTTAAACCGGCACTTCTTTCATTAATAATTTCAAGCCCTTTTACCGTATCGCCTATCAGGTTATTACTGAGATCCTGTACCTGAAGTGGTGTTGTGTTGTCAATCCCGGTGAGGAGATCCCTGATTGTATTTATGGTAGAAGAAACCGGACTGATCGAGTTCATGATCTCATGTGTGAGTACCCTGATCATTTTCTGCCACGTTTCAAGCTCCCTGTCATCCAGTTCTGTTTTAATATCCTGAATGGAGATCAGTTTCATTTTCTTTTTCAAAAGAGGGAATGTTGTAGCATGTATTGATAAATGCAAAACATCCCGATTAATATGAAGGTTTAATAGTTTTTTTTCTCCAGGAAGTATATTCGTAAATAATTTAAAAAGCGTTGGAGATCCTGTTCTAATAGAAGATGTTGTTAACTCGCTATCCAATCCAAGAATTTCTTTAAATGCGGTATTACAAATATCAATTTTACCATTTTCATCGAGCGATAATACACCAATATCAATGTGTTCAACAAGGTTTTTAAAGTAGGCCTCACTGGCTGCATCATGCAATTTGATCTCCCTGATTTTGTTGTTGAGTTGTTTAACAGCATCTGTAAGCCTACTGTGTGACTTCCATTTTTGTTTATCCTTAATAACTAGAGAGGAATCATCATATTTAATTGAATTAAAGAAATTGGCCAGTTCATAATTAACAAGGTTCACCTTCCTGATGAGTAAAAATAATTGCAGAATTATTAATAGAGCTAAATTAATACTGATCAGCAAATCACTAAACCGGAAGATGGAAAACGCAAATAACACTGATGTGAGTGTGATCAATGTGGTTCTGATAATTAGATTGATATATATTCTGTTCACAAGCATTTTTCTAAAATTTGATATTGAATTTTTCTATTTTTCTGTATAAAGTCTGCCGGCCAATTTTGAGCTCTTTTGCTGTTTCGCTGATGTTGCCCCTGTTATTCCCCAGGGCCTTTTGTATCATTATTTTTTCACCTTCTTCAAGTGACAGGGGTTGGGTGTTTAGCGTTTGATCGAACTCTTTGATTCTGAATGGAAAGTCTTCAGCAGTTAAAATATCTGAGTCGCTTAATATTACCGCCTTCTCGATGGTATGCTTCAACTCCCTGACATTTCCCGGCCAGGAATAGTTTGCAAGTTTCCAGATTGCATTTTTATCAATCCTGAGGTTTTGTTTGGTGTATTTTTCTCCATAAGTTTTCAGGAAATGTGTTGCAAGAAACTCAATATCTTCAGGCCTTCTTCTTAAAGGGGGTATTTCTATCAGTATCGTATTTACCCTGTACAACAGATCCTCCCTGAAAAGATTATTAACCGCCAGGTCTTCCAGGATCTTATTGGAAGCACATATCAACCTGAAATTTACAGCAACCTCCCTGTTGCTTCCAACAGGCACGATCTTTTTACTTTGAAGGGATGTCAATAACTTTGATTGCATAGGTAATGAAAGATTGCTTATTTCATCAAGCATCAGTGTTCCACCCGAAGCACTTGCCATTTTACCAGTCCTGTCGGTTTTTGCATCAGTAAAAGATCCTTTTCTGTGCCCGAACATTTCACTTTCGAAAAGGGATTCACTTAATGCGCCCAGGTCTACCCTGACAAATACCTCATGTTTTCGTTTTGATCGTTTGTGCACAGCATAAGCCGCCAGTTCTTTACCTGTTCCGTTTTCCCCCTGTATAAGAATATTCGCATCGGTGGGTGCTACTTTTCCTATGGTGTCATAAACTTTCTGCATGGAACCTGATTTCCATAACAGTTTGCTGTAGGCCTGATCTTTTTCTTCTTTGAAAAAGCTTTGTTTCAGACGTAGTTTATTTAATTCATCCCTTGATCTCTTAAGTTGAAACGCGGCCTGTAAGGTTGCCAGAAGTTTGTTGTTTTCCCAGGGTTTAAGGATATAGTCAGTTGCACCTTCCTTCATCGTTAAAACAGCATGTTCAACATCACCATAAGCTGTAATGGGAACAATACTGATATCAGGTTTTGACTTTTTAATTCTTCTCATCCAGTAAATTCCCTCGTTGCCTGTATGCTGACTGGCCGAAAAATTCATATCGAGCAAAACCACATCAAAATCATCTGAATCGAGATGGGCTAAAATCTCATTAGGATTGCTGAGCGTGACAACCTCCTTAAACCGGTGTTTCAGAAACAATCCCAATGAATCAAGAATACTTTTATTATCATCAACCACTAATATTTTACCTGATTTCTCCACTTTCTTTACTATTTTAGAGTTTATAAAGATATATAATTTGTATGATATTGGAACATCAAATGTATGAATATGAGACATTGTAAATTAACAATCCAAGTTTACTGAAACTTATAACGCTGTAATACAATTATTTGTGTTTAAGGCACAGATGTTGTAAAATATTTTGAATCAAACAATTGATACAAGATATGATCAAAAATTATTTAATCATCGCAATCAGAAACATTCTCAGAAAAAAGGTTTCATCAATAATTAACATACTGGGACTGGCTATCGGGTTGGCCACTGCTATCATTATCTTTCTCTGGGTAAAACATGAAACTAGCTATGCAAAATGCTTTGACAAGCATGATGTAATTTATCTGGCCTATGGCGAATATATATATCCAAACGGAAATAAATATTCAGGTGTTACGTCAACAGCTCTCGGACCTGCACTGGAGAAGGAATTTCCTGAGATTATCAATTATGCAAGGACAAGTTCACGAAAATGGGTTATTGGTACAGAAACAAAACGATTTTCTGAAGTTGGGACCCCAGTTGATTCATCCTTTTTTTCAATGTTTTCACTGAAATTTATCAGGGGTAATCATGAGGACGCATTTTCAGATATCCACAATATAATACTGTCAGCGTCCCTGGCGGAGAAAATATTTGGTGATGATGATCCCATGAATCAGATCGTTAAAGTTGAGGGTTGGTATGATGCTAAAGTAACCGGCGTTTATGAAGATTTTCCTGAAGAAACCCATTTCTACACCAATTATGAATTTTTTGTCCCATTTGAGATCTTCGATGAAGTCTATGGCTGGAATACAAATGAATGGGGTTCGCAAAATTATCAGACTTATGTTCAGCTCAGTTTAGTTAAAGTAGATATCGAATCACTCGGTGAAAAGATAGCAGGTATCCAACAAAAACACAAACCGGAATCAAATGTCACAGTCAGAATTAAGCCCATTACTATGATGCATCTGGAAAACCTGGAAGGTGGCGGATTGATAACTTATATCTATATCCTTTCAATGGTTGCTATTTTCATTATCGTGATTGCCTGTATCAACTATTTGAACCTTTCAATAGCTATTTCAGTAACCCGTTCGAAGGAAATAGGAATGCGTAAAGTTGTAGGTGCTGACAGAAATCAACTTATCCTGCAGTTTCTGACCGAATCGGTTATTCTGGCTTTAATCGCAGTTAACTTCGCCATCATCATTGTTCAACTCGGCCTGCCTTATATCAATGAAATGCTGGACAAAGAACTTAGGTTGAACTATACTCCTGTTACTATTGCGGCTTTACTTGGATTCGGAATAATAACAGGTATCCTTGCTGGTATTTATCCAGCGATCATTCAATCATCATTCAATACCATCAATTGTTTAAAGGGATCATTCAAATCAAGAACCGGACAGCTGGTTTTCAGAAGAATACTGGTTGTATTTCAATTTTTCCTTTCCGTAGTGGTGATCATTTTAACTTTTACAATCAACCGGCAGATCAATTATGCACTGAATAAAGATCTGGGCTACCATAAGGACGATATCATTTGTATGAATGGTTCAAATGAAATGTGGCAAAACTACAATACCATAGTTTCTGAACTTTTAGCCAGCCCCTATGTTTTACATGTATGCCCATCGAATACCACACTTGACTCCTGGGAATCTTCAGTGAGTGCCAATTGTATAAGTTGGGATGGTCAGGAATCGGGACATATCATACCCACGATGGGAATTCTGGGTGTATGGTTCGATTTTGATACCATGTATCATCTTAAAATGGTTGATGGACGTTTTTTCTCTCCGGAGTTTACTACTGATATGATGGAAGCCTGTGTTATTAATGAAACTGCCGTTAAGGATATGGGATTGGAAAATCCGATAGGTATTACGATTAAAGCCGGAGACATTGAAAGGAAAGTGATAGGTGTGGTAAAGGATTTCCATTTTACTTCACTTCATGAAAGGATAGAGCCTCTTTGTATCCTTATGCGATGGGGAATTGATATGATTTGTATGAGGTTTCATCCTGAACAATGGAAGGAAGCACTCCTGTTTGTTGAAAATAAATTCAAAGAGATCATTCCCAATGAATCGTTCACTTATGAGGTTCTTGATCAGAATGTTAAAGACCTGTATGAAGAAGAAGCCAGGGCAAAGGTGATCATGAATATCAGTTCAATTCTTGTGATCCTTATTTCATGCATGGGACTGTTTGGATTGTCATCATTCATGATAGAAAGAAGATTCAAGGAAATCGGTATCAGGAAAGTAAACGGAGCCTCTGTATTTCAGATAGCAGGAATATTCATATCAGATTTCATCAAGCTGGTCATTATTGCAATTATCCTGGGCGTACCAGCAGGCTATTATTTCTCCAACAACTGGCTTGATAATTTCGCTTATAAAACCGATTTATCATGGATACAATTTGTAGTCGCCGGATTTAGCGTAATCTTAATAGCACTGTTTACAGTTGGCATACAGGTTTATAGGGCAGCAATGAAAAATCCGGTGGATGTGTTGAGGTATGAATAGAATAAGGTTGAATAGTTGAAAGGTTTAATTGTTGAATTGTTGAATGGACGAATTACGTCTCGTCTCTGGCTGGAGGGGATACATCCTTGAGTATATGGCTCCATTGTTTCATTGATAAAGGGTTTAGTTCTTTTCTCTGTGTTCCCGGTGATATTTCTTCGTGTTCTCTGTGGTTTAAAAACTACTTCCGCTTAACGGATATACTATTTTAGCCCTGAATTGGCGCAAGGAGATTATTCTCTGAAAGAGGTTAATAATCCCAAATTATGCATTGGGAATGTAATGAACCAAGGCATTAGTTGGGATTATCCCGATTTAGAAGATATTGCATTTCATCATTCGGGTGAATATTGATTTATGATGAAATGCCTACAGCTTCTTAATCGTAATGCATTCGTCCTTTTCTAATGCATTATTTGGGATAATTAACCATAACAAAACAATGAATGGCATTTCAGGAAGATTGTCAACTGTCAACTGTTAAACTGTCAATCGTCAATATTTAATAAATATTCCGGTTTCATTATTGTAATTCGCAACAACCTTCCAGTTGTATTCATTTGCAGTTTTCATAATTCCCCAGAAATCATAGGTTGAGTTGGCCCTGTCGCCGGCAGCATTCAGTGTGGTATTACCTGTGACACCGTTATGATTATCAGCTTTGTCCACAAAGGCTGTTTTGATTGTTGAAATGTTTGCTGATCCTCCTGATGATCGTATAGTTTCTGCTGCCAGCCATACGGCGTCGTAAGTTACAAGTGCATATATCTCGGGTTTTCTTCCAAGCTCATTCTGAAGGCGATCCATGATCGGTTGCCATTGATTGATCTCTGCAGAATCAAGTGCGAAGCTTGGGCAGGGGAGTCCCTGGGATTCAGCAAAGGAAGCAATGCTATCCGGGCTTGTCATTTGCTTGTTTTCTGCATAACCGGAACAACCATACCACCTGATGTTATAGAATTCTACATCCTGTGAGGCAAGATCAATAATATCATAAGCCTCACCATACGATATTAAATAAATACCTACCTTATTATACGTATGCTGTAAAAGCACATTTAATAGTTTGTCTCTCAGATCTGCAATATAAGTTGTGAAATCTGATGTGTTTGGGTTATATTTGATTGCCTCGGTTATCTGGGTATTTCCCTGGTTGAAAAATTGTGATGTTGCCGCAAGCAATTCATTACCCCATGAATCGTCACGGATAATGGGAATAAGAACTTCAATACCATCATCTTCAAGGTATGCAGTCATTGCTTCACCCTGGTTAAGATCGTTAGGTACAAGTCTAAAGATATTGTCGTCCGGGATGGCTAGCGAAGTTGAGACACTTGCCGGACTGATAACCAGCATCTCAGTATTATCAACATATTCTTTAACACCTGCAACATTGGAACTTGTAAAGGGACCGACAATTAGCCGGATCCCGATATCGTTCAGAGTGGTAATTTTTTCCATCGCAACAGCAGGATTAGTTTCCGTATCATACAGGTATATCATCAGCTCTGCGTCTATATTATGATCATGGTAATAGGCATTGATATCCTGTACGGCCATTTGTAGAGCAACTTCGGAACTTTCCCCCACCGATTCCCCACCACCCGATAATGGTAACATTGCCCCCAGCCGAATAGCCGGTTTGTCAGTATTCTCATCCTTCTTGCACGCCGAATATGTCATGATTAATATTAAAAGGCTTATCAGGAATAGAAATCGGGAAGTATTCATGATTTTGAAGTTTGATCAGGTTAAAATTATAAAAATAATGGGAGATAGGTAGGATGAGGTTTAGGGTTGAGCGTTTAGGGTTGATAATGTTCAATGTCCATCTTCTAGCTTCCAGCTTCCAGCATCCAGTATCTAGTATCCAGCATCCAGTATCTAGTATCCAGCATCCAGCATCCAGTATCCAGAAACTCCTGAAACCTGTCAATATGCTGCCAGATATGATACACTTCTATCAGGAGCCTCTTATGATGTTTATTTGCTTTTTACCATCAATTTGATAAACCAGCACAATGCTACTGTACAACCCTTTTCTCCAGTTCTTCAATTCTTTGCTTCAATTCTTCAATAATTTCCTGTTGTTCCTGTACGGCTTTTACCAGTGGCACAACAAATTCGGAATAGCTCAGGCTGTAAGGTGTTATTTCATTTGCAGGAGTATGTAATCCACTGAAATCAAATCCTGTGGTTCTGGCTGCCTCTTCCACTTCCTGGGCCAGGAAACCTGTATAAACCCTTGATTCTTTTTTTCTAACAGCTTCTATCATATTATCAGTAGTGAATACTTCTTCCGGGACTTTGATATATTCATTCAGCAAATGTATATCCCACTGGAAAGTTACCGGCCGTAACTTCATAATGAAATCAAGCCCTGAAACATTTTCTTTGATATTTCTTTTAAATCTTGAATCAGAGTATATGCTCCATGTTGTCTGTCCTCCAATCCATTCTACTACTGTATTCCCAATATGGATATAATTGCTTGCCGTCGGTTCTGCTGCAAAACCAAAAGCTCCGGTATTATCCAGGTCTGAAAATGCCGGACCTGCAAGTCTTCCACAGGCGGTATTTTGATTTCCGGTTTCATTGTGATGAAGAGCAGTTGTTCCAACTGCTGTGTTTTCCGAACCTGTTGTATTATCAAACAGACTACCACCACCAATAGCTGTGTTAGCAGAACCGGAAGTATTATCCTGGAGCGAGTGATATCCAACCGCAGTAACAGCCTGCCCTGTACTTTCAACCAGGGCACGGTAACCAACCGCAGTATTTCCATAGGCTGTATCGTTTGATTTCAATGATTCATATCCAATGGCAGTATTAGCATAACCTTCAGTATTATCCCAGAGAGACATATGACCTATTGCAACATTATTTCGTGCGTTTGAGGCACTTGTGGGATTATTGTGATACAATGCAAGATTTCCAATAGCGATATTACATAAATCTTTACTTATGGTATAACCCGTTTGCTGATATAATGCCATATATCCTATACCAATTGATTCGTTACCTATTGTATTGGCTGTCAAGGACATATAACCAATTGCTATGTTCTCATCACCTGTTGTATTTGAAAAGAGCGCCTTACTTCCATAGGCAGTATTTGTCTTTCCTGTTGTATTTGTTTTCATTACCTGGTAACCTGTAGCAGTGTTATAAAATCCTGTTGTGTTTCCATATAACGCTTTAGAGCCAATGGCAGTGTTATAAGAGGCTTGAGTCGAAGTAGTAGCCCCTGTACCGTTATTAAAAAGTGCCGAATCACCAATTGCAACAATATTATTCCTGTCTTCGCATTCATAAAGAGCACGTGTACCTATTGCAACATTAGAGTTTCCTGTTAGGTTGTTATAAAGTGAATGTAACCCTGCTGCCGTATTGGATGAACCTGTCAGGTTCTGTCTTAGGGATCTGTAACCATAGGCCGTATTGTAACTTCCTGTTGTGTTACTATATAATGCTTCAAATCCCGCTGCTGTGTTGTAGTTTCCGTACAAATTACTTTTTAGTGAATTATAACCTGAAGCTGTGTTATAACTTCCTACAATGTTGGCATATAAAGACTGAAAACCGATGGCTGTATTGCACTGACCGTTAGTATTGGTTGTTCCGGCAGAATCACCTATAAAGACATTATAGTTAGAACTCAGATTGTCGTTAGCACCTGCCAAACCTCCGATAAAAACAGATTGTCCGGTATTCGCAAATTCCAGTCTTGAGTCAATAAGTTTCATTTTCTCAGTACCGGCTATATCGAACCGGATTATATCCTCATCCGGATTCTCTTCAACCTGTACTTTTGTATTTCCATCTGCATCCGAAAGTTCTGATATATATCCGGCTCTTAAAAGGACCCAGGAACTGCCGTTGTAAAAATAGAAGCCTGGTGTGTTGTTGGTTTGATAGATCAACAATCCTGTAACCGGATTTATACCATCACGTTGTGATTGTTCCATTCTCGGAATTAAAATACCTTTTGACAATGATGCTACATCCAGCATTGCGGCATAATTAGGGGGATCTCCACTGCTATTGATCGCCACACCCTCAGTCTGTGATCTTGAGATATTAGCAAAGCACAAAAGGGACAACACAATAAAACTCAATAATATTGCTTTTGTTTTCTTCATTATGTTATGTTTTTAAGTTAAGTCTGTATTGTAAGGGAGTTAATTGATATAATATATTATAAATATACAAAACCTTTGACTGAAATCAAAGTCACAGGTTTCATTACTCCATAGTTTATCAATTTCAGATACATTTACCCTTCATCCAGGTACTTTTGAAACAAATCAATATGTTTCCCGATATGGTATCCATCGATCAGGGCATGATGAACCAGTAATGATACCGGCATTTTGAGTTTATCATTTTCCGTGTATACTTTCCCAAAAGTGATCTTTGGAATCGAATCATGTTTGGGATTATTACGCGGATACTCAACAGCTGTAAATTGTACCCATGGTACCGTGGAATAGTGAATAACATTTTCATTATGGGTAGCCGGAATCAGGCCTTTTTCATCCTGGACTTTCTTAATTACCTCTTTTGCCTTCTCAATAAAGATATTAAAATCTTCATGGTATTCTATATAACTAAAACCAAAAGTGCCATCCTTACGATCTATGGTGGGGGAGGCCATTAATACATCATAACAAACTACATCATCATCCACGATTCTGTATTTGAATGCTTCTATATCAATTGCTGCTTTCAGGGATTTATATAGATAGAGAAGGAAGAAGGATATGTTGTTTTCCTTTGCATATATGTAAGCCTTTGTGCAATCAACATTTACAGTCACACCCCACAATGGATCTTCAAAATCTTTGAAGAAATAAAAATGATCTCTTCGATTCCAGGTTTTGAGATCGATTTTTTGTTTCATGTGATTAAATTTGAATATGAATCTTGAGTTCGGATTTCTTCAGATTTTCAGTTAATTATTTGCTTTACTTTTATAAATACCCTTGAATATCGTATTCAATATTTCATCATTCTCATTTCTGACAGTCCATAACTGTGTTATGGTTCCATCCGGATTCTTTATCCACCTGATCTCATGAAAATATATATTACCCTGTTGTCCTGAAGATGGGGCGCTTTTTAATATCATGTTACCCTTTACAGTATTTCCTGTAAGTCTCAGTATCCCGCCCTGATTATCAATCCATACCTGGTTCCAGGTGCTGTCAATACGGCTATAGAAATTATAACTTGTTCCTGTACCACCCTTCACACCAATCCAGTTTTCCCTGAGCACACAACCATCCTGTAACTTATCAATCACATTGGTTCCAACCTGTGTCCCAAGGGTGTCATAAACATCCCAACTGCCAATCCAGTAATCAAATTGCCTGTAGGGTTCAAAACAACAAGGACATTTGTTGGTTTCCTGGGCAATCGAAGCTGAAGCTGCTAATAAAACGATGAGGAGTAACAGTAACTTATTCATGATCTGGTGCGTTTTCTCCTGGTATATCTGAATACCAGAAAGACCACGATCAAAGCAATTCCAAGATAGATTGCCCAGTTTCCGAGCGGCATTGGAAAAGTAGGCAATTCATGATAATAAATGGTACCATTCCATGTTCTGTCGGGATAGGTATATTCAAACAGGGTGTATCCTCCCAGGCCAATACCGGTGGTTAATTTCAGGTTTGCATCAGTGTATTCGTTATTGCCATTGGTGTAGAATAAGGAAATAGTTGGATGGTTGAATCCTGTTGGTTCAGTGGTAACGTATAAACCATATGTGCGTGCTGTATTGAGCCAGATACCACCAATGTTAACCGGTGTTGGTATGTCCTGGCCAAGTCCTACCACACTGGGAACCATTCCGGCCAGCGTCCAATCAGATGCAGTAGTTTCAGAACCGACATAACTGCCGTCCTTGTAATAAATGTAAATATCGGCAGTTCCGGTCAGGTTGATATCAAATGAATCTATCATAATTCCTTTTACTCCGATAACCTCGATATCGAACATATTCCCGTTGAAATTATTATTGGAGGCGAAAATGGTTGTTATCGAAAGCGTGGACTCACTAAAATTGAGAAACCGGGAACCACTTACGGATAACACCTCCATGCTTGTTCCTCCATCGGTAATAATTCTGTCAGGTGCTTTGATGTCCTGTGCCGGGCTGAAGCTTCCTGATAATATTAATATCAGTAAAGCAATAATCCTGAAAATTTTTGTTATATCCATCTGGATGTAATTTGATGATGAATCAAAGATAAAAAATTTTAATATATATGTACTCCAATCAGGAACCTCTAAAATTGAATGCTGAAAACGGTATTGCCTTCAGGATTATGATGTAGTTTGATGGAGCCATGATGTAATCGCATGATTTGCCTGGCAAGACTTAATCCTATCCCTGATCCTCCCTCTTTAGTAGAAAAGAATGGTAAAAATATTTGCTCCCTTATATCATCAGGAATCCCATTCCCATTGTCCATAATATTTATCAATATTTTATTATCTGAATTCCTGACGGCTTCAAGTTTAATAACAGGATTGTTGATGCTTTTTACCTCCTCAAGAGCATTTTTAACCAGGTTGATCAGCACCTGATTGATCAGGTTTTCGTCTGCATATATTTTCAGGTTTTGAGGCCTTACATCATATGAGAAATCTATCCCGTGCTTTTTAAATTCTTTATCCAACAGGATTTTTATTCCGGAAATCAGGTCAGTAACATCTACTGTTTTAAATACGGGTGTATTGATCTTTGTCAGTGTACGGTAAGATTCCACAAATCTCAACATCTCTTTGTTTCGCTTATTCACTGCCTGAAGTCCCTCCACTGCCTGTTCGATATTTTCATCAGTGAGTTCTTTCGACTTCTTTGGCTGGCCCTCAGCAGATAATAATTTCAGTATCGTATTGGTTAAAGATTTAACCGGAGCAACGGAATTCATCACTTCATGTCGTAGTATCTGGATCAGCTTCTGCCAGGTTTCAATTTCCTCTTCTTCAAGTTCGGTATTGATGTTCTGGAATGAGATCAACTTGATCTTTTGATTTTTAATAAACAGGACCATACATTTTACTGATAGTTTACAGATCACTGATTCTATCTGGATCTTAAAAAGCCTCTGTTCATTATTTTTTATTTTCCTCAGAAATTCTGTGAAGTCAGGATAATTGTTTTCCATATCAGCCAGATTAGCGGGGATATCGATTTTCAACAATTCCTCAGCTGCCCGGTTAAAGATTTCTATCTTCCCTTTCTCATCAAAAGAAATTACCGGTGTACCTATCATTTCAAGGGTAGTTCGGAAATAATGCTGTTCAGTTTCCCTGTCGATCCTGGCTTTGGAAATCAACTGAAGAACCTCATTGTAAATTTCATTTAGCTTTTGCTGTGTCAGTTCCTTTTCTTCTCTTGTAAATCGCTCCATAAGACCTTCATTCCTGATCAGTTCCATGAAACGAAGAAGTTTTTTACTCGTGTGTCTTAAGTAAATAATCAATAGAATAATCTGAATGACAAACAGGAATCCAAGTGTAAATTTGGCAACAATCAGGTGGCTCTGGTATATTGACCATACAAAGAAAAGGCAGGATATGGCTATCAGGGCTACCCGTACAATTATATTTATGGTGTAATGTTTAAATACCATATTTCCTGATTTTATTATAAAGGGTTTTCCGTGTAACACCCAGTTCCTTTGCCGCCATGGATTGATTGCCGTTACTTCTCTCAAGCGCCTTCATGATTAAATATTTTTCGTTATCCTCAAGGTTAAGACTGGCCGACGGAACAATTGTTTCTCCTGCAAGAAGGAAATCCCCATCTGTTAATTCACCTGCTTCAGACATAATTACAGCCTTTTCAACAACATGTTCCAGCTCCCTTATATTCCCGGGCCAGGAGTGTTGCAATAATTTTTCGATGGCCTGTCGGGTTATGGCTAAATCCTGCTTGTGATATTTTGAGGCATACCTGGCCAGAAATAAATCAACGAAAAGCGGGATATCCTCTTTTCTTTCCCTTAATGAAGGGATATCTATCTGAATGGTGTTGATCCTGTAAAGAAGATCTTCCCTGAATTTCCCGTTTTTTGCATAATCAATCAATGGTTTGTTCGTTGCACAAATAAGGCGAATATCAACAGGAATGTCAACATTGGAACCAATTTTATTGATGATCCTGTTTTGTAAAACGCTGAGTAACTTCGACTGCTGATTCACTGAGATATTACCGATTTCGTCAAGGAAGAGCGTTCCTCCACCGGCCAGTTCAAACCTTCCGGTTCTTTCTTCCCTTGCGTCAGTATAAGCACCTTTTTTATGACCGAAAAGTTCACTCTCAAATAAAGTCTCACTGAGTGCTGCCAGATCCACTTTGACAAATATCTCATTATTTCGTTTTGACAGGCGGTGAATTTCACGGGCAACCAGCTCCTTTCCGGTTCCGTTCTCTCCCAGGATCAAAATATTGGCATCTGTCTTAGCAACCTTTTGTATCATATTCCACATTTTCCTCATTACCTTTGATTTGCCTGTCAGCAGCATATATTGTTCGGAAATTGTTTCAGAAAGATGTTTTTGTTTTGATTTTAATTTATCGATCTCAAGTTTTGATCTCCTTAGTTTATAAGAGGATATAACGGTGGCAATCAGTTTGTCATCATCCCAGGGTTTGGGGATGAAATCTGTTGCACCCTGTTTTATGGCTTTTACAGATAATTCTATATCACCATATGCCGTGATTAGAATGATAATGGCACTGGGATCTGAATCAAGAATTCTGTTCATCCAGTAAATACCTTCATTACCGGTATGCTGACCGGCTTTGAAATTCATGTCCAGGATATAAATGTCGATGTTCTTGTTTTCAGCATATGAGGGGATCCTATTTGGGTTTTTTTCAAGGATGATCTTCTCGAAATATTCTGAAAGCGCCAGTTTCATTGCCAGCAGGATTTCTTCATTATCATCCACTATCAAAATGTTACCCTTGTATTTCATTTTCAATATTTACCGGTTCAAAAATCGTACAACAATCTTAAATCATTACCAAATCTAAGAAATTTGCACTTCATATGATTCATTAATGTGTAAATATTACCCATAGTGTGTATAATAATTACACACTCTCTTATTTTGCATATTTAATATAGAAGCTGTATTTCAGTATGTTATAGTTTGGTACCGGACTTGGGAATGGTATAGGAAATATATTATTAACTTACAGGTCGGTATTCCTGTAGAAATATTGAAGACATGTTTAAAAACTATTTTATCATTGCGGTCAGGAACCTCAAAAGAAATTTGGCTTTCTCTTTAATTAATATTCTGGGATTAACTCTGGGATTATCTATCAGCCTGCTTATCCTTTTATTTGTAATCAATGAATTGACTTACGACAGCTATCACAAAGACGGAGATCAGATATATAGGATTAATTCGAAACTCAAGGCTATGGGCCAGGAGATGCAGATTGCCTCAACAGCTTCACCCCTGGGACCATACCTTGTTGAACATTATCCGGCTGTACTTCTCTCGGCCAGAATTTCGAATCCTGACTTTCTGATATTTGAAATCAACGATAATGAAATTGAAGAAGAGGTATATTATGCAGACCCTGCCCTGTTTGAAATTTTTACCATACCGATAATACAGGGAGATCCTATTGCAACCCTGAAAGAGCCATTTTCGCTGGCCATATCAGAAAGTATGGCAGAGAAATTTTTTGGCAATGAAGATCCAATGAATAAAGTTCTTGTAGCCAACAATAATCACAATTATATTGTGAAATGTATCTTCGAGGACTGGCCTGAAAATTCCCATATTAAATACAGGATGTTCTCAGCATTTGATTGTATTGACATGTTACATATGCCTGGCCCGCCAACAAGTTCCTGGCTGGGCCTCAACTATTCCAATTATATCAAACTGGCAAAAGATTATCCCCCCGAAAAGATGGATGAGGAATTTGTTAAGATCATACAGAAATATCTTGCAAGCGATCCCATGATTCAGCAGATGAATGTTGAAGCAGCGTTTTTCCTTCAGCCCTTGAAAAGAATACACCTGTATTCCGATCTTGATGGAGAGAGTGAACCCGGCGGAAGTGTTACTACAATCTTACTATATTCAGCAATTGGCCTGTTTATTCTTCTAATTGCCTGCATCAATTTTATGAACCTGAGTACAGCAAGATCGGCAAACCGTTTGCGTGAAATTGGAATACGAAAGGTTGTTGGAGCATACAGAAGACAACTGATCTGGCAATTTCTAACTGAATCCATTCTTATTAGTTTTATTTCCCTGATACTGGCAGTTACACTGGCTGAGATCCTGTTGCCTGAATTTAACCTTCTTGTACGAAAAAACCTGGTTATCAACTACCTTGAACAGTGGTGGCTGTCACTTGGATTTATTATGCTTGCCCTGGTGGTTGGTTTAATAGCGGGAAGCTATCCTGCCCTTTTCCTGTCTAAGTTCAGACCTATTTTGATTTTATCCGGAAAATTTAAACTTGGATCAGGAAGTGCATTCTTCAGGAACTTCCTGGTGGTGTTTCAGTTTGTGATATCCATTATCTTAATCAGTTCAACTGGGATAGTCTATAAGCAACTCAATTTTGTCAGGAATGCCGACCTTGGCTTTAATTCAGAGCAACTCCTTGTTATTCCACTCCGTGGAGATATCATTGAGCAAAGTCCTGAGATATTCAGTGAAATGCTGAAGACGATCCCGGAAATTTCCGGCATCAGTTTTGCCTCCGGTTATCCCGGAGCAGGACATATGCAAACCATGTTCAGGTTTGAGGGATTTGAGGATGAGGATGGAGAAATTATGCAATTCTATGAGATCGATCCGGAATATATTGATTTACTGGGGATGAAAATTACTGACGGCCGAAATTTCGAGCGGGGTAATTCTGAGGATGATCGAACCATCATTATCAATGAGACACTGGCAAAGAAACTGGGATGGGAAGATCCCTTAGGCAAAACGATTACAATGATGGATATTGAGAACGACCAGCCTGTAGAGAGGGATTTTACATTGGTAGGTATAATAAAGGATTTCCATTTCAGAACCCTGCATAACGTGATTGAACCATGTGCATTTGTAACCGGAGGCCGGGAAACGAATTATGCACTGGCTAAGATAGAGGTAGAAAAGGCAGACAAGATTGTAGAGAAAATTGGAGAAATTTATTCAGGTATTGATAATTCATGGCCCTTCGAATCCATATTTATGGAAACCAGGTACGAACGGCATTATCGTGATGAACAACGGCAGGGTAAGATCTTTCTTTATTTTACAATACTTGCAATCTTTATTGCTTCACTGGGATTGTTCGGCCTGGCCTCATTTACGGCAGAGCAAAGAACCAAAGAGATTGGTATTCGTAAAGTGCTTGGCTCCAGTGTTGGCAGCATTGTTAGTAAACTCACCGTCAATTTTATTAAACTGGTACTGATAGCAGCAGTAATAGCTATCCCGGTCTCATGGTATCTGATGGATAAATGGCTGCAGGCCTTTGCTTATAAGATCGATATGAGCTGGTGGATATTTGCATTGTCAATATTTGTTGCTTTACTGATAGCCTTTATAACCATACTGTATCAATCGCTGAAAGCGGCCAATGCCAATCCGGTTGAGGCGATCAGTTATGAATAAAATATTGGAACGCAGATGATCATGATAATCATGAGAATCTGCGTTCTATAGACCTTTCCAGGTTTCTACCTTCAGCCATAGCGTATCGACATATCCGAATCCGTAATTTCAATAGCTGATATTGATATTGTTGAACTTTCTAACAGTTAAAAAGATACCATATAGATGCACTTTTATTAACCTGGATAATGCTTTACTATTTGAGATGTTTTAAGATTGTTTTTAATAATTTCTCTTTTGTGAAGGGTTTAGGAATATAATCATCACACCCCGCTTCATGTGCTTTTTCCTGATCTCCTGACAGGGTTAGTGCTGTTTGTGCTATGACAGGCAAGCCAGGCCTGGTTTTTTTTATTTCTGCAGTTGCATCATATCCATTCATGAACGGAAGGTTTATATCCATTAATACGATACTGATAGCCGGATTATTATTACATAAATCGATAGCCTCAGCACCATGTTTCGTCGATATGCAGTTGGCCTTTTCCATTGTGAGTATAATTTCAAGCAGTTCCCGGCTTTCCTCATCATCCTCAACAATGAGAATGGTTTGATCTTTAAGATTGTTTTGATATGAAAGCTCAGCAACTTCGTCGGTCTTGGCTGTTAGGTATTGCCCATCATATGGAAGTGTAAAGTAAAATGTACTCCCTTTTCCTTCCGTTGATTCATACCATATGTCCCCACCCAATAAATCCACCAGTTTTTTAGCGATAGACAATCCTATCCCGGTTCCTTCATATAACCTTGAATCGGTGTCTTCAAGTTGCATAAATGAATCAAAAATAGTATCACTAACATGATCTGGAATGCCTATTCCTGTGTCCTTAACAAAGAATTTTAGCACTGATTTATGATTAACAACATCGATATCATAACCGTAGCTTATTTTGCCCTTATGTGTAAATTTCAAAGCATTTTTAAGCAGGTTGATCAGGATTTGTTTCAGTTTAGAGGGATCTGTATTCAGTAATAAGGTCTCCTTACCGGGAGGAATTACTTTTTCCAGTACCAGTTCCTCTTTATCTGTTTTATGTTGTTCAGCTACGATGATCTTATGAACATTCTCAATAGCATTCTGTATTTCAGTGATTGTTTTCTTTAATTTAGTTTGTCCGGCTTCAATAAGGGCAATATCAAATAAATCATCAATAATCCGTAGGAGGTGATCACCACTTTTATTGATTATCTTTGAATATTCAATAATCTCATCTTTAGGTATGTCAGGCCCGAACATATCTGAAAAACCGATAATTGCATTAAGCGGGGTGCGAAGTTCATGAGACATAGTGGCGAGGAATGCAGACTTTAACCGGTCTGATTCGGTGGCTTTCTCTAATGCAGATCTTAGATCTGATTCGGTCTTTTTCCTTTCAGTTATATCCCTGACAATGGTGATCCAGGCATCTGTTTTTTTGTACCGGATCTCCTGGGTATGTGTTTCAACATTGTATATGCTACCATCCTTACCTTTATGCATATATTCGTTGGGGTGGACGTTATCCTTGTCATCGATATTTTCCTTAACTTTCTCTAATTCTTCCTTCGTAGGATGAAGATCAAAGGGGGTCATTTGTAGCAGTTCTTCTTTTGTATAACCATACTTGTCGATCATTGCTGTGTTACAATCAAGGAACTTTTTACTTTTCTGATCAAAAATAACTACGGGATCAGCAATTTGGTTGAAAAGAGCCATATACTGGTCCCTGCTTTCCCTCAATGCTTCTTCAGTATGCTTTCTTTCGGTGGTATCACGGATAATGCCCGTGTAGAATTTCTGGCTTTCCGTTCTCCACTGTGATAAAGACAATTCGATAGGGAATTCATTTCCGCTTTTATGGAGGGCGGTTATTTCAATGGTTTTACCGAACAGCTTTCCTCTTCCATGTTTCTGCAGGCGTTCTATTGCTACTTTATGGCCATCCTGGTATGTTTTAGGAATAATCTTTAAAAGATCGTTGCTGACCATTTCTTCTGAGGAATAACCAAACATCTTTTGAGCTGCAGCATTCCATGACAAAATATTACCCTCATTGTTGATGGAGATGATTGCATCGGCTGCTGTTTCGGTAATGGATCTGTTCAGTTCTTCACTGATACGTAATTCCCCTAAAGCGACATGGTGATCATATTCAATCTTCTTTTTCTTTATCGCATTGGTAACAGCAGGCCCCAGCCTTTTGATATGTTCCTTGATCACATAATCATCGGCGCCTGCAAGCATACATTTAACGGCTGTTTCCTCATTCATTGAACCAGTCAGGATAACAAATGGTTTATAAGGGCATTTAACCTGTGCAATTTTCAAAGCCGAAAGGCCGTCAAATGACGGCATCACATAATCAGATACAATTACTTCGGGTTTAAAAGTATCAAGTGCCTCAATAAACGATCTTTCATCATCTATAACTTTTATCTCAAAACGCTTAAAAGTTTTTCTCAGTTCTCTTACTGCCAGTTCTGCATCTGCAGGCATATCTTCCAGCAGCAAAATTCGCATGGTAGCCTCCATCTTTTCTAAACATTAGTGTTTATAATCAAAGTCCTTACTATTACGTCCGTGGCTTCTCATTAACCACAAGCCAGTATAAACCCAGCTGCTGCATGGTATTTACAAAATCGTTGAAATTGACCGGTTTGACGACATAACTATTGGCCCCTAGCTTGTATGCAGCATCAATATCGGGATCTTCATTTGAAGAAGTAACAATAATAACCGGGATCTTCTGTGTTGATTCATTTGCCTTAAGTTGCCTGAGAATCTCAAGGCCGTCAACCTTTGGAAGTTTAAGATCAAGGAATATCACTTTTGGGGGCCTTGTAATATCCCTGTCTGAATATTTACCGCTGGAAAACAGAAACTCCAGTGCTTCTGCACCATCTTCAATCAGTATTAGCGAGTTGGCCAGGCGATTGGCCTTTAATGAGCGTATCATTAATTCCGAATCTTCAGGATTGTCTTCAACGATCAATATCTCATATTCTTCATGTTCCATAGCAGGTAGTTTTAGTTTCAAATTTAAGGTTTATATTGATATTAATAATCATCACGATTGATTTTTGGGTAATGAAAAATAAAATGTAGCGCCTTTATCCACTACACTTTCAGCCCATATCTCACCTTTATGACGCTGAATTATCCTCTGCACCAGTGCCAGCCCAACACCTGTCCCTTTGAATTCGTTTTCGTGATGGAGGCGCTGAAATACACCAAATAATTTGTCTTTATATCGCATATCAAAACCGGCACCGTTATCTTCAATAGCATAAACAATATTGTCACCCGTATCCGTAGAAGAAATAACAATGCTGGGTTGTTTATGGTTGGCAGAGAATTTGACTGCATTTGAAATCAGGTTTACCCAGACCTGGTGCATCATACCGTTATCACAAACGATATCATGCAAACTACCGAGTTTGAACTTTATCTTATTAGGTTCGTCTGTTGAGATTGATTCACTAAACACTGACCTCACCATTTTTTCCATATGGATATTATTGAAGACCAATTCTTTTCTACCCACTCTTGAAAAAGAAAGCAGGTCATCGATCAATTGACCCATTTTTTGAGCGTTGCGTTGAATGATATTTCCAATGCGCTTTGCTTCATCATCAAGCTTATCGGTATATTCCATGAGTAATATTCCGGTAAATCCATCAATGGCACGCAAGGGTGCCCTCAAATCATGGGATACGGAATAGGCAAAGGCTTCCAGTTCCTTATTGGCCAATTCAAGTTTATGTCTTTCACTCTTCAATTGTTTGGAAGTTCTGTTCAGGTCTTCAACCATAAAAAGCATGGCTCTCTGGCTTTTGTTTAGTTTTGCAACTTTAATTCCCAGGTCTGATGTCCTTTCCGAAACTTCCTTTTCAAGATCTGATTTCAATCTTTGGAGTTCGATATTTGCCTCCTCAAGATTTTTGGTCCTTTCTTCAACTTTGTTTTCAAGTGATTGATAAATTGATCTCAGACGGCTTGCCATCGTGTTGAAATTTCTGGTAAGCAGGCCCAATTCATCGCTGCTACTGCCCGGAATTAATTGTTCAATATTTCCTTCGGCCATTTTCTGTGTTGCATTATTAAGTCTTCTAATGCGTCTGGTTATCGACAATGACAGCCAGGAGGCGATGATTATACTTAACAAACTGCCTGAGATCAGGAAATAGAATATAAGGTTTGTTGAACGCCTGGCAATCAGGGATGAATCTTTATTGAATCCAATTGCCTTCATGGCAGCATATTCTTCAATTTCCTGTAAGCTGCCAACAAGGTGTTGTACATATTCATCTCCTTCTGACATTGTAATTTCCTGGGCTTTTTCAAACCGGCCACTATCCATTAAGGCAGCAACCCGTTCACGTATTGGTTTCCAGTTTTTAAACGCATGCAAAATCTGTGATGCCATTGACTTACCTTCCTTGCCAAGTATCTGACGGTTTACGATATTGAATTGCTCTAATGCACTGGCTTCGTTCTCAGCAACGATACTTAAGTATGTATCTCTTTGTGTTTTTGAACGAGACAGGGTTACATCCTTCATTGAGCGGTGCATGGTGATAACCAGGGTTTCTATTTTTAAAGTTGCCCTGGTGACCGTAAGCGGATGGTCGTGAGTCATCTGTATATTCTTATGCAAGGAATCGATATTCTGAAGCGCTATAATACCAATGGTGATAAATAGAACACTGACGATGAGGAAACTTCCTATTAATTTTGTTTTAATTCCTAGTCTCATGGTATTTATTTCTTCTTTGTTTTTAATGCTGAGATTTCCTTACGCATTTCTTCCATCCTGAATTCCCGTTCAACAGCTGCATCGTAAAACGACTCCAGTTCAGTCACTTTTTCATTTAACTCACGCGTTTTTTCCTTAACCTGATTTTCAAGATTTTCTTTCAGTTCTTTTAGCTCAGTTTCAACGAGTTTTTGTTCGGTTACTTCCACCCACTGGCATACTACATTCGATAATTCACCCTCTGGATTTATAATCGGGAACATGGATACATCGATGTACATATCACGTGCGCCATTGAACTCAATATCTCCGGCATTTGCGGCTTTCCAGTAAATAGCAAATCGTATGCTCTCGTGATTTTCGAATACCCTCCTGATCTCAGGCATTACACCCTGCTTATCCAGGTTCCTGTCTTTTAATACGTTATACTTTCCAATGACCTGATCTTCTTTCAGATTGATGGTTTTTAACAGAGAATTGTTGGTTCTGATAACGGTACCCTTGTGATCCAAGATCCACATAGCAAAAGGGTTTTTATCTATAACAGTATCGAGAAAGGCATTGGTTACCATTACCTCTTCCTGTGCCTGCCTTTGCTTTCGAAGGATTATAGCGCTAATAATCCCGAATATAATGAAACAAACAAGGATCAGGATTCTGATATAGGCTTCATGCCTGGGAATATCTGTGATGAGCAATTCCAGGAAGGTTCCATTATAAAAAAGGGAATAATCTAAAATAGCATCTAATATCCATACCAGTAGTGAGAACATTATAGAGATTAGTAGGATCCTGATTGTAGTCTTCATTTTTTAAATTCGGTTTTGCGATATCATTTTTGCATAAAATCTTATTCAAGTTCTTTTTTTAACTTATCCAATTCATCACGGAGTTCCTTGATCCTGAACTCCCTGTCGATGGTTGCATCATGGAAACGCTGAAGTTCATCATTTCGTTCTTCAAGTTCTGTTGTTCTTTCCCGAACAAGCTCCTCCAGGTGTTCCCGGTGTTTGGCCAGCTCTTCCTCAGCATGTATTCTGTCGCTGATATCCATAATAAATGCTATCCCGCTGTTTGCCGATCCCGGGAAGGTTGCGGCACCAATCAGGATAGGGACCCTGTGACCGTCTTTATGATAATACTCCTTTTCGAATGGATTGACATGACCGAATTCAGCCAATTCCTTTAGCAACTGTTCGTCCTGTTCCTTGTATTCAGGAGGTGTCATATCCTTCCATTTTACCTCTCCTTTCAATATTTCATCTTTTGAATACCCAACGATATCAAGAAACGCTTCATTAGCATCCAGAATTTCTCCCTCAGCATTCCAGAAAAGTACTCCTGTCAACCTGGATTCGAAAACACTTCTGAACTTTTGTTCGCTCTCTCTTAGTTTTCTCTCACTCTTTTTCCTTTCCGATATATCCTCGCCTGAACTGAATAACCCGATAATATTGCCTTCAGTATCCTTTACTATTGAATTGTGCCAGGCGATAAGCCTTTTTTCTCCATCTTTCCTAATTACAGGATTCTCATAATACTTTACCGGTTCGATGTTACCGGAAATGATCTGGTTAAAGACTTTTTTTACAGCTTTTGTATCTTCTGTATCAATGTAATTATCGAACCAGTTTGTTCCGATAATCTCGTTTTCGGCATACCCCAGTATGCTGCAACCGGCAGGATTAATCAGGCTTACATTCTGGTCTTTGTCAAGAGCAACCATCATCACACATGCTACATTGAGGTATTGCTGTGCTTTATCTTTTTCATACTGTAACAGATTTTCTGTCTTTTTACGCTCGGTGATATCGTTAATCATTATCAGCAGGTGATTTTTCCCGGATATCGTGAATGGAACCAGGTGAAAATTGAAAATGCCAGTTTTGCCAAATGTTGTTGAAATTTCAAGCTCCACGTACTGTTTTTTATTTTCTCTGAGGGTATAAATTACCGTATCATACAATCCGCTTTCTTTCCATGAATCGAGGCTGTGATAATTTTGATTCATCATTTGCTCCCTGCTCCCACCAACAATTTTGCACGTTGCTGCGTTCACTTCAATACAGTCACCATCATGGTCATATATCGCAATTCCAATCGGTGATGTATTAACGATATTTTTGTTTAGATTCAGTATGGCAGGCAATTCATTTTCGGTTTCCTGTAATTCTGTAATATCCTGTGCAGTTCCAATAATATATTCAGGTTTACCATTACTATCGAAGGTCAATCTTGTGGAGGAAGATATATATTTCATGCTCCCATCTGGCATGTAGAACCGATATGTAATATTAGGAGTAGTACCATCTTTTTGAGCATGTTCTACCTGTTTATTGAATTCTTCCTGATCATCAGGATGTATCCGTTTAGAAAAAGTTATGTAATCCGGAGGTGGAAGATGAGCATCATAGTCAAAAATATTGTATAATTCATTTGACCAATATAGTGTGTTCTTTTCGAAGTGATGTACAAAATTTCCGATTTTTGCTATTTTCTGGGCCTCAAGAAGGCGGTCTTCACTTTGTCTTAGTTCTTCTTCTGTCTTTTTCAGATCTGAAATATCTATATGGGTTCCAACAATCCTGATCGCTTTTCCGGTGTCGTCAAAAATGGCATTGGCCCTGGATAATATATCCACCCAGTGGCCCTCTTTATGCTTCATCCTGAATTCCATCTCGAAGCGGTCACGTTGTTTGTTAATGAGCTCCTGCTGCATTTCCCACGACTTCTTCACATCTTCAGGATCTGTATGGTTTTCCCACACGGAAAAATCATTTGGAAGTTCATCATATTCATAGCCCAGCATTTTCTTCCAGCCTGGAGAGTAATATATTTCATTGGTTTCGAGGTTCCAGTCGAAGAGCCCATCCTGTGATGCCTGCATGGCCAGTTCGAAACGCTTTTCACTTTCCTTAAGTTCCCGCTCTGCCTGTTTTCTACCTGTAATATCATATAGTGTTCCAAACAGGATAGTCGGCTTATCTTTCCCGCGCCTGATTAACCCTTCCGTATGAATCCAGATCACTTCACCGTCTTTACAGATAATCCTGTATTCATTCGGTTCTATTCTATCTTTACCTGATTTAATTTGTTCATCCAACCAGACCTTTACACGATCTAGATCTTCTGGATGATGGATTTCAGCATTTACTTTTGAAATATCTACTTCTTCCGATTTATCATATTTCAAAAGATCGAACATTGCCTCCGACCAGGTGACCTTTCCAGTCTCTACTTCCCAGGTAAAATCTCCCATTCGCGCAATGCGCTGGGCTTCCACCAGCCTGAGTTGGCTTTGTTTGAGTTGTTCCGAAAAGAAAACGGAATCCTCCATAATATTCAGGGCTGCTTTGCGCGATTCTTCAAGTTCCTTATTTGCCTGTTCAAGTTCGCTGGTATACTGTGTAAGTTTGGATTGATTATTCTTACGTTCGGTTACGTCTTTGAAAAAACCATAAATTGATTGCTTGTCTGGAGATAGATATGCAGAAACAATTACATCAATAATTTTTCCATCCTTACCTTTCAGCCTTGAATCAAACCTATCAATCCCATTGTTAATTATCAGCGAAAAGTGTTCTTCGATCTCCTCCTGTGTTTCAGATGCTTCTACATCACCAAGATTTTTCTGCATTAGCACTTCCCTTGTATAGCCCAGCATTTGACACAGCGCCTCATTCACTTCCAGTATTTTGCCCTGTAAATCACAAATGCCAAAACCTTCCAGTGAATTCTGGATAATGAAACGATATATCTCTTCATTTGCACCAAAAGAGGAATCTGTTTTCAGTTTTTTCGTAATATCTTTTTTCTTCTTTTGCATAAAGTACGAATTATCTATTCAAATGACAGAATCATTTTTACAATTCGAATGATTATTGTTTACTGTTTTCATCAGTAGGGTTATCCGTTTTGTTTTCAAATTCAAGAGGATAAGGAGGATCTAATCCGCATCTCCTGCTTAATTCATTCACCTGTTTTTTGAGCTCTATCATCCGGTTTTCACGTCCCACCATTGCTTTGTTATATCTTTTCAGATCGTTCATTTGAGCTAAAAGTTCTTCTTCAGCCTGTTTCTGTTTAGTCACTTCAACTACCTGAACCAGATATCCGATAATTTCACCTCTTTGTCGTAATGGCAATATATACATATCCAGATGTATTATACCTGTCCGGCTTGTTGGGAATTGAATAGGTGATCCGGTAAAATCAAAATTAAAACTGGTCGATATGAAGATTGGATTACCTTCTCTCAGGATTCTCTTCTTTTCAGGAGTAAGGTTAGGATCATTCCACAGATTGAAGCCGAGAATATACTTCACATCCTCTAATCCAAACAAATCGAGTGTTCGTTGATTAACATTGACCAGGGTGCCCTCCAGGTCATACATTTGTATCGCAAGGGGTGATTGTTCAAAGATGCCTCTGAATTTTTCTTCGCTTTCTCTTATCTGATTTTCTATCTGCTTGCGCTGGGTAATATCCTCTGCGGTGGCCAACACTCCAAAAATATCACCAGCTTTATCTTCCAATGGCATTTTATTGGTTTGCCACCATATTTGATTACCATCAGCATCTTTATAGTCTTCTTCATATCCCAATTTGGGTTTCCCTGTTCCCATGACCTGTTTGTCATCATCGATATACCTTTTTGCATCCTTTCCCCATACCAGTTCAAAGTCATTTTTACCGATTATATCATTGACATTTTTCTCTCCTGCGGCGATAGCAAATTGGGTATTGCAACCCAGGTAGACAGAGTTCAGGTCTTTCCAGAATATCCTTGTCGGAACAGAATTGATAACCAACTCGAACATCTCCTTCTGTTCCCTTAGTTTTTCTTCTACCCTTGTGCGTTCTGTGACATCCAGAAGAATAACATTGATCTTATTGGTTTCAGCATTATATTCGGCAATAGAATGCACCACCCTTATCTGGTGTGTTTTTATATTTTTAAGTTTAAATACCTCATCATATTCATCTTCACCTTTTATCAACCTTATCAGCGCCAGGTCAAGATGTTCACGATATTCCGGAAGATGAACTTCCTGCACCATCTGCGGGGTAATCTTTTCATCCATGTCAAACCCATATATTAAAGCTGCCTGATCCGAGGCAAATACCTCATTGGTGCCCAGGTCTATACCCCAGCTACCCATGTTTGCCAGCTTCTGCGCATTATTCAGTTCCCGTAAAGTTTCTTTAAGCCGACCATCTGCATATATTTTCTCAGTGATATCATTAATAAAGCCTTCAAGGTGGGTCAATTCTCCACTGTGGTTATATATTCCTTCTCCTTTTTCCCATACCCACCTGGTTTTACCCTCATTGGTAGTGATCCTGTATTCTACAGTAAATGCCTCCTTATTATCGACAGCGTGCTGGATGGAATTCCAAACCTTTTCCCGATCATCGGGATGGATGATATCACTGTATGATAATTTACCATTATGGAGCAGATCTTTTATCTCGTATCCTGTTAGTTCATGGCAACCACTGCTGATGAACAACATTGTCCATTCCCTGTCGTTCAGGCAGCGGTATGCAATTCCCGGAAGGTTGTCCATAAGTGTTGCGAGTTCCCTTTTGCTGGCTTTCAGGGCTTCCTGGCTTTTGAACCTTTCTGTGATATCTTTACCGACAAATAAAATATTAGAACAGGATGGACTGTCATCAAAAATCGGAGTATACGTGGAATCGAGATACATTATACCATCCGGTGCGGGCAGGGGTTCAATTACTGAATGTGGTTTTCCTGATTTGAGGATCCTTGTATAGTTCGTTATTATCTCATCCCCGACCCCTTCCGGCCAATCCAGTAATTTTGCAAGTTCGGGAATTGATATTCCCATCAGCATCTCTCCTGTTATATCAGGATTCTGAAACTGAGCTGCTTTCAAATAAGCAGGATTAAAAGATGAGAGGTGGTAATTGTTGTCCTTGTCAATGTCAATAAGTGCCATAATCTCGGAAGTGGAGTTATAGATCAGGTCAAGTTGTTTCTGTTTATTTTGAAGGAGGTCATCAGCCTTCTTTCTTTCTGTGATATTACGTATAGTATGCACGGCACCATTAAATTTGCCATCCTTATCGATGATAGGGTCAACAACCACTTCAAACCATTTATCATTGATCCTGAGTTCCATGCTCTGACGACGCAGGCTTTTTCTTGCCCTGACTACCGGACAATCATCGATAGGTTCATTGGTTCCGTGAACAATATCCCAGCATCTCTTGCCAACGATCTCGTCCTCGGTAAGGCCAAAAGCTGTACGTGTGGTATTATTTGACCTGAGAATCCGCTGATCTTTGTCGAGTATCCAGATGACGTCAGGAGAGGTGTTAAAGGTGGTTTGCCATTCATGGGCGATCTTGTCGGATACTTCTTCTGCTTTCTTGCGTTCTGTGATATCAATAAAATTGATAATGAACCTGTCTTTGTCAAGTGGATAAGATGTTACATCAAGTGTCTTATCATAAAGATCAAAGTATTGTTCGTAATGATCCGGTTCTCCTGTATCGATAACCCGCCCGTATTTGTCGAGGAGCAAGGATAGCATATCCTCATCCACCAGCTCGGAAGCCTTTTTACCAATAAGTTCTTCCACCTTAAAACCGGTTTGTTGGGCTGTAGCTTCATTGGCATCAAGGTGAATAAAGTCGATTACTTTGTTTTCCTTATCCCTTATCAATTCGCAAACAACGATACCATATGGGGAATTTATAAAGAGATTCCGGAAATTCACATTGGATTCAAAATTTTTATACTTGGAAGACGGAGTGTTTTGTTTAGCCATAGCAGAATTTGTTAATAAACCTTATACTGTTTAGAGCTGCCCATCAATGGTATGCTGACTGGGATTTCAAGCAATTAGAAATGCCTGGAATTCTTATTCCCTATATATACAAATATATACAAAATTTGACATATTTTCTCACTATTATCCGACTAATTTTTAAATCTATAATATTTAGCACATAACTTATTGA
>CAYXUU010000033.1:0-66602 GCA_964468645.1 uncultured Bacteroidales bacterium
TGGCGAGGTAGCTCAGGTGGTTAGAGCGTCGGATTCATAACCCGGAGGCCGCGGGTTCAATTCCCGCCCTCGCTACATCGAAATCCGGAAGTTCTTCCGGATTTTTTTTATCTTTATCATCAACTAAACATTTTATAACCTAAACTTATTCAACCATGAAAAAGGGTTTACTATGTCCACTCGTAATTTTGTTGTTTTTAAATGTAAGTGCAATCAATAATTTTCCTCCATGCGAAATAGGTACGCCGACCGCTACAATACTTCCCTGCAACGAGGAAGGAAATTTTTATATAAAACTTAATTTCGAATATGGTGGGATTGGTGAAGAAGGATTTAGTGTACAGGGAAACGGAAACAACTATGGTTCATTTGAATATGGTAACTTACCTGTACAAATAGGGCCTCTTGAGGGTGATGGAACAACCATATATGAATTTGTGGTTATTGATAACCAGTATGAAGATTGTACCAACTGGACAGCTATTGATCCGGTTGATTGCGGTGGCAGCGGAGACTGTGAGATATGGGATGTATGGGCTGATGATCACCCCTGTAATGATAATGGTTATTTTTATGTTCTGTTGGGTTTTGATTATGTAAATGTTGGCGAAGAGGGTTTTCGCGTTAAGGGAAACGGGACAAACTACGGCAATTTTGAATATGGAGATCTTCCGGTAGAAATCGGACCACTTCTTGGTGATGGAGTTACTGTTTATGAATTTATTGTTAAGGATCTCCAGTATAATGATTGCAGCGACTGGACTGAACTTGGCCCCATTGATTGCAGTGTAGGCAGCGATTGTGATATCTACGACATGGAGATTGTCGTTTGGCCCTGTAACGATGATGGCTTTTTCTGGGTGGATATTGATTTTGAATATGAAAATATTGGTGGGGAAGGATTTGATGCTTATGTTAATGATGATTATATAGGACACTTCTGGTATGAACAATTGCCTATCGAATATGGACCACTTGAAGGAGACGGAGAAACCATCTATAATTTCTTTATTGTTGATACAGAATTTGAGTCATGCCATGATTGGGAAGCTATTGACCCTGTCGATTGTGAAGGCGGGGGAGGGGATTGCGAAATCGGCGAACTTGAGATAGAAATATTACCATGTAATGAGGAAGGAAATTTCTTCGTTGTAGTCGATTTTGATTATGCCAACGTAAGTGATGAAGGATTTAAACTGTTTGTTAACTGGGATCTTTATGAAAGTTACGATTACAATGATCTTCCAATTGAGGTCGGGCCGCTGGTTGGTGATGGTGAAACCCCTTACCATTTTCTGGTCAGGGATATAGTTTATGAAGACTGCGCCAGTGATGGTTCTATTGAAGCTGTTGATTGTGAGGGTAGTGGTAATACCTGCGAGATTGGTGAACTGGACATTGAAATATTACCGTGTAATGAGGGTGATAACTTCTTTGTTGAGATTGATTTTGAATATGCAAATGTTGGTACTGGTTTTCTGCTCTATGTTAATGAAGATTTGTGGGATGACTATACTTATAATGCACTTCCTATCGAAGTTGGGCCGCTAGCAGGTGATGGTACTACTTCTTACGGTTTCTTGGTGAAAGATGCCCAGCATGAAGATTGTAACTCCTTTGCAGATATAGAGCCTGTTAATTGCGACCAGGGGGATGGTGTTGTTGAAAGTGATAATATTATTTACCCAAATCCGAATCACAGGGGCGATGTTTTTAATATTAACAAGGAGCTTAGCATTCCAAGGAATATCTTTATCTATGATATTGAAGGTGATATGATCCTGAAGGAAGAAAACTCGGAGTCAGATCAATTTAAAATCAACAGGAGGATGGAAGCAGGGATGTATTTCTTTGTGATAGAAACTGTTGGTAAAACTTACCGGGGGAAGTTGATAATAGAATAGTTAAATTGTTTTATTGCAGAATCTTTGAACCATCAATCGTCAATCCAGCCTGCGGCAGGCAGGAGTCAATTATTAATATCAAAATTCTTGCTCCCAGCATGTCTTAAACTAATTTAACTAATATGCAGGAAGGAACGGATTCCGTCTCGCCGGAGGTGAAGGATAAAATGTCCCTTTAATTAATCTACAACATCCATTTTTCATCTTCAATATACAGCTTCCAGTATCTATTATCCAGCATACAATTTCCACCTTCTTTCATCTTTTATCAAAAATTATTAAAATAATTAGGTTTATAACGTAAACTAGTCTAATTTCGTAAAATATTTATTGTTAACCTAAATCAAAAAGTTATGAATAATGAATTAAATCAGGAAAACAGCCTGCAGCTAATCCAAAAAATGATCGAAACTTCCAAAAACAATTTAAGGGATAATGGAATATTTTTTCTCCTCTGGGGATGGCTGGTGTTAATTGCCAGTATTTCTCATTTTATTTTAATAAAATTCGGGTTTGAATATTCATGGATACCCTGGCCTATTCTAATGATAATAGGTACCATTGCATCGGTTATTATCGGGATCAGGATAGGGAAGAAGTCACGGGTAATTACCTATTTCGATAAGATGATGATCTATTTATGGTATGGGTTCTTCTTTGTTGTTGTACTTATTATTGTGATGGCTTATATGGACAAGATCTCCTGGGAGGTTGCCCAGCCATTGATCATTGCCATGTATGGAATGGGTACCTTTGTTTCGGGAGGAGTATTGAAATTTAAACCGCTTATCATAGGTGGGGTATTATGCTGGATCACATCAATTGTAGCCTTTTTTGTACCTTATGATTTCGTCCTGTTGATAATTGCAGTATCAATAATAGTATCTTATCTTATCCCGGGTTACATGTTACGGGCTAAAAAAGCTTAGATCGCGATGTTTAAAAATTTAGATCCTTTGCTTCATTCCCAGGTTCGATTATCTATTATGTCGATCCTGGTAAGTGTTGAATCGGCGGAGTTCAGTTTTTTACTGGAGAAAACCGGTGCCACCAAAGGCAATTTAAGTGTACAGATCAGTAAGCTTGAAGAAGCCGGATATATAGAAGTCATTAAAACCTTCAGAAAAAAATACCCCCTTACAACATGTAAGATCACAAAAGCTGGTATTGTAGCTTTTGAGAAATATGTGGAGGCGATAAGTGGCTATCTGAAGAAATAATAGGAACTGGCATATCAGGCAATACAATACAGCAAGTCACTCACTATATTATGTTTCAATGTCCAAATACCAACACCGAATGTCCAATATCCAATCGGGGTATGCATATTATCGATTGGATATTGGGAGTTGGATATTCGATATTGGATATTCCTGGTAAGGTATTCATCGGATGACTGTGTTTGCCACAATTCCCTGTAGTATTAAACTTGATTATGACATAAATGCCATAGTCATCCGATGAATTTGTATAAACCTATAATTCCTCTTGAATTTGCATAAACCTATAATTCCTCTATTTGTATTCTTAGTGCATCGATCTGCGCTTGCAGGTTCTGTATCTGCTGATCCTTGTTTTCCAGTTCTGTATTGAGTTCCTGAACGGCTTTTACAAGGGGAACCACAAATTCGGCATAGCGTATGCCATAGAAATCTTCATTGTTCTTTGGTTTGTCAACGCCACTAAAATCATAACCGGCCGACCTGGCTGCCTGATCCACTTCCTGGGCAATGAACCCGGTGTAGCGTTTTTCTCCCTTATCATAGTTTTGTGGTAGCACTGATGCATCCACCATGCCATAATGATCCTGAAAAAACTGCTCAATTTGATACAGATCTATGTTGTAGCTCACCGGTCGAAGCAGGGTTAAAAATTCCAATCCTTTCACATCTTCTTCTACATTGACCTTGAACCTTGCATCTGAGGGCAGGGTTGTCCAACTTACGAAACCGCCTATACTACCCACATTACTGTCACCAATGCGCACCTGGTTACTGGCAGTGTTTCCGGCACCGACACCAAGGCATGTACTATTACTGTATTCGGCACCTGAAAAGGTATTACTACCTATTGCTGTATTTTGATTACCGGTAGTATTGCCTGATCCCGCCCACATACCTATTGCTGTGTTTCCAGTTCCTGTTGTATTCCCGTGAAGTGCAAACCTTCCTGCAGCTGTATTGTTACTACCTGTGGTGTTAGTTGTAAGTGCAACGTCTCCGATTGCTGTATTTGAATTGCCGTTGGTATTTCCAGAAAGCGCATTGTTACCAGCAGCTGTATTATGAATACCTAAACTATCAGCTTTAAGTGCATAATAGCCAACAGCAGTATTATTGGATACCCTGCATGTACTTAGTGCATGATCACCTACAGCAGTATTACCAACACCTACTTCGTTAAAACGAAGCGCGTAATTTCCAATCCCGGTGTTTGAAAACGCTTCCTCATTGGCATAAAGCGCATAATATCCGATCGCAACATTACGTCTTCCCGTTGTATTCTTATAAAGTGCCTGGTATCCGCTGGCGGTATTGTTATAGCCGGTAGTGTTATCATACAATGATTTGTATCCACTTGAGGTGTTGTAATCCCCGGTTGTATTCGAGTAAAGGGCAGAATAACCTGTAGCAGTATTATGATCACCGGTCGTGCTGGAATACAGGGCTCTGGCACCGGTTGCAGTATTGTATGAACCATTGTTGTTGTATAGTGCTTCCAGACCGAATGCCGCATTACTAACACCTCCGGTATTTTCAACAAGCGTTCGGTTACCGAAGGCACAATTATTTATACCAGTTGTATTTGCATATAAGGCACCGACACCTGTTGCTGTGTTATCATCTCCAGTTGTATTGAAAGATAGGGCATTCTTTCCGGTTGCAGTATTGTATTCACCTGTTGTATTTGTATAAAGGGCACCTGCACCTGTGGCTGTGTTATGGCTTCCAGTTGTGTTATTACTGAGTGAGCTTTTTCCGGTTGCTGTATTGAAAGTTCCTGTTAAATTGGAGTAAAGGGCATCCAATCCTATACCTGTATTTGAGTGACCGGTAGTGTTCGTTGCAATAGCCATCCGGCCAACAGCTGTATTGGCATACCCTGACGTGTTAGAAGCTCCAGCCTGATGACCAAGGAAAACATTTTCATTATCAGTTAGATCGTCAAATCTTCCAGCCTCATAACCAATAAATATAGATTTGCCGGTATTTTCAGGTTCCAGACGTGATCCTGTCATAATCCACCTTTCACTTCCTGCCAGCGTGAATCTTATTTTGTCTTCATCAGGATTTTTTTCTACCTGAATCCTGGTGTCCCCGTCACTATCTTCAAGTACCGAGCAGTTCCCTGAACCCCCGCTTCCCGCTGTTTTAGCATATCTGGCATGCAAAGCATAAGGCACTGAGAATATTTGACTTGTGCCAGCTATGGTATAATTAGTGCCTCCATCAGGATCGGTTTCGGTTTTAATGAAGTAGGATCCATTCGCCCAATTTATGGATGAAAAATCACCGGAAACAACCGTTCCGTTACCAATCATTAAACTAACCATCCCGTTGTTGTTGGTGGTTGGTGTATGTGTCTCAACATAAACAGCAGTACCGCTTATGGATCCCTGAAGTATGCTGATCTGCATGCCTATGGTTCTGTTATTTAGCAATTTGTTTGCTGTATCCCTGACAATAGCCTGGTAGCTCATCATTTGTGGGGCCTGGGCAAAATTGCATGCATATATCATCAATGCTGCAAAACTTAAAATGAATCGTTTCATGATTTTTTATTTTTTTATGATTTTGAATTTCTTTATTATCGCATGATTGTCTGTTACCAGGAGTAAATAAACAGCCGAGGAAAGATTCCCTGTTTGAATACCTGTCTGTTTCGAGCTTATCTTTTCATTGGCCAGAAGTATACCGTTCAGGTTATAAAGCCGGTATTCCAGGTTCTGAATTTTATAGTCATCTACATCCAGGTATAGCATCTCAGTTGCAGGATTAGGATAAGCTTTACATTCAAGTTGAATTTTCCTGGCTTCTTCAATGCCTGTTACAACAGATATCTCATAGGGTTGCTGCAATCCTGGAATCACAGAACCATTCGGTCCGGTCTGGGTGGTGTATACCACCTGACCTACAGAATAACATACAGAGCCATCACCTGTTGCTTTACCGCCGGTGACCATAACAGATTCTTGTGCTTCTATGGTTGTCAACCAGAGACAGGATAAGAATAATATTAGTAGTTTTAATCTTGTCATGATTTCAGATTTAAGTTAATAATATGAACCAAAAGTAAGTTGTCAGGTACGATAACCATGTAAACATTTCAGCATGTCTTTAAAGATTTTGGAAAAAGAATGAAAGAACCATTTATTCATCGGATGACTTTGTTTAGCCGGATGTACCGGAGTATAATATTTAGTAGTATTTTGTACAGGGTAGTCATCCGATGAATTGGTAAACCATAGCTGATATAAAATATTCATCGGATGCCTTAAGTCACTCAGAGGTACCGGAGTATAATATTTAGTCGGATTTTGCATGATATACTCATCAGATGAATTGGTAAACCATTTATTATGTGGTATCATTTCGTAAGCATTATCTTACCACCTGAATAAGCCCTGTCAGACAATACTTTAATGAAATAGGTTCCGGGTGAGTTTCCACCCAGGTTTACAATGATTTCGGTATCGTTGGCATCCTGGGAAAATACCAGTTGCCCCTGCATATTAAAAACAGATATTTCCTCGATATTCCTGATTCCTTTTACGTTAAGGATACCGTTGGTATAGGTCGGGTAAATATTGACAGGCATATCAATGCCAACCTCCGGCAGGCTGTTTAACGGATCAAAGGCTGAATTATATATCCATGCTTCATCCAGGGCCTGGCCTTCCCTGAGGCCTCCAAAAATTAACATCTCAAAGTCAGAATCCTTAGCATCTCCTATTGTTATCATGGGTATTAGAGTAACGGAAAATTTACCAGTACCTGGGGTCCAATTCTTTGTTTGAATGTTAAATTTAGAAACAGTTCCAACCTCAGGATAAGAGCCATTGACTTTTGTTGTACCTCCATGTACACAAAGTGTATTATTGTGAGTTGCAAAGGCTGAGAATTTAATATCCACTGGTGCATCACCACTGAACTGTACATTGCTCCATTGCTGGGTAGAGATACTATAGGATTGCATATCGTTTTTAAAACCCTGATCATCAGCTCCTCCAAAAACGTATAATTTGTCATCGTGATAGGATGTAACATGGCCATACCGTGCTCCCTCAAACGAAGCCCCTTTTTCCCATTGCTGGGTGTTTACATCATAAGCCCAGGTTTCATCAAATATTTCGGAAAGTGTACCACCGGTGATCCATATCTTATCCGGCCCGCTCACTGCCCTGTGATGAATACGCATAAGGGGAACCTGTGGGCCGCCATTGTTTTTCTGAGTCCAGTTGGTATCCTGCGGGTCATATTCCCATACTTCCTGGGTGATCCCTGTTTCCGCGGTTTCACCGAAGAATACATACATCTTGCCATCCTTGGCTGCAGCTGCGTGATATTTTCGGCCGGCGGGTGGGTTTGCTGGTACAAGCTCCTCCCAATCACCATTTGTATCATTATATTGCCATATATCATTCAGGATATTTCGACTTGTAGTAGACTCACCCCCATAAACATAGATCATATTGTCAATCTTTACCATGGAATGTCCGTAGCGAGCCGGGGAAGTTGGTCCGGTTTGTTGCTGCCAGGGGTCCTGGGCATAAAGTGTTATTCCGAGAAAGAAAACAAAACAAAAAAGTAAGTTTAATTTTTTCATGGTTTACAAGTTTGGTTAATACTTAAGCCAAATGTAGGCTGACATATTAATAAACCATGTAAAGATTTCGGAATACTTCTAAAGATTTCGGGAAAAGACGATTTAAGCAAACATGAGGAGGCGGGATATGTTGAGGTGATCAATCCTTCAAAGAAAATAAGTTGTTACGCAAAGCTACGCGAAGAAAAAGCAAAGTTACGCTATGGATTTCTTTGCGAACCTTAGCGACTCTTTGCGCAACTTAGCTATTTCTTTGCGCAACTCTGCGTAACAGTAAAAACTATTTAAAATTCTGGACTTTAAAGACGAACTTTGATTAAGGATTTATATTTCGGTAAACCGTTGGTGTTAAGCCTGTATTTCGCTTGAATGTCTGGTAAAAGGTGGTATTGTTATTAAACCCACAATTCTCCGCTATGGCTTCCAGTGTCAGATGGTTGGAATCGTCAGCCCGCAACTCCTTCTTGGCCTTTTCAATACGGTAGGTATTTACAAAGGTGTTGAAGTTCATGCCTGTTTTATCCTTGATGGCTGTGGAAACATATTTGTTGTTTGTCCCCAGTTCCCTGGCCAGATAATCAACCGTTATCTGTGGATTGGTGTACTCCTGTTTTTCAACCACCAGGTCGTAAATATTTTTAAACAGGGTTGAACCTGGTTCAGTTGTCTCACTGGTGAAATAACTATCCTGTAGCTGATCCCACTGTCGGCTTAATTCTATATTCCTTTCCAGCAGGTTTTTATTTTTTATCCTTACTTTTTTCAGAAATCGCAAAACGATGATAAAGCCAAGCAGCAAAAGAAATGCAATGGTGGAGATCAGGATGATCTGCTTTTTCCGGTTCGATAATTGTAAATCCTGGAATCTGATCTGCCTGTCTTTCTGAGCCGTTCTGTAAATAACTTCGCTTTCTCCTATGCTTCTGAATTTTTCGATGGCTGCCAGGGTGTCTTTTCTGGCCATCGAAAGATTATAGTAATGGAGGAACTTCTGATAGTTACCGTTTTTTGCATAAAGGTTGGCCAGGTTCTGTTCAATCTCCAATAAGAGCGTTGTTGCTCCCAGTTTACTCAAACCATCAAAAGCGATGAGTAGATTCCCCTCTGCCTGTTCAAACTGGTTAAGGGCTGTTTGAACCTTACCCAGGCTTCCTGTCACCTGGAACCAGGTAGCGGGGAATTTTGAAGGGATACAATATTCAAGTGCTTTCTTATAGGTAGCATAAGCATCCTGCAGTTTATTCTGAGCGAAGAGTGCATCGCCGTAATCCTGGTAAATTTTCACCAGTCGTTCCTGGTCGTTTAAGGCAAGGCCAATGCCCAGTGCATTATTAAAGTAGTATTCAGCTTCAGCATAGTTTTTCCCGGCCATTTCAACTGAGGACATCATCCGGTAGGCTTCGGAAATCCTAACGGAATCATTAAACTGCTTCAGCACTTCCAGTGCTTCGAGAATATTCCGGCGGGCTTCCTCCTGGTTGTTCATCCGGATATTCAGGGAAGCAACATCCAGTTTTGCCTCAGCCGCAACATAAGGCAAACCGAGTTCCTCATTTAAATTGATGGATTCATAATAATAGCCGGCAGCTTGGTCATAATCACCCAGGAATTCATAATTACAGCCTATGTTCAGGGCGCAGAAAGCACGAAATGACCCGGCCGTTGGAGACTCTTTTGCCCATGCTGTGGCCAGTGCCTTTTGATAGGTGTTGATGGAAAGGTTCCAGTAATGCATATAATAATAAGATATCCCCAGGTAATGGTAGGACCATGAAAGCAAACTGTCGTTATGATTGGCAATGGCGTATTGAATGAGCTCTTCTGTGACCTCCTGTACGAGGTCAGGTTCATTCCAGACCGCTTCACCCGCCCAATCATTTAAGGCCATGATTTTAGCACCAACATCGGTCTTAATTGTATTCATATGGCTTGCTTCCTCCGCTTCAAGGATAATAGCAAGTATGCTGTCTTTCTTTGATTCATCGGAAACATCTGCATATGCGGCAAAACCCTTAAGCAAAATTAATAGCACCAATCCTTTTTTTATAAGGCAGGTAACACGGTGCGTATTATAAGCTGTAAACAGAGATGCATAAACTATCATACAACAAAATAAATATTATCCTGTGTTGAGATGCAATATCAGATAAAAGTAAAATAAAAATAACGAAAATATAAAAGAATCACGATGTTGTAAAAGTATAAAGGCTCAGTTGTTTGGTTCATTTGTTTTTTTGAAATATATCCCCATCCTATCAAATGCTTTATTGATCATTTCTTCGGGTACACAAAAGGAAAGCCTGATATGATTTTCGCCAGTTGGCCCAAAAGCTATTCCCGGAGTTGTAGAAATCCTGGCTTTAGTTAACAGGTTTTTACTGAAATTAATTGAATCGTTTTCCTGATTCAAATTACCAAGCTCGTGTCCTGATGAAAAAATCTGGTAATTAAGAATATACAGTGATATTTGTTTGTTGGATAGTTTAGGTTGTTTCATCTATCACGTGCATATTGAAAACTTTTTCGATTTCTTTTACAATGTGAAAAATCATAACAGATATATCAGCTTCCTTCTACAGCCTGCTAATCGTTTCCCTGTAAACAACCCCTCTCTCCTTCAGTCCATTCAGGATAAACTTAACACATTCAGGATATTTACCGATAAATTCGGGTGGTGAAATCCCTTTATCGGAGTAAAGTCCCCTGGCCACCATCCGAAGTGCCATTGTGGCTGTGTATCCAGTTGTACGGGCCATACTGTGGACACCGGATGCAGGATCGTATTCATCATAAAGATCCCATTCATATCTTATATGATCCGAACCTTTGACACCTTCAACGATTACCTTCATCACCGTTATATCACCTTCTCCCTGTTCCAGTTTCCACTTGGGGAACAATAGCTTTGTAGTAAAATCAATTGGTTTGATGGTATTGCCATCAATCTCGATGGGCGTATCATTAAAGAATCCTGTTTCCTTCAAGACCTTAATTTTGTCGATATGCCCGGGATACCTTAATGTTTTTTCAATCATATAAGGGGCGTCAATTGTATGGATGATACTTCTGAGACCATCACTGTTAAATGCTTCCAGGGTACCAACCTGAGGAAACTCCATTAATTCTGGCTCTGTTAATGCCGGCTTAATGACCAGTTTATTATTCTCTACATACCTTGCCGGACGGGTATATTCTTCGATTACATCTACAGGGGAAAATACCGCTTTATAATCCCAGGGCCAGGTCCTGGTTTTTGGCAATCCTCCAACAAAGATCTTTACTTTATTGGTTTTATCCAGAAGATGATCGGCATATCCTATCAGGATATTGCTCATGCCAGGAGCAACTCCAATATCCGGGATTGCTACAACATTCCTTTCTGCAGCCAATTCTTTCAGTTCAAACACATCTTCAGGGAAAAAGGCAATATCAATTACGTTTTTACCTGCTTCGATTACTGCTTTCAGGGTTTGAAATCCCATGAATCCGGGGACTGCATTGAGCACAATTTCAAAACCTGGGATGATCTCTTTTACATTCTTTCCGCTGCTGAGATCTTCTTCAATGGTGTTTACATTACCCTGCCTGGATAATCCATCCAGAAGTTCCCTGTTAATATCAGCTACGGTAACTTCAAAACCTTTATCCTTCGCCAGGTCAAGCGCCATAGGGCCTCCAACAAGCCCTGCTCCAAGTATGATTACTTTCATGTGTTTAATTGTTTATTGTTATGCTTCTTCTTCTACAAAATTCAAAGATCTTTTCGAATTCTGCTCATCTCCTTACCCTTTCTTTCTCCTGAATTTCCTTACCTTTCTCAACTGAGTTAACAGTACACCGGTAATAACGATTATAATCCCAAGTATCTTGTTAAGATCAAATAATTCATCCAGAATAATATACGATGCCAGTGCTGCAAACACCGGGATAAGATTTGAATAAACGGCTGCTCTGCTTATTCCAAGTTTTCTTAGAACCATGGTATAAAGGACAAAAGCAAGTGAGGATGCGAAAAGAGCGAGTTTCAATAGGGTGAAAATTAAGATAAAGTTGGGCTTAATGCTGATGAATTCATTCCACTCGAAAACCAGGAATAGGGGTAAAAAATAAAAAACTCCTATAAAGTTCTGATAGGTTATGATTATTATTGGAGAGTAATGATCAGTAAGGATCCTAAGTAATACCGTGTAAAAAATCGCAGCGGTAACAGCACCAAACAGGTACAATAATCCTACAGGAGAGGCTCTTAAGCTTAAATCAGCATTAAATATCATGATCATTACTCCGAAAAAAGAGAAGATAACACCGAAAATATTCAGCATGGAAATTTTTTTATTAAAGGCGATAAAAGCAGCAATGGGAGTGAACAGGGGGATAGTGGCAATGATCACTGCGCTGAGTGTTGCCGAAACAAGCTTTAATCCAAAACTTTCCCCGATAAAATAAAGAAAAGGATTTAACAATGCCGAAACCAGAAATAACCAGTAGTGTTTCTTTTTAATCTTCTGAAACTTGAAAAACAACGAAATAATTAAAAACAAAATAATCGTTGATAATAGCAGCCTCAAAAATACTGTTGTAAGCGGACTATAGTATTCGAATACGATCTTCGTCCAGATATACGACATACCCCAGAAGAACATCGAAACAACAGCCAGGATATGTATTACACTATTGCCCTTTTTCAATTACAGTGGTTTTTGGTAAATATAGATAATTATTTGAATTTTTATTTTTTAAAAATAATCGTTTAATTTTAATGAAAAGTGTAACAATAAAATTATTCAAATGTCTTTCAGCAAAAATCAAGAAGAATTGAAGGGTAGTATTAAAAACATACACCAGGAATTAATTGATGGTTGTAAACAGGGGGATCAAAAGGCGATGGTAGAGTTATATAAACTATATTTTAAATCAATGTATAATACCTCATTAAGGATAGTCAGGGATACCGGAGATGCAGAGGATGTTATGCAGGACTCTTTTCTTGATGCCTTTCAGAAAATTGATCAATATGATGAAAGGGCAACATTTGGTGCCTGGCTTAAACGGATAGTCATCAATAAATCACTCGACCAATTAAAAAGAAATAAAGGCAATGTTTCCTACGAGGAGGTCAATCCTGAAATTTTACCTGAAACACAGGAAGACCATCTGGAAGTACTTTCCTATCAGGTTGAGCAGATAAGAAAAGCTATTGATTCATTACCTGATGATTACAGGATCATTATTTCCCTTTATCTGCTTGAGGGTTATGATCATGAAGAGATCTCGAAGATCCTGGATATTTCATATGAAAATACCAGAACAAGGTATTCCAGGGCTAAAAAACGCCTTATACATGATTTGCATTCTTATAAAATCAACGAAGCAGTTTAATATTAAACTATTGTGCCAATGTCGATACTTGAAGAGAAAATAAAAAGAAATAAAGACTGGTTCGATAAAAATGAACCACCACCCGGGCATCTTGATCGCTTTAGAAATAAGCTTTCAGATGTTTATCCTGAAAAAGAAACCAGACGTAGGACATTCTCAATAATATTGAAAATTGCTGCTTCCGTAATTCTGGTTGTTGCGATTACCTTTTTTGTCGTACAACTCTCATCTAAAAATCAGATGCTGGCTTCAGCTGCTGTTTCCGATCAGAATCTTCCGGAAGAACTTAAAGAATTAAGACTGTATTACAACCATATTAATGCCGGGAAAATTGAAACTATTGAAACCTATACCTGCGATGAGAACGATCCATGTGAGGAGCTTAAGGAAATTGCAAAGCATGAACTCAAAGAGCTTGAGAACAATACCGTTGAACTTGAAAAGGAATTGGAAGAAAGCAATAATAATGGCCGGGTCATGAGCGCAATTGTCAATAATTATCAATTGATGTCGAAGGTGCTGGATAATGTTATTGCCTCAATGAATAAAACAAGTGAATAACCAATAATCAAAAAAAAATTATAAAAATGAAAACAATCGTTAAAACAATTACAGCTATTATGTTCTTCACTTTCCTGATGGGTTCGGCCTATGCAGATAAAGTAGAGAGAAAAATTCAAAAAGAGTTTGCAGTGAATAAGGATGCCCTGCTGAAGGTCTCCAATAAATATGGTTCCATTCACTGTGAGAACTGGGGGCAGAACAAGGTATCCATAACCGTTAACATCAGCATTGAAGCTGGAAGTACATCTAAAGCGAAATCCGTTATGGATAAGATAAAAATTGATATTTCAGGTAGTGCGAGCAGGGTTGAGGCTATTACTCAACTCAATAATCTTAATTGCAACAACTGTGACATTGAAATTGATTACTTCATAAAAATGCCGGCAACGTTAAATGTTGACCTGCTGATGAAGTATGGGGAGTTATTTTTTGATGAGACATCGGGTGAAGCAAAGATCGGTGTGAAATACGGCACCATGGAGGTAAATTCACTGAGTCATGATAGCAAGGTTTACCTGGGTTACAGTGAAGCTTCCATCGGGAAAATAAGCAGTGGAAATGTCGATATCCAGTATTCAGAATTCTCACTTGATGAAGCAGATGAAATTGAGCTTGAATCAAAATACTCCGATGTTAAGATTGGATCGATAAGGAGCATGGAACTCAATACAAGTTATGACGATCTTGGGATAAATGAAGCTTATGCCCTGAATTGCGATGCAAACTTCTCGGATGTTGAGATAGGTTTAATACAAAAAGAATTGATTATCGACATGAATTATGGTGAACTGGATGTTGATAATGTTGACAATGAATTTAACAAAATCGTGATTTATTCAAATTATGCCGATGCTGAGATCGAAATTGATGAGAATGCGGGTTATACCCTCGAAGCGGACCTGAGTTACTGTTCGCTTTCATTTCCCAAAAGCAGGGCCGATATCAGGATATATGAGAAATCGCATAGCTCTGAAACGATTAAAGGAACGGTTGGAAGCAAGAATGCCCAATCATCCGTATATGTTAAAGCCAAACATGCAGATATTAAAATTAGTGACTAATCAAAATAACAGGAGATTATTATGAAACCAAAAAATTATTTTAAAGCAATAGCAATCTTAATCATTGGATTGTTATTTACAGGTACTGCGCTTTTTGCTCAGAGAGAAATAAAAGGAAACGGAAATGTTGTCAAGGAAGAAAGAAATATCCAGTCATTTACTGAAGTTTCCATCAGCAGCGCATTTGAAGTTTATCTTACACAGGGTAACAGGGAAGAACTAATTGTTGAGATAGATGAGAACTTACTTGAAGGAGTCAAAACAGAAGTTGTTGGTGGGAGGTTGAAGATTTATACAAGTAATTCAATCCGGAAAGCTGAAGAGATGAATATTTATCTCACTTTCAAAGACCTGGAACAGATAAAAGTAAGTGGCGCTGTGGAGATCAATGGTCAGAACAGCTTTGATCTGGATGAGTTTGAACTTGAATGCAGCGGAGCCTCTGAGATTGACCTGGATCTTTCAGCAAATAAGCTGGAATTGGATTTAAGTGGGGCAAGTGAGATTTACCTGAAGGGAAAGGTGAAAGAATTTATGATTGATTGTTCAGGAGCTTCTGAGCTTGATGCATCGGGCCTTGAAGCAGATTACCTGAAGCTAGATGCCAGTGGTGCCTCAGAAATTAAGGTCTTTGTTAATGAAGAACTCGATATTGAAGCTTCCGGTGCATCAACAGTTCGGTACAAAGGAAATCCAAGGATTAATATGGATAATTCCGGGGCAAGCAGCGTTAAAAGATATTAGAGGTTCAGTTTGAATCCCTATATGTTTGTTTTACATGTAAAAAAAACACCGTTGGAAGACGGTGTTTTTTATTTTTTAATGATGGAAACTTGTGCCTTCCTTTGTTGGAACATGCTTCGGTTTCTCAGCATAATACTTCATACATCGTTTAATATCATCCAGCAGCAGGTTGGCCATGTCGCGGCTGAAACCTTCTTTTACAACGATACGTGCAACAACAAGGTCTGTCCTGTTTTCAGGCATTGAATATGCCGGAATGAGCCATCCTCTTGCCCTCAGCTTATCAGTAAGATCATAGAGAGTGTAGTTTTCTTCATGTTTGAGTTTGAATGCAAAAACAGGAATCTCACTACCATCACTGATCAATTCGTAAGGACCGAGCTTCGAGATCTGATCCGACAGATACATGGCAATATCCTGTGAATTTTGTTGTATTCTGCGGTATCCTTCAAATCCAAGCCTTAAAAAATTATAATACTGAGCTACGATCTGGTTTCCCGGCCTTGAGAAATTAATGGCAAAAGTTGGCATTTCCCCACCCAGGTAATTCACATAGAAAATAAGATCCTCGGGTAATTCATCTTTGTCGCGCCATACAACCCATCCAACACCGGGATAGACCAACCCATATTTATGCCCGGAAGTATTGATGGATTTTACCCATTTCAACCTGAAATCCCATTCAAGATCAGGTTGAATAAATGGGGCGATAAAACCTCCTGATGCACCATCAACATGTATGGGGATGTCCCATCCTGTTTCCCCGTTTAACTTATCCAGGGCATCATTAATTTCTTTGACGTTTTCATATTCCCCGGTAAACGTAGTGCCCATGATAGCTGTAACGCCTATAGTATTCTCATCACATCGTTTGATAACCTCTTCGGCATTGATCTTGTACCTGTTTCCTTCCATCGGTATCAGCCTGGGTTCGATATCCCAGTACCTTGCAAACTTTTCCCAGCAGATCTGTACGTTGACACCCATTACGATATTGGGTTTATCAGCCTGTTTTCCTTTAGTCTTCATTCTTTCACGCCATTTCCATTTCAAGGCCATGCCACCAAGCATAGCTGCTTCGCTGGATCCAATGGTGGAACAGCCGGTAGCTTCTTCATGATCAGGTGAATTCCATAAACGGGCAAGAATATTGACACAACGCATCTCTATCTCTGCTGTTTGTGGGTATTCATCCTTGTCGATCATGTTCTTGTCGAAGGTTTCAGACATCAATTGCCTGGCTTCAGGTTCCATCCATGTTGAAACAAAGGTAGCCAGGTTCATCCTGGAATTACCATCAAGCATCAATTCATCCTTGACAACGTCGTAGGCTGTTCTTGAGGGTAAACCGGATTTAGGGATCTCATACTTTGGAATATCAGAATCAGCAATTCGCTGTCCATATGCAGGGACCAGAATGCTTTCATCATAATCCATGTTTTTCAGATTAACTTTATTATGTGTCATATATTTATACTTTTATTTTGATTCATCCGGAAGTTTTTTCTTCCATTCAGGTTTTTTAATATAGCCAATGATGATGGGCACAATTACAAAAAAAGCAACTCCACAGACAAGAAATACAACATAGAATGTCGGGCTTCCTACAGCAAGTTGATCAGGAGGGAAAAACCCGATAATAAAAGCAAATATTACGGCAAGAATACCAAATCCGGCGATAAGCCACATACCGAAGTTCCCCCATGGGAGCCTGTAATCTCTTTTAACGTCAGGTTTTTTATATCTCAACCTGATTGCTGAAACATATAGCAACATATACATGATAAGATAAGGTGCGATGGTAAGTATTGAGAGTACAAAGAATGCGCTACTTACACTGGGCATAATAAGAAATACCAGAGATGCAATTGTTACGATACATCCCTGTATGATCAGGATATTCTTTTGAACACCGAATTTATTTGTTTTGGCCATAAAGGGAGGGAGGTCTCCATCTTCAGCAGTTGCCAGCAAACCTTTACTTGGCCCTGCAATCCATGCAAGTACACCTGCTATCGCTCCAAATGTAATCAATAATCCGATGACAGGAAGAAGCCATCCTATACTGAATTTATCAAGTAATTCATTGAATGCCTGCATGATCCCTGAATTAAGATCGATGCTTGAAGCTGGTTTTACAGCGGCAATGGCCAGTGCACCCAGGGTAAATATGATGATAATTATAAACATGGCCATAAAGATCGCTTTCGGGAAGCTTTTGGGATTTGCTAGTTCGGTAACATGAACAGCCCCTACTTCCATACCTGCAAAAAGCAGGATGATTGCTGCAAGGAAAGAGATGGTACTGAATTTAGTAAAATCAGGTATGATATTTATAGTTTCTCCCGGTGCAACTTTCAGAAATTCAATTGGATTGCCTGCTGCTGCCCATATTATACCAAGGAATATTATAAAAACCCCAGGTAAAAGGGTTCCACTTATAACCCCTATGGTTGTCACTTTTCCGGCAACTTTAATACCTCTGAAATTAATGAATGTTGCAGCCCAGTAAACAACAATAATGACAGCGACATTAAAGTATTTATTGGTTGCAAGTGCCTGGTCAAGAAACAGGTAGCTCAGGGCAGCAGCAGCAAAGGAAAGAACTGTTGGGTACCAGATAACATTCTGTAGCCATTGCAGCCATATGGCTACAAAACCTGTGCGGCTCCCAAATGCTTCGGTAACCCAGCGGTACACCCCTCCTGATTGAGGCCATCCCGTGGCAAGCTCTGCAGAAACCAGGGAAACAGGGACCAGGAATAAAACGGCTGAGAATAAAATATAAAAAATCATCTCCAGGCCTTCGACTGCCATCATCGGAAGCCCCCTTAAACTCATTACAGCAGCCACACTCATCATGGCCAACGCGAATACACTTAAATAATGTTTTTTCGATTTTTGCATAATAATTTGGTTTAGTGGTTGGCCTAAAAGTAAGGAAAAAATAACATACACCAAAATGGTTTTAATCAGTATGGATGAAAAAAAGATATGAATGAGGAAGAATTATGAAAGTTATTGAAAAATTCCAGGGCAAGTATCTTGTTGTCAACTATTGAGTTAGATATCGCCCATATAGGAAAGAATAATACAATTCAATGTATCTGGATTAAATGAAAAAACAAATTACCAAAACACTATTTTGCCTGAATCATATTGAGGAATTCATCAAGTGAAATTATTAAGACACCCAATGTTATGGCTTTCTCACGTTTCGAGGGACCCATTTTCTCCCCGGCAATCAAGAAATCGGTTGTGGATGAAACTGAGGCTACATTTTTACCTCCGTTTTGATCGACAATTTCTTTAAGCTGATCACGGGAATAATCCTCAAAAACGCCGCTCACAACAAACTTCTTACCCTCAAGAAGATTATTTCTCACATTTTCCCCGGTCGGTTTTATCGCCAGCTGAACTCCGCTGTCGCTCAACCTGTTAACGATGTTCATGTTCATCAGATTGTTGAAATATCCGATAATACTGCCAGCGATCTTTTCCCCTATTTCTTCTACTTCAACAAGTTCGTCAAATGTTGCTGTTTGAAGATTCTTTATGGTTCCAAAATGCCTGGTAAGTATTTTAGCAACGGTTTCACCAACAAAGCGGATACCAAGGCCAAACAACACCCGTTCAAAAGGTACCTGTTTCGATCTTTCAATCCCTTCAAGAATATTCATAACAGTTTTTTCCCTGAAACTTACAGTTCGCTCCTTTTTGTCGATTGTTGCAGGATAAGTCTTTTCAAGCCCTATGAGTTGCTGAAATTGAAGATTGTAAAAGTCAGCAGGATTTTCAACCAGTCCTTTGTCAAACAACAGCTCGATCTTACCTTCACCCAGACTTTCAATATCCATAGCCCTTCTGCCGATAAAATGTTCAAGCCTTCCTTTGATCTGGGGTGGACACCCATCTGAATTCGTGCAGTAATAAGCAACCTCACCGGGCTTTCTTATCAGTTCATGATGGCATTCAGGACAGTACTTAATAAATACAGCGGGTTTTGAATGTTCATCTCTCCGCTCCATATCAACGCCTATGATTTTGGGTATGATCTCTCCACCCTTTTCAATATACACATAATCACCTTCTCTCACGTCCAACTCAGCAATTATATCGGCATTGTGTAAGGAAGCTCTTTTAACAGTGGTTCCTGCAAGCAATACTGGTTCAAGGTTGGCAACAGGTGTAACAGCACCCGTGCGTCCAACCTGGTAGGAGATGTAATTAAGTTTTGTGAGTGCCTGCTCAGCTCTAAACTTATAGGCGATAGCCCATCTGGGTGATTTTGCCGTGTAGCCCAGCTCTTCCTGGTAATCCAATGCGTTTACCTTGATCACTACACCATCAATATCATAGGGAAGCTTTGTCCTTTCCTGGTTCCAGTGATCGATATACTTAAACACTTCATCAAGGTTTTGACATAAAGCGATATGTGACGAAACCTTAAAACCCCATTTCGAAGATTCTTTCAGGTTTTCGTAATGCGTTTCGAATGGCAGATCAGGGCCAAGCAGGTAATACAGAAAACAATCAAGCGGTCGTTGTGCAACGATAGCTGAGTCTTGCATTTTTAATGTGCCGGCGGCTGCGTTCCTGGGATTGGCAAATGGAGATTCTTCAGTTTCCACCCGTTCTAAGTTCAACTTCTTGAATCCTTCATGAGGATAAAATATTTCTCCGCGAATCTCGAAATTTTGAGGGTAGTTTCCTCTGAGGGATAGTGGAATACTTTTAATGGTTTTTACATTTGCAGTTACATCATCCCCTTGAACACCATCACCTCTGGTTACTGCCTGAACGAGTTTGCCATTCTCATAGGTTAAGCCGATGGCAACGCCATCATATTTTAGTTCACAGGTATATGTTGTTTCCATACCCAGAGTTTTCCTGACACGATTATCAAAATCCCTTACTTCCTCTTCGGAGTAAGTGTTTGCCAGTGAAAGCATAGGATATCTGTGCCGTACCGAATTAAAACTTTTTGTAACCTCACCTCCAACTCTGTGAGCGGGTGAATCAGAATAGGAGTATTCCGGAAATTCCTTTTCAAGTTTTATCAGCTCCTCCATCATCATGTCAAACTGATAATCTGATATTACAGGATCAGAAAGAACATAATACCTGTAATTATGCTCATTAAGCTGTTCAGAGAGATGCTCTATTCTTATTCTGGCTTCCTCTTTGGTCATACTCACGAACTATGGTGATGATACTGGCATTTTTTCAGTATTCCTGTATATATAAATTACCTGATTGGCATTCTTTGGATTTAACCAGTGAAGCAGTTTATCAATCAATCCGGGTTCTATTCTGGTTTCAAAAATAAGTCCGGGCATAATTTTCTGCAGGGCAACCACCCGTTTATCGATGTTTTTTTCTTCAAAGAAAAGAACAAAAGAGGGCTTGTTTTGTCCTGTCAGGGTCTGGTGTTCTATATGCCAGTCAAGCGGTTTTGTTTTATTAAGTTTCATCTCATGAACCCATTCTTCAAGATAAAACCGGGGACTCATTTTTGTTTGATCCTTGTTTGTATTTTCAAGAAGTATATATTCGATGTTCTGATACTTTGAAAGATAAGTCATTGATTCAACCCGGGCTTTCTTCGAATACATCGTTGTTACAAAAGGTAACAATGCAAGATTCAATACCCAGAAAAAGATCCATGAATTCCTGAGCAACCTGGTATTCTTTTTCCAGAATTCTGATTTATCTATATAGGCATACCAGCCAGCTGTACCAATAATGATTATAAAAGGTATAATGGGGATGATAAAACGTTCCTGCTTATTCGGGAAGGCAGAATGGAACAGAAGAAACAGGAATGTGGGAAGAAAAATTATAAGATGTTTTTTCCAGCTTCTCAGAAATCCGAAGAACAAATAAAAACTGATTGGTGGAAGAATCATTCCAAATATTACTAGGAAATAACTATACCATGCTATGACATTATAATCATTAGCATGAAAATAGTTATACCTGACATATTCAGCAACCTCGGCAAATGGATATCCCCACAGGAACATATCAACGCTTCCCTGAATGAGTAGTATTGAAAGAAATAATCCGATGCCAAGAATGATTGTTTGCTTCCACTCTTTTTTAATAAGCAGTGCCAGTCCCAGGCCACCGGCAAACAATAAGGTTTGAAACCTGATAGAGAAAGCAATACCCATAAAAAATCCTGACCAGAAGAAATATTTTAATATCCGCTCTTTATCCTGGTTTTTCAGAATAAGCCAAACAGCATAAAGTAGGGGAGGGATACAAACAACTTCAACAAGATTCCTGACACTGAGGAAAGGCATAAACCATAAAACGGCAAGTAACAGGCCAGCTATTCTTGCAGCTTTTTTATTATACAGATGTTCGGTGATTCTGTAGCCAAGCACAATGGTTAATAATGAGTAGGCGGCATGAAGAAACCGGATGATATACATTTTCGCCTGGGCGTCTTCAATATTGATCCACTCCAGTAATGAGAACAACAGGTAATGTAAGCCTACATAAAAAAAAGAATGTCCTGAAGGTGTGGTGTTACCATTACTGCCGGGCAACCAGTTATTATAATCAGTTCCATCCACCCACGATTGAGAGGCCTCGATAATCAGGAAATGATCATCATGCATTCCAAAACCTTTTGAAAAAATCGCTGCAACAATTCTAAGCAGAATACCTAATCCAAGTATTAGCTGAAGCGGATGGTTTTGCCAGTAATATTTAAACCTGCTCATGTTTATATATAGTGGATGACAAATTTACAATTAAAAAAAACCCCCGTTAAAACTAACGGGGGTTTTTTTTATCTGTCAACAATCTTTCGCCAGTTAAAATCTCTGGGATTAATGCACATTACAGGTATCTGGGAAGTGTTAAATATCATGTCTTCATCATAACTACCGAGAATAAATTTTGTAAAACTCTTATCAGGGTTGGTCATAATCATAATTAATTCAGCATTTAACGCGGTTGCATAATCAATGACCTGTTTTGTGAAGTTGCCACCTTCAGCAGCTTTAACCTCAAATTCTACCTCATTGGCTTTGAAATGATTTGTAATCAACTCAACAGCATCATTAATACTATCATTGTCAATATGAAGAATACGTATTTTAGCATTGAATTGTTTTGCAATGAAGGCTGCCCATTTTGTTTTTTCCCAGGGCCCTGCATCACTGGTGAGTGGCAGGATAATTTCCTTATAAGGTTTCTCAAAATATCGCTTTTGAGCAACGATAACAGGAACTTCCGAACTGATTATCACTTTTAATGCAAAGCTGCCGGTAACTTTTTGCATACCGACTTTACCATGGGTGCCAAGATAGATCAAGCTGGCTTTAATGTCTTTAGCCACTTCACTGATGGTAGTGAATATCTGCCCTTCTCTTGCGATGGTTTCAACTTCAATACCATACTCTTTTTTAATTTTTCCTGCAATTTCATCCAGTCTTTCGTGAACACTTTCAATTCCTTTTTTTTCTTTTTTTAGCTCTGCCTTGGTGTTCTTGTCGATAATATGCAGGATGCTTATTTTGAAATTAATCTGCCTGGCAGCATTCGCAGCAAGCTTAACTGCATTTGTGCAAACATCTGAGAAATCGGTTGGTACAAGAAATACATTATTCATTTTTGTTTCCATATATGAAAAATATTTTGAGTTTCTAATATATCAGACAAATATAAAAAATATTTGGTTCAATACTTTTCACTTCTTTAAATTCTGGTTTAATAATTCCAAAATTTGTTCAAGGTTATTTTTTTTAACCTCCATACGCAGATCCCGGGCTGTTTTGGTGTAATACTCGTGTTCGTGAAGGAAAGCGACCTGGAGGTGATACCATTCTTTCAGTGTGGTATCAAGATAATCAAGTCCTATCCATTCCTGTCGAAGCCGATGGGAGATCATAAAAAAATCTTTCCTTCCAAGGTAGTCCAGATCGGCATCACATATAATCTTCTCAAGGAAAGTCTTAGCATTTTGTGGCAATTTAGTGGTCATTATGATCTTACCAATAACATCGATATCTTCCCTTGTATAACCAAATCTTGGTAATACCTGTTCGATAATCTCAAGTGATGCTTCCTCGTGGTTTTTATACGTTTTTAGCATTCCTGAATCGTGATAAAGTGCAGCGGTTTTTAGTAAATCCATATCCCGACCATTTACCCCTTCTTTTGTTGCAATAGTAATGCTGGAGTTATAAACATCAAGTGTATGATCCAGATTATGGTAGTATAATTCAGGATTTCCTTCCCGGTCTATCCTGTTTAGTATGTAATTCTTGGCATCAGTAATGTTCATTATGTATTTACCTTTCTTCTTATGATCTCCTAATTTAGCAGTGTCTGCTAGTTCATTAGATTTTATGTTTTTCGTCAATTCTTTCAATACCATCCCAGTCATCAGGAACGCCAGTTTGGATAAGCTTTTTACAACGTTGAATATAAATGTTTGAAGCCTTATCCTGGGGATTGATGGTGTAAATAGTGATAAACATTTCAAGTGCCTGTTCAAATTGCATATTCTTATAAAGCTGCAATGCCGTTCCGAATTCATCTTTTGTTTCTACCTTTAGTTTTTTTATCTCCTCGGGTTCGCCATCGAGGATCTCAAAGATATAAACAGCTTCTTTACGCCCCTTCACTTTAACGATGTCAAGAAACCTGAAATTATAAAGGCTGGGATCATTAAGCCTTATTAACGTGTCCTCTGAAATGATGATGGAACCACCATAAAGTTTTGTTAATCCTTCCAGCCGGGATGTGAGATTCACAGCGTCAGAGATAACTGTGCCGTCCATCCGCCCTTCTCCACCAACAACTCCAAGCATCAGGTTGCCAGTGTGTATACCAATTCCATTGTCGATAGGAGGTTTGCCAAACTGGCTGATAACCTGGTTAAATTCCACGAGTTTGATTCTCATCTCAATGGCGGCATTGATAGCGTCTTCAGCATTCTTAGAGAACAGGGCCATAATAGAGTCGCCAATATATTTATCAACAAAACCTGAGTTGTGCCCGATAACCGGTTCCATATATCCCAGGTAATTATTCAGAAAATTAAAGTTTTCTCGTGGTGTCATGTCTTCAGAAATTCCTGTGAAATCACGAATATCACAAAACATAATGGTCATTTCCTTTTGAACCTGATCCCCAAGTTGAATATCTGATATGTTTTCTTTGCCCAGGTATTCAAGAAACTGTTTGGGAACAAATCTTGAATTGGCCTCGTTGATCCTTGAAATACTTTCAATATAATCATTGATCTTTTTCGACATATCATTGTACCCTTCCGTTAGTACACCAATTTCGTCATTTGTGCTTACAATGCCATAGTGGTTCAATTCCCCGCGGCCGGTGGCCTGCATGTTTCGTAGCAGGGCCCTAACAGGTTCAACAATGTCGCTTGTTGTCCAGTTAACAAAAAACAGGAGGTAGATAATAGCAATGAGTATTCCGGAAAAAATACCGGAAAACATCAACAAACTGTCGATAATATTAACATAAAAAAGATCTTTGAAATTTATGATCTCGATATTTGAAAAATAGGCGATATATTTTCCAAAAAGGATTTTAAGCTGATCCTCATCCAGTTTCTCAAGATTCAGGTCGCTCATTGTTGTTATGCTCAGAAAAAGATAGAACAATACGATAAACAATGGCAATAGAGTGGTCATTGCATTGCTGATCCATAACCTGTTCTTAAGCTTGCCAATTTTACCTTTGAATACCCTCTTCTTTAATTCGCTGGTTGGATAAACCCACCTGAGGTACCTTAAATGAACCCTGTGCTTTTCCCAGAAAAACACAAACAGTAAGGTCAGGATCGTTGAGACCAGCGAGATGGTAAAAAACCGCAGAAAAAATCTCCTGGTAATTTCATCAAAGCTGTCATTAAAGAGGAGAATCCCAACCATATAGATCAGGGTAACACCATATGAAAGGAATAATATGCCAATATTGATCAAGGGTACTCTGAGCAGGAAACGCTTGCAAAATCTGGCAAGCTTCGGTGGAATTTTTTTATTCTTTCTTTTCTTTGAGAAATAAATCTTAAAAGGAAGGTTAAAGGCCAGTCCAAGTAAATAACTGATGGCGAGCAGCTGAATGAGCCTGGTTAATGTAGTAACAAACTTATTGTCGGTTTGCCTCCCATCAGTAACTGCTTGGAGATCATCATTATATTCCTCCTGGTTGCTTTCTCCCAGGAACGAGATTACAACCGAATCACTGACAACATCACCGGGCAGCAGTACCAGGGTATCTCCCCGTATTTCGAAAATTGTGTCAGCCATTGGAATGTTACCTATGGTATCCCGGTTATCAACTGCATGAATATTATCCTCCAACCACTCAGGGCCATACTTTGCATATAAGATCAGGGCAATAGGCATGACGAGCATAAAGAATATCATCGTTGAAATAAGATATATTCTTAATCCGTGAAAACGTGGGATATTGTTGTTAACAGCCATTAATAGCCTTTAAAATAATGTTTTTGCAAAGATATTTAATAATAAACAAATATATGTTTTTATTGGAGTTTTACAGTTGGATTAAGAGTCTTTTCATATATTTGATTGACATTAGAAGTTCAGTTATGAGAAAAGGTGGTTTAGCCTACAAATTGTCATTAGAGATAATATCAGCAATTGTTATTGTTGTAGGGGCACTTCTGATTTTTAATTATACGGCATCACGTAAAATGATCCTCGAAAGTGTTGAAAACAGCGCCGGGAATCTCACCAACGCAGTGGTGAATAAAATTGATGGTGTGTTGAAAACTATCGAGCAGATTCCGGAAAATAAGGTATATATCCTGGAAAGCTATGAAATACAACCTGACAGGTTACATGAATTCATCAGGCTGACGGTTGAGAATAATAAAGAGATTTTTGGCAGTTGCGTCGCCTATGAACCTTATGGTTTATTTAAAGACACCATGTATTATGCCCCTTATTATTACTGGAATGGTGATGTGGTGAAATATAAAAACCTGGCGGATACATCCTATAACTATCCTGAGCGAAGCTGGTATAACATTCCAAAAGAGCAAAAGAGGAATATCTGGACAAGTCCTTATTTTGATGAAGGGGGCGGTGATGTACTGATGTGTACTTATTCGGTACCCATTTATAAGGATATGAACAGTGATAAAGTGTTTAATGGTGTCATTACTGCCGATATCTCCCTGAAATGGCTTGATGATCTTGTTGACAGGACAAGAGTATCGGAAAGCAGTTACGCCATCCTGTTCGATAAGAATGGTGCTTTTATTTCACACCCAATTCAGGAATATGAATTCAATGAGACCATCTACAGTATAGGACAAAAATTCAATAAACACAGCCTGGAAGGGATCAGTAAGGTTATCTTCAGCGGAGAAAACGGGTTTATTAAATTTTACTCTGAATACCTCAACAAGAATTGCTACATGTATTATGCACCTTTAAAAACAACAGGGTGGACACTGGGAGTAGTTATTCCCATTAATGAACTGTTTGCGGATTTGCATAATTTAAGCATTTTCCTGCTGGTGATAGGTGTGTGTGGAATTTCATTGATATTACTCCTGGTTATTCTTATCTCTAAGAAAATGACAAGGCCCCTCACAAAATTAACACTGGCTACAGAGGTTATTGGTGCAGGCAACTTTGATTTTAAGATACCGGCCCCCCGGTCAAATGATGAAATTGCACAACTTGGAAGTTCTATCAACCTGATGCAGAAAGAACTTAAAAGTTATATTGAGAACCTCCGATCAACAACGGCAGCAAAGGAACGGATAGAAAGTGAATTGAAAATTGCCCATGATATTCAGCAGGGAATAATTCCGAAAACTTTTCCGCCATTTCCTGAACGGAGTGATCTTGATATTTTTGGAATTCTAAAACCTGCCAGGGATGTAGGTGGCGATTTATACGATTTTTTCTTTATCAGGGAAGATGAACTATGTTTTATCATAGGGGACGTTTCCGGTAAAGGAGTTCCGGCTTCTCTGTTTATGGCCATCACCAGAACCCTCTTCAGGGCAAAGGCAGTGCAGGATGCCAGGGTTAACCAGATTGTTGAAAGTATAAATAATGAGCTTTGTCAATCGAATGACAACAGCATGTTCGTTACTTTCTTTCTGGGAATTATAAACCTGAAAACCGGCGTGGTTGATTACTGCAATGCTGGGCATAATTATCCCTGCCTGATACGGAATTCCGGTAAAGTTGAGATGTTCCCGAAAACTCATGGACCTGCACTTGGCGTTATTGGAGATATTGACTTTTCATCCAATCGCCTTGATCTGAGTAACAGAGATACTATCGTTTTATATACAGATGGGATTACCGAAGCAATGAATGTGAAAAATGCATTGTATGGCGAGGAACGATTATTTGAACTGTTGAAAAAGGTTGCCGGCCGGCCGGCAAAAACCATTACTAATGCAGTGGTGGATGATGTGATTAAATTTACTGAGGGCGCTGAACAATCGGATGATATTACTTTATTAACTTTAACCTATCAAAAAGAGTCATGAGTGATCCACAAGCGGGTAAGAAGACATTGAAGTTAATTCTTGAGAATGAAATTTCTGAGTTGAGTAAATTGAATGTCTTTCTTGAGGATATGGCTGATAAGTGGAAACTGCCACCCAGAATTGTTTCCAATATCAATCTTGTTATCGAAGAAGTGTTCTCTAACATCGTATTTTATGCTTTTGAAGATACCTCCCGGGAAGATATTCAATTGAGGTTTGATAAGTTGGATGATAAGGTAATGATCATTATTACCGATAACGGAAGGGCATTCAATCCTACCGATTCAAAAATCCCTGATCATCTTGATAAGCCAGCCGAGGAACGCAGGATCGGAGGCCTGGGAATCCATTTTATGAACACCCTGATGGATGATGTTAATTATGAGCGTAAAAGCAATAAAAATATATTATCTTTAACAAAGAATCTAACATCAAAATCCAATAATTAGCATTACCATGAAAGAACAAACGGTGAAAGTAGTTATTCCAAATGAACTAGGGTTTTTATCAATGATCATAGATGTTGCCGGCAATATAGCCAAGAAAATGGGATTTTCTGAGGGCGAAATACAACATATTGAAATAGGATCAGAAGAAGCCATTTCAAATATTATTAAGTATGCGTTTGATGAGGGAGAAGAGACAACCGTTGATATTGATTTCAATCTTAAAAAATTAGGATTGGAGATCGTGATCAGCGAAAAGGGTATGCCCTTTGATCCTTCTGTGGTACCTGAATTCTCTCCTGAAAAATTCAAGGAAGATCTTTCCGAAGATGGCCTTGGGATGTATCTGATGAAAAAGTTTATGGATGAATTTGCCTTTCACAATCTGGGCAAAGAAGGAAAGAAAACATGTTTGTTCAAGTATCTTGCATCCAGTAAAGTGGAAGAAGTGCTGAGCGACGACGAACTGGAAAATGCTCAGAAGGAACGGGAAGCTGCAACTTTGCCAAAAGGCAGTGTTCATTATACGGTACGAAGAATGAAGCCCGAGGAAGCTGTTGAAGTATCGAGATGTGCCTATACCTCTTATGGGTACACCTATGTTCATGAGGATGTTTATTATCCTGATCGTTTGCGCACCCTGAATGAGAATGAAGATGTTATTTCTTTTGTATGCGTGACAGATGATGGTGAAATCATTGCTCATGCCGCCCTTGAGAGGGAAAAAGACAGGATGGTACCCCAGCTTGGAATTGCAGCTACCAAACCTAAATTCCGCGGACAGGGTTGCCTGGGTGCTTTGAATAATGCACTTATTGAGGAGGCAATAAGAAGAAAGTTCACTGGCTTTTATGCCAGGGGTATCACAACACATGTATTTTCTCAAAAATCTATTTTAAAGATGGGGATGGTTTCATGTGGCATTCTTATTTCAAGTGGAAAGGAGAGAGAGTATAAAGGTATTGAACAGGGGAAAATTCAACGTGAAAGCGTGGTGCTCATGTTCAAATACCTGAACAAACCTCTCGATCAGGTTGTGTTTTTGCCGGAAAAGCATGCCCAAATAATTGAAGATATATATACAAACCTTGACCATATGCCTGTTATTGCTGAAATTGATCTGGGCATTAAGCTGCCAGATGAAGCTTCTGATATACTGGTTTCACCAAATAATGCAAGCCTGACGGCTGATATTTATGTGCATGTTTATGGTAAAGATGTATTATATAATGTACAGGATAAACTCAGAATCCTTTGTCAAAACAGGTACGAAACAATATACCTGCATCTGAAACTTAAAGATCATTTTACTGCATTATTTACAGGCGAATTTGAACGCATGGGATTCTTTTTTGCTGGCGTTATGCCACATTCAGAGAATAACGATGTCTTGATCCTTCAGTATCTTAACAATCATGTTATTGATTATGACTATGTGAATGTAGCAGATGCATTTGCCGAAAAACTGAAAGCGTATATCAAGGATAATGATATTAATCTGACGATAAATGAGAAAAATTAATAATATTGTACCATCATAAAAGTTAATGTTAGTATGGAAATAAAAGAACAGAATAAGGGTAATTATTACGTAGTTTCAATTGTTGGGAGATTGGATACAACCAATTACCAGGAGCTTGAAGAGAAATTACAATCGATACATGATGAAGGCCATAACAACCTGATCATTGATTGTGGCGAGATGGATTATGTGAGTAGTTCAGGTTTGCGGGTATTCCTGATGTTTCTTAAGAAAATTAAATCTGTAAATGGCAAATTCCTTTTATGCAGTTTACAGGATAGTATTCAGGAGATTTTTAAGATATCAGGTTTTATCAGCATCTTCGATATTTATGATGATCTTGGTAAGGCTGAAGAAGCTGCCGGTTGATTTTGCCTGAATTGATAATTCTAAAGAGTTACCGGTTCAGCTTCCTGTCATAAACAATTAACTTCATGGCCAAGTATATTCATTATCTTAATCCGGCATCAACAGAACTCGGTAAAGAGCTTGAGTCAATTTCCAAATGCCCGGGCACATGTTTTTTTATTGACCTGGTTGGATCTACGGCAATAAAGTATAAGGAAGATCTTAAAAGCTGGGGAAGAAAACTGAATAATACTTTTAACTTTATTTCCATTCTGAACGACTTTCCTAATAATGTTGTTAAGGGAATAGGGGATGAGATAATGCTTTATATCCCTGATGAGGAGTTGAATAAGAAATCAACAGTGAATGATTATTTTTCACTTCTTCAGGAAATCTATTCCACCATCTACAACATTAAGTATCACCCGCTTCAGGATTCATTTATGCAATGCAAAGTAGCCATACACCATTGCCTTGATGTGTATAATATAACATTCCTGGAGGGTGTAAATGATTATTATGGGAAGGATATTGATCTTTCTGCACGTCTTATGTCAAAATCAAGGGCAAACAGAATCGTGATCAGTGAGGCCTTTTATCAGAAAGTAATAAAAAACCATCAGGATAAATATTCGAATTATTCCACTTCTTATCTTGAGCATATCTCAGAAAAATTTGTCCACGAATTCAAGGGAGTTCCGTCTCCCGTTTCATTCCGGCATTTAGAGGTTTAAGGAGGGCAAAGATCAAGTTTCAGGTTTCAGGTTGCAAGTTTCATGTTGCAGGTTGGATATACAATATTCAGAGATGTTTCGTATATCGTTAAATCGGGAAATCATTAACTTGTGAAATCAAATCAAACCAAACCTCAATGTTATCCAATGGATTATATCGCTTGCGGTTGATTGACTGCTTGCTAATAACTACCTAACCAACGTCACAACTCCCTGCACTTTTATCTCTGGTCTTGGATAAAAACTGACCTCCTTATAGATAAGCATCCAGACGTAGGAACCAATCGATGCAGGCTTGCCACTTATAGTGCCATCCCATCCCTGATCGATTTCGCTGGTTTCGTAAATTAGCATACCCCAACGATCGTAGATCCTGAGGGTATAGTTCTTGTAAATACATTCTGATTCGATCGCAAAAATATCATTCAGGCCGTCGCCATTTGGTGAAAAAGCATTCGGGGCATAGGTAGTACAAAGAGGTTCATCAACAATGTAAAATACCTGTATGGTATCGGCAGCTGTAGCACAGGTATTGCTGAGTATTACATAATAGGTGCCGTTTTCTGTAACCAGGAATGTTGAATCCGTAGATCCGTCCTGCCAGAGATACCGGACTCCCGGAAAGGAAGCATCAAGAAGCAGCGTTGTGCCAAGTAAAAGATTGGTATCATTTCCAAGTCTTACTTCAGGTAGCAAGATTATTGAAAGATTTGTAGTTTTTGAGCTGTCACAACCGGAAGTAGTCAGGTAGCTGTCAAAATAAATACCTGCCTCCGTTTGATAATCACCACCGGCATAAATAGACTCCCCTTCACAAATACTGGTATCGATAAAGATATCGTAGGTTTCTGCAATTGACAGAATTGTGGTAAAGTTGCTGTCGCATCCTGCAATGCTAAAATAATCATCATAATAAGTTCCAGCCGATGACTGGTATCCGCCACCAGCATAAATTGAATCAGTATCACATATCAAGGTATCAATTAATGTAGCATAAACCTCATTAACAAAGAGATAAATGGTGTGGATGCTATCGCATCCGGCAACTGAAACAGCAGTATCGGCATATACCCCTGTAGTTTTTTGATAATCACCTCCTATAAATATAGAGTCCCCGTCGCAGATGCTAATATTCTCATTGAAGTAAATGATATCATCTACTGTAAGTATGGTGTTGATAGTACTGTCGCATCCATTGGCTGAAGTAAATACGTCATAATAAGTACCACTTTCGGTTTGCCATGCTCCCCCTACAAAAACCGAATCCCCTGTACATATGCTCATATTATGTGTAATATCAAATGTATCCCTAAGCGTAAGGTTAATGACTATTACGCTATCGCAACCCAGCGTAGTATTTAATGAATCATAATAAGTGCCAGGTTCAGTAATGTAATTTCCACTAATAAAAATACCATCACCTTCACAGATCGAAGTGTCGGTGTTCACTGTAAAGGTTGGATAGACCGTGATATTGATGGTGTCGATATCAAAACAATTTGATTCGTTGGTTACTTTCACCCAGTAGGTGCCACTGGTATCGGCCATAAACAACCTGGCTGTATCACCATTATGCCATTCATAGGCGAAGTACCCTGCGCCGGGATCGAGAATTACCGAATCACCCTGGCAGAATGTAGTGTCATTTCCAAGCGTAATTTCCGGATTTTCACCAACGACGACGATATGGGTTACCGAGTCTTTTTTACCAACCATATATGCGACCAGTTTAACACCGAACCAACCCGGGCTTGTGAACTCATGCTGGGGATTCATCTGTTGAGAGAAATTGTTGGCCCCGGATGGAGGGTCCCCAAAATTCCAGAAAACAGAATCGGGTACGGAAGAACAATTTTCATAAAACTGGGTTATCGATCCGAAACATGCAGGATCATAAAAGAAAGCAACATTAAGGCTGAAGAATGACTGGACAAAGGGAGGGAGTCCGTATCTCGAGGTTCTCCCCGCAAGAGCGACACCATTCTCTTTAAACTGGCATCCGTTGCCCGGGGTATTTGGTTTGCTGATTGAACTCAGGTAATTCTGGTTATTTCTTGCGGCATATATTTTATTATCAGGGCCAAGCTGTAATGCGCCAACCAGGCCTGAGAATGAATGGATCTCTTTCCTGGAGTTTAAGATATCTTCAGGGGTCCCGGCTTCCAGGTCATACTGATATAGTTTACCATTTGCTTTCCAGGTGGAGATATACAATAATTTATTATTTGGTGAAAATTCCACTCCATACGGAAGTTGACCGGGAAAACGCGTATCTTTAAAGGTGTTGGTAATTTCCCCGGTACTGTTATTAAAATCAAAGAATTCAACGGTAGCCAGCCCTGCATTTGCTTTCACAAGGGTAGAGCCATCAGGTGATACTTTCAGATATCCTTTTGCGTTTTCGTCCTGGCCTGAGACGATATCCCCAATTTCACTGGTCACAGGTGTCGTATTGAGACCAAAAGCGGTAACAAGATAAGCGTAGAATTTATTCGTGCCCCATTTATGTGTGATTACCCATGTTCCATCTCCTATATCATTACCCACGGCAGTAACTTTCTCAAACACATTGGGTACCAGTAAAATATTTTTATCGCCGGGAACAATGTCTCCCATGCCACCATCCAGGTCCATATTAACAACTGAATACCTAAATCCTTCATTCTCACCTTCAATGGCTTCTATTGTAAAAAGATAAAAACGTTTGGTACTGCCAGGAACAGGAACAATGATCCCTGACTGTGTGCTGGAGCTATGACCGGTCAATCCAGTACCATTAGGCATAACAATATTATTCCTGTTCCAAACCGTCTGGCCGTCGGTATAAAAAAGAAGATCACCGGTAGATGATGAAATAGAAGAACATCCTTCACCTGTGTAAATCTGGCTGTTTTGTAACGGAACAGGGAAACCACTCGAGAAATCCAACCCGGCGTTTAATCCGAAATGCCAGAACGTGGCTTCGTTTTGTGCATGTGCTGAAATAAGTAATGAAATGAGCACTGTTAGTATAAAAATCCTTTTCATGATATTTTCTGTGACGAATGATAATTTAGCGTTTACGAAATTACAGAATATTTGTATTTAATGGCCAGTTTTACTTTAGAAATTGGTTGAAGGTTTAGGATTAGGAGTATAGAGAAATGAAGAGTGAACAGCGAACAGCGACTAATGACTAATGAGCAATGACTAATGACGATTCTCAATCCCACAGGCTCAACTTTCAACACTCCAATATTAATCCTGGCGTCTTGTGGTAGCATATTCCTCAACTTCCCGCATCACCCTCATCAGATTTCTACCCCAGATCTTTTCAATCTCTTCCTCGGAATAACCACGCTTAAGAAGTTCCATTGTAATATTTCCCATTTCGCTCACATCATAACAATCTGAAAGACCACCACCACCATCAAAGTCGGTACCTATCCCAACGTGGTCAATGCCTGCTATACTGACTGCATGATCAATATGATCAACCATATCTGATACTGTAGCTAATTTCCTGGGAAACTTTTTATCTGTGGCTATCCATTCCTGGCGTGCCTGCTTATATTCTTCCTCACTAAGGTCTTTAAAATATTTATACTTTATCCTGATAGCATCAAAGGCACTGTCGCGTTCGGGATTAGGGCCCATATCTTTAATGTAATCGCTGAGAATACAAATCTGAATTACACCACCGTTCGCTGCCAGCTTCTGTAACATATCATCGGTTAGATTTCTGGGATTATCCCTGACAGCCCTTATGGATGAATGCGATGCAATAACAGGTGCCTCTGACAGGTTAATAACATCATAAAAGCTACTGTCGGAAATATGCGACACATCGATCATTATTCCAAAACGGTTCATTTCTTTAACAACCTCCTCCCCAAAAGCACTCAGTCCGTTATGCTCTGTTGTATCGGTAGATGAATCACAAATTTCGTTATTAGCTGAATGACATAGTGTAATATACCTGACACCCCTGTTATAAAATTCTTTCACATTGGAAATATCTGTACCAACAGGATAGCCATTCTCAATACCAATAAAGACAGCTTTTCTTCCTTCCCTCTCACAGCGGTAAGCTTCATCTGGGCTGGTTACGATTTCTGCAACCTCAGGGTATCTTTCCACACAGGTATAAATGGAATCGATAATCCGGTTAATCCTTTCTTTGACTTTTGCATTTGCTTCAGGTGTTCTTTCTCCCTGACCAACAAATGCAGCAAAGAATATTCCATCAAGCCCACCCTCTTTCATCCTGGGGAAATCTACCCTGCTGCGTGTCTCTCTTGAATCGTGTCTGGTATTAAGATCAAAGGCTGATCGTGTAAACCACAATGGTGTATCCGTATGGGAATCAATGGTGAAAATCCTTTCATGTATTTTTTCTGCTTTTTCACTGAGGGATTCGTGGTTGCAGGAGGTCAGGAAAAGAAGGGTCAGTAGAGATAGTATTGGTCTGTGCATTGATATTGTTTAAATGTTGAATCGTTGAATTGTTGATTTGTTGATTTGTTGAATCTTTTCCGATTCACATTGTTCATCGGGATTTCGGCTTTCAGCCTCAACAATCGTCAATATTTTTAGTTTCACGCAAAGGTCGCAAAAAATGAATACAAAAAGCCCAAAGAAGGACTTGCGTTTTCGTTGCGCTTTTGTATTTCGTCTTTGTATTTTCTTTGTGTGAAATATTTCTTATAAAGCAAAACACAGAACACAGAACACAGAACACAGAACACATACCTCCTTACCCGCATCCTTTTACATCGCCCAGGTCTTAAGCCCCCTCGAAGTAAACTCATACCGTTTGATTTGCCCGCCGAATTCTTTTAAAGCATCCATTACGTTGTATTTACTGTCGCCGGGACAATAGAATATCATAAATCCGCCACCACCAGCACCGGAGATTTTACCTCCGGAGGCCCCTTTATCGATAGCGGCCTGGTAAATCTCATCAATCATTGGATTCGAAATGCCGGATGCCATCTGTTTTTTAAATTGCCACCCAAAATCAAGGATCTCTCCAATCTTATCTATTTCCCCCCGTAACAGGGCTTCCTTCATCCTGACCGATTGTTCCTTGAGTTTATGCATAGCCTCTATCGACTTTTCATTTTTGCTCGATACACTTTCTTGCTGAGCTTCGATGATCTTTGAAGATAGCCTGCTGGTACCGGTATAATAAAGGATAAGATTATGCGAAAGTTCCGACATATATGCGCTCTTGATCCGCAGAGGATTTACGATTACCTTATCATCCTTATAAAACTCCATGAAGTTAAAACCTCCAAAAGTTGCAGCATACTGGTCCTGTTTACCTCCTGACATATTCAAATCGATACGTTCAATTTTATAGGCAAGGTGGGCCATGTCGTACTCACCAAGCGGAAGTTTAAGCCATTCGGCAAAAGCGCCCAGTATGGTAACAACCAGTGTGGAGGAAGTCCCGAGTCCGCTGCCTGGCGGAGCATCAACGGCAGTGATCAGTTCAAAAGAAAGGGGATGATGTGTAAAATCCCTGACAATACGATTGTAGATCCCTCTGTGAAGAATCAGGTCATCATCAATGGGTAATTCCTCGCTGCTGGCAAATTCCAGTACAAGGTTCTTATCCATCGACCGGAGTATGATCTTATTATCCGTTCTTGGTTTGATGGTGGCAAAAGCGTACATGTTTATGGTGCCATTTAGAATAGCACCGCCGTAATAATCGGAAAAAGGCGATACGTCAGAACCACCACCGGCTAATCCAAGTCTTAAAGGAGCTTTGCTTCTGAATATCTTCATTGATAAAGTTAGTTTTTACATATAACAAATTTCTCAATAAATCTATTGCCTCCAATTTGAATATTTAAGTAATAAACGCCATCAGCAAACTTTGTAACATCAATATTGTTGGATGTCAGGTTGTCTTTAAAGCGATAGCGATGAACCAATCTCCCAATATCGTCATATAAATCAATATTAATTTCATTGATCAGATCTGGTAGATTAATAATCTTGATTGTTATTATTTCATCCGACGGATTAGGGAATATATTTAATGCAAGTTGATCGTCAGGTTCAGGAATACTTATATTAATGGTTTTGCAGGTATTTGAGTTACCACATTGATTATATAAATGTAAGCATATATTAAATTCTCCTGAAGAATCATAGAGATGTACTGGATTAATAATGGTTGAGTATAAGTTATCCCCAAAATCCCAGTACAAAGAATCATAATATTGACCATTACAATAAAAACAGTATTCCCTTTCTTGGTTTGTGAAATAAAAATCAGCAACTGGATCGATACAATAGAGAATTGTATCACAATAATAGGCTGTGTCACAATCATTAAATACCATTAAACAGACAAGATATTCACCAAATGAAGAAAAGTGATGTTCTGGATTTTCAAGACTTGAGTAATTACCATCCCCGAAATCCCAAAATATCGAATCTGCCAGAGATGAATAATTGTTAAAGTATATTATATCATCAAATATATCAAAATCAAACTTTGCTACAGGCGGAATACAATAGTGGATGGTATCGCAAAATGTGTCTTGACCACATGAATCCTCAATAGTCAGACAAACAAGATATTTGCCAAATGAATGGAACTGGTGTGATGGATTTTGAACTGTTGAGAATTGCCCATCTCCAAAATTCCACAACCATGAATCTGAATTTGAAGAGTGATCAACGAAATTAAAAATGGAATCTGTAAAATAATAATCAAAAATAGCTATAGGTGGCGCACATTCTGAATATATGACAATTATTTCAGGCCTGAGATCTCTGTCAGAATGATCACTTGAGGCAAATACCATACAATTGTATGTGTCTTCCACCTCAAGTTTAATCATTAATCCAATTGAAGAATCGCCTTGAGTAAGAATCTCATTTATTAAGGATAAGATGTCAATATCAAGATAATTCTGAGTATTGATGGAAGATGTTGGTAATACTATTTGATTTGCTATAGTAGTGGTAGGTTGGTTGTCCCAGGTTATGGATGATTCATCCCATTCCTCGGTTATCATTCGTAAATTGCTCTGGTTATAACCTGATTGAAGTTGATGATGACCGGAAGTAATATTACAATACAAATTTAATTTAGCAGATATTATCTCACTGTTCGCAGGAATTTGATCAAGGCTAAAGTCTATATAACTTCTTTGAATAAAGAAATCTCCCTGAAAAGTCCAGGCATTGGCAATATAATTTGGATCATCACCATAATTTGTGTTAGGTTGATCTGTTCGCACAGTGGCATCTTTACCTTCATCAGGGTCAGGTTTAATAACTAATATTGTTTGAGATTTGCTTCCTAATACGATTAAGATTAGAATAAAAAAGATCGGTATCTTTTTAGTGTTCATTTTTTGTATTCCCGGAGTTTCTTATAAAGGTAGTCAATCTTTTCTATCATCCTATCCCAGCTATACTTTTTCTTAAATTCTTTAACGTTTTTACTGAACTCAGTTTCCTTGTTCAGACTATAAAACTTATACAATGCATCAGCAACTTCTTTCGGGTCTGGTTTAACAACATACCCCACAATATCATTCGGGACAATTTCCGATAAACCACCTACATCAGTTGTGATCATCGGTTTATTGAAATGATAAGCTGTTTGTGTAACACCGCTTTGAGTTGCATTTTTATAGGGTTGAACAACAATATCACATGCCGAAAAGTAAAAGGCAATTTTGTTGTTAGGGATAAACTGATCTGGCATGATGACTACATCTTCCAAACCCAATTCCTTAACCAGTGCAAGATAATCATTGTAGTTTGCATAGAATTCCCCGGCCACCAGAAGCTTTAGAGGGATTTTACGTAAGCGATCATCATTCAATGCTTTTAAAAGTATATCCAATCCTTTATACTCCCTGACAAATCCGAAGAAAAGGATATAGTTCGTATTGACATCAAGTTCAAGTTTAATCTTAGCTTCCTTTTTAGGAATGAGTTCCCCATAATTATCATAAAGTGGATGAGGAAGATATGCTTTTGGTTTAGCTTGGTCAAATTGCTTAAGATCCTCAAGTACTGACCTGGACATTGTTATGAATCCATCAATTGGTTTTACAAAATAGTTTGAAAGAATTTTGTCAGTAAAAGATGGTTCATGTGGTATAATATTATCTGTAATTGCTAAAACAATAGTTTTCTTGTTTTTTTGTATTCTTCTTGCCATGGTTCCAAAACAGGGCCCCATAAAAGGAATCCAAAAACGAAATATAACGATGTCGAAATGTTTGTTTTTAATTTTATTTCCTGTTCTTATCCAATTTAAAGGATTAATGGAGTTTATGTTTCGTTCAATTTTTAATTCAGGTGGTTTATCCTCTGTTGTTGTCTGGAATTTACCAGGAAATAGAAATCGGGGATATTGTAAAGTGAAAGTGTAAATTGTAACATCATCCAGGTTCTCCATCAACGCTCTGGCCAGCCTTTCATTAAACGTAGATATACCACCACCTCTGTACGGATAAGCTGACCCTATAATCAATATTTTTCTTTGTTCACCCATAGTTCAATCAACACAGACAGGTTCTTATTCATTTGTTTCCCTGAAGCCTGTTTCGGTCTCAACATTATATTTATTCCTGTCGTTGCCTGATCTGGTGATCATCTCGCCCAGAAATCCTGCAATAAATACCTGGGTGCCAATGATCATGGCAAGCAATCCAAAGTAAAACAATGGCCTTTCCGTCATCTTGTATTCTGAAAGAAATATTTTTGCATATGTAAGATATACTGCAATAATGAAACCTGCAAAGAAAAGCAATGTTCCTATGGTGCCGAACAAATGCATTGGACGTTTACTGAACCGGGTGATAAAAGTGATGGTTAACAGGTCGAGATAGCCTTTGATGATCCTTTCGGATCCGAATTTTGTTTTTCCGAATTTCCTTTTCTGATGTTCAACAACCTTTTCGCCAATATTCGAAAACCCTGATCGCTTGGCAATAACGGGTATATACCTGTGCATCTCACCAGAAACTTCTATAGATTTCACTACTGAATGATTATAAGCCTTAAGCCCGCAATTAAAATCATGAAGTTTAATTCCGGATAGCCTGCGAGTAGTCCAGTTGAAGAATTTTGAAGGAAATCGCTTACCTATAGGGTCATGCCGTTTTTTCTTCCATCCTGAAACCATGTCATATCCATCATCTTTGATCATCCGGTAAAGATCAGGGATCTCATCGGGGCTGTCCTGCAGATCAGCATCCATGGTGATGACCACATTCCCCCGGGCTGATTCAAATCCCATGTTCAGGGCGGCCGATTTGCCATAATTCCTTCTGAACTTAACTCCTTTGACCGATTGGTTTCCGGCTGCCAGTTCCTCAACAATTTTCCATGAATTATCACTACTGCCATCATCAATAAAGATGATCTCATAGGAATAATCACCGGAATCCATTACTTTCTTTATCCAGTCAGTTAGCTCGGCCAGCGATTCCTCTTCATTATACAACGGTATGATTACAGAAATATCCATTTATAAGTACGACTGTCATTCACTTAAAGTCTGTTCTCCTTTTTAATAAAAATAGCAATAATAAGTGACATCACCAGGTTTACAACAGTTGTCCACAAGAAAGTTGATATGCCTATCATGGCAGGTGTGGAGAATTTTCGTGCCCATTCCAGGGCACTTTCTATCTGTGCATCTGAGGTGAGCCTGGGATTTTCATAGATCTTTTCTTCTGCCTGCAGGATCATCTTTTCAACAAGTGCAGCATCAAATTTAAAAAGGAAGAACATCATCAATGAAAAAAGAATGGTACCAACCAACCCCACGAGGAACCCTGAAGTAAAGGCCTGTCCATAAGTGCAGAAACCACCCCTGTATATATCACGATATGTTTTTGATCCCCATATTATTCCGCCAAGCAGAAATGCGTAAATTAAAAGATTCAGGGAGGACTCCCTGTCTATCTCCAGTAAATACATGATCAATGTAAAGATGATTAGCATTGCCCCGGTTATCAGACCATAATTAAGGGCGACTTTCCATACGGATCCTGTTTTTTCTTCCATTGGTTTTGAGTTTTGGTTTAAGTATGCAAACTTAATTATTTTTTGTAAAAAGAGTTAGATTGTTGTTGATTCATTTATTCGTTGAATTGTTTTATAAACTTCACATGCGAATGTTCTTGCATTCTGCCCAACTTCGAGTTTTTCAAATCCAAATTGAAATTTTTCTTTTGATTTCATGATAGGTATTTTTATATTAATACAACAGGCAACATAAACGTTCCTGAAATTTCAGTTTTTTTTTACTCTTCAATTGACTCTCATTCAATCTACCAATTCAACAATTTGTTACACTCAACAGTTGCATCCAAGCCACAAATTTCGTACTTTTGCAACGGGTAAGTCTTATACGACCAGCTCCTGCTGAACTCCCCCAGGTCCGGAAGGAAGCAAGGGTAGGCGGTTGAGCGGTGCGATGTAAGTAGCTTACCCATTTTTTATTATTGGTTATTAATCAATATAAATGGATATTGTTGGATGAAAATGGGAAGGCTAAGGTTAAGGAAGGCTCATTCAAAAGCAAAAAACGAAAAAATAAAAAGTGTTACTGAGAATACATCCGGAAACTCCTGCAGCAAGACAAATTGCAAGAGTTGTTGATTGCCTTGAGAGGGGAGGGGTGATCATTTATCCTACTGATACTATTTATGGCATGGCCTGTAATATCTATAAACCCAAAGCCATTGAAAGGATAGCAAAGATCAAAGGACTGATCAAATCAAAGGCTGATTTTTCATTTGTATTCAATGACCTCAGCCATCTATCAGAATATACATTACCCATCAACAACCAGGTTTACAAGCTGATGAAAAAAAGCTTGCCTGGGCCATATACCTTTATTTTGAATGCTAATAATAAGATTCCAAAGATATTTCAGACCAATAAGAAAACTGTTGGTATCCGTATCCCGGAGAATAATATTCCTCAGGAAATTGTACGGGAACTGGGTCATCCCATCATGACCTCCTCAATCAGGGAGGAAGATGAAGTAACTGAATACCTTACTGATCCTGAGCTTATTTATGAGAAATACCAGGGACTGGTTGATATTGTCATTGACGGTGGTCATGGTGATAATGAACCTTCCACCATTATTGATTGTACCGGAGAGGAAATTGAGGTTATCAGGGAAGGTAAGGGAGCGATAATATAAAAGGTATTTTTGGTTTGTATATCTAAAAAAAAGTATCTACTTTTGCACCCTCATTTGAAAAAATGACGATTCCGTAGCTCAGCTGGTAGAGCAACGGCCTTTTAAGCCGTGGGTCCTGGGTTCGAATCCCAGCGGGATCACTCCGAAGAACAAAAAATCCTTGATAATAGTATATTTCAAGGGTTTTTTGTTTTTCAGGTATAACAACACCTCATTCTCAATTGATTTCCGGTTATTTCGCAAACATGCTTTTTCAATTTTAAACATGTTAACATTGCATCCTGTTTCATACACCCATTTTCGTTTCACATTCTTAACAACTAAATAAAGAATTATTTCCTCAGTTCATTAAGGAGTTTAATTACTCCCCTGAACTGGCATGTTCTCTGAACACCTTTATGTAGGATTTTCTCAAGATAAGGATTTTTATTATTAATTATTGGAATAACAGCTTCTTTGGAAACCGTAAAATAATACAAACCCTGACCTTCTTCATCTGGGGATATTTGCCTTGAGACCATGGCTAAATCAGCACTCCCTGATCATAACTTGCTTAATCCCCTGTCAGAGCCACCCATCGAAACACTGATCTTGAGATGCTTCAATAATATAATTGATTAATATCAATTATTTCATTAATGTCATATCCCCAATATAATAATATAATCCCGGAATTGAAGTTTACTTTTGCTGCATACAAGTTATAGTAATTACGAGTAAATAAAAAGTAAGCGTGAGAAAAATTGCCTTACCGGTTATTGATGACTCATTAAGTTCTGATTTTCGTAGTTTTCCGTATTTTAAATTATTTTACGAGAAGAACGGTAAAATTATTAAGGAAGAATTAATTCCTGCACCACCAAATCAATATGGTATTTATCCTTATCTGCTTGCAAAAATGGAAGTAACCGATATTATTGCTAACAACATTGGATTGCGGGCAATTAAAACGTTTATGAAACATAAAATTAATGTGTTTTGCGGTGTGCAAATAAAGGATGTGAAAGAAGTGATAAAAGAATTTATTAACGGAACACTTGAAACGAACGAGATCAATGACTATATTAACTAATTAATTGTCCTGTAATAAAGTATAGCATAAATTCAAATAATGAATTGAAAGGGGTATTAGCTATCATTGCTGAAGATATTGCCAAACACGAAAGTAAACCGATATTAAGTGTTAAAATTAGAAATTTTCCTGTAAATATCTTATGGAAACAACATTCTAGTGAACACTTTGAATCGATGGGATTGTAATTTTATATGAATTGAAATAAAAGAATTGTTATACGAACAGGATCTTGGTTCGAGGATTGAATTTCACAAAAATATTCTAAATGATAATATCAAACAAATCAATCAGAGTCAGGTATGATGAAGTGGATAAAATGGGATTTGTCTATCATGGGAATTATGCCAGGTATTTTCACATTGGCAGGACACATTTGTTGCGAAAGATTGGGATATGTGACAAAACACTTGAAAAACAGAATATTATTATGCCTGTAGTTGATATGAGTATAAGATATATTAAACCTGTTTTTTATGATGACAAGATCAGGATTAAAACAACTTTGCTGGAGCTGTCTGGAATCAGGTTGAAATTTCTTCATGATGTATATAATCAGTCAAATGAAATTATAAACATAGCAAGCAGTCAAGTGGTTTTTGTGGATGCCATAAAACATCGATCAATGAGAATTCCAGACAATATACTTGATAATCTCAAAAAAATAACATAAATAATAAAACTATTAAAATGAACACTACAGATTTAGGATTTAATTCGAAGTTAATACATGCAGGCGATTTACAAGATGAATATGGCAGTGCAGTTACCCCAATCTACCAAACTTCAACATTTTCATTTAAAAGTTCAAAGCAGGGTGCTGACTTATTTGCAGGCAAGGAGAAAGGTTATATTTATACCCGTATTGGAAACCCGACAATAAATGCCCTGGAAAATAAATTGGCAGAACTGGAAAACGGATATGGAGGTATTGCTTTATCATCAGGTATGGCTGCTGTTTCGGCGGTTTATATGACGATATTAAGCCAGGGTGGTCACATGATAAGTACCAGTGCAGTATATGGGCCAAGTCGTTGCCTGATGGAGGATCATTTTTCAAAATTCGGAGTGGAATACTCATATATCGACACTTCCAATCTTGAAGACTTAGCCAATACGATAAGACCGAATACAAAGTTGTTGTACATAGAAACTCCTGCAAATCCAACAATTGTGTTAACTGATATAAAGAAAGTATCAAAAATAGCCCATGCTCATGATATTATTGTTGTGGTTGATAATACTTTCTGCAGCCCTTATCTTCAGAAGCCACTTGACCTTGGTGCCGATGTGGTATTGCATTCATTGACCAAGTTTATTAATGGCCATGCCGATATTGTAGGAGGCGCTCTGATCGCGAAATCAAAAGAATTATATAATCAATTGCGTAAAACAATGGTTTATACAGGAGGAAACATGGATCCTCATCAGGCATATATGGTTATACGTGGAGTTAAAACATTATCTCTGCGGATTGATAAAGCCCAGGAAAATGCCTTGGCAATTGCACATTTCCTTGAGGATCATCCGAAAGTGGAATGGATTAAGTACCCCGGACTAAAATCATTTCCCCAGTACGAACTGGCCAGGGATCAGATGCAAGGTTCGGGTAGTATGATCAGCTTTGGATTGAAGGATGGATATGGTGCAGGAAAGACATTGATGGATAATGTTAATCTGGCAACACTGGCAGTATCATTGGGTGGCGTTGAAACATTAATACAACATCCTGCTTCCATGACCCATGCTGGCGTGTCCCCTGAAAACAGGCTTGCAGCAAATATAACAGATGGGCTTGTAAGATATTCTACAGGAATAGAAGACAAAGAAGATTTAATCAATGATCTTAAGCAGGCTTTAGATAAAATTAATTAGTGTTATAGTATAAGATGATCAGGCTTGATCAATAACAGATATATATAAAGTATAAATGAAAGGTTATATTCATATCTATACAGGAAATGGAAAAGGAAAAACGACTGCCGCATTTGGGTTAGCTCTTCGAGCCTGTGGAGCTGGCCTGAATGTTTTTATTGGCCAGTTTATTAAAGGGAAAAAATATCACGAATTCATTCCTGTAAAAAAATATATGAACAATATCACGATCAGGCAGTATGGTTTGGAATGCTTCATTGTTAATACGCCATCTGAAGATGACATCAGCGCGGCAAAAGAAGGTCTGAAGGAAATGGCCAGGATCATTCAAAGTAGCAATTATGACCTCGTAATCATGGATGAAGTATTCATAGCATTATATTATAAATTGTTTAATCTTAAGGAATTAATAACAGCTATTCATAATAAACAGGAAAACATTGAACTTATCCTTACCGGAAGGTATGCACCCCAGGAATTAATTGATATTGCAGACCTTGTTACTGAAATGAAAGAAGTGAAACATTATTATGCAAAAGGTGTGATGGCAAGAAAAGGTATTGAATATTAAGGTTGCCACCTGAATAAAATAAATAATTCAATCGCAATGAACTTGTTGGCACTGTTGACGTAACTGTTTACTATGTATCTTTGTTAAGTAAATTCTTATTTGATCATGCTAACACTTGTTGCACTTATTATTTCCATTATTCTGCAGTTTGTTGCGGCCTTTATCGCCTTCAGGTTAACCAAACGCACGAAATATCGTTTATCCTGGATATTGATCTCTGTAGGCCTTTTGTTTATGGCCATCAGGAGGTTCCTGGAATTTATCTCTTTTGTCCGGCCTGAAAAAGCTGAAGATCTTACAAATTTCAACAACTGGCTTACGGTGGTCACCTCATTCGTGATCACCGCCGGAGTTATATTGATCAGTGAACTGTTTAATTACCTGAAAAGGATTGAAAAAATAAGAGAGGATGCCGAGAAACGTGTTCTTAATGCCATCATTGAAACAGAAGAGAAAGAGCGGAAACGATTTGCAAAAGACCTTCATGATGGCCTTGGACCATTGCTTTCAACAGTAAAAATGTCGGTTTCTGCCCTGGCCGGACTTGTGAATGACCAAAAAACCAGTGTGATTATTATTAATACAAAAAATGTTATTAATGAATCCATTAAAAGCCTGAAGGAAATATCCAACAACTTAAGCCCTCATATTCTAAATAATTTCGGATTGGCCAGCGCCATTAAGAATTTTACTGAAAAAATTAATGAAACCAATGCTGTAGTGGTTGATTTTGAAACCAATATACAGAAACTGAGGTTCGATGAAAATAAAGAGGTGATCCTTTACAGGGTATGTTGCGAACTGGTCAACAATACACTGAACCATGCACAGGCAAATAACATAACAATACGACTCAATAAAATCAATAACCAGCTAAAGCTGATCTGTTCGGATGATGGTAAAGGATTTGATGTTCATAAGGTATTATCGGAGAAGGGCCCGGGAATGGGACTGTCCAACATGATTTCAAGAATAAAATCTATAAAAGGTACCGTTAATATGTTTGAATTGGTACAGGGAGGAGTCCGTACAGAGATTAACATTAATATTTAATAATCGTGAAAACACATAGAATCGTAATCGTTGATGATCATAAACTATTCAGGAATGGATTGAAACTTTTACTCTCCGGATATGAAAATATGGTAGTTGTTGATGAAGCTTCAAATGGAAAGGAGTTTATCGACCGGATTGAAATTAATAAGGATTGCATCATACTTCTTGATATAGACATGCCTGTAATGAATGGTATTGAGGCCACCAGACAGGTTATAGGGAAATATCCTGAAACCAAAATCATCGCTTTGTCGATGTATGGTGAAGAAGAATATTATTATAAAATGATAGATGCCGGGGTAAAGGGTTTCCTGCTAAAGAATTCTGATATCACAGAGGTGATAGATGCCATTGAAACAGTTGCAAATAATGGAAACTATTTTGCCAGGGAGTTATTGTATAATGTTGTCAGGAATATTAAAAAGATCACTGCCGCTGTAAGATCCAACCTTTCCGAACGCGAAACAGAGGTTTTATATCACATATGCAAAGGGATGTCGAACCAGGAAATTGCAACATTGCTGAATATCAGTAAAAGAACTGTGGATAAACACCGGGCCAGTCTGCTGAGTAAAACAGATTCGAAAAATACTGCAAACCTGGTTATGTATGCTATTAAAGAAAAACTTGTTGAGTTATGAAAAATCCAGCATAAAATGCCCATTCGAATAAAACTTTCGATAGGATTACTCATCATTATTTTATCCTCCAATATTCTGTTAGCTTTAGTTACGTCCCTTTATGTTAATACTGTATATTTTGAAGAAGTGCAAACCCGTGTACGCCTTGATTTGAATTCAGCCCGTAATATTTATAGTAATTCCATTGATCAGATAGAGCAAGTCTTAGGGGCGATCTCAATCAGGCGCTATATTCCTAGCCCTATCGAAGCAGGAGTTAAAAGTGAACTGACACAGGTACTTCAAAACCTGTATAAAGGATATGACTTTGATATTCTGATGCTTATTGGAAATGATGGGCGTGTGATCTACAGGGCCCATAATCAAGAAAAGTATGGTGATGATGTATCGGGATTCTCACTTGTTGGAAAAGCATTGGAGGAGGGGTGCGCCATTAATGGCACCATGGAAATCTCAAATGAATCATTGGGGAATGAAAGCCTTTCCCTGGCCAAAAAGGCCATAGTCAGAATTGAAGATACCCCTAAAGCCATCCCTTCCATGAAAGAGGTTGAAAAAAGAGGAATGGTCATTGGCGCGGTGGTTCCTTTTATTTCGCTGGATAAACATAATAGAGAGAATAAACTGGGATTGCTCTTTGGTGGTAAATTGTTAAACAACCATTTTAATATTGTTGACAAGATAAAATCAGAAGTATTTCAAGGCCAGTTTTACCAGGGTGAAGATATAGGAACGGCAACAATATTTTTTGATGATATCAGGATATCTACCAATGTCAGAACAAGTGATGGTCAAAGGGCAGTTGGGAGCAGGATGAGTGCTGAGGTTTACGACCATGTAATAAATAATGGACTTATTTGGGCCGATCGTGCATTTGTTGTTAATAACTGGTACATTACTACGTATGAACCAATTAATGACCCTGAAGGGAAAATAATAGGTTCACTATATGTAGGTCTTCTTGAAGAACCTTTCAGGGAACCACAAAGGGTAATCATAATTTTTTTTATAATCATGATATGTGTCAGCACCATTGCCAGTGTGATTATGATGTTGGTTTATACCGGAAAGTTGCTTAAACCAATGGATAATATCATCGGAATGAGTAAAAAGGTAATTGATGGTGATTTAACCGCCAGGAGCGGTATAAGCCCATCGGGAGAAATGGGGATCCTTTGCCGGTCAATTGATCATATGGCCGAAGCAATTGAGCAACGTGAAGAGGAGTTACAAAAGATAACACAGCAACAGATCAGCCAGAGTGAAAAGTTAGCTTCGATCGGCAGGTTGTCTGCAGGTATTGCACACGAAATTAATAACCCTCTCACAGGAGTGCTTACATTCGCGCATTTACTCAAGCAAAAGAGGAACAATGATCTTGAGGATGTGAAAGATCTTGATACGATTATCAGGGAAACAACAAGGGTAAGGGAGATCGTAAAAGGCTTGCTTGATTTCGCACGCCAGACCCCTTTTAAAAAAGAATACCACAACATCAACGATATCCTGCGCCAGATAACGAAACTCATTAAAAGCCAGAAAGAATTCAATGGAATTGCGATAAGCGAAAATTTCAAACATAATATACCTCAGTTCTTTGGGGACAAAAACCAGTTACAACAGGTCTTTCTTAATATCATTCTTAATGCCGGTGAGGCTATAACAGGTAAAGGGGAAATAAAAATTTCCACGGATGTTGAGGATAATAAAATTGTTGTGAGGATATCTGATAATGGTTGTGGAATAACAAAGGACAGTCTTGATAAAATTTACGATCCCTTCTTTACGACCAAAGCTGTTGGAAAAGGCACTGGCCTGGGCCTTAGTATTAGCTATGGCATAATTCAGCAGCATGATGGATTAATTAAATGTAAAAGTGAAGCAGGTGTGGGTACAACTTTTTCAATTTATTTGCCACTTTATAGACAGGTAGTAAATGAAAGGATCAGGCAATGAAAATTATTTATCATGGAAAATCCTAACGGGAATGCAGTAAAATACAGGATACTGGTTATCGATGATGAACCTATCGTAGCGATGAGTTGTGACCGTATCCTCAGACAGGGGGATTTTTATGAAATTCAACTTGAATATGATCCCCTGCAGGGACTTAAGAAAGCTTTGACCGGTACCTACGATATCATACTGCTGGATTTGGTGATGCCTGATCTTGACGGCCTTGAAATATTGAAGAGATTAAAAACCTCCGGAATATCTTCCGAGGTTATCATCATAACGGGATATGCAACTATAAAAACAGCCGTGGAAGCAATGAAACTGGGTGCAGCAGATTATATCAGTAAACCCTTTACACCTGATGAATTGAACATTGTCGTCAGGAAAGTAATTAAGCATTCGGATTTACTGAAAGAAAACATTGCCTTAAGAAATGAATTGCATCTTAATCAGGGCTTTGAAGGGATCATTGGTGACACTCGCGGGATGGAAAAGGTTTTCGCCCTGATGAAGAGAGTAGCGCCGACTGACGGAACGATCCTGATTACCGGTGAGAGCGGAACAGGTAAAGATATAATTGCAACGGCATTACACAGGTTAAGCAAAAGGAATCACAGACCCTTTGTTGCATGTGATTGCAGCTCCCTCGCCCCTACATTGCTTGAAAGTGAACTTTTCGGTCATATTAAGGGTTCCTTTTCAGGGGCAATAGCCAACAAAAAAGGGCTTTTTGAAATAGCTGATAACGGTACCCTTTTCCTCGATGAGGTATCCAACATTAGCCTTGAAACCCAGGGCAAACTACTTAGAGTGCTTGAAAACCAGCACATAAGAAAAGTTGGTGATGTGTCTGAAATAAAAATTAATATACGTTTGATTGTCGCGACAAACAGGGATTTGCATAAAATGATCGGTGATGGGACTTTCCGTGATGATCTCTTCTATCGGTTGCAGGGTGTTCCGATTCATATTCCCCCTTTAAGGGAAAGAAAAGGGGATATTCCTAAGCTGGCTTTGACATTTCTCGAAAGGTTTTCAAAAAAGAATATAATCACCGCACGTGATTTTTCACCTGAGTCCATCGAATTGATGGAGAGTTATTCATGGCCAGGAAATGTCAGGGAATTGAAAAACCTTGTTGAAAGAATGGCTATTCTCAGCCAAAAAGAAACAATCGAACCCTACCACTTTCCTGAAGAGATAACAAACATGACGAAATACGAAGGTTTATTTAAAGTGCCTCAAACATGGGATGAGTTCGGATCGCTCAGGCAACGAATACGGGATGATGCTGTGAGGAATTTTGAAATAAAGTTTCTGATTGAAGCAATGAGACGCTCTCATGGAAACATAAGCCGGGCTGCTGATGAGGTTGGGATTCAGCGCACAAACCTTCACCTACTGCTTAAAAAACATGGAATACAAGCGAAGGATTGGAAATAAACCCAATAATCCCAACTGGATCTTGCTCACGTTTAATCGCTTTTGGCATCGTAAATGTATTCTTGCAAAGTGTATTAACTGGCCATACACTGTATAATAATTACATACAATTTTTGGTATAATTTAAAATAATTCGATATTCGGAGCATTTTGACTTTTTGTTTTATTCCTTATAAAGTAAAGATACTGAGCTTTATAACAAAGCCTCCTTGCACTATTTTACCAACAATATAAAAATATTCTCAAAATATAAGAGTTTGGAACATGTGTTGCATAGTTATAAATGTTGTAAGTGATGGATTGAAATTTATTGATATAAACAAGATATAAAAACTTTTAAAAAGGAGGCATTATGAAAACAAAATCAAACATATTGGTCATTGATGATGAACGGGTAATCTGTGAAAGTTTAACAAGGATATTATCCCCGGAGGGATATAATGTCGATACAAAAACGCATCCCGGTGAAGGTTTAAATCTGGTAAAAGAGCACAATTATGATCTGCTTTTTCTGGATCTGAAGATGGAAGAGATGGATGGGTTGGATGTGCTTAAGAAGATTAGGATGGATAATAAAGAATTACCTGTTGTTATTATAACAGGTTATCCGGGTACAGATTCGGCCATCGAATCGCTCAGGTTAAGAGCAACTGATTATATTGTGAAACCATTCTCACCTGAAGAAATACTGAATCTGGTGAGTACTATCATCCCACAGAAGGAAATTATAAGTAAAGAAAGTATTCCAAGACAGGACCAATTGGAATTACCGAAATGGGTGCCTGCAAACAAATCTGTCCGGTTCCATGAGATTTCCTGGTTAAAAGAGGGCAATGACGGGACAGTGCATTCGGGTTGTCAAATCCCCTTGTATATTGCAGGAACAATTTCAGAAATCAAATTACTAAAAGTTAATGATATCGTTTATCGTGGACTCCCATTAGCCATGGCGGTAACGAAAGATAAATCCAGGATTATGCTGCCCTCGTCAGTATCAGGTAAAATACTGGATGTCAATTATGAATTGGGGAATGATTTAACAGTTCTTGAATCCAACTTATTTGATAATAGCTGGATTGCCAGAATAGGGCCAATTGATCTTGCCGACGATTTGAAATCAACCCAGATCAGAAACGTGATGCTGATACGTAAAAACTTATCTGACATTAATCCATATTTGCCTAAACTCACTGATCTGGGTTGTAAAGTTGTTATGGAAGAATTAAACGATGTGATTTCTGGAAATTCCAAAATTATAGAAGGAGGCCTCATTATTCTTGATGCAGTTCCCCTCGGCAAAGAAGGGCCTGAGTTTGTTCGTAAAATGAATATGGAATATCCGGAAGCAAAAATTGTGGTGATCATTAAACCAGATTCTGCATATGAAGAGTATTATTATCAATGCAAATTATTTTATTATTGTATCGATTCCTTATTTGAGGAGGAGATAACTGATATTCTGTTCTCAGCCTTTACTTCAATTAATATTGAAGAGAAACTTGAAACTAACCATTCAGGTATTTTGCCCGATACAATGAGCAGATTAAGGATTATTAATAAACATGGAAAACGAGTGGCATTACTTGTTTTTGGTGAATTATTACACGTCAATAAAGGAATCGGCTATGCCCTTCTGAACAGCTTGTGTAGAAAATCCTATCCTGTTGATATACTCCGGGGCACAAACCATGCTATACCTTCAGAAAAAGAAGGTCGGTTAATCATTGAGAGTGTTATGCAGAACAATGACCTGGTGATTACATTACATGCTGAAGACAAACACAAAATTCCGGGCTATATCAGCAGGGATGTTAAGGCATATTTGACCACCGATGGACTGAAGCAGAGGAAAGTAAGCCTGGTTATTCAACCAAAAATAGAGGAAGAGATCCCTTCAAGCAGGTTTAACAATGCGACCATCAAGGCTGCATCAGATTTGATTTATAATGAAATGACAACCTATGGCCAGTCAGAACAGGCTGATTGATCTGCGGGATTTTTGAAAATAAATCAGCATACCTATTTCAACTATACTAACGAATAAGATGAAACCAGTTAAAAACTCGAACAAATGATCAAAGAGATCAGGAATAACCCTACTGCTTTAGGGTACTGTAATTTGAATTTTGTCTATGATGTTAATACCAATCTACCGGGATTAAACCTACAGATCCTGCCCATTGATGTGAATGGTGATGGCAGGATAGATAACAGGGAAAAAGCTATTAAAGAATTTGACAATTTCAGAAGGGCAGTTTGTATAGGTAAATATCCAAGAGATCTGTGCAGAACGCTGTATGTCTTTTCCAGGGAAAAGCCAACGGAAGAAGCATCCAGATTGTTTCTTCGGTGGATACTGAAGGATGGCCAGCAAATGGTTGAGGATGCCGGATATTCAAAACTGACCAGTGTGGCCCGTGATCATGCATTAAAGGAACTGGATTAGATTTTAGTAAAGCAGCTTTATATAAGCTTACGTCAGGGTAGTATTTGTACCCATATTGTATTGGGGGAATACACTCATAGTTAAAAACCCCTTAAAATTAAGTGTTTAAGGGGTTTTTTGGTTATGGCCGTAACAATAATTTTGTTGTTTATAATCTGCTGTCTATGAAAGCGCGTATGATTTTTCTGTTCCTTTTTCTACTGGTAGTTTCCTTCATAATATACCTGGATCGGGGTACTGAAAAGAAGAAAAAAAAAACAAAAGATTTTGTTTGTGTTGGTGGGGCTTACGCATTATCCCCCCTGTTGGAACTTTGGAAAGATAAATATGAACCCTCGCACAAAGGTATCAAAATACATGTTTTTCCATCCAGTTCATCCAATGGTAATCTTGCTGTTATAAAAAAAATGATCGATGTTGGTATGTATTCAGGTGACAGAAGCACATTGCAAAATAGAGAATTGTTAAATGTTTATCCCGTTGCAATGGATGGATTAATTTATAACTTATAAAACACCACCAAAATGATTAAAAAAAACACTTATTTATTTGCAGTAAGCCTTGCATTTATTGTTATTGGATGCAATCATCCTGAAAAGAAAACGGCACAACAAACAAATAATATGAAAGGGGAAATATCTATTTCAGGCGCTTTTGCTTTATATCCTATGACGGTTAGATGGGCTGAAGAATTCAACAAAGAATATCCTGATGTCCGGATTGATATTTCTGCTGGAGGGGCAGGCAAAGGGATGGCGGATGCTTTATCAGGAATGGTTGACTTGGGTATGTTTTCACGTGGGATTACAAAGGCTGAACTTGAAAAAGGCGCCTGGTATATTGCTGTAACCAAAGATGCCGTATTACCAACGATTAATGCAAGCAATCCTTTCCTCAATACGATCAGGAAAAGAGGAATGAACAGGGAAGATTTCCGGAGTATATTTTTGGAAACCGGGATACAAACATGGGGTAGCGTTCTAAATGAACATAATAATAATGCCAGGATAAATACTTATACAAGATCTGATGCCTGTGGAGCTGCCCAGATGTGGGGGGAATACCTTGGAAAGAACCAGGAAAGCTTATGCGGTATTGGTGTTTTCGGGGATCCTGGTATGGCCAGCGCCGTTAAAAGTGACCTGTTTGGCATCGGTTACAATAACGTAATCTATGTTTATGATATCCAAAGCCGTAAAAAGTATCCAGGACTTGAAGTCGTGCCTGTTGACCTGAATAATAATGGAGTAATCGATGGTGATGAGGAATTCTTTAATACCCTTGATGAGGTGATGAATGCCATTAAAACAGGAAAATATCCATCACCACCGGCAAGGGATCTTTACTTTGTGGCGAAAGGTAAGCCGGGAAACCACCTTGTAATTACCTTCCTGGAATGGATATTGACTAATGGACAGGACTTTGTAGATGAAGCCGGTTATGTACAGTTGTCAGGCGGGAAAATAAAAGCCGAATTAGAAAAGATCAAGTAAGATAAACATCTGCTGATGATGAAAAGAACAATAAGTATAGGGAGGCATTTGAATAGCCGTATCCACTCCTCATGGATGCTTGCATGCCTGGTTGTTGTTGTGGCTTTGCCTTTTATACTTGGTGTCGGGCTGTTTCTCAAATCGGAATTAATATTCCATGATCATTCTATATGGAATCTTCTTTTTTCTAAAGATTGGCGCCCCCTTGCAGGTGAGTTCGGATTCTATCCCTTTATTATCAGCTCACTCTGGGTTACAGCCCTGGCGCTTTTTATTGCAGGGCCAATTTGCCTTCTTACCGCTATTCATCTTACCCAATATGCAAAAACCTGTGTGCTGAAGATCATGCATCCTGTTATCGATATACTTGCTGGTATCCCTTCCGTGATATATGGGGTTTGGGGGATACTGGTCATCGTGCCTTTTATATCCAATTACCTGGGGCCCATGTTAGGTAAACAGGTTTCCGGTTATTCCATTCTGGCCGGGGCCATTGTATTGTCCATCATGATCATCCCTTTTATTTTGAACGTACTCATAGAAATATTTAAAACTATCCCTGTGGAGTTATCAGAGGCTTCGCTGTCGGTAGGCGCCACAAAATGGCAAACCATAAAATTCGTCATTGTAAAAAAAGCTTTACCGGGAATCGTATCAGCTTTTGGCCTGGGATTGTCAAGGGCTTTCGGGGAAACAATTGCCGTACTGATGGTGGTTGGTAATGTTACCAGAATCCCTCATGGGGTATTCCAACCGGGTTATCCCCTGCCGGCGCTTATTGCCAACAACTACGGTGAAATGCTCTCGATCCCTTTATACGACTCGGCCCTCATGCTGGCAGCATTGATACTATTTGTTATTGTGATCCTTTTCAATTTTGCTTCCAGGTTGATCATCATTAGAACAGAAATACATAATTAAATCGAGCATATGCAATTTAACCATAAAAAAGTGGAAGAAGGTTTTTTCAGGGTCTTAATGTTTTTATCGACCTGCATGATAGCCCTGGCCCTTATTCTCATTATTTTTAGCATACTTTATAAAGGAATACCCTCACTATCATGGGAAATGATATCACAAACACCGAAGGGAGGATTTTATTTCGGGAAAGAAGGAGGAATACTGAATGCAATTATCGGATCCATATACCTTTCTGTCGGGGCAACTTTACTTGCATTTGTGATCGGGCTCCCTGTTGCCTTATTTATGAATGTGCACCTGGTAAAAAGAAAAAAAATTGTAAATGCCATTCGCTTCCTGCTTGACCTGCTCTGGGGGGTACCATCCATTGTATATGGTGCATTTGGGTTTACCATTATGATATTTCTGGGCATCAGGACATCGCTTCTTGCCGGTATTATTACGGTGACACTTTTTATCATCCCTATTATGGTAAGAGCCATGGATGAGGTGCTTAAAGCTGTACCCAGGGAATTGCTTGAGGCAGCCATGTCACTGGGATCAACACGATCTGAGATATCGTATCGTGTTTTCTTCAAACAATGCATCCCCGGTGTAATTACTGCAGTATTGCTGTCGTTTGGCAGGGCAATAGGGGATGCAGCATCCATACTATTTACAACGGGTTATACCGATCATATTCCTACAGGATTAAATCAACCAACCGCTACCCTTCCTCTTTCGATATTCTTTCAACTGAGCTCCCCAATACCTGAAGTACAGAATAGGGCATATGCCTCGGCTGTCATTTTAGTCGGATTTATATTGATTATAAGCATCCTGGCCAGGATTTTTTCAGTAAAATACAAAAAAAATAAAATTGAATAAAAGATGGAATGCAAAACAAAAATTAAAATCATCAACCTCGATCTCCATATAGGCAAACATCATATCTTGAAAAACATCAATGCAAAGATACCAGATCGAAAGATCACTGTAATTATGGGACCTTCCGGATGTGGTAAAACTACATTATTGAAAAGCCTGAACAGGCTTACAGACTTGTATCCCGAAGTGAAACTGAGTGGCAGTATCCTGATTGATGAAGAAGATATACTGCATACCCATGAAGATATCACCCGGATCAGGAAAAAAATGGGACTGTTGTCACAAAGACCTTATCCCCTGCCAATGAATATTTATAACAATATTGCCTATGGGCTTCGGATCAGTGGAAGAAAGAAAAAGAAATACCTGGACAGACGGGTTGAATTATACCTACAACAGGTTAGTTTGTGGGAAGAGGTGAAAAGCAGATTGAAGGAACCTGCATGCAGGCTCAGCATTGGTCAGCAACAACGGCTATGCCTGGCAAGAGGCCTTGCTGTGGATCCGGAGATCATTTTAGCAGATGAACCTACATCAGCGCTTGACCCGATCTCAAGCCAGGCTATTGAGGAAAAATTCAGAGAGCTGAAAAGGAGATATCCCATCGTTTTGGTTACGCATATCCTGCGACAGGCTAAGAGAATTGCCGATTATGTTATTTTTATGTACATGGGTGAAATCATAGAACAGGGCCCGGCTAAGGAAATTTTTGACAATCCGGAAAATGAAATGACGAAATCATATCTGAAAGGGGCGTTTTACTAAAATTTATTTTTCTAATAAACTTGAATTCAATTTAATCCGCCGGTAGGCGGACGAGGGTTTAATTCCCCGCTCCTTGGGGCGAAATATTTTACTCCAATTGATACCCCGTTGCTTGCCTTGGGGTGGTTCGTTTTGGGAAATGTCTTTGGAAGAATAACCTAAAAATATAAATATCATATCATGAAAAAGCATGTTTTTCTTTTCCTATTGATTGCTGGAATTTTCATATCGGAAATAAGTTATTCCCAGTTTACTGTCAATGCTGAGTTGAGGCCCAGAATTGAATTGAGAAACGGCTACAGGTTACTTCGGTCAGAAGCTAAAGATCCTGCTGTCTTTGTTAGCCAGAGAAGTAGGATCTCCCTGATGTACGGATCCGATAAACTTAATGTGGGATTCAGCTTCCAGGATGTGCGGGTATGGGGTGATGAAAGCTTGTTCTCGAGCACAGGGGTTTATGGTGATGCAGCAAGCCTTGATGTGAATGAAGCCTGGATAGGACTTCGCTTTCTGAGGAACTCTTACCTTAAAATAGGTCGGCAGTATTTCGATTATGACGACAAACGATTGTTGTTTACACGAAATTGGGGTCAGCATTCTGTTGCCTATGATGCATTATTATACCAGTTGGGAAAAAATAATTTTAAACTGGATGTTGCGGTTTCCTATAATAATAACAGGGAAAATATTTTTCGAGACCTTTTTACAACCGGGAAAATAAAAACCCTGAACTTTATTCATCTTGAGAAAAAATTATCTGTTTCATTTAAGATTTCGTCAATACTGATTATATCCGGAATTGAGAAATCGGATACTTCAAAAACGATCTATATAAAAGCTACCTACGGTTTGTATGTCAATTATCAGAAAGACGATTTTAACGCTGAATATTCAGGTTATTATCAGAATGGAAAGAACAACTCCGGGCAGGATGTAAGTGCTTTTTGTCTTCATGCCAAAGCAGGATATGCTTTCAGGAACATCGGTTTTCATATCGGATTTACACTGATCTCGGGCGATAATATCAACACTGATAAAGATAACTTATTTGATAACCTGTATGGCGCAAGACATCGTTATTACGGATTTATGGATTATTTTAATAATATTCCCAAATCGACGCAGAATGGAGGCTTGCAGGATTTATTTGGCAGTTTTAATTATACACTTTTTGATGTGGTTACCTTTTCCATCGATTATCATATGTTCTGGAATCAAAAAAAGGTAGTCAGCGCCCTTATCAATGATGCATGTGTTGTAATGCCTAAATCACTGGGGCAGGAAATTGACCTTTACTTTGCTGTCAACTTTCTGAAGGGTGTTAATCTTCGCGGTGGTTATTCCGTTCTGAATCCGACGGTGACCCTGGAAGCAATACAGGGCATATCAAAGGGGGGGAGTCGGTTCTCGTATTGGGGTTGGCTGATGTTGACCGTTAAACCAGCCCTGTTTAGTACGAAATAAAATATCAACAATAAATACCTTGTTCATTTGAGGTTGTGTAATTGATAAAGGAACAACCAGATGATAATTGTCGTCGGCCTTGTTTTCGAAAATTTATTTGAAAATTCCCTTGCAGCGAATTCTCGAATACTCATCCATTTTCCAGTTCACCCAACAACCCAACTACATAACAGATTCAATCAATGAACATGATGAATAGCTCCCGGGTCAGATTTTAGTGAATGTCAATTTTCTTCCTTCATTTGTTTGGATGCAGCACAAATGCATCCTCTTATTGTACACACAATAAAAACAAGAACTGCTGCAATGAAGAAGATCAGTGAATAACAACAGAGGTCAGAAAAAAACAATGAAAGTATCAATGTTAAAAATCCTAAGCCACCCAGAACAATACCAAAATATGGAAGATATATTTTCATAACTATAGAATTTAGGTTTTACTTTTTTGAAGTTTTTTCGCAGCGGTAACTACATTATTAAAATATATAGCAAATGGCCTGTAAGCCAGATGCGACCATTTCGAGAACGGCACCTCAATCATTAGCATTGGAAAGAGTACCATAATATGAAAAACATAGGTATAATATGTTGCATATGGCATTCCATAAATCCTGAAGAAGTGTACCAGGATACCAGAGATGGTTGTCAGGAAAAGCAATACCAGGAATGTCCAGTCGGTAATATGCGAATGTTTGCTCTTCTCCTGGTCTTTCTTCAGTCTTGAGTAAAAAAAGTATACAACGCCGATGGTCAGTCCTATGGTTGCATAGTAGCCCAGGATTCTTTGCGGATGCCACCAATCATAAATATTATCCGTTTGGAACCATTTTAAGAATACAACTATCATTGTGAACATTAACACATAACTTGTCATCAATAAAAAATGCACAACCCAATAAGTACTCAGGTTAAAGGATTTCTTAGATTCAAGCCTGTTGCATTTTGAAAATTGCCATTGTGTGAAAAAGTGCAAAATTACTTTCCAGAATTCTGCAAAGTAAAGTTTAAGCGGTATTTTTAAGCGCTTATCCTTTCTGATGATTTTCAGGTACATATTAAAAATATTCGTCAGGAGGAAGAAAGATAAGATCCCCGCCATTATCCAGTCACCCAATTCAATCTGTTTCCATGGTGCGAAGGTATTAAGCTTGACACCGCCATCGGCTGTGAGCTCTGTTGTCATTGGTCCATGGAATAAAATAAACAACACCAGGATTACTGCAGCTAAGAACAATATGGAACCGAACTCCCAGAGTTTTGAAGTATATAATTTCCTTGCAAAGCCGGTCCAGTCATATTTTGAAGTTAGATACCTTCTTAAGGACATCATCAATTCGCCGGGATTGGCTTCTTTGGGGCAGGTTTCGCTGCATTCGCCGCAATAATAACACAACCATGGATCCACTGAAGCCTGAAGTTCATCTTCCAAGCCCAGAACACTTAGCCTTATCATCTTTCTGGGGAATGAATTCTCATCATCAGATAGCGAACACACTGCAGTACAGTTTCCACAATTATAGCAGGCATTAAAATTAATCGCGCCAAATTCCTGAAGTTCCCCTGCAAAGCCTGGATTTATTTTAGCCATTTTTATTTCTTGTTTACTAGTTTGTAACTATAGTATTCATCCATATCGTCAATTTCATCGGTTTCAATTGCACCGAATTTTCTTAATGTCATCAGGTTATAGGTTGTCGTGTCCTGTGAAAGGCCAGATTCCTGAGCTATTTGAGGAATGGTTTTCGGCCCTTCCTTCAATGCACCCAATATTATTTTCTTAATCCTGTTATATTCCTTTACACGGTCTTTAACCGCTACAGGAACCGCTCTTTTTTCTTTTATAATATCGATAGTCTTCTGCATTTTAAATAAATTATTATGATCCTACATTATCAATAGTTAAACGCATGATTATGACACTAAGGCCTCGATCATGCTTTCTATTTCCTGATCAGTGTATCCAATTAACTGGATAGCGTTAACAGGACAAACCGGAAGACACATTCCACAACCTTTGCAATTGGCATTGTTGACATCAGCAATAGCTTTCCCATTATGATCGGTTTTAATTATAGCATCATAAGGACAGGCTTTCAAACATTCATCACACCATTCGCAAATGGATCCATCGATTGTTGCCATTGTAGGTTCCAGTTCGATTTCCCCTTTGCTAACGAGCGAATCAGCTTTGGCAGCAGCTGATAAAGCAGAATTTACCGACTCGGTAATATTCTTAGGCCCCTGGCATGCCCCTGCAATATGAATCCCATCGATTACTGTTTCTACAGGGCGGAGTTTGGGATGTATTTCATTGTAAAATTTATCCCTGCCAATTGGCACCTTTAAGATATTACCTATTGTATCAGGATTCCGGGGTACCATTCCAGTTACCAGAACTACCATATCAACTTCGGCAGTAAGTTCCTTATCTTCCGTCAGGTAGTCATGCATCCTGACTATGGTGTTACCATCCATATTTTCCACAACAGGTGGATCATCTTCAAAGAACTGAAGAAAAATATCGCCGGAAGCAGAGGCCTGTTTATACAACATTTCCTGCTTACCATAAGTTCTTATTCCACGATTGAAATGAAAGTTATTTATCCCTTCATATTTTTCTCTTAATAGGATAGCTGTGTGTATGGCAGAAGTACAGCAATAGCGCGAACAATACTTGTTTTCACCATTTACCTGCCTGCTTCCTACACAATAGATGTAAGCTACATTCCGGATTTTCTTACCATTAAATACAAGTTCCTTTTCATTCAACTCAATCAAACGCTTAAGCTGTTGCAAAGTAACTACGTTCTCTAATTCGTGATAACCGTATTCGCCCTTTTGAGGTTCATAGGGATCGAAACCTGTAGCCAGTAAATATGCCCCGGCCCTTACGTTCACAATTTCATCTTTTTGGTCAAGGTCAATTTTTTCGCATATATTAACGCACTCACCACAACGATTGCAATGATCGGTATCTATGGCCGGGATTTCCGGAAATTCACTTGGGTAGTTCTTATAAATTGCTTTTTGTTTTGTAAGTCCAAAGTTGAAAGGATCATCGAATTCAATGGGACAAACTTCAACAGCTTTTTTGAATTTATCCCAATCAAGTTCACAATCGGGTTTAATGTGCCTTGCCTTTATTCTTATCTGTATTTCGAAGTTACCAACACTACCCTTACTAGAAATGATCTCGGCGCCAGTAAACAGGGTAATCCTGTCATACTCCATGATCTTTTTGTACAACTTAGTAACAACTTCACGACCGGTTTCATTGGTTGTGAATAGTTCGTTCCATTGTGATGAACGCCCACCGACAAAATACTCCCTTTCCAGTAAGTAAACATATGAGCCCATATCTGCCAGTTCGATAGCAGCACGCATGCCTGCAATTCCGGCCCCGACAACAACGACTACATTTTCAGCAGATATGCTTACCGTAGTTAATGCTTCGGAATATTTAACCCTTGCAACACCGCTTTTAATTAGCTGTGTCGCTTTTTCTGTTGCCTCGGCCGGTTTATCCGAATGTGCCCAGGAACATTGCTCGCGTATGTTAACCTGAACATAATTATACGGATTTAATCCTGCTCGTATAGCTACATTCCTGAAAGTATATAAATGAAGCTTTGGTGAGCATGAGGCAACGACAATTGAGTCAAGTCCATACTCCTTGATATCACTTACAATTTCCTGTTGGGTTGAATCAGCACAGGCAAACATCGTTGTTTTTGATAGGACTACGCCTTCAATTTTCTCAATGGCATTTTTGACTTTTTCGACATCGACATAATCGGAAATATTCGATCCGCATTGACAAATATAAACCCCAATTTTACTCTTCATTATTCCCTCCTCTTATATAACTTGCAGTTTCTGATGAAGCGGCGCCAGCTGATAATATGGAATCGGGAATATCCATTGGGCCAGATGCAGTACCTGCAACAAAAATCCCATCAACACTTGTTTTGGCAGGGCAACACAATTCATCGATTTGTTTAATGTAGTTGAATTCGTCATGTTCAACAGTTTCATTAATAAACATTGAGGAATAATCAGTATTCGGCATAATACCAACTGACAGAACTACGAGATCATGTTCAGCTTCTTTTACCCGTCCATCTTCAAAATCCTCATATCTTAATATCAGGTTACCGTCTTCCTTTTCATCTATTCTTCCAATTTTACCCTTAATAAATTCGACCCCCATTCCCCTTGCCTGGTTATAGAACTCACAGAAACCTTTTCCGAAAGCCCGGATATGGATATAATAAATGGTAACATCAGCCATAGGCAATGCCCCCATCAGAAGTTGTGCCTGCTTGGTTGAATACATGCAACACACCTGGGAACAAATTGGATTTCCAACGGTATCATCACGTGATCCGGCACAAAGCACATAGGCTATATTATCGGGCATTTTACCATCCCCGGGCCGCAGAACTGTATTGAAAGGCCTAGTCGGGACAAGTTGACGTTCCATTTGCATGGAGGTAACAACATTTTTAAATTTTCCGAAACCATAACGTGGAATAAGACTTGGATCGAAAAGTTTAAACCCGGTAGCAAAAACAATTGAAGAAATATTAATATTCGTAATAATATCCTCCTGGGTAAAATCAATTGCATTTGCCGGACAAACTTTTTCACAAGCACCACATAGAATACAGTTATCGATATCAATGGCAGCAATCCTGGGATTTGCAATACTGAATGGAACATAGACCGCTTTTCTCCCTACCAGATCGTACTGGTACTGGTCTTCAACAACTACAGGACACTTTTCCTCACATAACTGGCAACCTGTACAATCAGTGGTTACGTATCTTGGTTTCTCAACCAGGTCAGCTGTAAAATTATTTTCCCCATGCTTTTTAATATTTTCAATAACTGAGTTGGTATAAATTGTGATATTAGGATGCCTTGCTGTTTCCGATACCTTGGGAGTGGTGATACATGCAGAACAATCGAGGGTTGGAAAGACCTTGCTGAGATGTATCATTTTCCCTCCCAATGAATAGTCCTTTTCAACAAGCAATACCTTATAACCAAGGTTTGCCAGATTTAATGCAGCCTCTTCCCCTGCAATCCCACCACCAATAACCAGGGAATCAAATTTATGTGATTGTGTCATATTTCTCCGACCTGTTTAATTAATAAATCTCATTATCCAGACTAGCATATATGGCCTAATCAGACAATGCCGTTACAAAATTTTTCATATGTTTAACAAAAGGTTCCGAACAAACGGAGCAGATTGCAGCCATTTTTAATCGTGAAGGATCAATGCCTTTTTTCTTCATGATTTCATGGGAATTCTTCACCACTTCCCCTGTTTTCTCAGTACATGTTTCACTGAAGGAACAATCTGTCCCATCTGCAGCGATAAATATTCCGTCAAATCCTTTCTCGAACGCATGAAGAATCCATCTTGTCTTTATTGCGCTTGAGCAGGGAATGTTCACTGTATAAACAGAGGGCGGATAATGCATCTTCAACAATCCCGCTAAATCAATAGCGGGATCTGAAATTTTCTCCGTTGAAAAAACAAGAATTCTTGGAACTTTGTTTTTTGCATCCATGTAATTATGCTTTTTTCAGGTAGATTTTGAAATACCCTGATTCTTCCACAGTTCCAAGGTATTCATGCCCCTTTTTACCTGCCCACTTCGGAACATCACGCCTTGTTCCTTCATCTGATGAAAGAATCTCCATAATTTCCCCTGAAGCAATTGTTCCGATAGCCTTTTTGGCTTCCAGTAATGGTCCCGGACAGGCTGTACCTCTTGCATCAACTGTTTTATTTACAGCTACTGTTTGTAATTCTTCGATTGTCATGTTTATTTGTTTTAATGGTTTATATAAAAATGTGTAAATCAGATTCTTCGGCTGATGTAAGATATTCCCCTATTCCACAGAGGTCGTCCACCAGGTCGTTAAAGTCTTCAAGCTTTTCGCCCCCCCAGATCTTTCCGGCCAGGCTGCAGATATAAACCTTAACATTGGTCATCTCCCTGGCCATGGTAAAGAATTCATACCAGGATGACACATTCAGGTCCTTAAGCGCTTTCATAAAATCTTCTTTCAAATGAGGAGCTTCAGCCACATTATCAATCTTATTCTCGTTCCCTTTAATAAAAGCACGGGCACCCTGAAGCAGTACATATACTTCAACATCCATATCATCAGCGGCTGCACCACTGAGTATAACACCAGCAGCCGTTAGTTTATCCAGACTTCCTGAAAAAAGCCCCATACATAATTTTGCCATGGTTTAAATTGTTTTTGTTTTCAATTATTTATTCAAATTATTTATCAAGTTTAGCCTCCGCACCCACCGGATTCCTCTACTTTGGGTGCAGTTTCCTCCCCCGGGGTATCGGCTCCGGTTTCTATCGAATCAGGATAATATGCCTTCCAGCCCTCCCAGCCATTCTCTATCATTTTAACCTTGCTGTATTTTAATGCCTGAAGGCTTTCTGCTGCCAGCGCAGAGCAATCATCCGAATAGCCATAAATATATATCTCATCCCTTCTGTTGGTAAGCTTATCTGAAAACCCAATCATCCCTCTGGTGATACTTATTGCTCCAGGGATGTGCCCTTTAATAAAATCTCCATCCTGTCTGCAATCAATGATAACAATGTTATCATTCTGATCCATTAAATCCTTGAATTTATCAACTGAAATTGAATTCACATTTGACCTGGCTTTTAATACCATATCATCAAGATTCCCAATCTTCACTTCTTGCTGGCATCCGGTTAGAAGAAATAGTAATAAGCCAATGAGGATTACCGGGGCATGGATTATTAAATTGTTGTTAGTTATCAGTTTCTTCATCTCAGTATTTATTTAGATGATTTTATTTTATGGGATTATCAGTGTTAGCTGTCCACTCGTAGAATGCGCCATCATATACCCTCACATCAGGGTAATCGAGGATGTACTTAAGGGCCAGATAAACGATACCTGCCCTGGCACTGGTTTCACAATACAGGATCACCTCTTTATCATCGGTTATACCTGCATCATTGAAAACTGCCGCCAATGCCTCAGCCGATTTAACACTTCCATTTTCTTTAAGCACACCTTTATATTCAAGGTTAATTGCACCAGGAATATGTCCTTTACGGCTTGCCTCACCTTTAACACCATCGAATTCATCCTTGCTTCTTACATCTACAATCACAACACCAGGATCATTCAAGTGTGAATTAACATAGGCTTCTGTAGCAATTTTGCTGGCATCAGGTGATGCTGTAAAAGTTACCGCTTTAATCGTTGTAGGATTTTTTGTAAGTGGCAAACGGTTCTTGCGCCATGCAGGTAATTCCCCATCAAGTATTTTTACATTATCGCATCCCAGATAATCAAATATCCAGAATAATCGTCCGGCAGCAATGTTTTTTCCGCCATCATAAATTATAATGGTTTTGTCACAGTTAATCCCTTTCTTTCCAAAAATATTTGCCAGTTGTTCAGTACTTTTCAGGACACCTTTAACATCACCTGCCAAATACAGATCATTTGGATAAACATTCACCGAATTATTAATATGGACTTTACTATAATCCTCTGCCTTTCTTGTTGAAACGATAACAACATCTTTGCTGTTCATAATCTTTTTTAGCTCCTTTGGAGCAATGGTTTTTTGTGCAAAAAGTGTTGACGAACAAATTATAAATGCGACAATTAAACCTGTATAAATTTTTAAGTATCTCATAGCTTATTATTTATTGAATTAGTACCTGTACCTGTACCATCAGCATATCATTGGCATACTCATG
>CAYXUU010000034.1:0-58460 GCA_964468645.1 uncultured Bacteroidales bacterium
CAGGTGAATGTTCCTAAACTGGTTGTTTTTATGAATAAAGTTGACATGGTTGACGATGAAGAACTTCTCGAACTTGTTGACATGGAAATCCGTGAATTGCTTTCATTTTATGAATTTGATGGCGATAATACCCCGATTATCCAGGGTTCAGCACTTGGTGCCCTGAACAAAGAAGAGGAATGGGTTAAGAAAGTATGGGAATTAATGGAGGCTTGTGATGAGTGGATCCCTCTTCCAAAACGTGATGTTGATAAACCATTCCTGATGCCTGTTGAAGATGTATTCTCAATTACAGGCCGTGGTACTGTTGCTACCGGTAGAATTGAACTCGGTATCATCAGAACAGGAGACCCGGTTGATATTATAGGTATGGGTGCTGAAAAACTTAAATCAGTAGTAACCGGAGTTGAAATGTTCCGCAAGATCCTCGATCAGGGTGAAGCAGGTGATAACGCCGGTTTATTGCTCCGTGGTGTTGATAAGAATGAAATCAGTCGTGGTATGGTAATCGCAGCCCCGGGATCAGTTACACCTCACAAACATTTCAAAGCTGAGGTTTATATCCTTAAGAAAGAAGAAGGTGGCCGTCATACACCATTCCATAATAATTACAGGCCTCAATTCTATTTCAGGACAACTGATGTTACAGGTGAGATCGTTCTTCCAGAGGGTGTTGAAATGGTAATGCCAGGGGATAACCTCACCATTGAAGTTAAGCTGATCTCTGAAATCGCTATGGATACTGGACTTCGTTTTGCTATCCGTGAAGGTGGAAGAACAGTAGGTGCTGGACAGGTAACAGAAATTCTGGACTAAAGATAAATTTTTAAGAATCCCGGTCGATATCGGGATTCTTAAAAACTAATAGTTACGGGTGTAGCTCAACTGGTAGAGCGACGGTCTCCAAAACCGTAGGTTGTGAGTTCGAGTCTTACCACCCGTGCAAAAAGACTAAGTTAAATGGCTAAGTTTAAGATAAAAACATATATAAAAGAAAGTTACGACGAGCTGTTACATAAAGTTTCCTGGCCAACTTGGAGTGAATTACAGAGTAGTGCAATAGTTGTATCCATTGCTTCCCTAATAATCGCTATGGTCGTTTATTTGATGGATATCTCTTTTCAGACAATACTTGAAAACTTTTATAAGCTTTTCTAGCAAAGTTTGAAAATTGTATTATGTATTATTCAGTTATTCAGTTAATTCCTGATTAAAACAGTATGAGCGAGCAAATTAAAAAATGGTACGTAGTTAGGGCTATTAGTGGGAAAGAAAAGAAGGTGAAAGAATACCTTGAGAGTGAGATCAAAAGACTCAGCCTCAATGATTATATTTCACAGGTTTTAATTCCTACTGAAAAAGTCTATCAAATCAGGAAAGGAAAAAAGATCAGCAAGGAAAGGAATTTTTTTCCCGGATATGTATTGATCGAAGCAACACTGGTTGGTGAAATTCCGCATATTATTAAAAACATACCTAATGTGCTGGGATTTTTAGGAACCAAAGGAGAACCAGATCCATTACGTCCTTCAGAGGTAAACAGGATTTTAGGTAAAGTAGATGAGCTTGCAGAAGAGGGAGAAGAGGTAAATGTACCTTTTATTGTTGGAGAAACAGTAAAGGTTATCGACGGGCCCTTCAATAGTTTCAGCGGTATCATCGAAGAGATTAACGAAGAGAAGAAGAAACTGAAAGTGATGGTTAAGATCTTCGGTAGAAAAACCCCGCTTGAATTAGGATTTATGCAGGTTGAGAAGGAATAGAAGGACGTAAGATTAACAAACAATTAAAAGAAAAGGATCTTTTAAAATGGCTAAAGAAGTAAGTGGATTAATCAAATTACAGATTAAGGGAGGAGCAGCAAATCCATCACCACCGGTTGGTCCGGCACTCGGAGCAAAAGGTGTTAATATCATGGAGTTCTGTAAACAATTTAATGCTAGAACACAGGATAAAGCCGGTCAGGTTCTTCCTGTTATCATTACTGTTTTCAAGGACAAGTCTTTCAATTTTATTATAAAGACACCTCCCGTTGCAGTCCAGCTGGTTCAGGCAACGAAAATTAAAAAGGGATCACCGGAACCAAACCGTACAAAGGTTGGGACCATTACATGGGACCAGGTGAAAGAGATCGCTGAAAGTAAAATGCCTGATTTAAATGCTTTCACCGTTGAATCAGCAATGAGAATGGTGGCAGGTACAGCCAGAAGTATGGGAATAAAAATAAAAGGCAAGGCACCCTTTGAAGTGAATTAATCCCAGATTATCAAACTAACGATAACCATCAGAGAAGATAAAACAGAAAATTTTGAGATGGCTAAAATAACAAAAAAAAGAAAAGAGGCTCTTGCAAAGGTCGACAGGGACCAGGTTTACTCACTTGACGAAGCTATTGATAAGGTTAAGGAAATATCCTATACCAAGTTTGATGCTTCAGTTGATATTGATGTAAGGTTGGGAGTTGATCCAAGAAAAGCCAATCAAATGGTTCGTGGTTCAGTTACCTTACCACATGGTACAGGTAAAAAGATAACGGTACTGGTATTATGCACTCCTGATAAAGAACAGGAAGCTACGGATGCCGGTGCTGATTATGTTGGACTTGATGAATTTGTTGATAAAATAAAAGGCGGTTGGACGGATATTGATGTGGTTATTACCACACCCAATGTTATGCCCAAAGTTGGCCCTCTAGGTAAGATATTAGGCCCCAGAGGCTTGATGCCCAATCCAAAAACCGGAACGGTAACTATGGAAGTTGGTAAAGCCGTACAGGCTGCCAAAGCAGGTAAGATCGATTTCAGGGTGGATAAATTTGGAATTATCCATTCAGCGGTTGGAAAATCAAGCTTTGAAATAGATAAACTGGCTGATAATGCCAGGGAACTGGTTCAAACCATTATTAAAATGAAACCGGCTGCAGCCAAGGGAACCTATATCAAGAGCATTTATTTGTCAACAACAATGAGTCCGGGTATTAAGATAGAACCCAAATCATTTACGGTGTAGATTCTTTGAAATTATAAGAAGAAAAAGGATTATGAGAATAGAAGAAAAAAATCAGCTAATTAATAATCTGGTTGAGCAACTGAATGATAGTGGTATAATTTATGTTGCTGATACGTCAGAACTAAATGCAGAAGATACCCATCAACTCAGAAAATTATGCTTTAACAGAAAAGTTAAGCTGACAGTCGTGAAAAATACTTTGCTCAAAAAGGCAATGGAGAAAACAGAGAAAAACCTGGATTCACTTTACGATGTATTAATAGGCCCTACATCCATAATGCTTTCAGATACCGGAAATGCTCCTGCAAAACTTATCAAGGATTTCAGGAAAACAAATAATCGTCCGATTCTGAAAGGAGCTTATATTGATGAAGCTGTATTTATTGGTGATGATCAACTTGAAACACTTGTACAGCTGAAATCAAAAGATGAGCTTGTTGCTGATATTATAGCATTATTACAGTCACCTGTTAATAATGTTATTTCCCAGCTTCGGTCTGGTGGACAAATACTCACCGGCGTTCTGAAAACATTAGAGGAAAAGGAATAAAGAATTGATTAAAAAAGATTTTGTAACAATAAAAATTAGATAAAAAATGGCAGATTTAAAAGCTTTCGCAGAGCAACTTGTTAACTTAACTGTTAAGGAAGTAAACGAGCTGGCTGACATATTGAAAAACGAGTATGGTATTGAACCAGCAGCAGCAGCTGTTGCAGTGGCAGGTCCGGCAGCAGGTGGCGCAGATGGTGCAGCAGCTGAAGAACAAACTGAATTTGATGTTATCTTAAAAGCCGCTGGACAGAAGAAACTTGCAGTTGTTAAACTCGTTAAGGAACTCACCAGTTTAGGTCTGAAAGAAGCTAAGGAATTAGTTGATTCAGCTCCTAAAGCTATCAAAGAAGCTATCGCTAAAGACGAAGCAGAAGCCCTTAAAACACAACTAGAAGAAGCAGGAGCAGAAGTAGAAATTAAGTAAGTAGTTGTTGTTACCGTGCAGAAACTACCATTGTAGTTTCTGCCTTTCCATGGTAGGGGATGCCCTTGCCTATTCTGTTTTATAATTAACTTAACTACGAACTTAAAATTTAAAGCCTTGGCATTACAAAAGTCGGAAAGAATAAGTTTCGCAAAAACGAGAGCTTACGCTGATTACCCCGATTTTCTGGACGTTCAATTAAAATCTTTTCAGGATTTCTTCCAGCTGGAAACGAATCCCGAGAATCGCATGAATGAAGGTCTATTTAAGGTGTTCAGCGAAAACTTCCCCATAACGGATGCGCGAAACAATTTTGTACTTGAATTCTTGGATTATTTTGTAGATCCTCCAAGATATTCAATTGAGGAATGTATTGAAAGAGGGTTAACATACAGCGTTCCTCTCAAAGCTAAATTAAAACTATACTGTACCGATCCCGACCATGAGGATTTTGAGACCATCATCCAGGATGTTTATCTTGGAATGATACCTTATATGACACCTCGTGGTACATTTATCATAAATGGCGCAGAAAGAGTTGTCGTTTCTCAGTTACACAGATCTCCAGGAGTATTCTTCGGAACAAGCTATCATGCGAATGGTCAGCAACTTTTCTCCGCAAGGATCATTCCTTTCAAAGGATCATGGATGGAATTCACAACCGATATTAACAGTGTATTATATGCGTATATCGACAGGAAAAAGAAGTTACCTGTTACTACATTGTTAAGAGCAATCGGTTATGAAAGCGATAAAGAAATCCTTGAGATATTTGAACTTGCTGAAGAAGTAAAAGTAAGTAAAGCTGGATTGAAACGGGTGATCGGACGTAAACTCGCAGCCAGAGTACTCAGATCATGGATCGAAGATTTTGTGGATGAAGATACCGGTGAGGTTGTTTCTATTGAAAGAACCGAGGTTATTATCGACAGGGAAACAGAATTGGAAAATAAGCATATTGACCTGATTGTGGATGCAGGAATAAAAACGATCCTGCTTCACAGAGAAGATGTTAACATTGCAGATTATTCCTTGATTTTCAATACCCTTCAAAAAGATACCACAAATTCAGAAAGAGAAGCTGTTGAATATATCTACAGGCAGCTGCGTAATGCAGAACCTCCTGATGAGGAAACTGCCCGTGGTATTATCGATAAACTCTTTTTCTCTGATAAAAGATATGATCTTGGGGATGTTGGTCGTTACCGTATCAATAAGAAATTGAACCTCAATGTTCCTGATGACATAAAGGTATTAACCAAGGAAGATATTATCTTCATTATTAAACACCTTATTGAACTGGTTAACTCCAAAACAGAAGTTGATGATATCGACCATCTGAGTAACAGAAGAGTAAGAACAGTTGGCGAACAGCTGTATGCACAGTTTGGTGTTGGTCTTGCACGTATGGCAAGAACGATACGTGAAAGAATGAATGTAAGGGACAATGAGGTATTTACACCTACTGACCTTATCAATGCTAAAACACTCTCTTCCGTGATCAATTCCTTCTTCGGAACCAACCAGCTTTCCCAATTTATGGATCAGACAAATCCACTGGCTGAGTTAACCCATAAGAGAAGGGTATCAGCATTGGGACCAGGAGGTTTATCAAGAGAAAGAGCAGGTTTTGAGGTCCGTGATGTTCATTATACACATTATGGCCGTCTCTGTACGATCGAAACCCCTGAAGGTCCGAATATTGGTCTGATTTCTTCCCTTTGTGTTTATGCAAAGATCAATAAACTCGGGTTCATTGAAACCCCTTACAGGGTTGTAGCCGAAGGAAGTATCAAACAAAAGACTGAACCTATTTATCTCAGCGCTGAAGAAGAAGAAAACAAGATCATTGCTCAAGCAAATACGGTACTTGATGAGAAGGAAAACTTTGTGAATGAAAAAGTCAAGGCAAGATTTCAGGCTGATTATCCGATAATCGAACGTGAAAAGGTCGATTATATCGATATTGCACCTAACCAGATTGCCTCTATTGCAGCTTCATTAATTCCATTCCTTGAACATGATGATGCCAACAGGGCGCTGATGGGCTCTAACATGATGCGTCAGGCTGTACCACTGGTATCAGCCGAAGCACCTATTGTTGGAACCGGAATTGAAGCCAGGGCAGCCAAAGACTCAAGAGTACTTCTGACAGCTGAAGGCGACGGAACAGTTGAGTTTGTTGATGCCAACGAAATTGTAATACGCTATTCGAGGGTTGAGGAAGAAAAACTTGTTAGTTTTGATGATGATATTAAGAAATATCCACTTACCAAGTTTACAAGAACAAACCAGAATACATGTATTAACCTGATTCCTACTGTCAGAAAAGGTGAAAAGGTATCCAAAGGTCAGATACTGTGTGAAGGCTATGGAACAAAGAATGGTGAACTGGCACTTGGAAGAAACCTGATGGTTGCCTTTATGCCATGGAAAGGTTACAACTTTGAGGATGCTATTGTAATCTCCGAACGGGTTGTTAAGGAAGACGTATTCACCTCAATACATATTGAAGAGTTTACCCTTGAAGTTAGGGATACTAAACGCGGGGTTGAGGAATTAACCAATGACATTCCCAATGTAAGCTCAGAAGCTACCAGGGAACTTGATGAGAATGGACTGATAAGAATTGGTGCGGAAGTTAATGAGGGCGATATTCTTATTGGTAAAATCACCCCAAAAGGTGAAAGCGATCCTACTCCTGAAGAGAAATTACTCAGGGCAATCTTTGGTGATAAAGCCGGTGATGTAAAAAATGCTTCACTGAAAGCACCTCCATCAATGAAAGGTGTTGTTACTGACAAAAAGCTTTTTTCGAGGATCATTCGTGACAGAAAATCCAAGGCAAAAGAAAAGGATATCATCACGCTGCTCGATGAAGAATACAACAAAAAGCAGATTGAACTTAAAAACAAGCTTGTTGAAAAATTAACCATTCTTGTTAGTGGAAAAACATCACAGGGGGTTTTCAATAAATATAAAGAAGAGATCATACCCAAAAAGGCAAAGTTCTCACAGAAACAATTGGTAAACCTTGATTTTGCAAATATCAATGCCAATAACTGGACAACAGACAAACATAAGAATCAGTTGATCAGGGACCTCATTAATAACTATACAATTAAGTATAAAGAATTACTGGGTATCTACAACCGTAAGAAGTTTGTTGCCACAGTAGGTGATGACCTTCCCAGTGGTATTGTACAGATGGCCAAGGTTTTTGTCGCCAAGAAACGTAAGTTAAAAGTTGGGGATAAAATGGCTGGCCGTCACGGAAACAAGGGTATTGTTGCAAAAATAGTCCGTGAAGAAGATATGCCATTCCTGGAAGATGGAACACCGGTTGACATTGTACTCAATCCACTTGGAGTACCATCACGAATGAACCTGGGACAGATTTACGAAACTGTTTTGGGATGGGCAGGAAGCAGGCTTGATATGCAATTTGCAACACCTATTTTTGACGGTGCAACCACCACACAAATAAACGACTATCTGAAAGATGCAGCGTTACCTGATAATGGAAGCACCTACCTTTATGATGGTGGAACAGGCATAAAATTCGACCAGCCGGCAACTGTTGGCTATATTTATATGCTGAAGCTTCATCATCTTGTCGATGATAAAATGCATGCCCGTTCTATCGGGCCATACTCACTGATCACTCAGCAACCTCTTGGAGGTAAAGCACAGTTTGGAGGTCAGCGTTTTGGTGAAATGGAAGTCTGGGCTCTTGAAGCATTTGGAGCTGCCAATGTACTACAGGAAATTCTTACAGTAAAATCCGATGATGTTGTTGGTCGTGCGAAAGCATACGAAACAATTGTTAAAGGTGAGAATATGCCTGTACCAAGTATTCCTGAATCATTCAACGTACTGGTTCATGAATTAAGAGGCCTAGGCCTTAATATTACATTTGAATAATATCACTGGTTGATGTGTTGGGCCCGAGAGCCCAATTCATCAATTTTTATATAGTAATCATTGAAATAAATTAATATATGGCTTTCAGGAAAGATAACACAATAACCAGCAGTTTCTCATCCATTACCATCAGCCTGGCCTCCCCGGAACAAATTCTTGAGAGATCAAGCGGTGAAGTATTAAAACCTGAAACGATCAATTACAGAACCTATAAACCAGAACGGGACGGGCTATTCTGTGAAAGGATCTTCGGGCCTATCAAAGACTGGGAATGCCATTGCGGGAAATATAAAAGGATTAGATACAAGGGTATTGTCTGCGACCGTTGTGGTGTTGAAGTTACTGAGAAGAAGGTAAGAAGGGAACGCATGGGTCATATCCAGCTTGTTGTACCTGTGGCACACATCTGGTTTTTCAGGTCTTTGCCAAATAAAATTGGTAACCTGATCGGGCTTCCAAGTAAGAAACTTGAATCTATCATATATTATGAAAGATATGTGGTAATCAATTCAGGTATCAAAGAAGCTGACGGAATCAAATATCTCGACTTTCTCACCGAGGAAGAATACTTTGATGTTCTTGAAACCCTGCCTCAGGATAATCAGCATCTTGATGATTCACATCCCGATAAATTTATTGCCAAGATGGGTGCAGATGCACTGCATGACCTGCTTGCCCGTCTCGACCTTGACAAAGAATCGTATGAATTAAGGCATAAAGCCAATACAGAAACATCACAGCAAAGAAAACAGGATGCCCTTAAAAGGCTGCACGTATTTGAAGCGTTTCGTGATGCCAATACCAGGATAGAAAACCGTCCTGAGTGGATGATCGTAAAAGTTGTTCCTGTAATCCCACCAGAATTAAGACCTCTTGTACCCCTGGATGGCGGACGATTTGCCACTTCAGACCTTAACGACCTTTACAGAAGGGTAATTATTAGAAATAACAGGCTTAAGAGACTTATCGAGATCAAAGCCCCGGATGTGATCATGCGTAATGAAAAGCGTATGCTCCAGGAAGCCGTTGATTCATTATTTGATAACTCAAGAAAAGCCAATACTGTAAAAACAGAATCGAACAGGCCGCTGAAATCACTCAGCGATAGCCTTAAAGGAAAACAGGGAAGATTTCGTCAGAACCTTCTTGGAAAACGTGTTGATTATTCAGGCCGTTCAGTAATCGTTGTTGGACCGGAATTAAACCTGAATGAATGCGGCCTTCCAAAGGAGATGGCTTCCGAGTTGTTTAAACCATTTATTATTAGAAAGCTCCTCGAAAGAGGTATCGTAAAAACAGTTAAGTCAGCAAAGAAAATAGTCGACAGGAAAGATCCGGTTGTATGGGATATTCTGGAAAGTATCCTTAAAGGTCACCCTGTGATGCTTAACCGTGCCCCTACCCTTCACAGGTTAGGAATACAGTCGTTCCAGCCAAAACTTATTGAAGGCAAGGCTATTCAATTGCATCCACTGGTTTGTACAGCTTTCAATGCCGACTTTGATGGTGACCAGATGGCTGTTCATGTTCCGCTTGGGAATGCAGCTATCCTTGAGGCACAAATACTTATGCTTGCTTCTCACAATATTCTGAATCCTGCCAATGGCGCACCTATCACAGTTCCATCACAGGATATGGTACTTGGTCTTTATTATATGACAAAAGCCCGTAAAAGTACAGATGAATATCCTGTTAAGGGAGAAGGAATGAAGTTCTACGGGCCGGAAGAAGTGATCATCGCATTTCAGGAAAAAGAGGTTGATCTGCATGCCATCATTAATGTGAAAATACCCCACACTGAGAATGGCCAGAAAGTTGATAAGATGATTGAAACTACGGTTGGCCGGGTATTGTTTAATGAAGTTGTACCCAGTGAATATGAGTATATCAACCAGCTTCTTACCAAGAAAGCATTGAGGGATATTATCGGAAAAGTACTGAAAAAAACAGGTACAGCACTGGCATCAGGATTCCTGGATGATATAAAGAACCTTGGATTTAAAATGGCTTATGATGGAGGATTATCATTTAACCTTGGTGATGTAATAGTTCCTGAGGTTAAAGATGATTTGATCACGTCGGCCAATGAAGAAGTTGAAGAAGTGATGTCCAATTATAATATGGGTTTTATCACCAACAACGAAAGATATAACCAGATCATTGATATCTGGACACATACCAATTCCCAGCTTACACATTCGTTGATGGAACGCCTGTCGAAAGACAAACAGGGTTTCAATGCAGTATATATGATGCTGGATTCAGGAGCCAGGGGTTCTAAAGAGCAGATTCGTCAGCTCTCGGGAATGAGGGGATTGATGGCAAAACCACAGAAATCAGGTGCAACAGGAGGTGAAATTATTGAGAATCCGATTCTTTCAAACTTCAAAGAAGGACTTTCGGTACTTGAGTATTTTATTTCAACCCACGGTGCCCGTAAAGGTTTGGCCGATACAGCGTTAAAAACTGCAGATGCCGGTTATCTAACCAGACGTCTTGTTGACGTTGCCCAGGATGTTGTTATTTCTGAAGAAGACTGCGGCACATTGCGTGGTTTAACAACAACAGCATTGAAAAAGAATGAAGAGGTGGTTGAGAGTTTGTACGACAGAATACTTGGCCGTACTGCACTTCATGATGTATATCATCCGCAAACCAATGAACTTCTTATTAAAGGAGGTGATGAATTAACAGAAGAAATTTCACGGAATATAGAGAATTCACCGGTTGAAGCTGTTGAGATTCGTTCGGTATTAACCTGTGAATCTAAAAAAGGTGTATGTGCCAAGTGTTATGGCAGAAATCTTGCCTCCGGCAAAATGGTGCAGAAAGGCGAGGCTGTTGGTGTTATCGCAGCACAATCGATCGGTGAACCCGGCACCCAGCTTACACTTCGTACATTCCATGTTGGTGGTACAGCCTCAAATATAGCAGTATCTTCAAAACTGCCGGCGAAATATGACGGTATCATCGAAATAGATGAGTTGAGGTCAGTGAATTATACCAATGCTGATGGAAGTAATTATCAGGTAGTCATCGGCCGTTCAGCCGAGTTACGTATCCTGGATAAGAATACCAAGATCATTCTAACATCAAGTAATATTCCTTACGGTGCTCATTTATATTTCAGCAACGGAGACAAAATAAAGAAAGGGCAGATGATCGCTGACTGGGATCCATACAATGCCCTTATTATTTCGGATGAAACCGGAAAGGTTATGTTTGAGAATGTTATCGAAGGCCAGACCTATCGTATTGAATCAGATGAACAAACCGGTTATCATGAAAAGGTGATTATTGACACCAGAACAAAAGCAAAAAATCCCAAGGTTAAAATATTATCAGAGGATAATATTGAGATCAAAGCATTTGACTTACCGGTTGGCGCCCATATTATTATTGAAGAAGGCCAGTCGATTAAAGCTGGTGAAACTATTTCCAAAATACCAAGAGCCATTGGTAAATCAGGGGATATCACCGGTGGACTTCCAAGGGTAACCGAACTATTTGAAGCACGTAATCCTTCAGATCCTGCAACCGTTGCAGAAATTGATGGTATCGTTTCCTTTGGCAAGAAGCTCAAACGTGGTAACAGGGAAGTTATAATCACCTCAAAAACCGGGGAAGAGAAGAGTTACCTTGTATCCACATCCAAGCAGATCCTGGCACAGGAAAATGACTTTGTAAAAGCAGGAACATCCCTTTCAGATGGTGCTATAACACCGGTTGACATTCTCTCCATTAAAGGGCCGATGAAGGTTCAGGAATATATTGTGAATGAAATCCAGGAGGTTTACAGGCTCCAGGGTGTGAAAATCAATGACAAGCATTTTGAAGTGATCGTACGTCAGATGATGCGTAAGGTTGAAGTTGTTGATCAGGGAGACACAAGATTCCTCGAAGGGGAACTGGTTAATAAAACCGACTTCCAGGATGTTAATGATGAAATCTTTGGTAAGAAAGTGATCATCGACCAGGGTGATTCTGAAACCTTTAAAACGGGGCAGATCGTAAGCGCAAGAAAGTTAAGGGATGAAAACTCACTGCTCAAACGTCGTGATAAGCAACTTATTGAATCACGCGATGCCCAACCTGCAACTGCTAAACAGGTTCTCCAGGGAATTACCAAAGCATCGCTGCAAACCAATAGCTGGATATCAGCTGCATCATTCCAGGAAACAACGAAAGTGCTTACACAGGCTTCTATTCAGGCCAAACTTGATGACTTGCTCGGATTGAAAGAGAATGTTATCGTTGGTCATAAGATACCTGCCGGTACAGGATTGCGTGATTATGACCATATCATTGTTGGCTCACAGGAAGACTATGAAGCCATTATGGCTGGCAAAGAAACAGAGATTGACATTATTGAAGAATAAAAAATAAAATCATGTCTGATAACAAACCTAAAAACCAGAAACAGATCAATATCGAACTCAGCGAAGAAATGGCTGAAGGCATTTATTCAAACCTTGCTATGATCACCCATTCCAACGCAGAGTTTATTGTTGATTTTATCAAGATGATGCCCGGGGTACCCAAAGCCAAAGTTAAATCAAGAATAATTTTAACTCCCCAGCATGCCAAAAGGTTGATGAGAGCCTTACAGGATAATGTAAGCAAGTATGAAGCTGTACATGGTCCTATTAAAGAACCGGTGCCGGGTGAAGGGATGCCCCCGATCAATTTTGGCGGGCCAACTGCACAGGCATAATAGAATATTGAGATACAATAATAAAAGCAGTTTCCGGAGGGAGGCTGCTTTTTTTGATGTTATAATCGCTGTATTAAATTTACAAGGAATAAATAACAAGAAACAAGGAATGAGAAATTTTTTAGCGATGAGCACCATTTATTTTTTCTTATTCCTTGTTTTTTGTTTCTTGTTGTCGAAAGATAATGTTGGGTGATATCCCTTTATAAATTATAAGTGTTAATGGTTTTGTAATTTTGCAAACCGTTGTCTTCCGGTGAATATGAAGGGCGATCGTTTGCTAATAAGTATTACCCCTTCTCGACAGAAATTTCATCACCAATATATACAAGGATTTTTTCAATATTGGAATAGCCCATTCTCTCCAGGATTGTGGCATACTGATTGATCTGTTCATGATGCTCCCTTTCAGGCCTGCCGGTTTTATAATCTATGATCGTTGCTCTACCATCAATTACAACAAAACGGTCGGGACGGTAAATATGTCCGGAGGTATCCATGATCCCTGCCTCCCTCCTGACAGTAATCCCGTCTGAAAAATATTTATTTAATAAAGGATGGTTAATCAGTTCATTAATCCGCTTCCTAAGCATGATAGATTCATCTTCAGTAATATCTCCCTGAGTTAAATACTTATCCAGCGCATAATCAATATCCACTTTCGTATTTATCATGGAAAGTATGGTATGAACCAGTGAACCCCACTCCATTCCTTTCCCGCGTTCTTCATGATCCCATACCCGGGGCGCCTGCAAACTGAGCAATACTTTCTTGTGCCATTCCTCAGAGATCAGCATCCGAAGTGTTGTTCCTGCATGTTCTTCATTCTGAATGTTGCTGATTTCAGACTTAACCCCAAATTCGATAATGCCCTGCTCATCCAATGTTTTTTCCTGTTTGTTTAAAAAATATTCGAAGAAATGTGGAAGTGATTTCAAGTCACCACCTTTCCTGTTCGATTCAGCCGTAAGTACATACAGCCGCTGACGGGGCCTTGTCATGACCACATACAACATATTCAATAAATCGATAAAGGATTTTTGCATCTCAGTCTGGTAAAGCGCTCCATATGCTGTTTTTTCAAGTTGCGATGTTGATGCAACAATAGCGGTGTTAAGCTTCTCAATGATATTATCCTCAAGTTCAATCCACAGGTTCTTTTTACCTGGTTTAACCTGATGATCAGCATATGGAAATATTACCACCGGGAATTCAAGACCCTTTGATTTATGGATAGTCATTATCCTCACTGCGGCTATGCCTTCTGATGTGGAGATAGATAGTTTTTCCTTTTGCTCATCCCACCACTCGACAAATTCAACCAATCCGGGATTCTGCTTAACATTCATCTCCTGAACAGCGTTCAGGAAAAACTCCAGAAAAGGATCGGGCGTTTCATTCAGGCCGAAGCTCCTGATAATCTCTTCGCAGAGGTCATATACTCCGAGCTTTCTCAGATAGGCAGGATTAAAGTTGTATCCACGCTCTTTCAAAGTACTTACCAATGAAAACTCATGATCAATGGTTTTACCTTTGTCACCATTTGCCACTTTTGTTTTCTTATTCAACAGGCTGCTAAATTCATGGTTGCCAATCTCACCTGTATGATGAAACCATGAAAGGATCATCGCATGATGAATCTTTTCAGCTGGATCATTGAGATATCTGATCACCGCCACAATAAAACTGAGTACAGGAGAGCTACCAAGCAACAATGATTCAGAGGATATTACCCTGATCCCATGTTGTAATAGAAACCGGGCGGTCATACTTCCTTCATCATTACTTCTGCATAAAATTGCAATATCCGATAATTGAAATCCTTCCTGCAACAGCTCATTCACAAGTATATGAATATATTCAAGATTATCCTGTTCAAACTCCGCCTTATGTTTCTTCTTAAAGATCCGCAACCTGACCAATCCACCTGTGTTTTCCTTATCATATTGCTGTACAGGATTTTCATAAATACGTTTGTAACTATCAGGTATAACTTCTTTAATGCTTGTAAAGAAAGTATTATTAAATTCTACAATTTCAGCCTTTGACCTGTAGTTATCCTTCAGTTGTTTTTTATCGAAATTCCTGATCAGGGTATTTTCTCTTTCTTCGAGAACCGGTACCATGGTTTTTAATGTTAAGCGGGGTAAATTTACCAGTTGCTCCACTTCTCCGTTACGCCATCTGTAGATGGCCTGCTTTGCATCCCCTACAAGAATGTTGAGATTTTCCCTGCCCTCAGCCAGGGAATTATCAACCAGGGGAAGAAGATTCTGCCACTGCAAAACAGAAGTATCCTGAAACTCATCAATAAGAAAATGTTTATAACGCTCACCAAGTCGTTCGTAGATAAAGGGTACCGGTTCATTCAGTACAATTTCTACTATCCTGCGATTAAACTCGGAGATATGCACGATGTTATTTTGCTGCTTGATATCTTCGATGATCTTTTCAATCTCGTTTAGCAGGGCAAGAGAATAAATATTCTTATATATCAGGTTGTAAATAACAAATGTGCCATACTTTGCTTCAGCCTTTTTGCTGATCTGGTTATAGTAATTGATAAGTTCACCTTTGATCCTATCGATGGCTGCCTTATCGGAAAAGGTGGCTTTACCAGAGGTCCATTTATCTTCATTGATGGTGGTGATGACATACGAATTCGGCTGAATGGCCGCCATATCACCATCAGCAAGGCGATGAAACCATTTACAAATACTATTTGAACCCTGATAGAAACATCCCTGATCAAGATTTTCATTCTGGATTAAATTCAAAGCCTCACCGGCATAGGAAGCTACCGACTTCTTAAAGTCAGCAATATACTGTTTTAATGATTTGTTAATTTCTTCAAAATCATCAAGGCTTAGATTCCTGATACGAGCTAAATAAAGTTGTCCCTCTTCATCCAGGAGTGTCAGGGCAAATTTTTTGAGATCATATTCTATATTCCATGATTTTTCATCTTCCAGCCTCGATACCACAAAGCTGACAAGGGTACGGGTTAATTTCTTATCGCTACCTAATTTATCGATAAGTAAATCAACTGCTTCAGAAATCAACCACTCTGATTCTAGTTCAACCTCAAAATTCAACGGCAGATGCAAATCGTAAGCAAAGGTTCTGACAATCCTGTGAATAAAGCTATCAATAGTACCAATGGCAAAGTTTGAATAGTTATGCAGGATAAGTTCAAGCACGCTCCCCGAGCGGGAAGTAAGCTGTTGTTCAGAAAGGCCGGTTTCTGCTACCAGCTCCGGCAACAGGTATTTTATTGATATACTGTCGGGATAAAGTGCCGGAGAAGAAAGTTCTTTCAGGTACCTGATAATCCTCTCCTTCATTTCATTGGCAGCTTTGTTTGTAAAGGTTATCGCCAAGATATTTTGATATTTGAGCGGATGTTGCAAAACAATGTTCAGATATTCCCGTACCAGCGTAAAAGTCTTCCCGGAACCCGCTGAAGATTCGTAAACGATGAAAGGTTTTTCAATTATTTGCTGTGGATTACCAGGCATTAATTTGTTTGGGTTACAGGTAGTTGGTTAATAGTCATTGGTCATTGGTCATTTGCAAATTGACCTATAAAGGTAACAAAACCATTCAACCATTCAACCATTCAACCATTCAACCATTCAACCATTAAACCGTTCAACCCATAAACTTTCTACAAAACAATCACCTTGCTGTTAATAACAGCATGATCCTTCATTATCAATCGAACAAAGTACACACCACTTTCCAGGTCTGTGGTTTTTATTCGCATTTCATCATCACCTTCAGGCCATGGTTGTTTCAATCTTATCGCCCCTGAAATATCACAAACTTCAAGTTTCATAATCCCCGGGCCGGAAGGATCAAAGGCTTCATTGATGGTAATAGTAAACTCCTCCCGTGCAGGATTAGGCCATATCTTAAAATTATTGGTTCCCAAAGTTCTTTCCTCCAATCCTGAAGAAGGCCCACGAAGAGAATCGAGATAAGCAACAGTGGTTATCGGTCCTTCTTCAGTTACCTTTAATAAGGGCAGGCCAAAATCTTTACCCAGCCATTTATATTCAATAAAATTTCTGAGTATAGGGAATCCAATACCAAGTGTATCAATATAAATACTATCATACTGTGTGATAAGGGTTTTTACCCGTAGGGTTTCAAACTCCCCAAAAGGAGTAAGCAGGGTACCCCAACCATCAACCAGGTTAACCCTTTTTTTCCAACCTGCCACATAAGCCATCCCCATAAGTTCAACGGCATAGTTTGAAGCCGATGAATCGTGCTGTCCGAAGGATAAAGGGAATTTATACCAGATATCAGCTTTATCATACTTAATTGGTAATGGTAAACCCATAACAGTAACTGCAAATCCAACATCACTGAATTCAGATTCACTGTTCTTAAAATACTGGAAAGCATCTGTCACTTCAAATCCCGGGATCAGGTCAAATTCAAAGATGGGCTGTGCGAGGTTTGCAACAATACCCGGGATAAATACAAACTGATATAATATTGGTGTATTGATGGAATTCACGAAGGTATCAACCTGTTGTACGATTGAAGTAAGGTTCTTGAAATCCCATAAATAATTTTCGCCGGTTTCCGTATAATCTATACCTTCGGTTGAGTTAGTAATACTAAGGCGAAGTGTATCATTGGCACCCGGCATATCACTGTTGTTAATGGTATCCTGGCTAAATGCAGAATTTCCCAGGAGAAAGGTAATCAGAAATGCAATGAATATTTTCATGATGTATATGATTTTTGGAGATTTATGCGTTAATTCAAATCGGTAATTGGTTTTGATTTTTTTTTCTTCTTCCGCTGGAATAGCTCACCTAGTTTATTGAACTCTTTACGGTAAAAAATTCCAACACCCTGTGTATATGGAGCTATATCATCAAAGGAATTAATATCGTAAACAGAGTTATAATTCGATCTGTTGAATGCACGTACCCTGTAACGCCCATCTTCTGTAAGCTTAACTTCTATGTTCACATCACCAACAATATTACTTGCATTACTTGAATTCTGATCATTGATCACGCCAAAGTTACCATCAATCAGAACCCTGTTGTTAAACAATTGTGTTGAAAGGGCTACCTCAAGTTCTTCTTCAGAAATATCATCACCCGGTCTGTAATTCACCCCAATGTCAAAGTCGTTGCTAATTTGAGAGAGCCAGTTACTCAATTGATTTGAAATCAGCTTATAAGATGCGGCTGTAGCATTAAAAGCCGTTGTATGATAGCTAAAACTCCCCAGAACCAGCAAAGAAATCATTTGCTGGTTCATCTGTGCCTCATCCGTGGTATCAAGAGCAGCATAAACCAGTTGTTCCGTTTCTTCATCAGCGTCAGGCAGTTGTATGCTGAACCTGATATCAGGATCCAGAAGCTTATTTCGCAATTCGATAATGCAATTAACATTAACCCTGTTACCAAAACTACTGGTTGTATCAAGAACAATACCCAGGCCTTCCAGGGAGGTCTTCACCTTATAAAGTGCCCTGAGATTAATATCAGCATCTTCCGGATTGCCTGTCCATGTAATTTTTCCTCCCTCCATGATATCAAATCTTTTGCTGAGAAGATTCCTCAGTGTGAACAAAAATGTACCGGTATTTATTCTGTAATCTCCCAGAAGATTAAATTCTCCACGTTGATTAATATTAAGTTTGAGATTACCTGTCCCGTTCGCTTTGATCTCACCCATATCAGAAGGAAGGAATATTTGAATATTGGTACTAGGGTAAACAGATAATTCAAGATCCAGATCCAGTCCGCTCAAGTTTACATTATAATCCTTGGTTTTTTTAATGGTATCATCAGTGTTCACAAAGATGATATAATCTTTTTCGATAACATCCATCTGTCCTGAAATTGGAATAGTTACATCTGTGCCGCGATTCGTCGCAGCTCTGATATCCATAATCAGGTCTCCGGGTGGACCAAGAATTTTTACATTACCGCTTGCATAAGCTTTACCATAGAATGCCTCATTCTGGTCACGGTTGGTATTAAGGCAGGTAAGGTTTTGTGGCCGAATATCGATATCAAGCTTGAAATCTTTAAACCTGTTATGTACAATTTCGCCATTGATCACCCCCTGATTTCCATGCGTATCATATATTTTTAATGAGTCAATCCTGAAAGCATTTTCTTCCAGGGTTATTTCATGTGAGAAAGTGTACTCAACATTCAGATAATCCACTACCATACCGGCACGCATCAACCTGATCTTTCCGAGTAATAAGGGTGAGGTGGTTTCACCGGAAAGTGTGAACTCACCGGTTGCCAGTCCTTCTATATTCGAGAATATACCCGACACCACAGGATCTATTGCTTTTAGATTAAAGTTCTGCAATGTACCTTTGAAATCAAGTTTCTCATCATTGGGATAGTAGTAACCATTAATATCTAGGGTTTTGCTCTTACCTATGTTACCTGTATTTATTATTGTCAGGTCACTGTATAACGAATGATCATTGTTATTCCATCTTGTCTCTATATTGGCATCACCGAGCAACTGTTTATTGAAGCATACCCTTTTAATATCCAGACCGGCTATAAACTTGGGGGAATGATAGAGGTTAAAGAGTTTAATGTCACCGCTGATCATACCATCAAAGTCAAATTTATCGGAGGCATAGATCATATCAAAATTGGAGATATTCCAATCGTCAAAATTAACACTGAAGGTATCGGTTGCAGTTTCAGAAATCTTTCCATTGACCTTAAAAGACTGGGTTTTGCTGAATATTTCAAAGTCACTGACAGAAACAAAAGTGGTATCAAAGATGAAGAAATTTTCCCTGCTGATATTCCAGGTTGTGTCATTAACCGTAAGTGTAGCATCAGTAATACTGGTTTCGATCCTGGGTAGATTGAGAAAACTTACGAATCCCTCTATGTCGCCCTTATTTTGATTCTCCGGTTCTGTATCATCCCAGCTGACATTAAAAAGCACACTATCATTCCTGATTTTTGACTTCAGCGCAAATCTATCGATGCCGAGTTCTATAGAATCACCTTCCGATTGCTCCTTAAATAAGATCTTTTCACTCCCGGTTTCAATAAGCACATTATTCCTGTTGTTACTATTTTTAAGATAGAAATTGTTCAGGGTAAGCCCCAGGTAGTTTACGGTATCTGATATTGCATTTATATACAGGCTGTCGTTCCCCGAATTAAAATATCCCTCAATTGTTGTATTATTTGAAATCTTGAGCCCGGGGGTAAATAAATCCGAAAGAAGATAATAATCATCAATTTTCACATTAAAAAGTAGCTCCTGTGCGGGGATATCTTTATTCTCAACCCGCTCATCGAGGTTCAGGGATGCAATATAATTATCAACAAAAAGATTTACGACCGGGATAATCTCGGTGAACATAAAATCACCCTGTATGTCAGCATCAATATAATCCGATTCTAAAGTAATTTTCTTTTTGAAAGAGGTATCATCAAGAGACACAATTACCAGGTTTTCAAGATGAAATGTTTTGTTGCCTTCGGTATATGTTGTACTGTCAATTTTTATATTCCCCTCAATTTCATCCAGGTTCAGACCCTGGAAATTAACATTAAGTATTGTCGATAGTCGTAAAGTTGAGTCCCTGCGGATCAAATTAAGACCATATAGATCTGCGTCTTTCAACCTGGCATAAAAATCAAAAACCGGCGTTTCCTGTTCAAAATCGACCTTCCCGTCAAAATCAAGATTAACAGCATCATCCGTAACTTCCAGCTTTCCACTAAAGCGTTTCTCAGACAGGTCACCATGAATTTTAATTTTATTGAACTTATTGTTCAGAAAGTAGAGTGAATCAATTGTACCTATCATATTAATATCTACTTTCTCTGCCGTCAGACCAGAACCATTAATATCAGCATCAATATCCATCGTTCCAAGATATTCCTCCAAATTCAGCAGTTCTCCAATATTAAATTTATGGCCTACTATTTTTCCCTTATAGGCAACGGTATCGGTTTTTTTATGTCCGGACAGGGAAATGTCAGTGTTAAAACTTCCCATGTCTGTTTTGAAGCTGGCATTGGCTGTAAAGTTATTATAGAAACCTGTAAACAAACCAGATACTGATATATGACCAAGTTTATTAATAATTGCAGGTAAAGCAAGGTGGCCTTCCACAACGGGAAGAGAAAATGATTCTATGTCGGTTTTATCCGATATGAGCTCCTTGATTTGCAGATCGACAAAAGTTTCCTGTACATCCGGTAATCCCTGTAACCTGATATCAGCAACCAACCTGGTATCTTTGCCATAATTGAATTTAAAATTCTCGGCATATAAGGAACTTACAGGCCCTTTAAAAGTTCCCGATATTTCAAATGTGCTATCCATTTTAAACAATACAGGGGCAAAATAACCAATGTCTGCCAGGTTAAAATCAGATTTGGCAATCACTGTATTGATTTTAACATTATTCAGGAAATCCTTAAAATCACTGAAATCATAATACAGAAACTCAAGGTTCATCGATAATTCTGAATTCGGGGTTATCAGCTTCAGGTGATCTGCAAGAATACATTTTGAACTGAGGGCAAAATTGGCTTTGAGTTTTTTTATTTCAAGACCTGATTTTTCCCTGGCTGAGAGGTTTGTCATTTTAAAAAAGATGGTATCAGTTTCAGGGGAAATCTTCAGGTTCTGAATATGAAGGTTAATATCAGTAACTCCCAAATCAGAGAAATCAATCTTATCAGCTTTTTTCTCTTTATACTCATTAAACAGGTAAAAACTGCAATTCTCTAACCTGAAGTTATCAACAGTCAGGTTCAATCCCATGGGGCTTTTTGCTGTATCCCTTACCTGATCTTCGCCGCTAAGACTTTTAACAATGAATGCAAAGCTCATGGCGGACTCTCCCTTATACTTATAAAGTCCAACGTGTGCATCCTTTAAGCTAACGGAATTGATATCAACGATATTCGAACTCAGGTCAAGACGATCAATATTCACCATGATCCTGGATGCGCTGATGATGGTTGAATCATTTCTGTCTTTAACACCAAGGTCTTTAATCACAACATCAAGAAAGATGTCCATGGTCACCTGGCCGATGGTCACTTCAGTCTGGAGCTTATCGGAGATATAAGCCGAAGCAACTTTAGCCACGATGGTCTGGACAAATGGTTCCCTGACGATAGAAAAAATTGCCAGTGGAGCCATCAGGATAGTCACAAGAATGTGAAGTAATATTTTCCCAGCCCTTTTTTTGATATTTTTGCTTTTTATAAATAACTAATAATGAGCGTATATATTTTAGGCATTGAATCTTCCTGTGATGATACATCTGCTGCCATAATCCGCGACCGGTCTATACTTTCCAATGTGATTGCCGGCCAGGACGTGCACCGGCAATATGGAGGTGTGGTTCCTGAACTGGCATCGAGGGCTCATCAGCAAAACATCATTCCTGTTATCGATCATGCGCTCAGGAAGGCAAATATAAACAAAAAACAGCTGGATGCCGTTGCTTTCACAAGGGGGCCGGGTTTGTTGGGATCATTACTTGTAGGTATTTCATTTGCAAAGTCGTTTGCCATGGGGCTGGGTAAACCCCTTATTGAAGTTGACCATCTGAAAGCACATATTCTTGCACATTTTATAAATGAAAAAGGGAAGGATGATCCACAGTTTCCATTTTTATGCCTGACAGTTTCAGGTGGTCATACACAAATTGTGAAAGTGAATGATACAGATCAAATGGAGATCATAGGAAAAACCATCGACGATGCTGCAGGAGAGGCCTTCGACAAGGCAGCCAAGATCATGGGTTTACCTTATCCGGGTGGCCCTGTTATCGATAAACTTGCCCGTCAGGGTAATAACAAAGCTTTTAGATTCCCTGAACCAAAGATACCGGGCCTTGACTTTAGTTTCAGCGGGCTAAAGACTTCCATACTATATTTTATCCGTGACAGGCTCAAAGAAGACCCTCGGTTTATTGAACACAACAAAATTGATCTAAGTGCCTCCATACAATCTACGATCATCAGGATACTAATTAAAAAAATGATTGCTGCATCGAACCAAACCGGTATAAAACAAATCGCTGTTGCAGGTGGTGTTTCTGCCAATTCTGAATTGAGAAATGAACTTGAGAGAAAAAGTGATGAACTCGGATGGAAAGTCTTTATTCCAAGATTTGAATATACCACCGACAATGCCGCGATGATAGCCATTGCCGGATATTTTAAATACCTGAATAAGGAATTTGCAGGGCTGGACGTTGGGCCGTATGCGAGGCAGTGAGCAACAGTATGATTTTAATATATTTGTGAAATATTCTGACAATATAGGTTGGGGGTAATTTAAAATTGAGAAAAATGAAATACTTTGGTATCATTCTATTTTTAATCGTATTGGTAGCAGGCTGCAATACAGTAACAAAAACAAATGACGAGAATAATCAAACAGAACCGTCTGAACAAAAAGAGATCGTTATGAACGACACGACACCAAAAGTAACAGGCATTGGTGGAATTTTCTTCCGGGCCAAAAATCCTAAGGAAATAACAACATGGTATGGCGAAAATTTAGGACTGGCAACTGATGATTATGGTTCGCCATTCGAATTCAGAAATGCTAACAGGCCGGAGGAAAGGAATTATCTTAGATGGGGCCCCTTTGAAGAAGAAACAGATTACTTCGCCCCATCGGAAAAAGAGTTCATGATTAATTACAGGGTACAGAATATTGAAGGCCTGGTAAAAAAACTAAGAAAAAATGGCGTGACTATTGTTGACTCCATTGAGGAGTATGAATATGGAAAATTTGTCCATATTATGGATCCAGAAGGGAATAAAATTGAACTATGGGAACCCATCGACAGCTTCTTTACTGAAATGGGTGGAGAAACCACCAGATAACAAATTGCAGTCATTATTGATAAAAAAATAAATGGAAAGACCCAAAGCTGGAATAGGTGTTATCATTGAGAACGGACAGGATAATATTACCTTAATTGAAGTTACCCCATCAAATGTACTTCAGGAAACTCTATTCTGTATAAAAGACGTGAAAAGCCCTGCATTTGAGAACAAAAAAAATTGGTTTACCGAACGGTATAATGAAGGATTAAGGCTGAAGATTCTGAAGGATAATAAGCATAAACCAATTGCCTTCATTGAATATATACCCGCCAGACTTGCCTGGCGACCTGTTGATGCACCTGACTTTATGTTTATACATTGTATGTATGTTTACAGCAATAAAGACAAGAAACAGGGTTATGGATCAGTACTGGTAAAATCATGCGAAGATGATGCACAGGCTAAAGGCCTGCATGGTGTGTGCGTGATGACCAGTAAAGGGAGCTGGCTGACGGATAAACGCCTGTTTGAGAAAAACGGATACCTTGAAACTGATCAGGCAGACAGGTTCGAATTGATGGTAAAAAAATTCAGACAGGATGCCCCTGATCCAAAACTGATCGATTGGACCAAACAACAGGATCAATATAAAGGCTGGCATCTGCATTACGCAGATCAATGCCCATGGCATGAAAAATCGGTTCAGGCCATCAAAGAGGTGGCTGACGAAAAGGGATTAAATTTACAGATCAGGAAAATAACCAGTGCTGAAGAAGCTAAAAATGCCCCCTCAGGATTTGGCACCTTCAGTCTGCTGAAAGATGGAAAATTACTTGCTGATCATTATATCAGCCAGACTAGATTCAGGAATATATTGGGGAAAGTTGAGGTTGAGGATTGAAAGTTGAGCGTTCATGGTTGATATGTAGGTGCATTGAAATCCGATACATCAACATTAACCTAATGAATACAAATATGCTTCAATCGTGAGAAGCACTGAAGATTATAATTATTACAATCCCTGGCATTATGACAACAAGGATTATGCCTTGATACAAATGAACTACCCCGCCTTAGAGCAGCGGGGTATCAAGTAGGAATAATCATTATCGCCTTGGCCTGAGGCTAGCTGGGGCATTAAATCCTCGTCTTGCCTAAGCGAGACTAATTAATTAACAACTTCTCAACAGTCCGCTTACTTCAGAACAATTGTATTAGTTTTAAATGCTGTAATCAATTAAACAGGTTAATATGGGTGGAATATTTGGAACTATTTCAAAATCAAACTGTGTAAGTGATCTTTACTATGGCACAGATTATAATTCACATCTTGGAACCAAAAGAGGTGGAATGGCTGTAAATAATCCTGATGGATTTCAAAGGGCTATTCACAATATTGAAAACTCCTATTTCAGAACAAAGTTTGAATCAGATATGATGACCTTCAGTGGTAACAGTGGTATTGGTGTAATCAGCGATACGGAATCGCAACCTATTATCATCAACTCCCACCTTGGGAAGTTTGCCATTATCACTGTCAGCAAAATAAATAACATAGAAGAGCTGACCAATCGGGCGCTCAATCAGACAAGGCACTTTTCTGAAACAAGTGAGGGTGAAACCAATCCTTCTGAGCTTGTTGCCATGCTTATCAATGAAGAGGAGAGTATTGAAAAAGGCATTGAAAATGTATTTGAAAATGTTAAAGGTTCCTGCTCAATGTTGCTTCTGACAAAAGACGGGATTTATGCTGCAAGGGATAAACTGGGACGAACACCCCTTGTCCTGGGCAAGAAAGAGGATGGCTATGCAATCAGTTCTGAATCAAGTTCATTCTCAAACCTAGGTTACGAGATTGAGAAGTATATAGGTCCGGGCGAAATATTATATGTCAACGCAGAGGGATACGAGCAGAGAAAGAAATCCAATGATAAGATGCAGGTCTGTGCTTTTTTGTGGGTTTATTACGGTTACCCCAGCTCGTATTATGAAGGCATCAATGTGGAGGATTGCCGCTACAGATGTGGAGCTGCACTGGCAAAGAATGATGATATTGAAGTTGATTTTGTCTCAGGCATTCCCGACTCAGGAATCGCCCATGCCATCGGATATTCCAATGAAAAACAAATTCCCTATAAGCGGGCATATGTAAAATACACACCTACCTGGCCCAGGAGTTTTATGCCTCAAAACCAGGAAATGAGAGACCTGGTTGCAAAAATGAAACTGATCCCTATTAAAACCCTTATTGAAAAAAAGAAAATTGTCTTTTGTGACGACTCCATCGTGAGAGGCACACAGTTCAAAGATAATGTAGGGATCCTTTTCGAGTATGGGGCTGATGAGATTCATGTACGACCTGCCTGCCCTACACTGATCTTCCCCTGTGAGTTTTTAAATTTCTCCAGCTCACGCTCTTCCCTCGACCTGGCAGGCCGGAAAGCAATCAAAGAAATCGATGGTGCCGAAGACAAACACCTTGATGAATATGCCCAACCAGGAACCGAAAGATATGAAGCAATGATTGAGTCGATCAGAAAACGGATAGGGATTACCTCCCTCAAATACCAGAAACTCACTGACCTTATTGAAGCCATTGGCTTACCAAAAGAACATGTTTGTACGCATTGCTGGGATGGGACGAGTTATTTCTAGGAGCGAGAGGTTGGGAGTTTTGGGTTTTGGGTTCTGAGTTCTGGGTTCTGAGTTCTGAGTTCTGAGTTTTGGGTTCTGAGTTCTGAGTTCTGAGTTCTGAGTTCTGAGTTTGGAGTTTGGAGTTAACCGTTCAAAACCTTCCAGAGTGCGACGTAGGAGTTCCGGGAAGACTTTTGACGAAATCAAGTTTAGTTTTGAGTTTGAAGTCCGAAGTTGTAATTGAGTAGCAGGCACCATAGCAATTAAGCAATCGAACTGTGAAACAAAATGTAGCGGATTACTTCTGTTGCTTTAGGGCTCCATTAATACGAACCTTTCTTCACCAGCTGCTACTAAACGCTTGTACGTTTTATCATAATGGAAATAATATCTTGATGTTATCCCGGCCGGAAGATTTCTGACTATATAATCATTAAGTATATAATCAAATGTATATTCTGCATACAGGCCTCCCAGGTAGGTTGCCAGATCATAAACATCTTCCACGGAAATTGAGTCTATATTGAAATCATAGTTGATGTCTCCTGAGAAAATGTATTGTGTAAAACTTGAATACAGGTCATCGGAGGTAAAATGAGATACAAACAGCAACTCCTTTTCCATTTTCTCATCATTGAGCCTGCTTATTTCAAACCAGGAGTTAATATTCAAAGCATTCAGGCTATGATTGACATAATATAACTGCTCGTCGATATACTCCTCATCCTTAACATCCATCAAATACTCCTCAATCTCAATCTGAGCAATGTTAACAATAAATGCAAGTCCTGTATCCTGCATAAATTCCCCGATATATTGTTCGGTATAAATATTAAAACCCAGCGTCCTTAGTGTTTTAATAAAGTTGCTTATATAATTTGTAAGTAACAGGGAATCGGATATATCCTTAATAAAAAAACTATCTTCAATCAGTATTGAATCTTTTTCATATTCCGAATATTCAAGAGAATCATCAATCAACCACGTATTCAGATTGGTTTTATAAATATGATCAGGTATAAACAATAAAACAGATCCTTTGTTCTTTGCTTCCAAATATGGCTTTGCGATTTTACTTTCAATACTGCAAGAGGAGAGGATAAAGACTAATGAAACAAATAATAACCCGGTAATTCCAACTTTCTTGTTCACTTTAATAGGTCAATTTAATTTTGTGTTATACGAATGATAATTCAAAGTTATTAACCGTTTTTCTTCAACAACTCCTTTCCAAAAGCCATGCCATATTCCCTGGCTCTTTCAAGGTCTTTTTCCTGTGGTGTAAATCGTACAAAAACCCCATCCTCGAAGTATTTAAATTTGAGGTTTGACATGTTTTCCCTGATAAGATTCTGATTCTCTCCACTCCAACCGTATGAGCCAAATCCTCCGGCAAGTTTGCCTTTATCACGTATTGGTGAAACGAGCGCAAATAGTTTATATACTGGCAGCAGAATATTCTGATTGATGACCGGTGAGCCAACAACAACACCTGTACTTTTTGTTAAATACGATTCAATTTCCCCGATAGGGGCATGCTCAATATCACATACATCAACATTAATATCCCCTGCCTCCCTGATACCTTCCGCAATCTTTTCGGCGAGCATACCCGTTTTATTATAAGCAGAAACATAGGGAATATAAACTAGGTTTGGTGATGGCAATTCAAGATATGCTGTAGCCCATTTCTCAGAGAGGTTAGCATATTTTTCCCAATGTGACCTTAATACGGGGCCATGTCCCGGACAGATGACATCAATATCAAGTTCCTTAATCTTTTCGATAGCTTTAAGCATAAATTTGCTGAAGGGTTTCAGTATCACATCAAAATAATACCTGAAGGCATCATCATGCTCCGCAGTACTAATCTCATCATCAAAGATTGTCTCTTTGCAATAATGAGCTCCAAAAGAATCACACGTAAAGAGCAAGTTATCCTCTTCAATGTAAGTATAAATTGAGTCGGGCCAGTGAAGATTGGGGGCGCTGATAAAACGAAGTGTTTTATTTCCAAGGTCAAGCGTTTGGCCATCTTTAACAACCTTGTGTGGAAAATCGGGGCCGATGAGGTCCTTTAAATACCTGATGGCGTTACCACTACCAACAACAGTAGCATTGGGTGCTACATTCAGCAGGTTCCTCAAATTACCGCTATGATCGGGTTCGGTATGGTTCAATATAATATATTCTATCTCCGCAGGATCTGTAACCTGCTTTATCTTTTCATAATAGGTATCCCAGAATTTTTCCTTGGTGGTTTCAACAATAACCTTTTTGTCGGCATCAATAAAATAGGAATTATAGGTGGTGCCGTATTTGGTTTCCATAACCACATCAAAGGTCACAATATCATAATCGAGTACCCCGATCCACTTAACGTCAGGTGTGATCTCCAGTATCCTTTTATCTTCCATGATATAATTAATTTGAACTTATAAATCGAGCGTCATCTGGCCATCGTCAACGATATCATTTGCTTGATCCTCATTACTTTCAGGCTGCTTAATAGCTTTTTCAGAAACTTCCTTTTTCACCTTTTCAGGCCTCTTTTCTTTTTTAACAGCTTTATCTCCGGCATGCGTTTTTTTAGTATCCTGCATTTTTACTTCTTTGGCCTCTTTGATCTCTTTGCCCTTCTTGCCCTTTTTGACCTCTTTTACCACTTTGACCTTTTCTTCAAGCTGATCAACTTTCCTGCTTTCTTCCTCCGGAACAACCTCTCCATTACCTGAAGATTTTTCCTCTATGACGATCTCTTCAAAAACATCCTCGCCATCTTCGAGAATTTCTTCCTCATCCTCAACTTCTTCTTCATAAGGAAGAGGTTCAATGAAGTGAATTTTCTCAATATCCCTGTTGGTCAACCTTTTTCCTTTTGCTGTTACCCCTTTGATAGCAATAAACTCAAATACATTTATTATTTCATCTTCAACAGCTTTCTTTCCTTCTTTCTGAACAAATGATATTTCAATCTTTGGCAAGTAATCCTGACTCAGTTCTACAAATTCCGATTCCTTATGATCCCCGATAAAACCATAACGTTTATTCTCGTGAGTATCTTTATCGATAAGAAAACGTTTCACGTAAAATTTCTTCAATTCACCATCAAGATATATGACCGATAAGGGTTTTTTGGGTTTAAACTTTTCAATCAGGATCATATCTTCATCGAAGTGGGTTCCTGTATCAAAGTTTGTCAGTTTGAAAACTCCTGATTTCATCAGGGTTAATATCCTGTCGGAGCCTTTAAAGGCCCCGAGGTAAGTTCCCCTGTTTTCCGTATTCAGCCGTTTCACGGTATCATCATACCATATATCCCTTGCGCCAAGGGTAGAAACCCCCTCTTCCTTTTTGGTGATCTCCTGAATCGGATATTTTGAAAGGATGTTTCCTTTTGCACCACGTCCCTTGATTTCGAGTTCGCGAAAATCGAACTCAAAGCTAAGCTTTTTTAAACGGGGTTTGGGACGTAACCTTACCCTTATAACCTCAGCTTCTCCATTAGGATTGGCCGTAAAATAGAGAACCTTTGTACCTTTTGTTCTTCTGGTAAGGTCATATTTCTTGTCTCTTGTAATACCAAGAACTGCAAATCGCTTTACGTACACCCTGCCCCGGTTTCCATCACGATAAATCATATTGTAGATCGTCCGCTCATCATTGCGTTTAAAGACATCTATATGGATTACCCCTTTACCAACAAACGTTTTTGCGCTTACCTTGGTCACGATAAAAGTTCCATCATTACGGAATACTATGATCTCATCGATATCTGAACATTCGCAAACAAAGGAATCACGTTTCAATGAAGTACCTGCAAATCCTTCTTCCCTGTTTACATAAAGTTTCTGAGTTGCTGCTGCAACCATCGTTGCTTCTATAGTATCAAAATTCCTGATTTCCGTTTTTCTTTCCTTACCTGCACCATATTTCTTTTTAATCTGCTTGAAATAATTAATAGCATAATCAATAAGGTGATCAAGATGGTTCTGTACCTCTTCAATTTCAGTTTCGATCTTCAGTATATGTTCATCGGCTTTAAATGAATTATACCTGGAAATTCTTTTAATTTTAATTTCTGTCAGCCTGACAATATCATCCCTGCTGATCTCACGTTTAAACATCGATTGAAATGGTTCAAGTCCATTTTCGATGGTTTCAATTACAGATTCCCATGTGGTACATTTTTCAATCTTCCTGTATATTCTCTCCTCTATAAACACTTTCTCAAGGGATGAAAAGTGCCAGTCTTCCTCAAGCTCTGCCAATCTAATCTCCAGTTCCTTTTTAAGAAGATTTACTGTATTGTCCGCAGATATTCGTAATATATCAGTAACACCTATAAATACAGGCTTTCCATCGCTGATAACACAGGAGTTGGGAGAGATTGACACCTCGCAATTTGTGAATGCATAAAGTGCATCTATGGTCTGGTCGGGTGATACACCAGGAGCAAGATGTATCATTATCTCTACGTTTCCGGCAGTATTGTCATCAATCTTCCTGATCTTGATCTTACCTTTGTCATTGGCAGCAACAATAGAATCGATCAGGCTGGAAGTTGTTGTACCATATGGTACTTCGGTAATGATCAGTGTTCTTTTATCAAACTGTGTTATTTTGGCCCTGACCCTCACTTTACCACCACGAAGGCCATTGTTATATTTTGAGAAGTCAGCAAGCCCGCCTGTTTGAAAGTCGGGCAGAATCTGAACCTCCTTACCTTTCAGGAACTCTATGGAGGCATCAATCAGTTCAATAAAATTATGTGGTAAAATCTTTGAAGCCAGGCCAACGGCAATTCCTTCCACACCGTGGGCGAGCAAAAGGGGAAACTTAACCGGCAGGGTAGCCGGCTCCTTATTCCTACCATCATATGATGATTTCCATTTTGTGGTTTTTTGGTTAAACAGGACTTCCAGGGCAAATTTGGATAGTCTTGCTTCAATATACCGGGGAGCTGCTGAAGCATCACCCGTTAGTACGTTACCCCAGTTACCCTGGGTTTCTACAGTTAGTTCCTTTTGCCCTAATTGTACCAGGGCATCTCCAATGGAGGCATCACCATGTGGATGATATTTCATGGTATGTCCAATAATGTTGGCTACCTTGTTGAAACGGCCATCATCAAGGTCTTTCATTGCGTGAAGTATCCTTCGCTGAACAGGTTTAAGTCCATCAAGAATATCAGGTACAGCACGTTCAAGGATAACATAGGAAGCATAATCGAGAAACCAGTTCTCATACATCCCTGAAAGTTGTATGGTTTTATAAGTTTCTCCGGAATGCTCCTCCTGATGGCCAGAAGAATGTTGTGTTGTTTTATCCTTACTTTCAGGATCTTCCATAAGTTCTTTCTAAATTAACCTGAATTATGTTTTCCAAAGCCTGATCACTGCAATCTCACCGGCAAGAAAAACAAGTGCAAAAATAACAAATAACTTCCATAGCTGCGTTCCTTTATTTAATTCCTGAAGTGCTATATCGACCTCCTGATCATCTAAGGAAACCAATTGTATATTTTGATACCCCGACTTGTTTATCATTGTATTCAATTCATCATTATTGTAACAATCAAGAATTGATTCTAACCGGTTGTAATTAAAAGAGATTGCTTTTATTGGATTTTCACCTTGCACAATCCGGTAGTTCCCGGCAGCCTGTACCTGATCATGAACAAACAATTGATATTTACCATTAATATTATTTTGCTCAGGAATGAATTCGATGTTACTATCAAGACCTGTGATCTTTACCACTTCATCAGGCGAAGTGTACAAATTATCCAGTGTTAAGGCCTTGTCCTGTCCGATAATACGAATCACCAATTCTGTGTTATTGCTAAGCAGTGCAATATTGTAAAACATCGGGACAAAGATGGCATGTACGGGCAGGTTACTGAATTCCTCCCTGAGCGGCACTGCTGAAACATAGACCTTTCCTGATCCTTTGTCCGTTACATTAAAAAAGATATCACCTCCTGATAATCTGAGTAATACCTCCTGATCCACCCTCGACAAGGAACCTATCTTATAATATTTTGTTACAAAAGGCATATTTGAATTTTCAGGTACTTGCCTGAAAACATTTCTAAAGATGGGGTGATCGGTATTGATATAATCAACATTATTCCGACCCTCCCTAAGATCCTGATACTGATTGGTATTCAGCCTTGAAAAGAGTGCATTGTAAGAATCCCGATCCGCATCGATCGAAGGGAGAATAACCAGGGAGCCACCCTGCTCAACAAATCCCCCAAGTTCCTGTGAAAGTCCTGATGGTATATTAACCTGATCATTAAGAATAATAAGCTTATACCGCGATAATGAAGAATAATCAAGATTATTCAATAATACATTGATCAGTTCAATTGCCGGATCTTCTTCAAACAAGTAATTTATATACTGGTTTTCAGATTTGTTATTAATCACAAGTACAGGTACCCGTGATTTCACCTCATAGGAAATGAAATACCTGTCATCGAAAGTAACCGGATAATCATTTATTTCAACCACTCCAGAATGCAAGCCGGATTCCTGAATGGTATATGGCAAATTTAATAACTCAGAACTTTTTCCTGCAATATCAAAACTGGCAATGGCTTTTTGTGTACCGTTAATTGTAAGTTTTACCGGAATCTTCTCATACTCATTCCCTGAATTATTCCTTATCCTCACATTCAGCTCAACCTGCTGCCCTGTAAGAAAGACAGGCGTATCAAACCAGCAGGTATCAATGTATATATTCCTATCGTCGATGGAAGAAAGGGGAATCAGGTAAATATTTACGGAAGAATCTATTTCAAAGTTGTTAATATCCGTAACGGACTTCTGAAAATCACTGATGATGTAAATTATTTTATTTACAGTTTGTATTTCATTAAGCTGATGTGTAAAACGGTTCACAACATCAGATAGTTTGCGAACAACCGCTGTAGGTTCAATTTCATTAATCCAGGAGATCAAATCTTCCCGGGAAACAAAACGGTGGTGCTTACCCTCAAAATTATTTGAAAGGATTTGATAAACATCTGAAGGTTTATAGCTCTCAGCTATATCAACGGCTTTTGCTTTTGCCTCATCGATAAGAAAACCAGCTGGAGTTTCAGCCTCCATGCTCATCGAATTATCAACATAAATGCAGATGGCAGCGGGTTCCTCAAAACGGATCTGTGAACCTGTAAGGGGAATATATGGTTGCGCAAATGCAAGTACAAGTGAAGAAATAGCAAGTATCCTGAGTAAAAGAATGATTAACTGACGTAGTCTGGATTTGCGTTTCCTTTTTACCTGAAGTTCCTTCAGAAAATAAATATTTGAAAAGTACTCCTTTTTATACCTGCGGAAATTAAAAAGATGTATCAGAATTGGTATAGAAACTGCGAAGAAACCATATAAAAAAAGCGAATTGACAAATTCCATGTTGATACAAAGTCAGTATAGTGCTGTAATAATTATTCAGTATTTATAACTGGATCGTGGGTCGTTTATTATATTGTTGAAGAGTTGAAAGGTTGAATGGTTGAAGGGTTGAATCGTTAGGTTGTTGTGTCGTTCAATACAAACTTAAAAATTAATTTTAATCAATTAAACGATTCAACCTTTCAACCATTAAACACCTAATTCTCCCTCAAAACAAAATCATCATATTCGATCTCAAATCTCAGTTTATGTTTCGATTCTTCCTGAGCCAGCGACATAAACAGTTCTTTCATCTCCTGATTCGGGGCATTTTCAGAGAGATCCAGATATAGTCTGAATGCTGATTTTTCTTTTTTCATTGCCAGCACAAGTGCATCCTGGTATGTAATATCGGGAGTTGGCATAACATCCACCAGATAATCAGCAATTTTCAGGTCTTTGATCTTGTTTTCTTTTATGCTGAAAGACCCGGTTTCCTTAATATTCATTAACCTTGACTTATGTCTCATTTCTTCCTTAGCGAACTGGGTAAAAACATCCTTCATTTCTGTATTCTTAGTATGCTCAGCTAAACTACTGTAAAATTCCACCGCTTCCTGTTCTGAATTAATTGCAAAATCGAGGATGTCGTTGATTGATTTAAATTCTTCCATTTGATTAGTTTTTATTTTGAATAAATTATTCCGGGATTGACAAAGATAGTGAATTATGAATTCAGCAATAACTTAGAATTTCAACATTTTCCCCGGTGCAATCATTCTTTCTTGTAAAAAATCAATAATTTCGCATGGAAAATCCTGACTTGATTCTATGAACCGTTGGTATTATCTTATTGTATTGATTCTTGCAGCCGTTTCCTGCAGCGATTCTGATGTATGTGATCAAAAGATCAGGGTTACCTTAAAGGTACAATTCCTGGCAGCTGATGAAGGCAATGAAAAAGACACGCTGCTTCAGTATGTTACTGTTTATGGAATCGCCAGAGAAGACAGCCTGCTATATGATACTGCAGTTAACATACAATCGATAGAGCTTCCTCTTGATCCGGCATCTGCCAACCTGAGATTTGTTATTAAGATTGGTTCTGTTAGTGATACTTTAAACCTGAATTATGGAAGTAGCATGCAGTTTGTTTCTTATGCTTGCGGTTTTTCACCTGTATATCATCTTAACACAATAGTTTTTACCTATCATAATTTTGATTCAATTCATATCGTTAACAGAACTGTTGATACTGAGAATGAAGAGAACCTTAAAATATTTCTGTAGTCTTCTACTGTTGTTGCCGATACTGGTAAAAGGGCAGGACAGCACGCAGTTTATAAACAGCATAGGATTTACTATTGACCTTTCCAGGATTGCCGTTCAGTTTTTTGAAAAGGACAGAAATGTAATCTCCGGCTATTTTGATGTACAATTCAAAGACAAGTTTTACCTGAACCTGGAACTGGGTTATCAAACAGTTGATATAAAGAAAGATTTTTATAAATATTATTCCTCCGGGATTTATACCAGGTTCGGGATCAGCAAGGAAATCATCAGGTCGCCTGATAGTGATAAAAGCAGTTCAGGTTATGGGAGTCTCAGATATTGCTATTCCAACTTCAATCAGGAAGCCAGTGATATTCATTATGTAAATACCTACTGGGGAAATAAAACCGCAGCTATAGAAAAGAATAATTACGGATTTCACTGGATTGAACTTGGGGGTGGATTAAATGCGATGATATTCAGGAATTTTTATATTGGCTGGGCGATCTTTGTAAGAATTGCTATAGTTAAACCTGATTATGATATGGTTACACCCTATAATGTTCCTGGGTTTGGTAAAGGAACAAACAATCCGAATATGGGGTTTTCCTATTCGGTATCATATCGTATTCCGTTCAAATAAAAAAAGCCGGTTGAAAAACCGGCCATTTTACTAATAATTAACCAAAATAACTTATATCACACCTAGATCAAGCATGGCATTGGCAACTTTCAAAAATCCGGCGATGTTAGCTCCTTTAACATAATTAATATAGCCATCGGCATCTGTTCCATATTTTACACAGGTATCATGTATACTAATCATGATATGATGTAATCTCTCATCAACTTCTTCAGCCGGCCAGTTCAGTTTCATAGAGTTCTGGGACATTTCCAGTCCGCTGGTTGATACTCCACCTGCATTAACAGCCTTACCGGGTCCAAACAGTAATTTATGCTCATGTAATACTTCAATAGCATCAGGGGTGCTTGGCATATTTGCTCCTTCTGCAACACACATACAACCATTATTTACGAGGTTCATTGCATCTTCCTTATTCAGCTCATTCTGGGTTGCACATGGTAATGCCACATCACATTTTACTTCCCATGGTCTTTTTCCCTGGTGGAATTGTGCCTCAGGAAATTCATAGGAGTAAGGTTTTACAATATCCTCATTTGAAGCTCTCAATTCAAGCATATATTTGATCTTCTCTCCTGAGATACCTTCCGGATCGTAGATATAACCATCAGGGCCTGAAATAGTAATAACTTTTCCGCCCAGTTCGGTAACCTTACTGGCTGCTCCCCAGGCAACATTACCAAAACCTGAAATCGCAACAAGCTTACCTTCAAAAGTCTCGCCCTTTGTCGCCAGCATTTCCTTTGCAAAATAGACGGTGCCAAAACCTGTTGCCTCAGGCCTGATCAAGCTCCCGCCCCAGTTGATACCTTTTCCGGTAAGCACTCCTGTATGCTCCCTTGCAAGTTTTTTATAGGCACCATAAAGATATCCTATCTCCCTTGCTCCAACGCCAATATCACCAGCAGGCACGTCAGTATCAGGGCCTATGATCCGCCATAATTCAAGCATAAATCCCTGGCAGAATCTCATAATCTCTCCATCGGACTTTCCCTTGGGATCGAAATCAGAACCTCCTTTACCACCACCCATAGGTAATGTGGTTAAGCTGTTCTTAAAAATCTGCTCAAATCCAAGAAATTTTAAAATACTCAGGTTAACACTGGGGTGAAAACGCAAGCCACCTTTGTAAGGTCCGATTGCATTGTTGAATTGAACCCTGTACCCTAAATTAACATGTACCTTTCCATTGTCATCCACCCATGGAACTTTGAATGTAATAATTCTGTCAGGTTCAATAATTCTTGAAACAATACCAGCAGATTCAAAGTGTGGATTTTCATTGACGATCTCTTCAATCGATTCGAGGACTTCCCTCACTGCCTGTAAATACTCGACCTCTCCAGGATGTTTTTTCTCAAGGCCGATCATAATTTTCTCTATATTCATTACAGATACTTTTATAGTGTTTTAAACTCCGTTGATGATCTGTTAATAATTAACACTGTTAATTATTTAACAGTACAAAATTACACTGAAAATAATTACTGGCAAATCTTTTTAAGAAAAAATATTGATTTTTAATGATGGATTATAAGGTTGGTTATTTTTTAGAATCGGGGATCAATTCCCCATTTTCATAATACAGGACCTGTTCAACTGCACCATTCATATCCCACCAGATCTCTTTACCATTTTTCTCATTTTTGCGATACCTGATTTCTCTCCGTTTTTTACCATCAGGATAATAGGCTGTTTGTGTTCCGTTTCCATTATCATAAATACCTATCCCTACAACATTACCCTGAATATCCCAGTACATCCACCTTCCATCATAATAACCTGCCTTAAAACTTCCTTCGATCCGGATCTGGCCATTCTCATACCATTGCCTGAATATTCCATTCAGGGTATCATTTATATAATGTTCTTCTGAAATTTTCTGGCCTTTAGCATTCCATGAAACTGAAGGCCCTTCTTTAAGATTATTATCATAATGTTCTTCAGTTTGCCTGGAACCATTTCCAAACCATCTTGCCGATTTTCCATGAAGAACTCCCCTGTCATAACTTGTTTCCATGTATAATGTGCCATCCTGATAATACCAGTACGCGGTTCCATGTATTTCACCATTGCTATAAGGAATCTCAGCTTTTAGTTCACCATTCTCCCAATAATCTTTTTCTACCTTACTACAGGAGACAGTCATTATTCCGGCACTTATAATTAACAGTAAAATTTTGATTCTGTCAGGATTCATCTGGATAGAATTTACATCTATGGTTTGTTGAAATATGTGTTCGGAATTTCAATAAGTTCATAATCTTCAATCTTCAGGATATTCCAGAATACATTCTCATATCCCCGCCAGAACGAAAAACGATCAAAATAATAGGAGGTTTGCAATAATTGTGGATGATGATAGGAAAGAAAGTTTTGAAAATCAGGACCAAAGGTCATCAGGGCTTTAAGGAAGTAAAACCCGATATCATAGCCATCACAAGCATATTCCCCAGGTTCGGTGAAATAAGTATTCCTAAACTGTTTCACAAACCATTTCATATAAGCATTATCATAATCAATGATACCCGGTGTAAAAAGGAGGGTATTGGTATTATATAACAGATCAGGTGCATAGTTAATAAAGTCTTCCCAGTTAGGTAATCCAACAACCCTTAACTCAAAAGTATCCCGGAGAACATTCAGGTTGGTAAGAAGATCAAGAATAAAAACCCTGTCATCCGACAGGGTTATCAGTACATTCTCCCTTACAACGGATGCATTATTAATAACCCCCTGAATGCTGTCTTCCATATATACTACCTCGGAGACAAAATTCCTAAGAAAGGTACTATCTTCAAAATAAGCGGAAATATCATCCCTGAAAAACATCTTTTCCTCCACCTGGATAGAAGCCAGCAAATCCTCTTCATCTTCAAATTCTTCATTCCCGGCCTGCGACCTTTCCACCAGAATATTATGGATCACATAATTGGGCACACCAAAAACAGGGGTAATGGAGTCAGAAAACGAACGTTGCATGTGCTCTACCATTGAACTATGTTTGAATTTATCATTCCTTACCAATATGATCTTTGCATCAGGATAGCTGTCAAGAACAAATCTGATAACCTGATCAATTTCATCTTCGATGGAGGGTTGTACTTTAAAGACATTAGGGCTTTTATTCAGAACTTCAGACCTTCCGGTTAGGGGATTAACTATATTGATGTTGAAAATTTTAGCAAAATTAGAGGTTAGTTCAAAACTCTTATTGAACAGCGGCCCTATAATGAGATCCATCTCTGACAGGCCAGGTTCCTGGAGAACCCTGATGGTTTTGGAAATTTCCTGATCAACATCATAAACATAAAGTTTAAGTTTCAGGCCTTCTTTCCGAAGTGAATCAACAGCAATTAGGAAACCTTCATAGAATTGCAAAAAATGAAACGGAGGTTTCCTGAGCAATAATTTCGTTTCCGTATATTCATCAAAGGCAATACTATCAACCTCTTCAAGATAAAGCGGTAACATCAGAGCTACGTTATATGTTCTGTACAGGTTCTTCTCAATGTTTTTAAAAATTCTGATACTATCCTGATCTGCGACAATATCATCATATATTCTGATTATCGGAATTGTATCAGGTTCAACAAAAGCAACCTCTTCATATTCAACCGGTATTTTAATTATCTGCCCATAATAAACCCTGTTTTTTAACCTTGGATTTATCTCCCTGATCTCAGAAACTTCAAGGCCATATTTTTTGGCAATCCTGTTGAGTTTATCTTTGCGCTCATCAACCTTGTGAAAGATGTAATCCTTGGCGGTACTGTCAATAGGGATCTTAATGACCTGACCTATCCGTATTTCATGGGTTAATCCCGGATTCAACAATTTGATTGTATCGATGCTTACCTTATAATATAATGCTATTCTATACAAGTTATCGCCACTCTGCACCTTATGCTCCACGATATTCGTTTCGTCCTTATCCTGTTGATTACCCTTGTCATCAGCAATAACATCCTGTTTATAATCCTTTCTTGGAATTTTAATACTCTGCCCGATAGAAATATCATGTGTCAGGCCAGGATTAAGCGCCATAATATCCTCAACCTTACAATTATAAAGTTGTGACAGACGGTAAAGAGTCTCCTGCTTTTTAACTATGTGAATAATATACTTTGGTGATGTAGCCTGTGCCTGCTTTTCTTCAATAATCTCCGGTCCAGTCGCTTTTGGTTCCCCGGAAGAGATCTTTAATCCGACCGGAACCTTAACATATTCGCCTTCTTTCAGAGGTTCTGTAAGGTCAGAATTAACCAGTCTGACATGTTCACCGGGGACCAGATAAAGGGTGCCAATTTTTTCATAGGTTTCACCTTCACGGGCAACATGATAAAAGAAATCATAATCAGTGTTATCCAGTGATTCGATTACTTTGGTTTCCCTGCTGATAACTGGGATTAAGAGTTCCTGGTCAATAGCCAGTCCATTCCCCGCTTCCGGGTTTTCCAGTAATATCTCATCAATAGAAACATTATAAACTTTTGATATAGAATATAATGTATGCCCCTTTTTTACAAGATGAATATAGAAATTCTCACCACTGATATCGCGGATCTCCTCCGATTTTACAACAGGTCCCTTATCCTGTGCCACGATGATATTTACGAAACAAAAGCTGAGGAAAAGAAGAATGATTTTAAATATTCTCACTTTTTAAAGTTTTTATTATTCCTGCTTACCTGCATTTAAAAACGTATACATAAAACTTAAATTGTTTATTCCCATTCTATCGTTGCCGGTGGTTTGGAGCTAATATCATAAACCACCCTGTTAACACCCTTAACCTTATTAATAATCTCGCTTGAGATTCTGGCCAGAAATTCGAAAGGCAGTTGCGACCAGTCTGCGGTCATACCATCAGTGGATCCTACAGCCCTTAATGCTACCACATTTTCATAGGTACGTTCATCACCCATTACACCAACTGACTGGACGGGTAAAAGAATTGCCCCTGCCTGCCAAACCTGATCATACAATCCTGCCTTTTTAAGTCCTTCAATATAAAGGTAATCAACTTCCTGCAGTATCCTGACCTTTTCATGTGTTACCTCACCCAATATTCTGATCCCGAGGCCGGGGCCAGGAAAAGGATGTCTTTTCAGTATCTCAGAAGACATTTCAAGGGTGGCTCCTATCCTCCTTACCTCATCCTTAAAAAGTGTATTTAGGGGCTCAACCACCTTGAGTTTCATGAAATCAGGTAATCCGCCAACATTATGATGTGATTTTATGGTTGCTGATGGCCCTTTTACAGAAACAGATTCTATAACGTCAGGATAGATTGTTCCCTGGGCCAGCCATTTAACATCCCTGATCTTATGAGCCTCCTGATCAAACACCTCAATAAAAGTTGCACCTATGGCTTTTCTTTTCAGTTCCGGTTCACTGATCCCTTTCAGTTTATTAAGAAATAATTCGCCAGCATCAACTCCTGTAACATTCAGACCCATGCCTTGATATTGCTCCAGTACTGTACTGAATTCATCCTTCCTCAGAACGCCATTGTCAACAAAAATGCAATGCAATTGTTTGCCAATCGCTTTATGCAATAATACGGCAGCTACTGAAGAATCTACTCCTCCCGATAATCCGAGTACAACTTTATCATCACCTATTGTATTTTTCAATTCATTTACTGTAGCTTCAATAAATGAAACAGGTGTCCACGACTGTGAACATTTACAAATGCTCACAAGGAAATTCTCAAGTAGCAATTTACCCTCCACAGAGTGATAAACTTCCGGATGAAATTGTAATCCAAAAGTATTTTCATCCTTGATCCTGTATCCTGCAACTTTAACTTCTTCGGTCGATGTTATAATCTCAAAGTTTTCAGGAAGCCCTGAAATTGTATCCCCATGTGACATCCACACCTGGCTACCTCCCGAAATACCTTTCATCAGAGGATTCTCATAACTAATCCAGGAAAGGTTTGCCCTCCCATACTCTCTGATTTTTGACGGCAATACAAATCCACCACTCTGCATGGCCATAAGCTGGGCTCCATAACATACACCCAAAATGGGAAATTTATTTCTTATATCAGAGATATCTGGCCGGGGAGAGCCTTCATCCCTGACAGAAAACGGGCTTCCTGACAATATGATTCCCTTGACCCGTTTATCAAGTTCGGGTGGCTTATTATATGGATGTATCTCGCAATAAACGTTTAGCTCCCTGATCCTTCTGGCTATCAATTGTGTGTACTGCGATCCAAAATCAAGAATTATTATTGTTTCTTCAAGCATCTTGTGAGGTTAATTGATTTGAATCCAAACCAGCTACAAAATAAATAAAAATTCGGATAAAGAATCATTTAATAATCGTGCTTCTGTTAAAATATTTGAATTACCTTAGTGAGTAATTTATAAATCTAATTTCATGGCAAAGAAAAAGAACAGTTATAAAGGCACCATGTGGATGGTAGTTGTTGTTGGTCTGATCATCGCCGGATACTTCACTTATCCATACTGGGGTGAATGGTTCCGTGAAAATGTAATCAGAGATAAAAATGTGCAGGGTCCCCCTGAAGACAATACCGGGAATCCCCTTGTTGATAACACCTGGGTTAGTCAGCTGGATGGTGCCATGTTAACACTAAAATCAAATGGTGATTACACCCTGGATACCCCCTCCGTCGACAACAGGAAGAAAATATACGGACATTACAGGATGACCAGCACCAGGATCATACTTGTCAACCATCCATCAACCAACGTATGTGTAGGAGCAGAAGGTGTTTATGACTATACTATCGATGGTGAGAACATTCACTTTAAGATCATTTCTGATCCATGTAAGTCAAGAAAGAAGTATATGACGGAGGATTGGTTTAAGCTTTGACGAGTTGCGGTTTCTGGGTTCTGCGTTCTGAGTTTTGGGTTTGGAAAAGGGATTGCAATAAAGGTATTAAATAGTTCACGTAAAGGAAATACAAAGGTATGATACAAAGAATGCAAAGACAGCCATATTGGTTCTTAGCATGAAATATCTTCATCAACAACTCAATAATTCTACAATTCAATAATTTTTTAGTCCCCGGCTTTATGCCGAAGAGGTATCTTTTCGAGCTTAGCTTACAAACACAAAAATCCCATACAATGAAACCTTCAGGGTATTAAACCAATTCCCTCATATTATGGGAGGGATTTTCCAGATCGAATTTGATAATACTTAATTCCGGTCCCTCATGGGAAGCATTGAAGCAGATTGTTTTTCCGATATGGTCTTTCCAGGAACCTGTTATGCTTGTTGATTCATGAATATGCCCATGCAGCGTTACAGGCGGTTGAGTTGTTTCTATGAACTCGCGGATTGCCTTGCTACCCACATGGACCACTTCCATTTTACCACTGGTCTGCCGGTGGGTGAATATACGATCGAGGTTCGTGTTGTAGGGAGGGCTGTGAAACAGGAAAAGCGGCTTATCAGGAATTGTATCAGCTATGACTTTATTCATATCATCCTGGATTGTATTATCAAGAAAACCATCAGGCAGATCTGTAGAATACACTCCCATTTCGAAAGGATAGTGAAATGGGGACATTTCCTTTTCGATATCATATTTCTCCCAATCCTTTAATTTAAAAGGTGTTGGTGACACAATTGCATAACCAAAAAAATGATGATCGGCATGGGCATGCCATTTTTCATTAATATATTTCCAAAGTTTATGTTCCTGCTCTCCCCTGATGATCATTGATTCATTGATCCGGGGATCGTCATTGCCAAGGATTAGCAGGACCTCAGGGTATTTGTCCTTTAAGTCAGATCTTAACTTTAACAGGTTCTCCGTAAGAAAGCCATGAATAAATCTATCAACACCAATCTTCAGATTGTGGCCGTGCGGCAGAAGATCTCCCCCAAAGAGCACCAGGCAAGGCTTTTCTTTCCTTATCTCCTCAAACAACTTATGATACCTGTCCTTCCTGCCATGCAGATCAGATACAAAATAACATAGGCTCATATTTCAAATATAATATTTATTTAATAATGGTGGTTCCAAGAATAGTGGCATTGTCCTTACGATCTACAACCTCCAGGACCAATATATTCTCCCCCTTACTCATCCTATCATCAGGATAATAGATCAACAGGTCATTCTTGGCATCATATTCCATCAGTACCCAATCCCCATTGATGGTACCCCGGTATGACCTGATCCCGGAAAGATCATCTTCGATTTTAAACTTAAACCCCTCCCCTGCTGTCTTCACTTTACCTTTACTAATGTTTACAGTTTTTATTTTCGGGGGGATGGTATCGACAGCGATGGCAAAATCACCGAAATCCCTGATCACTCCGGCAACAAAGCCATCGTTGTATTCCCCGCCAACAGGGAATATTTCATCTTTATATAATTCAACAATAAGCGCTTTTGATTGTAATGAATCAGGGAGATTAACCGGCTGTATTTTCAGTTCAATATATTTATGTATTGCAACTGACTTATGATGAACCCTGTGAAGCAGTGAGTAAAATTCATCTGTACCAGGTAGCGTATCGTATGTGAAATAAAAGGAATCATAAAAAGAACCTTCGGTTGCATCCAGTTGCATGTCTTCGGTAAAAAACATGTTCGCCTTTGCATAATCAAAAAATATCCCTTCATTAACCTGCTCCTTAAACATAGATGAATCAGGAATAGCACTTTGCACAATAAAATTCAGTCTGGACTCATTGCCATAAGCATCCTTCACTGAATAGATGAGCTTGTGTGTGAGGGTATCTTTAAAACTGATTATTCCCCTGTTTATCACACCATCATAAACAGACAGTATATTGTTAGGTTCTACATAACTTTTCTGGTATTTAACACCATTCTCCATATACTGCCCGTAATCGATCAGGCTGTTGATATACCGTGATTCTCCAAAGGAGAATAATTCCATTTTATGTGAATATACTTTAGTTGAATCAAGGAATACTTCAATCTGATAAACACCATTATTATTGGGTGCATCATTCAGGAGATCTACGGTACTGATCCCGAAATAGAAATCACCGGACAGATAAATCGTGTCATGGCTGTTAATCCTGTGCTGCATACCCCAGCCTCCGATCTCAAAAACAGCAGCCTCATTCGCACCATTGATGTAGCTATTCCAGTTGTAAGGGTATATTTTAAAGGATTTTATTTTCGGCCTGATGTAATCTTTCACTTCAAAACCGAAAAGCAAAGGATTTATAGGATCTTCAGAGCGGTCATCCCTGATCTCAAAATGGAGATGGGGCCCTAATGATCCGCCGGAGTTACCGGAAAGGGCAATGGTATCACCTTTGGTTACCGGAAATTTATCTGGCTCTGGAAAAAGGTTCAGTCCAAAAGTTTCCGTATTATATTGTTCTTCCCTGACATATTCAGTTACAACATCCATAAAATTCTTCAGGTGTCCGTAAACAGAAACAAAGCCGTTCGGATGGGTTATGTAAAGTGCGTTTCCAAATCCTGAGGGAGAAACCTTGATCCTTGAAATATACCCATCGGCGATGGCATAAACGACAGCTCCCTCCTCACCATTTGTTTTAATATCTATGCCGGAATGAAAATGATTGGTTCGCAATTCCCCAAATGTGCCGCTAAGTTTCAATGGTATATCCAGCGGGGACCTGAAATAATTTTTAGGATAACTATTATTCTGGGAGACAAGCGAAGTAACTGAAATAATCAATAAAAATAACAGGGTATATCTTTGGTACATATAATTTGTTTAATTACCCGGATTGAGATCCTGATGAATAATTTCCTGCAAAAATAGTATTTGTTGTTGATTTGTTGAGAAGTTGAATGGTTGAACTGGTGAATCGTAAATCGTGGAAGTGACAAATCCCCGGACGAAGAAAGGGAACGCATCTACTACACTCACCCCATCAACAAACTGCAAAAATGTCACATCTGCAAAAACGACATATCTATATTCTTATATCTACCGATCAGTTAAAACACTTATACGGCTCTATATGTGTATCTTAAAGTATGTTGAAAGAAGAAACATCTTTATAAAACAAAGTTGGCATACACTTTGTAAAATAGCCATCAAATAAAATCAAAGTAATAATGAATCTAACAAATATTCGATCGAATCAGGATTTAAATGAAAGACTTAAGGGAGACAGAAAATCGTATCTTTTGCTTTATAAGAAGGGATCTGAGATCAGCGAATGTGCATTCAATCACATGGCTGAACTTAATGATGAATTTGATGATATAGACATTTATCTGGCAGATGTTAATGTGGTCCGCGACATACACAAACAGTATAGCATTAGTACTGTACCTTCATTGCTCATATTCGAAGGAAACGAATATAAGAAAAGCATCAAGGGGTGCAGTACCAGGGCATATTATAAATCGCTGTTTGAGAGCAATCTTTTTGCTGCCAGACCATCGGATGGCAAACCGCAGAAAAGTGTAACTGTTTATTCCACGCCAACTTGTTCATGGTGTACAACACTAAAAAACCATCTGAACAGGAATGGAATTTACTATACTGATATTGATGTTTCTTCTGATCCAATAATGGCTGAAGAACTGGTTAGGAAAAGCGGACAACAGGGAGTACCCCAAACAGAAATAGACGGGGAGATTATTGTGGGATTTGATAAGGGAAGGATAAACAGATTACTGGGGATTCAGGGATAAGGAGAGTTGTGAGTTGTGAGTTGGAAGTCCGAAGTTGGAAGTCCGAAGTTGGACGTTAGATACTTGAAATTGACGAATGAAGATTAACAATTATATGACAACTGTATGACAATTGTATGACAATCGAATGACTAATGACCAATAACTACTGACTAATAACCAATTACTAATATCCATAATAAATAAGCAAATAATTACTAACATTAAATAAAAGACAAATGAAAGAATTACAACCATTAAACCAGAATGTACTTCTGGATATGACAGAGGAAAAAGGTGAACAAAAAACCGCAGGTGGGATTATTATCCCGGATACAGCGAAAGAGAAACCACAGATGGCAAAAGTACTAGCTGTTGGTAATATCGAGAATGCAGAGATCTCCGTTGGTGATACCGTTATCTATAAAAAATTCTCAGGCACTGAACTGGAGTTTGATGGAAAAAGTTATCTGAGCATACCTTATGCTGACTTACTGGCCAAGATCGTTGAGACTGAAGAGATATAGTTCGAAGTTACCAGCTCGAAGTTTGAAGTTAAGTAACTTGTAAACTTAACTTCAAACTGGTAACTTCGAACTGGTAACTTCGAACTGGTAACTTCAAACCGGTAACTATTGCAATTTTATTCATCCAATCCTTTCCTTAAAAGTTCCGTTTGGTTAACTTTGCCGTATGGCAGTCAAACGTCGAGAAATAAAGGAAAAGTTTAATGTCTTTTTACCACCGGCAGTTGGTTACCGGTTATCTATTTTAATTAAACTGCTATTTCAACATAAAGTAGTGCTGAAATATTATCCCAGGGCACTTGTAATCCTTTTAATTAACATAATAAACAGCCCTTTCAGGTTACACGAAAGACTCACTACAGGTAAGCTTTTGAGGGAGTATAAATCAGACAACGATCCCATTTTCATACTTGGTCACTGGCGCAGCGGAACTACCCTTTTACACAGCTTACTCACGCAGGATCCTCAGATGGCATATATGTCAACCTATCAGAGTGTTTTTCCTGACACAATTTTCAGAAATCCAGGTAAATTCATTTTTAAAAACTTCATGGATATCCTGATACCTGCAACACGCAAAGGGGATAATGTAAAATTAAATCCTGATTATCCTCAAGAGGAAGAATTTACATTGGGTTCAAATGTACTCCTGAGTTTTTATTATTACTGGTTCTTCCCTGATTACACCATGGATTATTTTAATAAAACAATCACACTGGAGAACACAGATCAACAACTCGTTCTCAAATGGTTCAATTCATATAAAACCCATATTAAAAAAGCATGCCTGAATACGGGTAAACCAACATTTCTTTCTAAAAATCCACCAAACACGGGAAGGATTGTTTACCTGATAAAGCATTTCCCCGGATGTAAATTCATTCATATCCACCGCAATCCCGTATTGGTTTATTTATCGACGAAGAAATTTTTATCCTACATGATGCCACATCTTGAATTTCATTCAATAGAGAATAAAAAACTGGAGGACAACATAATCGAAGTTTATAAACTCCTGTATAAACGATTTTTCGAAGAACGGGTTCATATTCCCGATAACAGGTTTGTGGAAATCCGGTTTGAAGATCTGGAAGCCGAACCGGTAAAACAACTTCAACAGCTTTATAAAAAACTAAATATTAACGGCTTTGATGAAGCATTACCCGCCATAAATACTTATCTGGGTGCTTCAAAAGGCTATAAAAAAAATGTTCATAAAATTTCAAGAAACATGCTTGACAGGATTTTATCTGAATGGGATTTTACCATGAAAGAATGGAATTATAACATACCCTCAAACCTTGAAATAATTGAATAATCCTTTTGGCCATCCTAAATCTCAAATTTAAATCCTAAATCCTCATCTATAACCATTTCCAATTCTGACTAACAAATCAAAACTATTTATTTACTCCCATACATTCCTTATCTATTTTAATTCTGTAAGAAAACTGCATTGGGATGGTTCTCTGTAACTTTAATTATAAACCGGCAAGTATGAATATTTATCCGAATACCCCATCATCTGTTTCACGTAATCATCAGGATATTCAACTTTAACATCAACGATTTCATCATTCTCAAAAACAGGAATTAAATCAGGATTAACAAACCCCCCATAAGGGGCCAGGTTAAGTTTTGCATAACGATCAAGTACTTCCTTGTGTAATTCGGGATCTACTTTCACTCCATAGGTTTCCACCAGGTTTTTACCGGCTTCATAATCCCCTTCGGATTTTATCCGTTGCACTTCTGCCAGTAACTGACCTATAAGACCTCTTAACTTCTTATAATCATTGATTCGCACAAATGTTTTATCGTCTTTCTCAAAAAATTCGATAACATTATCCTGCTTTCCATTTTCATAGCACCATTTTGAAATCAACTGGCGATTACGCATATGTGCCTGCTCAATATCCTTACCCGGCTGTATTCTGGTGAGCTGGGTCATCAACCCATTACGGATATAGCCATCATATTCTGCTTTAGCGGCATCATCAACCGGTAACAGGCCAAGTTCAATCAGCTTGGGGTCGGCAAGGTAATAGAGTGCAAAAAGGTCGGCACGTGATTCTTCCAGTGCTGAAGAATAACTTTGTAAAGCTTCCGGGCTTGTACCGGGTAATAATTGTCCTGAGGCGTGTCCGATACATTCATGCAGATCGGTATGAAGATTATCAGCCAGGCTACCATATTTTCTTTGCCTTTCAATTTCTTCCGGTGAAGCGGCAAATTCTTCAAGAAAACCACTCGTTAGAGCAACCTGATCATACGCATATGTGATGTTATCCATCGTAACCGATTTCGATCCGTGCTCCTTCCTGATCCAATCGGCATTAGGAAGATTGATGCCTATGGGTGTTGAAGGATAACAATCGCCACCAAGCTGGGCAACAGTTATTACTTTGGCTGTTACCCCCTTCACTTCATCCTTCTTAAATCGTTGATCCACCGGCGAATTGTCTTCAAACCACTGTGCATTCCCGCTGATGATCTGGGTTCGTTTGGTCGCTTCAAGGTTTTTAAAATCCACTACAGATTCCCATGTTGCTTTCATTCCGAGAGGATCACCATATACTTCAATAAATCCATTAACATAATCTACAAAAGCATCTCCATCGTTCAACCATAGCACATTATAGTCATCCCATGTTTCAAGGTTCCCTGTTTTATAATAGGCTATAAGGTTTTCCAATCCTTTCTTCTGTTGCTCGTTCTCGGCAACCTCCAGCGCCTTTTCAAGCCAGTAGATTATTTTTTCAATTGCCGGGCCATAAAGTCCTTCCAGTTTATAAATTTCCTCTACCACTTCACCATCCTTCTTTGTAAGTCTGGAATTTAAACCATAAGATATCGGAGTTTCATCATTGGCCTCCTTCATGGAATCATAATAAGCAATGGCTTCTTCCTGTGTCACGCCATCATAGAAATTTGTTGCTGATTCTGAAACCACATCTAATTTCGGGTCAGTTACGATTTTTTTAGATGCTACATCAGCATCCAATATGATTGAGGTTAACCATACGCTGAAATCCTCATCTGTCTGTCCTTCCCGGACAGGAAACTCAGCGCCTTCAGAATTAGCAATCAAGACATTAAAATATTCCCCGGAAAACTCCGGGATTATCTTATCTGTTGAATAATGATGGTGGATACCATTGGAAAACCATACCCTCTTCATGTAGGTCATAAACTTTTTAAAATCCTCTGTGTTTCTGTCACCTGAATAATTTTCATAGATTTCTTCGAGGGTTTCACGAACAGCCAGGTTGTATTTATAATTTTGATCGAATACAATATCCCTTCCGGCCTTTGCTGCCTCACTTAAATAGTAAATCAGCCTCTTCTGCTTAAGGTCCAGGTCGTCCCATCCGGGGATCTGATATCGCATAATCCTTAAATCTGCAAACTGATCGATCTTGTACTGAAAGTCATCAGTTTTTTTCTCATTATTTTCTCCATTTGTACATGCCTGTAATAAAATACTCATGATCATGATTGTTAGTAGAACAGTTTTTTTCATTTCGTTTTCACTGATTTATTTTGTGTTAATATCAATTATCCGGTTATCCACAAATATAGGTACTACAACGGATGAGTCCTGTGTAAAAGTATATTCCAGTATATCATCCTGTCCAAGTTTTCTGAGTCTATGTCGATGACTGGCTTTATCAATATAGCCGATTAGGTCGTGTTGAGCATTTTTCCATAATTCAAGGGCAGCCTCTGATGAATCTCCATAAACACTGAATCCAGATGACAAAAGCTTTTCTACCATAGCACCTGCAAATAATGTATCCTCAAGGCTGAACTGATTCATCCATCCTGAACATAAAATCACAAGATGTTGGGTTTTCCTTTTCAGATAAGCTGTCAATGAGGAGATATTCAAAAAGGATCCTATCAATATTTCATCTGCTCCGGTTGCCGTTCGAATTGCTTTTGTTCCGTTACTTGTTGATATGACAATCGGTTTGTTAAGTAACTCTTGTTTTCTGAACTCAACAGGTGAGTTACCCAGATCAGCAAACTCAGGTTTTAATCCATCACGTTCAGCAGCAACAACATATCCCTTTTCTTTATACTTTCTGGCATCATCAAGTTTTGTAACCGGGATAATCTCTTTTACACCATAGTCAATCGCTGCACAGATCGTAGTAGAATTCCTGAGAATATCAGCAATAACAACAATAAAATCATCCCTTGTTGATCTGTATGGATACAATACGGGGGAAAAGCAAACCTCGACTGTCCTGATATGATTCAATGGAAAATATGATCTTTTATCCTTTATAAAAAGGCAACCTGATTATTTGAGCTTTCAGGAGTTTATTCCTGACCTTTATGAATATTTCCGAGTCGAATTTGTTATACCCGGTTTTAATATACCCCATTCCTATTCCTTTCTTCAACATTGGCGACATGGTACCTGAAGTAACTTCACCTATATTATTTCCACCGGCATCACAGATCTCATAATGCTGCCTCGGGATTCCCTTATCTATCATCTCAAATCCCCTCAAACGGTGCACTACGCCCTCTTCTTTTTGTTTCAGAAGAATGTCCCTGTCGATGAAATCATTGCCATCTGTAAATTTTGTGATCCAGCCAAGCCCGGCCTCAATGGGTGATGTATTATCATCAATATCATTTCCATAAAGGCAAAATCCCATTTCAAGTCTAAGGGTATCACGGGCTGCCAGGCCAATAGGTTTTATTCCATACTCCTCCCCTGCTTGCAGTACAGCTTTATAAATTTCAGGTGCATCTTCATTTGACATATAGATCTCACAACCACCTGCACCGGTATATCCTGTTGTTGACAGAATAACATCCTTTACACCGGCAAATTCAAGCTTTTTAAAAGTATAATACTCCATATCAACAATGTTCTCGGAAGTAAGTTTTTGCATGGCCTTCAGGGCAAGCGGGCCCTGTACTGCGAGCTGAGCTATCTCATCCGAAGCATTATAAACATTTGCACCATTTGTGTTGTTGGCATTCACCCATGCCCAGTCTTTGTCAATATTAGCTGCATTAACAACCAATAAGTATGTTTCCATATCAATTCTATAAACAAGCAGGTCATCAACAATACCACCACGACCATTGGGGAAACAGGTATATAGTACTTTACCATCGGATAATTTTGAAACATCATTGGAGGTAAGCCTCTGGGTCAGTTCAAAAGCATTGGGGCCTTTGATCCAAAATTCGCCCATGTGGGATACATCGAAAACACCCAGTTTTAGCCTCACTGTTTCGTGCTCAATATTTATTCCTTCAAACTGTACCGGCATATAATAGCCTGCAAATGGTACCATTTTGGCACCCATTTTCTCATGATAATCGGTTAATGCTGTTCTTTTCATTACAATAGTTTATGAATTTAATTAAATCTGCAAAAGTAAGAAATACCTGTTAGATTAATATGTTAAAACCTATCATGGCATTGTCAGAATAACAAATGAGAAAAAAACCAATAAATTAACAAAGTGTATGTCATTGTTACCAGATATCGCCTCTACAATACGAATGTTAATTCGAGAAAACAAATAATATAAATAAAAACAAATAAATCCTTCGATAAGTGAATACCTCTGAGACCCGGATGTAGTTCAACACGTACTCCCCGCTCGGTCTTGCAGACCGTTCAGAGTCCTATTTATTAGGCACTGGCATTACTATTCTAAATTATTTTCAAATTAAACTACTGCAAATTGCTGTTCTATAACTTCGGGATATTGCTGCCAGATTCTACCGTCAATTTCTTTTCCATTTAATTTTTTATTCCGCTTTATTTTATCAGAACCCCAGGTTCCCCATTGTTTAAAGAAAAAAGCAATATCTTCTTTTTCACATTGTTGTTTTATGTTTACAACCCATTCTTTTTCCATTGGTCTTGCTTTATTCCCACTTTCACCGCCAACAATAACCCAATCTATTTTTTCTAAATTCATTTTTCCTAAATCTTCCAGTAATGGCTCAACGGAAAGAAATAATACACTTGCTTGTAATTGTCTAAGTTTATCAATTCTCGGCAAACCTTCTTTTCTATTATCTACAGTAACTCCCAACCAGATGTTTTGTGGGATTTCTCGTTGCGACAAATATTCAAACATTCTGTCCGACCTCTTTGTCAATATTTGGTAGGTGTGATTTGGGGTTTCTTCAATTACATTGAATATTTTATTTAAATAGCCTTCCGGCATATCCCTATGAAAAATATCACTCATAGAATTTACAAAAAATACTGTCGGCTTTTTTCTTTTAAATGGGTCATTCAGTCTGCTTGGAACAGGATTGAATTTAAAACCGTTTTCATAGCCTTCTACACCCATAGCTTGTAAACGAATTGCCATGGTCTCGGCGTAGCAGTTTTTACAGCCTGAACTAATTTTAGTACAACCTGCCGATGGGTTCCAGGTTTGTTCTGTCCATTCTATTTTATGTGCCATGGTTCAATCTTTGAATTTTGTATTCATTTTTTCCTATTAAACGATGAATGTTTGTTGAACTATATCTTTTATCTCCATTTCGTTCTATTTTTTTCACATTCTCAAGCTCTTTTACAACCTCTGTAAATAACTTAGGTTCACATCCCTTGTACATAGCATATTTCAATCCTGAGATATTATCAGATATTTCTCCAGATAAAATTAATCTTTTAATTTCATCGGAGACAGTATCTTTTTTTACATTCTCTCCTAATTGTTCAAATAAAGAGCCTTTCTCAAAGTTATTATCAATATTGAAATTAGCTTCCCCTGAAAACGTATCATGTTGCCAACAAACTTTCAAAAATTTCTCCATGCCAAGTGTATGACCTGTTCCAAATATTAATCCATAGTAATTTCCTTTCTTTTCCTTACGGATCTAAAAGTGATGTATATAATATTCTTCCCCTAATGGAATTAATTCTCTGAAATAATCAGCAACTGCCCTGTGAATTTCATTGGGTCTGATTTCATCAAAATTGATTTTTGTTGTATCAATGTATTTTGTTGTATTTGGATGTTCTCTAAATCTGCTGACAAAGGAAGATGAAATAAAAAAGATAAAGTCCGTTCTTGGATAGGAAATTAGTTGTTTGAAAATTTGTTCATCAATTTGACTAAAACCGTATTGGTCGAGCAATATGAATTTGCCAAATTCCTTGTTCTTAAAAATATACGTTAAGGAAGCGTTAGAAAATATATCTTGAAAATTATAATTCTCAACTCTGTATTGATAAATGCAATCATCACAATCATTTGCTAGTTTACATTCTTCAATATATTGTGCTATATTTTTTTTGAGTTCTTTACTTTTGCTTTGCTCACCTTCATTGAATAAAAACTTGATTTCTTTTTTTGCATTGATGCAATATTTACGGTCTGTTCCTTTTGCTTTATCCAATAAAACCAAAGGACTACCAGCATTATTTTCCAAGTCTTTTCCGCTTCCGGCAAAGAAGTCAAAAATGTAGAGTTTCTTAAACCAAGGGCTATGTATAAATACAGGTAACCACTCTTCAAAGCATTCACCAAATATGTCCAACTTCAATTTGGTAGCCTCGTCAAATACTGATTTGTTTATATCTATTCCCATAGTTTATCGTTCTAGTATTTTTTGCTTGCACCAAACGTGTTGCAAATATGGCCCGTAGCCGTTCTCTTGCAGTTTATTTCTTGATTACTCGTATGTTTATGTTTCTACTCATTTGTCTTAATAGCACTAAAGCGGCTATGGGATATTATTTGCTGTTAGCAACCGTAATTTTTATATCATCTTCAGTATATTTAAGTCCATCTTTACCTTTTGAAATTATTGAAAAACTTGAGTCTTCTTCAATCACGTATAGGTATGGATTATTCCATGAATCTGTAAGCCAAGACTTTCTTAATGGTCTTGAACCTACAATATTATGTATAGAGTTTGGTAATTTATTGTTAGCCGCTTTGTATTCAATAATTGAGTTGGAAATATCAACTATTTCTTTTTTCGTAGTATTCGGTTTTGTATAATTATGACTGATATAATTTACAACTGTCAACCCTCCTGTTATAATCAATAAAAATAATCCTGGTATCACGACTAAGAATATAATTATTGCAGTTATTGCTTCTTTTCTTGATAATGGATCTGGATTATACTTCTTTCTTAGGTTAATGCAGTCTATAATTGACCAAACCAATATGAATGGGTAGGCAAAAGGAATGAATGATAGCAGAATCATAATAATTCCTCTCCATGTTTTTCCATAGTAAATTTGACCTAATCCAGGGAATATTATTGAGAGTATAATTGCTATCATATGTTTATTTTATTATTTTCTTCTTTTACCACAGCCACAAGGGCTTGCATTTGATGCCGGGTTAAGTATAGTTATTTTTCTGTTCTGGTCCTTATCAAATATAGTGGAATAAAGATCACTCCCATAAAAAACAAGAAATAAATCCAAAGCCCATTTTGGTTATCTTTTGATTTTATTGAATGGATTATACATATAATCCAGGGTACTGACAGTAAAATTGATGATAGAGCGATCCAAGTAAGTTTAATTTCAAAGTCAGGATTAAGTTTGGCGCCATATAATAATAATAAAACGCCTATTATATAGATCACCCATGATATTGTTCTTGTAGACTTTTTCATATCACCACTGATTAATAATTATACTTAACACCAATATAAAACCACATGTCCACTTATTTCACATTTATCATGATATTAACTTCAATATATTCAATTAATGCTGTGGTTTATGTTTACCTTTTTTGTATCTGCATTCCTCAAATATAACAAAAATTACCATGTTTTAGACAAAAAGGTAAACAAGGTAATAGTTGAGGGTAGGAAGGTTTTCACCGCAGAGACGCCAGGACGCAAGGATAAATAATGACTAGCGTGATAATCAGAATAAGAATTCCTGATAACACGCTTTTGATCTATTTAATTTGTTTCATGTTTGTAGTTTAATGCAGTCTGACATTGATGGGAAAATGATGAATTACTCACCTGTCTCTTATTTTCTACAGGTGTTCGTGATATCGCTTCGCTAATTGTTAAAAAACCCGAATAGCACGCACATGCAATGGATCGGCCTTAAATCCCCAAGACAAACCACCACCACTGCTGAAGTCCCATGAATACGCTTCGCTGTCAATAAACTCGGTGGAGCTCCAATAGTCATCCTCACTAAAACCGCCAACCACGGCTTTTTGAGCATATAATAAACCCAGCTCATGCTTGGAAGGCAGATACCAGTCATCAAAATATTCATTATTTTTTTGCTTTGTTGGGCTTAGTTGTTCTATTAAGCAATTTTGATCCCAGATCTTTGAATCTCATTAAGGAAGCCACTTTTATCATGACTTCTTTCTATTAGGATAGGCTCAATTCTATCATCGACTTCTCTACGTAACTTCCATAAAATTGGTGTTGTCGAGAAGTAATCTCCTTTGAGGTTATTAACTACAATAGCTACATCAATATCACTATCTTCCTTAAAAGTTTCCTTCGCATAGGATCCAAACAGAAACACGCTCTCAATCTCAAAATGGTTGTCTAGTAAAAGTCGATATCTTTTTACTTTATTTATAGCTTCGTTTTGATCCATTTCTGTAATAATTTCGTGTTGTTGATTAATTCTCGACATTTAGGCTCTGTCAAACTTCTGAGTAAACGTTCCTTATAGGATGGATATCTTGCTTCAATATTTAATGGTTCAATTTGGTCAATAAAATCCTTTTGGCTTTCAGTGAATTCATGATAAAAGTCTCCCTTTTTTGCTAAATATGAAAGGCTATGAGAAAAAGGCGCATTATTATTCTGCAAGAGTACAAAATATGCTTTAAATATTTTCTCGATTGTTTGATGACACATAAATCCAACATAAAGATATCGCTTGCTGGTTAACATTGCTTCAGCAGTATCCAGATCATAATCTGACAAGTCAATCCAATATTTAATACTTTCGTTCATTAGGTATCTTTATTCAAAGGTAATAAATAAGATTAATTTATCAGAATAGTTAGCGACGACCTAACAATTAAGTTCAACGATTGCTATAATTGCCGTTTGGCATTAGAAGCACCGTTGTATATTTTTCTTTTTATCACGTCCTGTTGTTTTATTTTTTCGATCCGTAATGCCCGCCAAATGACAATTCATAGCCTGTTAGCAAGTGTATTTTTAATTTTTGATAACTTTTCTTGAGAAAACACCATTCGATGTATGAATCTTTGTTAAGTACAAACCTCCTTTTAGTTGTCCACAATCCAATTTATTCTTTAGGCTTTGCTCCAAAATCAATGTTCCTTTCATGTCAAATATTTCTATCTTAATTAAATCATCAACATCAATATGAAGGAAAGTAGATACCGGATTTGGGTACACAAGAATCTTTTCTTGGAGATTATATTCATTCGAACTGGTTGTTATATCATGAAACCGTGCAACAAACATTTTATAACCTGAGCCTGGTTCTCCAGGTGCATACAAACTATCTATCCAAAACTCATGAACATAACTACCAGCGAGTACTATATCATTATTTAAATAACTTGATAATGATCTTGGATATTCTGGGTTTCCATTATTCTCACCGATAATTATTGAATCAATATATTCACAATTCAAATCAAACTGGACAATATACATGTAATTCCAATTTTGACTTGAATAGTAACTATAATTATCTGTTGATGCAGCTCCGTAGACTAATAGACTTTGTATGTTTTTGGCCTCAACTAAACTTAAATCACTAGTATATCTTACTAAATAACCATTCCCGCCATTTAGGAAATCATTATCAAAGTAAATAGTGTCAGAATAATATCTGCCTTGTATATATATGTCTTTTGATGAGTTTGTCGTAACAGCCTCAAGTGAAAAACTACCAAATGCAGTTATATCAATTGCAGTAATTTCGGAACCTGAGGCATCAATAATCCCAAGCATTGCCTCTCTTGAAGAATAATATGTGGTGTCACCAGTATAAGGATCAATATCAAATTCAATCCCCGAAATATACTCTTTTCCAGCAAAAATGATAGTATCTTTATAATATCCACCAACAATAATTCTATTGGAATTAATCACAACAGTATTGTTTGTGAAACCTGAGAAGGTCTCCTTTATCGTAATACTTGTTGGTTTCATCCAAGTAATTTGACCATTTGAATTAAACTTCGTTATAACGGTTTCTCCTTCACGTGAGTAGCCATTAATAATAGTATTTCCTGGAGTTAACAAATAAATGTAATTAGCTTCATCTGATACTATTGGTAAGGGACCAAATGATCCAATAAAATCAACATAATTAACCCATAAACAGTTTCCATCTTGATCAAATTTAGCGATAAACTCTCCAATATTATCATAGAAAGTTGTGTCACAGATCGTTATCTTGTCAGCGAAATATCCAGTTATTATAATGTTATCATGGCTATCAACAATAACCGACTTTCCCATGCAACCACCATCCATTCCAACGTGTTTTAACCATACCAAGTTTCCAATTGAATCCATCTTACATAAGTAGATGTTTTTCATTCCCCATGGAATCGAAGATAATGATTCCCCTTGTATATAAATATCAATAAAATAGCCTAATGAGATTGCATTACCATTCCCATCAATACAAACATCATTCATGTATGATGTTCCTGGATAACTATATGAGAGCCATTGACAATTCATTTGTTGAGAGTGCAAAAAATTAGTATGTATCAAAATTAAAATGGGAAGTAATATTTTAACCTTATTCATCATGGTATTGTTCATTAATATACTTGCTAACGAGCAGCGCTATGAGGCTGTAGCCCGCTAGGGCTATTCCATATAGCGCATGTTGAACTAAATCCTCCTTTCGTCGGATAGCCAATTCATTCAACCAAATTTAAT
>CAYXUU010000035.1:0-18769 GCA_964468645.1 uncultured Bacteroidales bacterium
ATCGATATAAGCAATCCTGCCAGCCCTACCCTCAGCGGTAGCCTTGGAATAGGATCTGAACCAAGATCAGTAGCCGTATCTGGAAACTGCGCCTATGTGGTCGATTCAGGTAGTGCCGACCTGAAAGTCATTGATATAAGCAATCCTGTCAGCCCTACCCTCAGCGGCAGCCTTGTAATAGCATATGCTCTACATTCAGTAGCCGTATCCGGGAATTATGCCTATGTGGTTGATTGGTTAAATGATGTCCTGAAAGTGATCGATGTGAGCAACCCTGCCAGTCCGGTTCTCATCTCCAGCCTGGTAGTAGGGAATGCTCCAAGGGCAGGAGCTGTCTCCGGTAATTATGCCTATGTGGTTGTCCAGGGTAGTTCCGACATTAAAGTCATCGATATAAGTAATCCTTCCAGCCCAATACTCAAAGATAGCGTTGGAATAGGATTTCAAACATGGTCAATAGCTGTCTCCGGTAATTATGCCTATGTGGCTGATACTTATATTCATGACCTGAAAGCTATACAATTAAGCTGCAATTCGGCAATTACCCTTAACCCTTTAAGCGGAGAAACCGTATGGCAGGTTAACTGTATTAATAATCTCAGAGATGGAAAAACCGGTGGTTACAGCGTCTTCCTGGGTGATGGTGCAGGGGCATATGATGATGGATCAGATAACTGCAATACCGGTGTTGGAAATAGTGCCCTTTATAACACCACAACCGGTGATACGAACACTGCTATAGGATTCGAGGCTCTTTATTCCAATACAACGGGATCACATAATGCAGCAAATGGTAATAAATCACTTTATTCCAATACCAGCGGCAGTTATAACACTGCAAACGGGACCAATACCCTGAAAGCCAACACCACCGGCCTGAGCAACGTTGCAAACGGTTCTCATGCCCTTCTTTCCAACACAAGTGGCAATTATAACACCGCTAACGGGACCAATGCTTTAAGGGCAAATACAACAGGTTTGCTTAACACCGCCATAGGGTACAATGCCATGGATTCAACTACAACCGTTAGATGGAACACCGCCATAGGAAGTTCTGCATGGTTAACTGCATCGAATTACGAGAATACTGTTGTGATAGGCCATAATTGCCAGCCAACAGCGACTAACCAGGTTGCCATTGGCAATACCGGTATTAGCTGGATAGGTGGTCAGGTGGTGTGGTCGACTTATTCGGATGGAAGGGCAAAACGAAATATAACAGAAGATGTTCACGGTCTGGATTTTATCATGAAGCTTCGTCCGGTTACCTATCACTGGGATAAGGATAAAATGGATGACTTGATTGGTGTAACTGATCATCGGGATTACGCCGAAAAATATGATATTGATATGATCAAAACCAGTGGATTCATTGCCCAGGAGGTAGAAAAAGCAGCCCTGGAGGCCGGTTATGACTTCAGTGGTTTAACTGTGCCGGAGAATAAACAATCACCTTACAGTTTGAGTTACGGGCAGTTTGTTGTTCCACTTGTAAAAGCTGTGCAGGAGCAACAGGAGATGATAGCGCGGCAGCAGGAGCAGATAGATATGCTGATGGAGAAGCTGGAACTTATGACAGAGTAACAAGTTAACAGCTGATAGTTGGTGCTTGGTTGCTGGTCGGCAGTCCACAGTCCTCAGCTGGCAGTAAGGAGTAGTGAGTAGGAAGTCTATATCAAGGGACGGATTCCCTCCTGGTAACGCAATGTTTCATAAACTTAATATTTACACTTTTATAATTTATTTTCTTTACAGGTACTTTAACAGGGAGGGAACATGTCCCTGCTTACAGTTCACTGTTGGCAGTTTGCAAGACCTTCCAGATTCGCCCGGGGCGAACTGGAAGAGTCGGTTTCACTAACGATTCACGAATCTACAATTGCCCGATGGCAGCGATTGCGCGATGTATGAGATTGAACGAAGTTTCTCCATCTCAGCTTTCCAGCATCCATTATCCAGTCCGATTAAATCGGAATTATGAACTCACGATTTCACGATTGCCCGGGTTCACGATATTCGAAGTTGCATTTCGTATAATTTCTTCCCGAAAACAGAAATACTTCTAATAAGCTGCCCCGACCCAGTCAGGGGGATATGTGATTTCTGAGCTATTAAAGATCCCTGATTAATCTGCGATACTTCGAATATCGAATAAGCTGTCTTGAGCGAAGTCGAAAGATCGTCCAATCATGAAATCGCCAAATCACTCAACCCTCAACCTCATCCTCTCAACAATATCTCATATCAAAATATGTAAAACACATTATTTTATATTATATTTATACTTATCAAATCCTCAAAATCAAGGCCATGAAAAAGATGATCATTTCTCTCTTCATTATCCTATTATTAGTTTTAAATTTCAATACTGTGGCCCAGGTGGCTATAAACAAAGATGGCAGCGCTCCGGGTGCAGAAGCTATCCTGCAGGTGAAGGGTGATAACGGAGGTACACCTGTTGAGGCCATGTTCATTAAATCTTCGAACGGTTATACTGGTATAGGTACTACCAGTCCTGATGCAGCACTGCATGTGGCAGGAAGTATAAAGATGACCGACGGCAACCAGGGAGTCGGCAGGCTTCTGACCTCCGACAGCAGCGGTACAGCCGCCTGGCAAAACCTGGGTACTGTTTTTGGCAATGAATTATCTGGGGATCCGGATTTCTCATGTTTTTCAGTTTGCGGCAGCCTGGGAATAGGACTTAGTCCAACCTCTATGGCCTTATCAGGGGATTATGCCTATGTGGTTGATAATTTAGATCTTGACCTGAAAGCCATTGATATAAGCAACCCTGAAAGCCTTTTATTCCGCGGCAGCCTGGGATTAGGACATGGTCCATCATCAGTCGCCGTATCTGGGAATTATGCCTATGTTGTTGATGATGGTTCTGCAGACCTGAAAGTGATCGATGTAAGCAATCCAGCCGGCCCGGTGCTCAGCGGCAGCCTAGGAATAGGAAATGGTCCAACATCAGTAGCCGTATCAGGGAATCATGCCTATGTGGTTGATGATTTTAGTGATGACCTGAAAGTTATTGATGTGAGCAATCCTGCCAGCCCTGTACTCAGTGGCAGCCTGGGAATAGGAGATAGTCCAAGATCAGTCGCCGTATCCGGGAATTATGCCTATGTGGTTGATAATACTTTTGGTGAACTGAAAGTCGTTGATGTGAGCAATCCCGCCGGTCCGGTGCTCAGCGGCAGCCTCATAATAGGATATGATCCAAAATCAGTCGCCGTATCCGGGAATTATGCCTACGTGATTGAAAATAATGGTGATGACCTGATAGTCATCGATATAAGTAATCCTGCCATCCCAGTTCTTAGCGGTAGCCTGGGAATAGGACCCTGGCCTGAGTCAGTCACCGTATCCGGGAATTATACCTATGTTGTTGATTCACATAGTTGTGACTTGAAGGTCATTGACGTGAGCAATCCTGCCAGCCCGGTACTCAGCGCCAGCCTCGGAATAGGAAATGGTCCAACATCAGTTGCTTTATCCGGGAAATATGCCTACGTAGTTGATAATTATAGTAATGACCTGAAAGCCATTCAATTAAGCTGTGAGTCGTCTATGAATTATAATCCGCTAAGCGGTGAAACTTCGTATTCAAACATATTATGGCACGAATCAGGAACAGACATTTATAACGGTAACGATGGCAATGTTGGTATAGGAACCGCGAGCCCCGATACCCGTCTGCATATCAAACACCCAAACCTGGGGGATACGGCGGGAATAAAGTTATCCCAGGGATCCAATAATGCTGTGATCTATATCAACAGTGATGGTGATGTGGTATTACGAAAAATGAGTGCCACCGATCAACTGATTCTAGATGGTGGTGGTAATGTAGGCATCGGCACTTCAAGCCCCACTGAAAAATTATCAGTGGATGGGAATATCCTTCAAACCACCGGGGATCACCTGGCTACCGACCGTGTAAGGGCAATTGATGGGAACGGACTGGAGCTTTATGACGATGGCGGTAACGGGTTATTCGTTGTAGACGGCGGAAATGTTGGTATTGGAACCACCTCACCTGACAGCTTACTTCATGTCAATGGAGGTGTAAAAATAGAAGGTAAGGTTGATATTGATGATGGCGGACAAAGTGTTTTCCTGGGAAGTGATGCGGGCGCTAATGATGACGGGTCAGACAATCGTAACGTTGCTGTTGGGATTAGCGCTCTTTCCGCCAACACTTCCGGTAATAATAACACTGCCTGTGGCCGATCTGCCCTTTATTCAAATACAACAGGTAGTCAAAATACAGCCACAGGTTATCATGCCCTTTATCTTGATACAACGGGCAGTTACAATACCGCAAGTGGCTACGCTGCCCTTAATTATAATACGACAGGAAACTCAAATACTGCAGTCGGTCACGGTGCCCTTTACCACAACCAAACAGGTGATTTCAATACAGCGGTAGGACACAGTGCAGGACAGGGTTCAGCAGCTTTGACTAACACCACCTCCATTGGCTATAATACCCAGCCCAGCGGAAGCAACGAAGTACGGCTTGGCAATGGTGACGTTACGGCACTCTTCTGCATGGGGGCTACCAGTGTGATAGGCGGGTCAGACTGGCTGGTGGTGAATGGCAGCGGACAGATAGGAAAAAGCGCTTCCTCATTAAGGTATAAAGAGAATGTGGTTGATATTGGAAATGCGGCCTGGCTTTTTAATCTCAGGCCCGTGAATTTTAACTATAAGGAAGATAAACAACAATCGATACAGTATGGCCTTATTGCCGAAGAAGTAGAAAAGGTAAATCCCGAAATCGTAAGCTATAACGGGCAGGGACAGGTGGAAACGGTAAGCTACTCCCAATTGATAGCGCCAATGCTAAAGGTGATGCAGGAGCAGCAGGTAATGATCGATAAGCAACAGAAGCAAATCGATATGCTGATGGAGAAACTTGAGCAGATGACAGAGTGAAGGACAAACAGTTCGTAGTTGGTGGTTGGTAGTTCGTAGTACTTTAAATTTGTTGTGTTAGTCACAGAATGGCTTTACTAGTATCTCTCCTCAAACAGCAACCTGATCTCTGATGCATTAAGAACCCTGCGATAAACGATCACATCATCTATTGCACCGTGAAAATTGGAAACCCCAGCCGGGACATCCTCTCCGCTCTGGCTTCCGATCCTGAACGGTGCCGTATTATCCGTAAGGGAACCATCGTAGGGAGCTTCACCGATAAAACTGTTGTTTAGATACATGCTGAGCTTTGCTCCATGGAAGGTAACCACAATATGTGCCCAGTTATCAGCGGGTAACGCGGCATCCATATCAAGTATATTATTCGAAACATTCCATCTTAATTTAAATCCTTCCGGATTGATGCCTAAATAATACCCAGTTCCAACACCGGGTCCAGTTCGCAACCATTTATTAACAATAGTATTCCAATCTCCTGGATTCACCTCGGCCTTAACCCATACAGAAATTGATAAAGACCCGGTTAACTTCAGTACATCAACATCTCCTATATCAATATAACATGAGTCGCTGACAAAAAACATAGCAGCATTCTCCTGCCCGAACCTGTCAGTGGTGGGCACAACGTCACCAACGATTACCCCGTTATTCCCATACTTGCTGTCATCGTTAGCGTTTCCATTTAGGTCATATTTTGCTACGTAATCCTGAGGTATTTGATCATCCTCATCATCTTTTTTACATCCTGATATTAAAATGAAGGTCACCAGTAAAAGTGAAATAGGTCCTGAGGTTTTCATGATTCCAGTTTTTAGATTTTTGTTATCAGTTTCATTTCCTGTTAATTCCGGAGAACATATTATAAAGATAGTTATTTTTTTAGATATAATGCAATGGCCTGATGGTTTAAAGATTATTCTTAAAATATTGGAAAAAGGTAGCGTTGAAGTAAGTTTGAAAACCTTCAACCAACCATGGTGGTCGTCTTATGCCGATTGTAACAGATTAGATACTTTGTTTCGATGAAGAATCTCCCAGGGTATTACATTAAGTTTAAGGGAATTAGACATAATCCGTTGATGTCCGCGATCCCAGATCCGTGTCATCCGTGTTCTAAAATAGTTAAACAATTTCAAATCAATCCATCTTCTCCATCATCTTCATAATCATTTTCTGTTGCTGTTTAATCTGCTGTTGATGCAGGTCGATCTGATCCTGTTGCTTATCGATCATCTCCTGCTGCCCACCTACTTTCTCAACAAGTTGATCATTTCGGTCGGCAAGCTCCTGCACAGTTTTGACCAATGGGACAACAAATTGTCCATAGCTCAGACTGTAAGGGGTACTATCATCATCAGGCGCTGAAACACCACTGAAATCATATCCTGTTTCCAGGGCGGCCTGCTCCACCTCCTGGGCAATGAAGCCACTAACCTTCATTTTTTCAATATCGTATTTCTCAGGATAATCGCTTTTATCAATAATCCCCATTATGGCATCAAGCCTGTCTTTATCCCAGTTGTATGTTACAGGTCTTAGTTTCATGATGAAATCCAGACCGATAACATCTTCTTTAACATTGTTCTTTGCCCTTTGATCTGAATATGTTGACCAGGCAACCTTGCCCCCAATCCAGGTAACTGAATTATTGCCCAGGTAAACCTGGTTGGTTCCTGCAGAAGTCCCATACCCGATTGAAGTAGAATTATCCCCTGTTCAATTCATACCTGCTTCATAACCTACTGCTGTGGTAAATTGGCCCGTTCCATTATAAAAGTAAAAGCCAGGGGCATTATTGGTTTGATAAACCAATAAACCTGCAACGGGTGAAACAATAGCATCACGCTGGCTTTTGGTCATGCGCGGCACCAATATTCCTTTTGAGGTTGAGGAAACACATCCAGCATAGAAGAAGTGTTTGCTTGCGAGCCATCAGAATTTATGGCTACACCCTGCGCAATAACTACCGGGCTTAGCGTAACTAAGATGAAAAAAAGGATAATCTGGGTTAACAAAATGAGCGTTCCATAAGCTATGTTTTTTTGGGACAACATACAAAAAAATTGACTCAAAACTTTTCACATATGTTAAATAATGCTCTGTAACCGGCTTATAGATTAAAAGGAGTTGGTTGCTGATGGTAGTGCTGTGCAGATCGAGTCCGATTAATACTGATCATCACGGATTATATCAGCGAAAATCTATCCCATCCGCATTCCATCTTCTTTGCGTTTATAGCGACTTGGCAGTGAAAAAAATAAATCCTACATTTGGGATAGATAAATAAACCAAAGCTCAATTGAAACTATTCAGGCATTTCATTATTGTTGCAGGATTAATATTATTAAATGCTTCCATTTTCAGCCAGGAGGTTTTCCTTTCCCTGCCATTATATCTTGAACAATTAGATGACGATTTTTATATTAATCAGGTCTTCGACCGCCGTGATTACCAGGAAGATATCGGATTTATTGATAACACAAAAAAGGAAACAAAATCGCCCATTATACTTAAGAACGGTCTGATACCGGAGATGACAGCCTATTTCAATCATATGTTGGTTGCCGATACCGGAAAAATTCCGGTAACCGTAATAGTAAAGCAAATCATTATAAATGAAGAAATTAAGGATACTATTGTTCTGGGCGAGGTTGAAGTTTCACTGGATTTTTTTCTTGAGAAAAACGGCGCCCTGGCAAGGGTTCACAAATCGGAATCACAGGTAAGTGCGCCAATTTCCAATCATGAGGTGGGTTTGTCGATACTACTGGCGGTAGGCATTAATGAATGCCTGAAAGATTTTTCACAATCGAACTGGAGAAATCATAGTTTTCTAACAATAAGAGAACGGCCGGTTCTAATCGATGAAGCGGAAACAGTGATATCTGACAAGGATCTCCAATCTGCAAAGAAAGGATTACAGGAAATGATTAAAAGTGACATTTTCTTTTCAAAATTCAGGATATCATTGGAAGGGGGTTATGCATACTGGTATCTTGATATACCCGATGGCAGCGATTTAAATATTCCTGAGTATGAAATTGATGATTACCAGGATTATATCCGTGGACTCAGGCCGGGCTACGATATGGCATTTGATTTTTCGTATTTTCCGGGAAGCAATTATGGTGTTGGCGTAAAGTTATCTACTATCCGTACCTGGAATAAATTTCAGGGGTATGAAGTATACAATGATGATACCCTATTACTTTCAGGGGATCTTCAGGAGACCGTTAATATCAGATACCTGGGCCTGATGGCTACAGGACGATTGTTCCTGAGCAATTATAAAATATTGCTCTCAGGCTATATTTCTGCCGGCTGGCTCTGGTTCAGCGATGATTACTCCTATTTGCCTTATGAATCTTATCTGATAAAAGGGGATAATTATGGAATCAATGTTGGTGCAGGTGCTGAATTTGTAACAGGAAAAAGCACCGCTATCGGAATATCATTTAACTATTACTACGGCAATATCGATGAGGTATCCATATTGGGTTATACAATCCCACTCAGCGACAGGATCAACCTGAATCATTTTACGGTGAACTTGGCGATGAGGTTATACAGATAGTTTGAAGTTGCCAGTTTGAAGTCCGAAGTTGCGGATTAACTAACTTCGGACTTCAAACTCAAAACCCAGAACCCAGAACTCAGAACGTATGTCTCAGAACTTCTTAACCTGAATCATGATATTCATTATCTTCGCATCATAATACAACCCTTTACTCGTTAGGGTAGTCTGATAACTAACTGATAAAAACTTAATCCCATGTTATACAGGAAATTTACAACCACTTTGGCATTTTGCCTTTTTACTTTTGCCTTGATCTCTCAAGACACCATCGTAATTCAAACCCTCACATTCGACTCCATCACGACACGTCGTGGTACATGGCAATTCCCAGAGGAGGGGCAGTTCAGAAAGATCCTGATGTATCATACCCTGAAATGTGACCCCCAGACGCAGCATGATCCATATAATTGCGGTGAATGGGATTATCTAACCTATAACCGTGTTTATGATCATACCGGTGTTTATGATTCAACACTTTATTATCAGCCCAGCTTTACTTTTATTTCCGGTAAAACAACAGATTCAATCCTGATGCGTAGCGAGGCAACCAATTCATGGGAAAGGAGGGTGCATAAAAAGATCATCTTTAATGACACCACACAATTATTGAATTCGGAAGTTGGAAATGAGAGCACCTCCAATAATTCGATTATTGCGCTTCAGCATACCGATGGCAGATCGCAATACCTCTGGAAACATGAAGAACTTATTGATGCAGGATTCTCTGCCGGTGAAATCACAGGGATCAAACTTAAAATTATTCAGACCGGAACAGATGCTCAGCATCTGACAATAAAAATGCATAACACCTTGATGGATTCCATCGCTCCGGACACAGCAGTATGGAATATGCAAACAGTTTATTTTGACACCCATCCATTTGACTATACTGGATGGCATACGTTTAATTTTTATAATCCTTTTGAATGGGATGGAGTATCCAATATTCTTGTGGAGTTCTCCTTTGAGGATGATATAATTGGACAGGCCTGCTCACTGAGTGCTGAGTTATTAGACTGGAATTGCGGAATCACCTCTTCAGGAACCGATTATGCTATTGAATTCGAAGGGGAGCATGATTTTGTATTATCACCCCCTGAAAGATATTTCAACAGCGATTTCACTATCGAGGTCTGGATTTATAAACATAATAACAATACATGGAGCAGGGTAATAGATTTTGGTAATGGGCCAAATAAAAGCAATGTATTGATGGCCTTTTCAAATGGTAGCAGCGGAAAACTATCTTTTCATGTTAACAATGCAGATGGTTCAAAATCGATGATCTCTCCGAATCCGATCCCGTTGAACGAATGGGTGCATGTAAGCATCAGGTTGACCGCTCATATAGGTTGGATGTACATCAATGGAGAATATGAATCGATAGGTTTGTTACAGCAACCTGATGATACAGTCAGGAATATAAATTATATGGGCCGGAGCAACTGGGCCAATGATCAGTTTGCTGATGCACTGATCAATGAGATGCGAATTTTTAATTATGCCAAAGAACCTGAAGACATCAGGGAGGATTACAACAAAAGTGTATCCAATCCTCAGAACGACAGCAGCCTTGTTCTTTATTATACTTTTGATGATGGCGAGGGAACTGTGGTTGCTGACGATTCACCCAATGCCCTTGACGGCACCTGTTACGGATTGCCCAAATGGACCAGGATTAAAGGCCCTGAACGGCATCTTGATTTCATGCAGGATAATAACAGGCCAAAGATCATGTTTGAAAGACTTGAAAGTTCAGGCACAGAGATTATTAATACAATTGTTGATGATCCCATTGACGACAGTCCTGATCAGCTGGAACTTTACCATGATCCTGATGAACCTACAAATCCTACCGATACCATTCTAACCTTTCAGGGAGGATATCATTATGTATATGATGGAAGCGAAATAGTCGATTCTGTCTATTTCGGGTATGATAGTATCATGCATAAAGAATTGATACCCTATTATGGGGAACCTTTTGAAATACTTGAGCGATATGAAATTGGCCGGTTTATAACACCATATGGCATTGGCCTGGATCTGGGGCCTCAGGGATTCACCTGGATTTTTGATGTCACCGATTATGCTGCTTTACTTCAGGGTGCTGTTGACCTTAGTGCCGGCAATCAACAGGAACTGATCGATCTTAAATTTGAGTTCATCGAAGGGACACCTCCCAGAGATGTGCTAGACATCAATCGTATATGGGGACCCCGAAGATCATACAAGTACCGTGACCTGGATGATGATGTTTATCTTTCAGCTGAAACAGTGCAACTTTTACCGGAAGCTGAACAATTTAAAGTGAAATCCAGATTGACCGGTCATGGCCATTACAGCAATACCGGGGAATATCCCCATTGTTGCGAATGGAAAGATAACACCCATTATTTTTATGTTAACGGAGAAGAAATTGCTGACTGGCATATTTTCCAGTATAATGAATGTGCATGGAATGCGGTTTATCCGCAGGGTGGAACCTGGCCCGGTGCAAGGGAAGGCTGGTGCCCGGGCGACAGGGTGCTGGTAACAGATATTGAAGTTACTGAGTATGTAAATGCAGATAGTGTGACTTTTGACTATGATATTACTCCTGTACCTGAGAATAACCAGGGTATGGGAAATGGAAATTACCATATCGCCATGCACCTCATACAGTATACTGATGCCGCATACGATGTTGATGCTGAAGTTTATGATGTTATCTCTCCTAACGACTGGGAGTATTACTCCAGGGTGAATCCCATATGCATGGATCCAAAGATTATTGTCAGAAATAATGGCACATCTGCCATTACTTCCCTGACCATTGATTATGGCATCACAGGTGGTGGCCAGGAGACTTATAACTGGACCGGTATTATTGAACCAAATCTTTATCAAGAGATTACCCTGCCAATACCTGACCTGGCCTTCTGGTTTGGTGACAACCAGAACCTGTTTACGGTTTGTATTTCCAGCCCCAATGGCCAGCAGGATGAATATACCGATAACGATTGTTATACCACCCATTTCGTGGTTCCGGATATGTACAATGAAACCATGGTGCTGCATATGAAGATGAACCACCAGGCGTACAGGTATTCATTAACCGTTACCAACCTTGCAGGCGAAGTTGTTTTCAGCCGTACAGGCATGGCTAATGATTCTATCTATCTTGACACCTTAAATCTCCCTGATGACTGTTACACAATCGAACTGCTGGATATTGAAAATATGGGCCTTACTTACTGGGCCTATCCTGAACAGGGGAGTGGATATTTCAGGGTACAGAATATTCAGGGAGGTATGCTGAAGAACTTCGATTCAGAATTCGGAAGAAGCATCAGATACAGTTTTCACCTGGGGGATTATGTTTATATCCAGGAGCCCAACATCGATCGCTTAATATCAGTATATCCTAACCCGGCAAAAAATCAGATCAATATTGATTTTGACCAGCTTGATGGGATAACACAAATTATGATCTATGATATTCATGGTAGGGTTGTACATCAATCAGAACGTAATGTTAATGGATTAAATACCGTGGCGATTGATGTTAGTGATCTTAATTCCGGATTATATATACTTCTGGTAAATAACCATCAATTCTCCGTTAAAGAAAAGATCATTATTGAAAACTGAGTGCACATCTCTGTCTTTCTGATAATCATGTATTCTACTATCCGGTTATGCTGCAAAAAGAATGCGACTTCTCCGAAGTCGTTATCAAACATGGTTTCTTATTCGCTACAATAATACGACTTCTCCGAAGTCGTGGAGATCATAAATAACATTTTATTCTACAATGATATGACATCTCTGATGTCAGGGTATAATTCATGGTTTTTACATATATAATGATTATATCAGGCTATAAATGATCCCGGAGGGATCACATTGTTGTAGAACAAAACGGAATATAGATGAAATCGACTTCGAAGAAGTCGCAAAATTATAGTATTAGATTATTCTCGCAGATTTAAACAAAGAAACAGAATAATGATTTGTGTTAAAATCCTGTCAAATTCATCGTCACAGTCGGGATCAATAACAGGAATCCAAGTATCATCAGTATTACAATCAGCGGGGTAACAAATTTTACCCATTTTTCATAAGGGATACGTGCTACACCCAGAACCCCGATAAGTACCCCTGATGTAGGAGTGATCATGTTGGTAAAACCGTCTCCAAATTGAAAAGCCATCACCGTGGCCTGTCTTGAAATCCCTATCAGGTCTGAAAATGGAGCCATAATAGGCATGGTAAGGGCAGCCTTGGCAGAGCCAGATGGAATAATGATGTTTATAATAGTCTGGATAATATACATGATTCCAACAGAAGCAACCTTACCAAGGTTGTTCATCGATTCCGATAAACCGTGAAGGATGGTGTCAATTACCCTTCCATCTTCAAGAATGACAATGATACCGCCGGCAAGCCCAACAATCACAGCTGCAGATAAAATATCCTTTACACCGGCCAGGAAAAGATCGGTGATTCTGTTCGGACTATAGTTCATGGCAATTCCGGCCATCAACCCCATGGCAAAGAAGAGTGTGGCAATTCTCATGATATACCATCCATAACCCATAACGCCTACAATCAGGAAATAGATCGTATAGAGCAGAAGGGATAATACAAAAAAGTGAACAGATTTCCTCAAGGTGAGGAGCCCTGTAATAGCAAATAATCCTGCCGAAATCGGTATCATGGGTGCACTGGCAGATGCATTCCCTACTTTCATTTCGGTCATGGGATAAATAACAGAAAATATGATCAGGATGGCGAGAATAATACCATAGACCACCCAACCAGCTATAGGGGTGGTGTATTTGATGGAATCAATATCCTTGTCTTCTTTATCACGCCAGTATTTATCTTCTTCATATACTTTTGATCTTTGAGGATTTTTCTTCACCCTGGCAGCATACCGGAGGATATACCAGAAGCCAACGATATTGATAATGATCCAGCATGCAAGCCTGTATTCAATACCTGAAAACAAAGGTAGTTCGGCAATACCCTGTGCAATTCCGATGGTAAAAGGATTTAATATTGCACCTGCAAATCCTAATCCTGCTGCCACAAAAACAAGGTTCACCCCAGTAATGGAGTCGTATCCCATCGAAATGGCCAGGGGAACAAGAATGATAATAAAAGCTATTGTTTCCTCACTCATCCCAAAGATTGCCCCGAAGGCGCTGAACATTAACATGATCAGAACCATGACGATATTGTCAACGCCAATCTTTCTCAGAACCCTGTTTCGCTCAAGCCGCTTAGTATATTTTAAAAATGAGAAAATACCAACATCTATAGCCCTGCTCTGGTTCATAATCCAGAAAGCCCCACCTATCATCAGGATAAAAACAATAATACCCGATTGCCTAACAAATCCTTTAAAGAGGGCAGCAAATACCTGCCAGGTTTGCGGATCACGCTCCTGGTATTCGAAAACCATTTCAGTATCTGTGGTACCATCCGGCAGAATAATTTCTTCTTCGATGTATTCGCCCCCGGGAAATACCCAGGTTAAAGCGGCAGCAATAATAATGATGTAGAATATAATGACATAGGTATGCGGAATTTTCATCTTTTTCATATGCACACTGGATTTTTATAATTAGAACTTCTCATCATATCTGGTCCATAAATAATCGCCCAGTTTCCAGGCATCTTTTACAACCCTATCACCCCATTTGTCGGTATACTTTGTGAGATACTCAATGGCATCTTTTGGTTTCTTTTCATAAAGTTTCAGCGCTTCGGCATCTATTTTTGGGGTGTTGTTTAGTAACTCCTTTTGCATGGGTTTCCATACTTTTTCAACATCTGCTCTCATATCCCCCCATCGCTGGCATGCTAATGTACCCAGCCGGTTAAATGCCCACCAGGCCGATTCATAGGAATACCCGTTAGGCCTTCCGGGAGTTTTATATGGTTTGGGAAGATCAGTAACACTGCAATAAACAGGGATATAAATTGAAGTTGCAACATTATCCATCGCCAGCCAGACAATACCTCCGATAGGATCAGGCAGCCAGTTGCGTGATTGAATAATTGTAGCATACATGGTGTACCAACGCGCAATAGTTCGTTCACCACGCCAGCCCCAGCCACCATTGATTTTGAAGAGTTTGTTTTCATCGTAAGGCATCTGGGGGTTTGCCAGTGGTGAGATCACCTCTTTTCCATCATTATCTTTAACAGTAAAAAACTGGGTCATATCAAATGGGGTACCTTCATAATAGTCCTGGAATATGGTTACCAGTTCTTCCATGGTTACCGGTTTATCCGGTTTAACTGAAAACGGATAATTCTCGGCACGCGGATCAAGGTGAAGCGATGGGGCGACAAGATCGAATACACGCCATTCACGTCTTCTGGAGGCAAATGAGGTTCTGCTTTCAGGGGCATAGGCATAGGCAAATTTAAAATCAGCGACTGAATTGCACCACCCGGAATCAAGGGCCATATCAAAAATATTATCTGAGGCCATAAAATAGTTGGGATCATTGACATAAACCTCCATGATACGGCTGGCATTGGCATTTACAGATATGTGATCATCCGGTACACGTTGAGCCGCCCAGATGGCGCCTACTTTTCCTTTACCAGGTCCAAGAATTTCAAAATGCCATACCTCATTTTTATCAGATATGGTAAGACATTCACCATAATCGTTCCAGCCATATTCTTTCGTTAACTTTCCGGCCATCTCAATAGCCTGGCGTGCGGTGGTGCATCTTTCCACCATAAGCTGGCATAACCTCTGGCAATCGATCAACCCTTCGTCCGATTGCAGGCTTTCCCTGCCACCGAATGTGCTTTCCCCGATACCCAGTTGCTGGTCATTCATGCATGGGTATGCTGAGTTCACATATCCGTAAGTATGTGCTACCTGTGGGATCTCCCCAATTTTAATATGGGCATATGTTGGCATGGCAAGGGTATCGCATGAAGCCCTTTTATATAAAGTGAATACCGATCCGGGTTGATGATCCTTCGGCGGAACGATATCGATCCATGACCGGGTCCGGTGACTATCGTCGGTGTGTGATGTAACCACCGAACCATCTTCTGTAGCAAGCTTACCACATGTTATTGTTGTACATCCATCGGGGACATTGCCCTCCCAGTCGGATTTGTCCTGTGCAAATATTATTGCAGAAAATGTTAAATTAACCACTACAAATGTGATCAATAAAGTAAGGCTTTTATATTTATTCATAATAAAAATTTTTTTGAGAAAAACAAAAATAGAAATTATGTCAGACAAAGGCATCAAATTACATAAAACTATATCATTCAATGGATGACTTTTCAATTAACTTTCTTGATACAACAAAATAAGGCAAAGTTTGCAGACATAGTCATCCGATGAATTGTAATTCATTTACATCTATTTCCGATTGATACATAGATCATAAACAGTCATTCAGGTCTCTGAAAGTGTTATATAAAACCATTACTTTTGCAGTAGTAAATCCTAATTTGGCCAGATGAGCGAACTTATCAAACACGAGTGTGGGATCGTTTTGATCCGACTATTAAAACCTCTTGAATTTTATCTCGGTAAATACGGCACATCATTATATGGATTAAGTAAGCTGCACCTGCTTATGCAAAAGCAACAAAACAGGGGACAGGATGGGGCTGGAATAGCCAGCATAAAACTTGACCTGGAACCTGGTAACCGCTATATTTCAAGGGTAAGATCAAAAGCTTCCTCACCTATTGCTGATATTTTTAATAAGCAATACGATAAACTGGCTGAAATGCGTCATGAGCATCCCGAAAGGTTTAACGACGCGGGCTGGCTTAAAAACAACTATGATTTTGCCGGGGAATTATTAATCGGGCATTTGCGTTACGGCACATTCGGTTCGAATAAAACATCTAACCTTCATCCCGTGGCCAGGAAAAACAACTGGATGACCAGGAACCTTGTACTGGCCGGCAATTTTAACATGACCAATGTAAAAGAACTTTTCGGGAGATTAATAGAATATGGTCAATATCCTGTTGAAACCTCCGACACCATTACGATACTTGAAAAAATAGGGCATAATCTCGACGAAGAGAATGAAAGGATTTACCAGGACTATAAAAATAAACTTACCAAGCGGCAGATTTCCTTGAAAATTGCAGAGGAAATTAACCTGCAGAATGTGTTATCGAACTCATCGCTTAGCTGGGATGGCGGATATGTTATCGCAGGAATGGTTGGCCACGGGGATGCATTTGTCTTAAGGGATCCTTCTGGTATCAGGCCGGCATATTATTATACAGATGATGAGATAGTTGTTGCAACATCTGAAAGGCCGGCAATACAAACTGCCTTTAATGTCACAGATGAACAGGTGAAGGAAGTAAAACCTGGTCATGCCCTTATCATCAAGAAAAATGGAAGAACAGCAGAAGTTCAATGCAGGGAACCCGGCCAGCGAAAACCCTGTTCTTTCGAAAGGATTTACTTCTCACGGGGAACAGACATTGATATTTACCAGGAGAGAAAGAAACTTGGTGCCTCACTTGCACCGGCAATTTTACAGGGGATCGATTATGATCTTGAGAATACAGTCTTTTCTTATATCCCCAATACTGCCTCGGTTGCTTTCAGGGGGCTTGCTGAAGAGCTTGACCGTGTTTGTAATAAAATTAAAAGGGACAGGATACTTGAAGCCAGGGAGGAATTATCACCTGAAAAAATTGATCATATCCTTAAATTAACACCACGGATTGAGAAAGTTGCGGTTAAGGACATCAAGCTGAGAACCTTTATTACTCAGGAAACAAAGCGTGATGACCTTGTTGCTCATGTATATGATATAACTTATGGCTCATTAAGAAAAGGTAAAGATAACCTGGTAGTGCTGGATGATTCTATTGTCAGGGGAACTACTTTAAGGCAGAGCATTATAAGGATTCTTGACAGACTTGGGCCAAAGAAGATTGTTGTTGCTTCATCAGCTCCCCAGATCCGCTTTCCTGATTGTTACGGTATTGATATGGCCAAGCTGGGTGATTTTATCGCCTTCAGGGCGGCAATAGAGTTGCTCAGGGAGAAAAACCTTGGTAATATAATAAACAAAGTCTATAAGGAAGCTAAAGCTCAGATCGAACTTCCCAAGGAGAAAAACATAAATGCGGTTAAGGAAATATATAAACCTCTCAACGTACACCAGATCTCAGGGAAAATAGCTGAAATGCTCAAATCAAATGAGGTATTTGCTGAAATTAAGGTGATTTATCAAAGTATTGAAGATCTTCACACTGCTTGCCCCGACCATAAAGGCGACTGGTATTTCACCGGGAATTATCCAACACCTGGTGGAAACTGGGTAGCTAATAAATCATTTGTTAATTATATCGAAGGCCGTGACGAGAGAGCATACTGATCATTGTCTTACTTATTGTCCTTTTTGTAATATGTACTGATTTTAGCAGCAAGCTTTATAAATTCTTTATCGCTCATTTTCAATTTCGGCTTACTGAAGTCGATGTCATAAATTGTATTAATTGGAATCAGGTGGATATGTGCATGTGGTATTTCCAGTCCGAGAACAGTCATGCCCATACGCTGACAGGGAACAACACGTTCGATAGCGAGGGCTACTTTTTTTGAGAAAACAAAAAGGCCTTGATACAATTCGTCTTCTATATCGAACAGATAATCAATTTCTTTCTTTGGAATTACCAGCGTATGCCCCCTGGCAATTGGGTTTATATCAAGAAAAGCGAAGTAATCATCATCCTCGGCAATTTTATATGCAGGGATTTCACCATTTGCAATTTTTGAAAAGATACCGGCCATGGTTTGTTTGTTATCTTGAGATTTCTAATATTTCAAAAGTCTGGATACCTGCAGGAACCGTAATTTCAGCTTTTTCCCCTACTGATTTACCAAGTAGCCCTTTTGCGATGGGTGAACTTACGGAGATTTTCATTTCCCTGAGGTTGGCTTCTTTCTCAGGAACAAGGGTATAGGTCATTACCATGTTGTTTTTCATGTTGCGGAGTTTCACTTTGGAAAGTAAGAGAACCTTGGAGGAATCAAGTTTGGATTCATCGATCTCCCTGGCATTGCTGATAACTTCCTGTAATTTAGAAATTTTCAGTTCAAGCATACCCTGTTCATTTTTAGCTGCATCATATTCAGCGTTCTCAGATAAATCCCCTTTATCCCGGGCATCAGCTATTTGCTGTGAAATAACCGGCCTTTCAACATTCACCATGTGTTCAAGCTCA
>CAYXUU010000035.1:18779-54231 GCA_964468645.1 uncultured Bacteroidales bacterium
CTTTGAGCTTTTGTAATCCTTCTCTGGTATAATACCTAACCTGTGTCATGGCGCATTCGATTTTAACAATAAGATAAAAAGACCCTTCGAAAAGGGTCCTTAAAATATATAGACTTAAAACAATTACAAATATAGTAAAAAAACTGAACTTTACAAAGTTAAGATAACTCCAAAGCTATGTGTTCCACTAAAATTATCAGTTGACCTGTAGGAATAATCAAATGCAAACTTCGATCCTTTTTCTTTGCTGAGGGGAACCTGTACGGTCATCCCGGCGCTGAAACCACTGAAAGCATTTGTCCTTTCTGTTGGCTCGTCAACATTGGCTGTAATTCCGTCTTCATAGGTATATGCCCCCCTGATCATCACATAATCCTTCAGGCTGTATTCTATACCACCTGTAAACTGATCCTTTGAAAATGAATTAGATGTGAAGTTTCCGGCCAGTGTAATTCTATGATTACCGGGGATCAGGAAATCATAAGCGGCACCAATTAACAGCTGTGCAGGCATTTCAAATGATTGAGCACGTTGTTTCATGGTAAAGGCTGTTGACTGTCCCTGGATATAAGTTCTGAGGTCAAGGCCATCGCCCTTGAATGTGAGTGATGCACCAATATTTTTAAGAGCAATACCGAATTTAATATTCTCTAGTTCACCGGTTACATACTGGATGCCGGCATCAATTGCTATTCCCTGGGCGTTCATATCCTTAATCGACTCAGAGATAACCTTAAAGTTAATTCCCCCGTAAATACTATTGGAGAATGCCCTTGCATACGCAATATTTACATTCAGGAGATTCGGGGAATATGTACCAATTCCACCTTCCGGTAATTCAGTTGTTGTGATTTCGATATCACCAAAGGTCATCGACATAATGGACACACCCAATGCCCCTGATTCACCAAGTTTTTGCGTAAGGCCGAAGGAATGGATATTAATTCCGGAACCTTTTAGCCATTGGGATTCGGTAAATCCTATTTCAGTTCCCTGGGTAAATGCAATACCAGCAACATTGATATACATGCTTTCGAGCCCCCTGATATTGGCTATACCAACACTTCCCCAACCCGAACTGCGTGCCCAGGGATTGATCAATAATTCAGAAGCACCAGCCTGTCCCTGTCTGTCTTTATTACCCGCGAATGTTTCCTGTGATGATAGTGTTATTAACCCTATCAGGATGAGTACAAACAAGTATCTATAAAAATTCTTCATGCCTTTATATTTTTTTATTACTATCATAAGTCAATATTAGAATATGTTTAAATCCTCTGTTCTCAGTGAACCAAACCATTTAATTACCCTTTCCCCAAGATCAGATTTCACATGAACAAGGTATAGACCTCCGGCGATGGGTACCCCGGCAAAATTTTTCAGATCCCAGTCGAGATAAGTAATCGGGCTATCTTTCTTGTATTGTCGGATAAGCTGACCTTTCACATTATAAATCGTGATCGTACAACGCTCTGGCAAATTGGTTAATTTGACCCTGTTATCCAGTGAGTTATTTTCATAAGAAGAGTAAGCATAGTAAGGATTGGGAACAATATTGATCAGGTCAAGATCAGTTTCGGCCTTTGTTACAACATATTCTTCAGTAGCTATACTCTGTGTTGAAAATCTATACATTGGATTAAAATCATTCTTTGGTTCATATTGTTCGGTAGTTGCAGGCCTTGACAGATAACGCTGATAAGGTTTGGCAACCCTGATCTTAATGGTGACATCATTGGATAACCATTCTTCGCCTTCAACTCCCATTGGTATCCCAGCATAAAGAATATTTCCATAGAAGTATGAAACCAGGCTGGGATAGAATGGTTCAGCATCCGGTCCTGTTAGTGTGTCAAGCATGATACGCGCCCATTTACATGCATCATAAGCCGGGCTTGCGAAATCATATCTCTTTCCGGATTGTTCGTATGAAATGGTATTATGCCCGAAAACATATATGTAATGTTTACCTCCAAATAGTACATCCCCATTAACTTGGTTGTAAATATTGGGATCAAAAAATTCGTTAACTTCAAGGTTACGTTTTGTAGGATTAAACATCATGTCACGTCCATTTTGTCCAACAAGCCATGAATCCTCACCGTACATAATGTTCAGTCTTTCCCCTGTTTCAAGGTTGATGGCATATCCCGGGAACCATCCCATTCCGGATTCATTGATATAGTTGGGATCTTCCGGATTTGTACTGGGGCCACTGCCCATTGGAGCGGGGTTTCCGTCTTTATCAACCGACTGGCCGGCACGTACCATGAATGGTTCAGCTTCCCTTCCATCAGGATAAGATTCTGAAAGTTCTGGATCGAGACAGGTTTCAATAACCAGGGCCCTGGTCCATTTCGACCTGTCATCCGTTAGAACCAGATCGATACTATACAGGTTCCGCATCCTTGAAATTTGCTTATCGATATTGGCCGGTGTACTTGAATTAAATTTACCCATAGCAGGACCTGCATTATTTTGTTGTTTTCCTGCACATAAACCGTAGGGTGCAATAATACCATTCCCTATTTTATCGTAATGCTGGAATGGATCCCAGGGATCTCCGGGCATATTCCAGTCGTCAAGTAACGCCTGCTGTTCATTTTTATAGGTTCCTGACCTGATCCAGTTTTGCGGACTGGCGGGAACATTGTTGTCTTCTACTCCGCTGAACCACTGCTGTGAACTATCAGCATACTGAATATGGGCAGAAATAAAACCGTAATTGATGGAAAAGGTGTCACCAACCGGTAATATCTGTTCAACTTCAAGGGAGAGACCAAGGTCTATTAAAATTTGCTCATTACCCACATCTATCGTTGTATCAGAGGTATAAATTTCACCAGTTTGCTGATCAATAAGCTCCCATTTTGCAGACTCAATTTGTATTGAATCGTCTATTGGATGTTCAACATTGACAAATTTCAGGATATAATCAGCTGCTTTAACATTAAGGGGATCAACCACTTTAACATTTACAGGTCCGAATCCAATTTCATATACCGGTTCATAGGCAATGGGATAATCAGGGTCTCCAAATACAACTGGTTGACCTGACTCCCCTGTTGAACCAACAGGTTTCTTATCCAGGATTTCCTGGATTGTCGCCGCTGTCATTTCAACATTCATTCCCCCGTTACCCTGTCCGTCAAGTCTTGTAATCTGTGGCCGTTCCCCATAGTCACTGTTAAGAACCTGGCCATTGATAGGCTTATGTGGTATAGCTGTATGGGTTTGTATGTTTTTTCTACCTGCCAGGTAAGGTTCTTTCTGGCCATCTAGCATGTTAGGGTTATTAGGATTATATACTTTAAACTCGTTAAAAGCATATGCGATGGCTATATAATAATATTGTTTGAAGTTCACCAGCCTGTTATCTCCGGCAGCAAAAGCATCATCGGTAATGGTGAAAGAATGACTGATTCCATTATCCCCTCCTTCAACTTCAACTACAGCTTCAAGGATGTCGTAAGTCTGGTTTTTATAATAGTTTATTAAAGTAGTAACTCCGTTCTGCTTGTCAAACTGGGCTATCAGTCTTGCTTTATCAGGGTCATGAAGGCTTTCAACTGATACAGTAGCATCAGCTAGCTGGAAAATCTGATATCCTTCGAACCTGTAAATAGAGTCATTTCTTGGTTCATCGGGATTAACAGGCTGAGGGATCCTGTTATCATATTCGGCATATTTTTCGTTGTAGTTGTTTGATGTTTTGCTGTTTGAAAGCAGCATAACAAGTTCCCTGTCAAGTTCGATAAGTGTTATATCCGGAGCATCGGGTCCGTCGAGTACTTTAAAGCAGTTTTCAAAAAGTTTCTGACATTTATCATCAACTGATCTCAACAACTCTACTGATGCCCAAGGGCCACCGCTTGTGGCACGTGCCCAGGGCAAACCAACCGTAATATAGTTAACAGCGCCGGGTAACAGTGAGAATGGGCCTGCTGACTGCATGAACCTTCTGTCGCTGGGCTGGTTTCCTACAATTTCTTCTGTCCAGTAATAACCATTCTGGTTAAATCCACCATTGGGAGGTGTTCCCGGAGGAACGGTTCCCCAGTTACAAGGATCAGAATCGCCTGGGAACATAAAGTTACATTCCGGTCCTAAAGCCCCGGAGTTAACGTGGGCGTTGCCACCATATAACATCCTGGTGTTATCTTTCCAGAATCCCCTGAGGTAGTTATAATATTCAGGTGCATAACGGGGATCTCCCTGGATACCACCTGAGTTGTTATGATATACAAAACGCCTCATTCCAAAACGTTCGTCATCAACGATATTGTTCCCAAAATTAACACCGTTCAGGGCCATCTGGTCCCATTGATATGGTGAGTTTATAATAGAACAATCACCTGTAAATTTAGGGTTATCCCTTCCGTCTTCATCAATATAAGGTCCCTGGAAAAAGTCAACACCAACAGCGGGAGGCTGATCTCCGTAGGCTTCAACCTGGCCCTGACCGTCGATGGCATTACCATTATAGCAATAACCCAAACCACGGCTAACATCACAGCCAACATAATCGTCCCAGGCATAACCCAGGTCAGTATCAACCCATGGGCTGAAGAATGTATTGGTTAACTCAAAAGTTGAACGGTTGATGATCTCATAACTATAGAATGTCATATTATTGATCTCATCATTGGTAGAGAAAGCAAAAGCCTGAGCCCTGATCTCAAGACCAATAGCAGCCCCGTCAGTTTCGGTATGGTTATTTCCTTTATCATTAAATATCCACCATAATGTCTGGTCACCTTTAATTACCTGGTCGGAAAGAATACTACCCCATACTTTAACGGTATAATCGGTATATAACTCTTCATAGGTTCTTGCAGGAGGATCGTCAGGGTTTAACTGCCTGTTAAGCGGACATAATGAATTGTCAATATCATAATATGGATAATCACCACTGAATGGATCATAAATGCCGTCACCATCAACATCGTTAAAAGGTGCGAGGTAGAAACTTTGATCTTTGGATTCATCGCCATGAGCGGGCCACTCTAAAATTTCGTTGGGGATAACATAATCAGGATAATCTTCTGATTTATTATCACTTTCCCACCAGGCAAGAAAATCATCGACCATTGCCCGTTCCATAAGAAAGTGTTTGTCCCATTCGGCGCATACATTTTCATCAATAGCAGCTGTTCCGTCAACGGTAAGCGGGCCTGTCCAGTAATCCTGTCCGATCTGGCGATAACGCAAACCGGCAAGTTTTAGCTGGTCATTGATGTCAAGGCCTCCGATCCATAATGATCCGGAGAACAGAGAGGTGGCTGTACCTTCTTTAGGAATAAAGTATTGAGCGCCAATACCTCCGGGCAGATCCCACCACATATCACCACCTGTGTTAATCCTCGCCCTGACATTATTAATATCCAGGAATCTGAAACTGGAGGGAGGGGCACAACCCGCGGTAACTCCTTTATATTTGCTCACGTTTTTCTTTGCTCCGACAAATTCTTCAGCTGAGCCAAGATTTACGATCAACAAGCCTATTAGTACTACTATAAGTTTTCGAATGCTATTTTTCATCAGTGAAATATTTTGTTTCAACATTTGAATCTCTATTAATCTATATTAAAAATTGAAGATCACGCCAACTCTGATTCTTCTGGGTGCACTGTAATTACCCGGATTGTCAACAAAAACGCTGTAAAGATCACGGAATGATTGCGGATCAAGCTGGTTGTCAATTTCCTGTTGCCACTCAGCAGCAGCCAGGTATCCATCATCATCCGGGTTTCCGGTAAACGGATACACATTAATTACGTTTTTGGTGTTCAGCACATTAAGAACCTGGAAATACACATTCAGGTAACTAGCACGGGCGCCTTCTTTTTTACCCCAGTTAATTTTGAAGTCCTTATCAATCCTGGCATCCATCCTGAACTGCCAGGGTAGTCTGGAACCATAATAAGTACCTTTAAGAAGATTACTTCCGCCGGTAATTGGTGAATTGATATTACGTGATGCATTATAAGGTGTTCCGGAACCACCATTAAAGGTGACACTGAATCCGAAGTTTTGTAATAGGTTTACAGTTTTAACGCGATCAGTTCCCTTGATCTTTCTGGTGATCCTGGGGCCAGTATAGTCTTTTCCTTCACCATACCTGTAGTCAATCAGCAGGTTGAGCTGATGCCTTCTGTCCCATGGAACTGGATTGGTTGACCTCAGGTTCGGAAGACCTGCAGCAACAAGTGCAGCTGTTGAAGTTGCAGAAGGTGCCGTAGCATTTGCAAACTGAAGCGTATATGATGCTCTTACCCTTGCATTCTTGGTTCTCCTGAGGTCATAGGTAAAGGTTAATCCTTTAACGGTACCAAAGTCAAGATTGTTATAGGAGGTGTAATCTTTCGGATATGCTCCGTTGAACCTATAAAGCTGGATCATATCACGCATTTCACGATAATATGTTGTGATGGTCAGTGATGATGTTTCAGATACCTTTTGCTGGAAACCTAATTCATAGTCAATGGTTTTCTGTGGTTTCAGATCCGGATTGGGCAGTGTTCCTCCAAGGCTTTCAAAGAACCAGTAAATATCCGGACGCCCGACAACACCTGTAGTTGGCCTTTGTGTCAGCACATCATAATGTGCAAAGAACAATGCGACATCTGAAATGGGGAATGAAAATGAAATACGTGGCATAACATTCCACTGAGGTTCATAATCCTTGAATGATTCTGCTGTAACCCTGCTTTGATTGGGATCAACAAGCAATGGTGATATACCGGTACTCCCTGCAAGTGAAGTAACATCCTGTATTTCAAAACCATCAGAATTATACCATTTGTTACCATCCCTGTAACCAACAATGGATGTTGGATTTAATACATTATCTACATAAACAATATAATCGTCACCCAGGTTACCAGGTGTGGTAGTAATGCCAAATTGTTCAAGTTCTTCAAGTGTAAGTTCCCCAATTGTACGTGACGGGTAAAGCAGATAAGGATCCCTCAAAACGGGCTGGTTGGCATCAAACCTGTCAACCCTGACACCAACGTTGAAAATAAGATCTTTAAATGCAAACTTATCCTGAATATAGCCGGCCATATAAATTGGCTCATAAGGGGCAATTGGCCTGGTGTGCATGCCTTCTTCGTTGGTTTCATTGAAGAAATCGTTATAACTTGGTTTATCGTTTGTTTTCTCCCCGGTATAATCGTACCCCTGGTATAATACCCTGTAATTCCCATCATTCATAAGTTCATCGGGGCTGAAAAGATCAATGGTGAAAAGATCTTCATCCACAAATATGGTATGCATTACACCATCTTTATCATAATAGGTAATTGATCTGTTGTTAAAATCATAGGATGACGGGATGATATAATCGAGTCCGTTAACCGGTAAACCGAGTTTTTCCCTTAAATTCTTGTCGAACCAGTATTGTGATTCTTCATCATATCTTCTATAATATTTAATGGTATCCGTATATACTTGTTCGGTACCATCCCAGATCCATGATCTGAAAGGATTATTAACATCAAGCTCACGAATATGTGCATTGGTATACCCCCTGTCTGACCTCATCAGTGACCAAAGGCCACCACCATTTACGAAATAAAACCTGTTGGTTCTTTGCTCAAACTGAAGACCGAATTTAATCTCATGATTTCCGATATCTGCGGCAAAAGCACCGTTAATAGCTAACTGGCTGTTATCACCTATATTATATGCTGATTGTATGGTTCCGGGATTCTGGTAGAGACCATAAACAGCATCAGGTCCCTGTCCGTTAATCAGGCCCCCACCCAATTGAATCTGGTCAAAGTTCTGATAATTACCCTCGGGACGACCTTCGTAAAGATCATAATATGTGGTTGTCCATTGAGCAATAAGAGGATTGAATTCAGATGGCTCAAACGTTGTCAGTGTATCATAATCCCAGCTGTTCAGGATCTCGAAATCCTCATATACATGACCGTTAATGGTATCTACTCCCAGCTGGTATGTTGGGGTTTTATAAACGTTGAATTTTCCAATATTCCCATATTTGAAATAATCATCCTTATGGTCGGCATCCTGGGTAACTGTGTGAACGTTAGAGTAATCCACCTGTAATGAATAATATACATTCTTGACCAGGGAATTGCTTTCCTTATCGGTTGGGAACCTCTGGGTGAACCTACCAAAAACACGCCAGGTTGTACTTTCCTGGTGGGCGTTCTTTCCGTAGTTCATTAAAGAAGCCCTGTAGTTATAAAGTCTGCCGTTGAAATAATTATATTGACCACCGAAAGTAAGTGTAATTGTTTCGGTTGTTTTGATGTCAAATTTTGCAGATACGTTTGCAGTGTATCGCGATGTATTCTCTGTTGAATTGATCTGTTCAAGATCATCAGTCCTTAAGTATTCAGCATTCATGAAGGTACCGCCTGAAGGAAGACCGGAAGGACGTAGTGGTTCATTTTCCAGGTGTTCAAGAACGTCATCTTTAACTTTATAGATGTCACCGGCGAATGGTCTTCCATCACTGTTATACTGAAAGTCACCTGCAATAAAATAACCTAATAATGAACTGATTACTTCACCTCTTTCATTTTTCTTGGTAAAGATTGGCCCATTTAAATTAATGCCAGCCCTGTTATGGCCGTATGGATCGAGAAATTCAGAAGTTTCAAGTTCTATTCCGGCGCCAAACTGACGTGAAGGTCCCCTTGTTGTAACGTTTATAACACCACCGGTAGCATCACCGTACTGTGCTGGTAATCCACCAAGAATTACCGATACCTGTTCGATAGATGATTGCGGCAGCGCTGACGAACCTGTTACCCTGATCCCATCGATATACATTACTGTACCACTTGAACGGGCACCTCTTACGTTGCCCCTTTCCCCGTCACGGGAGAACACACCACCCACCGTTGCTGCAACAGCATTGGCACTCCGGCTTGGCATTTTCTCAATCTCCTCTGCGGTAACAGTGGCCCCTGACTGGGTCTGGTCCTTGCTGATCAATGGCACCTTGTAACGGACAATCTCAACCTCGTCAAGCTGCTCAATATTGGGCGCCATGTCGATGTCATAGAAGGTAATACGGTCAGAGGATATAATAATACCCTGGATAATCTGGGTCTTATATCCGATATAAGTAGCCCTGACATCATATGTACCCGGTTGAATGGGTTTGATGATATAATTACCATCAAAATCTGATGTTCCCCCACCTACCTGCGTACCCCCAATTTCAACAACAATGTTTGCAAAAGGAATCGGTTCTTCGGTGATCTGGTCTTTAATCGTACCTTTTAATGTTCCCGATTGTGAGAACACGGTTAAACCTGTAGAAAGTACGATACATAAAGAGAATAGTAAATTTCTTAACATACCATAAAATTTTATGTTAGATTATACATTGCGCTTTTAAAAGTCGGTAAAGTTAATAATAAAAAATATGTAACAACCAAAAAAAATAAAATTCGCCTAAAAAAATTTCTTACCTTAATATAACATTGCTCTAAGCATACGGACGATTCAATATCTCACTATATATGACGGCATCTTGAAGGTCAAAATCAAACTCCCAATCATATAAATCATCATCATAATCTTCAAAGGTATTTTCCTCATCCTTATTCCAATCGTATTCCTTAAATATATCTTTTTCTTCTTTGCCTTTTTGCCCGGTAAAATAGTTTTTCGATAAAGGGGAATTACTTTCAATAACATCATTGATCGAACGGTAACCTTCAACGGAATAATCCATTCTGGTTTTTTGAAATTTATCAAACTGGCTGGTTGCCGGTTTTTGCACTGGTTCTGGTTCCGGTTCTGGTTCCGGTTCCGGTTCCCTGTAATCGGAATGTCCTCTGATAAGCTCGTCAAACAACGATGCCGGTTTTTTGTGATGGATGGTATCTTGCTCTTCGACAGGATCTTCACCCTTCTGCCCGGCAATTTTTTGCTGTTTTTGCTTTAGTTTTTTTTGAGACTGATAAAGGGTATAACCCAGCCAGAGCACTCCTAATATTATATAAATGTATTCATCCATATATTCATCAATTTTGCGGAGTTAAATATCCAAGCGTAAAAATAGGAAAATATGCATTAATTGAAAAGGAATAATCAGTTAAAGGTAAAGGCAAATCAGTAAACGGCTATAGATGATTGATAATATCAATAATCTTTTCACGCTTACGCCGGGAAACAGGAATCTTACTCTCATCGCTCATCACTATGTACCCTCCTTCGTTGCGGTTGAAGCTTCTGAGATATTTTAAATTGATAAGATGTGATTTATGGGGCCTTACAAAATTATGATCACTTAATAATTCTTCATGCTCTTTGAGGGTTTTAGAAATCAGGAGCCTGCTACCGTTTGTGAAATAAAACATGGTGTAATAGTTATCAGACTGGCAACGTAAAATTTCATCTGTATCCACAATATGGATCTTCTCTGCGGTTGAAAGGATAATTTTATGTGATTCCTTTTCACTCTTTTTCAGGTTGCCTGAAAGAACATTTATATTCTTGTTGATCTTGCCTTTCTGTTTCTTCTGTTTCACCTTTTCAACCGCACTGGTTAGCTCTTCCGGCACAATCGGTTTCAGGAGGTAATCGATGGCACTGTATTTTATGGCTTTAATAGCAAACTGATCGTATGCCGTTGTAAATATAACTTCGAAATTAATTTCTTTCAGATCTTCAAGCAGTTTAAACCCGCTGCCATCAGGCATCTGAATGTCAAGAAAGATCACATCCGGATTATGTTCCCTGATTGCCTTTATTCCTGTTCGATAACCATCGGCCTGGGCAATGATCTCAATACCTGTACAATATCTTTCAATTAAACCAGTAAGTGTTTCGCGTGATTTTTTCTCATCCTCAATGATAATGCATCTGATCATAGGTTATATAGATAATAAAATGAAACTTAAAACAACAATGCCTGCAAAGACGATATAAAATTACAGATTAATTTGAATAAATAATCACCATAAGGGAATTTCAGTAGCAATAGTTGTTATGATTCCTTGAAATGAATGGAGATTTCAACACGGGTACCGCTTGCCTCTCCTTTCAGATTTTTCAGATCAATAATTTGTACACTGAACTTCTCCTTATGTTGTTTTGTGAGAATCTCCAACCGTTCTTTTGTGATCATAATACCCCTTGACTTGCGTTTTATACCTATTTCCTTTTTCCGTTCTTCGGCTTTCTCCCTGCCAATTCCATTATCCTCGATAGTGCAAAGGATACTGGATCCCTGAAGGTTAAATCTGATAGTAATTATTCCATTTTCAGGACTGTTCACAAGACCATGAATAATTGCATTTTCAACATAGGGTTGCAGGATCATGGGCGGTATTTCAAGAAATTCTTCATCGATCAATGGATCCAGGTCAATTTCATACTTGAATTTATCATCAAAGCGCAATCTTTCGATATCCATATAATACCTGAGCGCAGTAATTTCTTCCTTTAAAGGAATATATGATTCCCTGGAATTGGTCAGTGTCATCCTCATCAATTGAGAAAACTTTGCAAGGTAGTTGATAGCCTTATCGGTATCGCTTTGAAGGATGAAGCTCTGTATAGAATTCAGGGAATTGAAAATAAAATGAGGATTCATCTGCAGTTGCAAAGCCTTCTGCTCCAGTTCAAACATTTGCCGTTCAATGTCAAGTACTTTCTTTTCTACCTGATGTTTCTTTTTCATAACCCTGATTCGTGATATTAAAAGTATCCAAACAATAATAATAATACTCAAAATGAAAAGGATACGAAAGGCCCAGCTCTGATACCAGGGAGGTGTGATAACGATGGTTAAACTATCCCCTCTGGTATTCCAGATACCATCATTATTGGATCCTATAACAGTAAAATCATAAATACCCGGATGAACCCGGGTGTATTCTGCCTGTGGATTATTAGCATCTGTTTGCCTCCATTGCTTGTCAAAATCTTTTAATATATAAAGGTATTTATTCTTGGAAGGATTTGTATAATCCAGTGATGCAAATTCAATTGAGAAAAAATTCTCATCATAATTCAGGTAAATCGTATCTGGTTGCAGGATGGTTGGTGGTTGGGGTATATGAAAAATGCTGAATCCTGTAATCTTAACAGCGGGCTTGATCCGGTTAGTTTTGATTTCATAAGGAAAGAAGCAATTAAATCCCATCATCCCCCCGAAATACATTTTTCCGTTGCCCGACTTTAAAAAACTATTTGAATTGAATTCATTGCTTTGTAAGCCATCCCTGACATCATAGTTTATAAAAAATTCAAGTCCGGGATTGAACTTTGAAATACCCCGGTTGGTACTGATCCACAAATTAGCATCATCATCTTCAAGAAAACCGTAAACTACATTATTCGGAAGGCCATCTTTTTCGGTATATGTTTTTGATTCTCCGGTAATCTTATTGTATTTTACAAAACCTCCTCCACGGGTACCAATCCAGAAATTACTTGAATCATCCTCATATATTGAGAAAAGCTTATTGCTTGAAATTTCGGACGAAGTTCCAGCCTGAATGTCAATGATGGAGAATGAATCAACTTCAGGATAATACCTTGATAAACCATTTTGTGAGGCAAACCACAATATTCCATCCCTGTCTTTGTGGATATCGTAAATCTGAGATAAACCAGCTGTTGCCTGATCCCGGGCATCGTACAGGTAATTCTTGAATTCTCCGGTTTCCGGATCAAAAACACTTATTCCCCTTCCGGCTGATACCCATAGTTTGCCATTGTCGTCCTCATTGGTATTCAATATAAAGTTTCCGCAAATTGATGCCGGATCCTGCTGATTGTTGCTATAAGTGGTGAACGATTTAGATTCCGGATTGTAGCTGACCAATCCGCTGTCACCGGTACCAATCCAGTAATTTCCCCGGCTGTCCTTGAAAAAATCCCGGATGTTGTTGGAAGGTATTGTGTTACTATCCTCCGGATCCATGTGAATATAGTCGAAAGTGCCGGTTGACTCATCCAGAATATTGATCCCCTTTTCCGTACCTATCCATATAATTCCCGGTTCGAACTCATAAAAGGCCCTTACAAAGTTGTTGTTCAGACTATTCTTAATTTCTGGATCGACCCGGTAAACCGGGAACTTACTGGAATTGTTGTCTATTTTGTTTACCCCATTGAAGCTTCCTATCCAAAGGTTTCCTGATCTGTCTTCATATAAACAGTATATCCTGTCGTTGCTGATGCTGTTGATATTTGATGTTATATTTTTAAAATGAAAAAAGCTTTCTGTATTCTGATCGAAAAGATTCAACCCGCCCCCATCGGTTCCAATCCAGGTATTGCCTTTCGCATCAGTAAGTATGGAAGTAACATTATTTCCCGACAGTGAAGAATCATTATCAGGGATATGTCTGTAATTTCTGAAACTCTTGGTTGCCGGATCGAGTTTGCTCAAACCATTTCTCGTTCCTATCCAGAGTATGCCAAGGCTGTCTTTATATAAGGTATTTATAAAATTACTGCTAAGGCTGCCGGAATCATCAGGTTTATGATAATATCTTGATATCAGTTTTGTCCTGAAGTTATAATGGATAAGTCCATACCGTGTCGCTAACCAATAATTATTAAAATCATCCTGCAGCATTTTGTTTATCCAATTACTTCTGATGGCTGTATTGTCATGTTCGCTATTTAAATATTGCTGAAAACTATCGGTTTCCGGTTTATATAAATTGATACCCCTGGCTGTTGCGATCCAGATATTACCATAATTATCTGTATAGATCTGGTTGATCCAGTTATCGCTGATAGACCCAGGATCATCAGGATTATGCAGGTAGATTTTGATCTTATCAGCAGCAGGATCATATTTGTTCAGTCCATTTTCCGTACCTATCCAGAGATGTCCCGAAGTATCCTCAAATATTGAATAAATTGTTTGATTGCTCAAACCGTTGTCTCTGTTAAAGACAGTGAATTTGTTTCCATCATATTTGTTCAGACCATCCCATGTGCCAAACCACATAAACCCATCATGGTCCTGAAGGATAGTGAATACTGTATTTTGTGAGAGGCCCTTTTCAATTTTGATGAATTCGGATGTTATTCGATCAAAAAAGATGTTGTCAGTTTCCTGGGAATAAACAGATAATATCTGGAACCACAGTATAAGTGACAGGATAATTGTTTTTCTACATATGATTCGTTGATTCATCATCTCAGGTATTTAAGATCAGAGCCCCAGTACTTTTTTCCACCAGGGTTCTGTTTTACCCCTGTTAATCTTTTTATTCTTTTTCCTGGTTTGCTTCATCATTTCCTGCGATCTTTCAGATTGCTTATCATAATGGCTCTGTTTGGCCTGTCGGTAACTGGCACTCATTTCTGTGTCCTGTTGTGCCATGGCTTTTTCAGACTTTCGATTGCTGAGACCTCCATTAAACAGCGAACAACTGCCTAACATGGTACAAACCATCAAAATCAATAAATATCTGGATACTTTCCGAACCATAATGTTCTATTGTGTATTTTGCTAAAGTAGAAAAACATATTTATTTTCATTGTGAAATAATGAAATATAAACTGCGTTTATCAGATAATCACAGGTATTATATGTAATAATGAAGAGCAGAAGGATTTTATTTTATTTATTCGTGGTTTTTTTTATAATTGGTGTTTCCGGTATTTCCTGCAAGAAGGATGAAGGGGATGAAATTCCGTACGTATATGTTAACTTTTCGATCAATCCTTCATCAATCGAATACAATGATCTTGATATCCCGGGCAACTTTGCCTATGTTACCGGTGGTTATCATGGTATTATATTGTATCATTATATCCAGAGCGAATACATTGCTTATGAACGGGCATGTACCTTCGATCCGCTGGATGTGAATTCGCATGTGGATGTTGGTGAAGATATGATGGTGATCACCTGCCCGGTTTGCGGTTCAAAATATCTGATTATTGATGGCTCACCCTTTGATGGCCCGGCTATAAGATCCCTTAAACAATACCGTACTCATTATGATGGCAATTACCTTTATGTAAGTAATTGATCCCCGGTTTTTTTTCTCAATAACTTCTCAAAGCAGTTCCTGCACAGACAGGCATTGAAATTTTCTTCAAGATAATCAAGCAAATCCACTGGCATACTCATTTCATAACACCAGCATTTGATAGACTTACTGCACACAAAACCTGATTTGCACCGGGGGCAGATATCCGTTTCAGAATTACCTGAATTGTGATTCTTTTTCACTACCTGAATATGCAGGTGCGATTAATACCTGTAATGATCAGATTTGTAAGGCCCGTTAACCGGGATACCAATATATTCTGATTGTTCAGGGGACATCAATGTGAGTTTTGCTCCGATATGATCGAGATGCAACCTGGCAACTTCCTCATCGAGATGCTTGGGCAAGCGATAAACATCGAGGTCATAATCATTTTGCCATAATTCAATTTGAGCGAGTGTTTGATTGGTAAAGGAATTACTCATCACAAATGAAGGATGCCCGGTGGCACAACCTAGATTTACCAGGCGGCCTTCGGCCAGCAGATAAATGCAATGTCCGTCAGGGAAAACATATTTATCTACCTGTGGTTTAATATTAATTTTTTTCACATCCGGAAGTTGTTCGAGTTTTTCAACCTGGATCTCATTATCGAAATGGCCAATGTTACAAACAATAGCTTCATCACGCATTTTTGAAATGTGCTCCGCAGTAATAACATCTTTATTGCCTGTGGTTGTAACATAGATCTGCCCTTCATGTAAAACATCTTCTAGCCATACTACCTCAAAACCTTCCATTGCGGCTTGCAGGGCACAGATAGGATCAATTTCAGTAACTTTTACCCGGGCACCATAAGCTCGCATCGATTTTGCTGAGCCTTTGCCAACATCACCATATCCAAGCACAACAACCACTTTACCTGCAATCATAACATCAGTGGCACGTTTGATACCATCAGCCAGTGATTCACGACAACCATAAAGGTTGTCAAACTTCGATTTGGTTACCGAATCATTAACATTAATTGCAGGAACCAGGAGTTCTCCTTTTTCTTTCATCTGGTATAGACGATGTACGCCGGTTGTTGTTTCTTCAGAAACACCTTTCCATTCTTTTGCACCCCTGTGCCATTTGTTATTGTCTTCAACATAGATCTGCTTCAGAATATTCATCATAGCAGCTTCATCGGTACTGCCGGTTTCTTTTTCCAGACGTTTTGGATCCTTTTCAATTTTATAACCAAGATGGAACATCAGGGTTGCATCACCACCGTCATCAACAATGAGGTTGGGACCTTTACCTTCTGGAAACGATAGTGCCTGGAAGGCACACCACCAGTATTCATCAAGGGTTTCACCTTTCCATGCAAATACAGGGACTCCCGCTTTAGCAATAGCGGCAGCAGCATGATCCTGTGTTGAGAAAATATTGCAACTGGCCCACCTTACCTCAGCCCCAAGTTCAACAAGGGTTTCAATAAGTACGGCTGTTTGGATGGTCATATGCAATGAGCCGGTAATTCTGGCTCCTTTCAGTGGTTTTTCTACCGCATACTTTTTACGGATTGACATCAAACCCGGCATTTCCTTTTCCGCGATCTCAATTTCCCTGCGTCCAAAATCAGCAAGTTCAATATCTGCTATTCTGTAATTTAAAGATTTATCAACAATGAGGTTTTCCATTATTTTATTTTTGATTTAAAAGTATTTTCTCCTGTATTATTTTGGGTGGGCAAAGTTAGTCAATTCTGATGATTTGTCCAATATCCCTGTTGAATAGTCAATATGGATTGTTCAGGTTTGATTAACTTTGTGCTCCTATGCCGGTTAAATATATTATAAATGTTAATGAAAACACCACGGTGGGAGTCTGGCGGATTGCAGAGTCGACAAATGAGATGGAAAGTATTTATACCTTAAATAAAAAAGAAAGGACTGTTTACAGCAAGTTTTTAAATGTGACGAGAAAGAAACAATGGTTGGCATACCGAATTTTGTTATCTCATATGCTAAATAAAGATGATCCTGATATCTCATATGATATCAACGGAAAACCTTATCTTGAAAATACCAGCCAGTATATTTCGGTTACTCATGCCGGTGATTATGCCGGTGTAATCCTGAGCGAGAACTATCCTGTCGGTATAGATATTGAGAAAATTGCCCCAAGGGTACTGAGGGTGAAGGATAAGTTTCTTAATGAAAAAGAACTGGCCTTTCTCGATGATCCACCTGACCTGAGAGAACTTTATATTTACTGGGGGGCCAAGGAAGCTTTATACAAACTTTACGGAAAGAGAGATCTTGATTTCAGGAAAAATATCCTTCTTGAGAAAGTGGATATTTCCGGAGCAGCCAGTTTCCCGGGTTTTATTGGCATTGGAAGTTATAAACGGCCATTTTTTGTCCATTTTAAGCTGTTCGAGGAATATGTTCTTGTGTACACTATTGATACAATGAAAAATTCATAATTTTACCTCCAAAGAAAATTTATTCTTATTATGGATATTTATTCTACTATAATTGAGAAGAAAAAACAGGGCAGGAAACAATTTGCAGTACTTGTAGATCCTGATAAACCCGATGATCATGAAATAAAAAGAATAGCTGAATACGCCGGTCAGTGTGAGGTTGATTATTTCTTCGTTGGGGGTAGTTTGCTTACAAACGATAATCTTGACCATTGTATTAATGTATTAAAAGAGTATTCCAATATTCCGGTGGTTTTATTTCCTGGCAACACCCTTCAAATGTCGTACAGGGCCGATGGCTTTCTTTTCCTTTCGCTGATTTCCGGCCGGAATGCCGAAATGCTTATCGGAAGGCATGTGATTGCTGCTCCTTACCTGAAACTTTCGGGGTTGGAAGTGATATCAACCGGTTATATGCTGATCGATAGCGGAAGCCCGACCACCGTTACATATATGAGTAATACGATGCCAATTCCGGCAGAGAAAAACGATGTAGCTGCATGCACTGCCATGGCCGGCGAAATGCTGGGAATGAAACTGATTTACATGGATGCAGGTAGCGGGGCTGTGAATCCGATCTCCAAGGGGATGATCAATTACGTGAGGAAACATATCGAAGTACCACTGATCATCGGCGGAGGTATTCGTACCGTTGAAAAAGCGGTTGAAGATGCAATGAATGGCGCCGATGTTATCGTGGTTGGAAATAGTATTGAAGAAGATCCTGAACTGATAAAAAACATTGCTCAGGCATTACATGCAATTTAAATCAAATGCTTATGAAGAATTTATTAGTAGCAATTTTAAGTTTTATTTTTATATCTGTGGTGAATGCACAGATGCCAGTGTCATTAATGAATCAGACCTGGATGGATGGAGAAACAAAGAAAGTCTTTAACCATGATATTATTAAAGTATTTGGTGAATATCCAGATAGGGCCCAGACATATAATGTTGCTCCAATCACCAGTATTGCCTATAAAAACTTAGACCAGTTATTACATGATCTTGATTCAGTAGCTCAGCTTGAAAACTGGACTGATAAAAAGAAGCAGGATGCGATAAATAAACTGGAACAGGAAGCTCCCGGTGGCCGATTGATGATCTTCCTTTCAAGGTATTCGGAAGACAGGGCAAACTTAAAGTGGTTTTTTGTAATCATCAGGGATAACAATGAAAATGAAATTGTAGAGATAGATTTACCCTACCAGGCTCCACAATTGCCGGAAGGCAGGGGATGGTGGAATTTAATTGAGGTTGACATCAGCAAAGTTGTTGGTTCCGATTTTTTTGTGTATTTGAACGACAGGCAAAGTCAGCATTTGTCCGATTTTAAATTCCGCATAGAAAACCCATAATTAGTAATCATATCCTATTGCTGGATTCAAATTCGAGAACAAATTATTTAAATAACAATTATGAAAAGCAGTATTAAGTTAACATCGCTGGTCATTATAATGACCTTTTTTCTGAACGCATTTTCGCAAGATAAACTTCTAAGTCTTAAGGACATTACTTACCAGAACAGATCAATATTTCCAGAGTCATTGTCACAGCTTCAATGGATGGGCGATACAGATAAATTCATTTATGTTAAAAAGGAATCAGTTGTAATGGGCCGGGCAGGAAATGCCAAAACAGATACCATCATTAGGGTAGATGATTTAAACAATGGAATGAATAAACTTGGCCTTGACTCATTGAGTCGTATTCCGAGATTAACCTGCCAGGGAGATAATATTATCATGTTTGCAAATAATAACATGGTATTCCTGTATGATATCGCTAAAAAGGAACTCAGAAAGGTAAACGAATATAACAAAGATGCTTCCAATGTCCACATCGATGAACAAACTTACCAGGTAGCCTATACCCTCGATAATAATCTCTATGTTGCACTGGAAGGAAACCAGCGGCAGATCACTTTTGATGAAGACCCGGGAATTGTTAACGGGCAATCGGTACACCGGAATGAGTTCGGGATCAGGGAGGGTATTTTCTGGTCGCCAAAAGGGAATAATATAGCTTTCTACAGCATGGATGAGACTATGGTTACCGAATATCCACTTGTAGATGTTACGGCCCGGTTTGCTGAACTGCAAACAACCAGGTATCCCATGGCAGGCATGACAAGCCATCAAGTGAAGCTTGGAATATACAATATCAGTAATGGGGAAACAATATTTCTACAAACAGGGGAACCTGCCGATCAATACCTTACCAATGTGACCTGGGGCCCTGAAGAAAAATTTGTTTATATAGCCATACTCAACCGAGATCAGGATCATCTTAAATTGAATAAATATGATGCTGAGAGTGGTGCTTTTGTCATGACACTTTTTGAAGAAACAAGTGAAAGATATGTAGAGCCGGAACATGGAATGTTTTTCATTAATACTCTTCCTGATCAGTTTCTGTGGTTTAGTGAACGTGATGGTTTCGATCACCTTTATTTATATAATACCGATGGAACATTGATAACACAACTCACCAGGGGAAATTGGGTTGTAACCAGGTTTTATGGATTTGACAATAAAGGCAGGTTTGCATTTATTCAGGCCAATAAAGAAGATCCCTTAAAGCGTGATATCTATGCTGTTAATTTATATAATGGTGAGATGATGATATTGACAAATGGTGTTGGCACCCATAATGCAAGGTTCAATGAAAACAAGAAATATTTCATTGATATTTCCAGTAGCACTGAGATAGCAAGGGAATACAGTATAATCGACGATAAAGGCGAACAAAAACAGGTGCTGCTAACCGATGTTGATCCGCTTGAGGATTATGCCCTGGGTGAAATGTCCATTTTTACGATTAAAAATAATAATGATCAGGATCTGTATTGCAGGATGATCAAACCAGATAATTTCGATCCGGCGAAAGAACACCCTGTAATTGTATATGTTTATGGTGGACCACATTCACAATTGATTACAGATTCATGGCTGGGTGGGGGGCAGTTGTTCCTTTTTTATCTGGCTCAGCAGGGTTATATTGTCTTTACCCTTGATAACCGCGGTACTGCCAATCGCGGATTTGAATTTGAGTCCGTTATCCACAGGAATATTGGTATTGCTGAAGTTGAAGATCAGATGGCGGGTGTTGAGTATCTTAAATCCCTTCCATATGTTGATGAAAACAGAATAGGAGTTGACGGCTGGAGTTATGGTGGATTTTTGACCATATCCATGCTGCTGGATTATCCTGAAGATTTTAAGGTTGGTGTTGCCGGTGGTCCGGTTACTGATTGGAAATACTATGAGGTGATGTATGGTGAGCGATATATGGATACCCCTGAAAGCAATCCTGAAGGGTATAAAAAATCCTGCCTTATTGATAAAGCCAGTAAGCTTGAAAGTAAATTGCTGATCCTTCATGGTACAAACGATGGCACTGTTGTTTGGCAGAACAGCCTGATGTTCTTAAAAGCCTGTATTGATGAAGGTATCCAGGTTGATTATTTCGTTTATCCAGGCCATCCCCATAACGTCAGGGGTAAAGATCGTATGCATATGTATCAGAAGATTACTGACTACTTCAATACATTTCTTAAATAGCTCGACTATATTTCTCAGAAACCGCTTAGCGGATTAAGAGATCCTGCATTCGTCACTAATAAGATTAACCACGGATGCACAGATATCCATCCTACATGCCCTCCCGAATTATTAATATTCATCCGTGTATCCGTGGCAATAACTCGGGAATTTGTGACCATAATTTTCCCAAAATGGGAGTATTGTGCAGAATACGGAATCTTCGGTAAATTATTTCCAATGCTAAAATATTGATAAACAACCCATTGGTCTTCTGGCACCTCAATTGGATATGTAATGCCAGAAACGATAACTTAAAAACATAGACCAATGGAAACAATGACAAAAACCACAACAGCGCCAACCGGGTTCAACCAGGTTGACTGGACAGACAAAACCATCCTGATAGCGGATGATGTAAAAATCAACTTTTTACTGCTTAAAGCAATTCTGGGCAAAACCAATGCCCATTTGTTATGGGCAGAAGATGGGGAGCAGGCCATCGAATATTGCCGTAACAATGAAGATATTGATGTTGTATTGATGGACTACAACATGCCAAAACTTAACGGTTTTCAGGCAACACAGCAAATCAAGGAATTCAGGCAGAACCTGCCGATTATTTCACAAACCACATGTTCGATGGGAACACATGAATTCAAGGCATTGACATCAACCTGTGATGATTTTATTTTAAAACCCATAGATAAGAAACAATTACTTTCCAAAATTGGCCAGTATATCGAAAAACAAAAAGATATTTGATGCCGCTTTGGATTAATTGATAATAACTCGTTTCCATTGGTCAAAAAAGCGTTCCACATTTTGGAGCGCTTTTTCTTATTTAACCGCTAAGCCCGCGAAAAGAAATAAGACGATTTAAGTGACTTTAGTGAACGAACCGAAATAAGCGAAGCAGATGATTCCGGTTTTGTTTTAATACACTAAATATAATCCTCCAATAACATGTAACCTGTAACTTATTCAAAATTGAAGTTCATAACAAATCATGAAATTCAGCCTTCTATAAATTAGCGATCTTGGCGGGCTTAGCGGTTAGAATTCAAAACGAACATCGACAATCAAACATCGACAATCGACAATTTTACTGAGCCTCTCAGGGGACTCGAACCCCCGACCTGCTCATTACGAGTGAGAAGCAATGTTCAATTAGTGTTTTCCTGTTTTTCTTATTTACTTGATATACAAGGATATTTATTAACAATGCTTGCAATTGGCGGAAAATAAATGTAGATTTGTGAAAGAAATGTTTCACTATTGTTTCACTCAAATTAATTATGGCTTCAATTAGAATATTCCTTAACACACACAACACTCTCAAAGGTAATAAACATCCTGTAATTATGTCAATAATTAAGGATAGAAAACGAAAAGTGATCCACCTGGGTTATTCATCTACGAAATCTCAATGGAATTTTGAAAACGATTTACCGAATTATAAACACCCACATGCTACAGAACTTAAACAGGTAATAAAGTCTAAAAAACTAAGCGCTGAGAAAGCAATATTGAAATTGGATAACCTTAGGAAACCTTATACGGTTAAAGATATTGCTCATATGATTAATGAACGATTGGATTCAAGTTCTTTTAAAAGTTATACGGAACAAGAAATTGAAGTTCTAAAAAAGGAAAAGAGGGATAAATATGCCAAGTCGTTTAATGATGCTTTAAATGCGATATTAAAATTCAACAATGGAGTTGACCTTGATTTCAAGGAGATTACACCTAAATTCTGCAGAGATTTTGAAAGTTATCTGATAACAAATGATTGCAAAGTGAATACTATTGCTACTTACATGATAAGAATCCGGGCAATTTACAATAGGGCTATTAAAGATAGACTGATTTCTAAGCATTTCTACCCTTTTGAAGAATACAGAATAAAAACTGAAAAGACACAAAAGAGAGCTGTTCAGAAAAACATCATTGGAAAAATAAAACGTTTGAAGTTAAAACTTGGTTCAAGAAAATATATTGCAAGAGATCTCTTTATGTTTAGTTTTTATAACAGAGGAATAAACTTTAAAGATATTCTCTTTTTAAAGGAAAAGGATATCATAAATGGGAGAATATATTATAGAAGAAGTAAGGTTAAAGAACCTATTAACGTAAAACTATTACCTGAATCACGCAGAATTATTAATAAGTACATTAAGAGTCTAGGACCGGATGAATATATATTTCCATATGTTAAAAAAGGTGATGAATTCAATAGTTATGAAACCGCATATGGAAATTTGCGCAGGGAGTTAAATGAAATCGGAAAAGAAGTTGGCTGTCCCTTTTCATTAACTTCATATGTGGCCAGGCATTCCTGGGCAACCATTGCAAAAAGAAGTGGTGTTTCTGCTTCAGTGATCAGTGAAGCTCTAGGCCACCAAACAGAAAAGACTACTCAAATATATTTGGATTCATTTGAAGATGATGTAGTTGATGAAGCAAACAGAAAAATAACTAGACTTTAACGAAACTTCGAACAATTTCTACCTGACCATCTTTTAAAACTTAATTGACATGTTAGTTGTAGGATATTTATTCCTGGGGTGCTAAACGTTTCCAAAGGTTTATTGTACTGATTTAATAGGATTATGGCGTATACTTACTGATGGTGTTTATACAAATTAAAAAAGCCTCTTCCCAACCGGGAACGAGGCTTTTTCGTTGAACTCGCTTTCACGCTCCTTGTAAAGTTCGACAAGATTACTCCCCAGAAGAGCCTGCCTTGCCTTACAAGATGAGTTAAAGATAAGAGTTGTATGTGAATAATGCAAGCATAAGTTATTAAAGATCAGTTGTTAATAATTAAGTCGTGATTTCATGGTATGAATATTTGTGAGTAGATATATGTCTGTACATTCTTGAGATCCTTTTCCCCGAAGTATAGTTGTATTTCCAGATCAGTCAATCCTTCATGCTTTAACTGCTTTGCTTTATGGTGCCGGAATATGTGAGTGGATAAGCTTTTTGTTCCGACATAAACTCCTGGCCACCGGTAATAGCGTTTGAAATATCTTGAGGTTGTTGTATAAGCACAGGTGTTGTACAAGAACTCCCCAGTGATGATAGATTCATAAAACGGGAAAGTAATATCATTTGAAGTAAATGTACGATCATATGAGTCCTTAGCGGTATTGAGGATGATTTGATTATCATCGATGTAGGACCATCTTATCAGTTCATAAAGTTCGATGTATCGGATACCGGTTTGAAACTGGTTGGAGAAGAAATCATGAAGATAGAAATCAAAGCTATGGATCCTTAAAAGAAAATCGATCAAGGATTCATTTAGTTCTTCATATGTAAGTTCCCTGGTTGCCATGGTTGCGTGTGTTTTAGAAAACTGGCCCGACTCCTTCCGGAAGACGGGCCAGTAGCATATGAAAAAGAACGTACGGGGAGTTAATCCAGGAGTGAATCGGTACCGAAGTAAACCGAATCAGAAACCTTTGCACCATCTGCAGAGATGAAATAACCCCATCCATGGCATACGTCTCCGGCTTCCCAGTTATCATAGTCAAATGCGCATGCACCATCCTGACGGGTATTTGCACCTGTCTGTATGACGAAGTTGTCTTTTGTGACATTGTATACAACACCGTAGAAAAGATCGGTGTCAAGAGCATCGCCCTGGTTACTGTTGTCCATCCATTCCAGTGATACACCACCACCAACAGGTACAGTAAATAGAGGGCCGCTGAAACCTGTGAGTGCACCTTCGGAAATCTTCAGGTTGGCATAGCCGATCTGAAAGTTTGGTGAGGTGCCGGTAACAGCATTCAGGATATTGTATGCGAGTGCAGCATTCCATGCAGACATTTTTGAAGCTGCCTTGCCCCATCCTGTACGCAGGATTGGAAGTATCCTGCGGAGGAATGCAACCAGGAATGCAAATTTGTTCCTCTGGGCCATCTGGCCAGCAGAACGAGGATTACGAACATCGGGCTGATAAGATCTCATGACGTCGATAGTGAAAATGCGGCTACCTACCACAGTTCCTACCCGCCCGGAAAAACCGCCTAAGATCCCTTTTGAAATTTTTCCCATTTGAATAAAGGTTTAGTTTGACATAAAGATTAATTGATAAAGGAAAATCCTTTAAGGGTGTAAAGCGAGTGTATGAATTGATAAACAGTTTATTATAAAACAACCAGGAGTTCAACTGGTACGGAGTATCTGAGAACCGCACTAACAACCAAAGGGAGTTGGTACGGAGTTAGAACGGAGAAAACCCCGTTCATTTTGCCCCTTTTTGGTTAAATAATCCTGGATACTTTGCCCGCAAAATATTTATCAGAATGGTTGATATAATCCCTCCTACCAGGGCCACAAGGGCTGATAAGATATCATCTACTTTAAAATATCTGAATACGTTAAAAGAGATAATGGTCTCATACAACACAAAAGAATTAATGGATCCAATGCAGAAATTGATAAACCAGTTCATGATAAATAAGCTTTTTGTAAAGGTATAATACAAACATACTTATGACAAGAACGTTATTTTCCGACTTGGTCAAGTTATAAACGATACAATGATTGATTATATAAGTTTCCTCAAAAATGATCTGAGTTACATTTAATATCTGTTAAATTCCTGGAAGTAGATATTAAAAAGGTTTTATTTTTTGGAATATGAAGGATTATTAGTTATATTTAATGCAGCATAACTTATAGCTGTTTTGTAGAGATATAAGCAAGATTAAGACCCTCATTATTATTTGATTAAATAAATATAGCCGGATTGCTTAACAGCTAAATATTCCCCAGGAAGAAGGATTTTGTTAATAATTATGAGTATCTGAAGGGATATTCATGAGGTGAAATAAGAAAAATTAAAGAAATACCGGTAACAAAATTTGAAACCTGATATTAAGATAATATAACCGAGAATTAAAAATTATGGAAATAAATCTATTAAAGATTAGCTTGGCAATTATATTGAATAACTTACTATTTTTGGTTGAAACTAATTGCATTGCAACTAATTAATACTTTATTATGAGGGATTTTGCGAAAGAAGCTTACCTTGTTTTATTAGGTATAGTATTATCAATATGTTCATTTGCCCAGTGGGAACAGGTACCCATACCCGACAGTGTTAATGCCCTCACAATTTACTTTCATGAAGACGATGTATATCTTGGAACTACAAGCGGCATATATCATTCAACTGATAACTGTGAAACATGGGATTACTTGGGATTGGAGATTCATTGGATAAGAGCCATAATGGTTACAAACGACAGTTCGCTACTTGTGGGGGCTGATGGCTTTGTTTATAAATACCTCGGTAATGAACAATGGGAAATGCTTTTAACCAACCCGGAAGTTAATAATATAGTTTGTTTACACCAATCTGATAGTGGATATCTGTTTTATAGTGGCTGGGGTGGAATCTTTCGATCAGTAGATAATGGAGCTACATGGGATAAGGTTTTGGATACATGGTTTACAGAGATGATCAATGATATTGAATGCAATAGCTTTGGAATTCTTTTTGCCGGTTCAATTGCACATGTCGGGCCGAATCCCGGAGGGATGTACAGGTCTGATGATGGCGGAAGCACCTGGGAGTTGATAGGGCTGCAGAAAAATTTTATTTCATGTGTAGAGATTAATTCTAATGATGAGGTCTTTGCCGGGAGCCGGGGGCATGCACAGACAGGTTTGGGGCAGGTTTTTAAGTCCCTTGATTACCTTGGTAATTCATGGGAAGCAGTATTCCAACATAACCTGGTTACCTCAATGACAATTAATGATTTTAATACTGTGTTTATAAGTTGTACAAGAGATGGATCAGAAGGCGGGGTTTATTGTTCGTATGATAATGGCGATAACTGGGAAGATATTACCGACAATTTAACTGGAAGATTTATTGAATATGTAGCTTCTGATTTCGGGAATTTTGTTTACATCATTTACGACATGCCTGGAATATTATTTCGCACGATAAATCCGATAACAGAAGTTAATTATTTGCTTGATCGCCAGATTTCGTTCAAAGTATACCCAATCCCTGCAAATGACAGATTAAATATTATATTCCCTGAAAAGGGACGATATACAATTGAAGTAAATGATCTCTCAGGAAGAAAATTGCTCGATTATTATACTGAAGTTTTTTCAATTAATGAAAAATCAATCGACATATCAGCTTTTAAAACAGGTTTTTACATTGTGAATATAGTCTCTGACAATGCTGTGTATAGTTTAAAGTTTCTTATAGAATAATCACAAAAAAATATTAATAATGAAAAAACTATCCATTTTTGTTTATGTCTTCTTTCTTGTGTTTATTGCAATTAAAGCACAAGTTGTAAACATAAATCCAGACCCAAATGGCACCCCCTGGATTACCGGAGGAGTTCCAAGAGTCACACCTGAAATAGAGAATGTGATACAACAGATTCCTAATATGAATTTACTTTCAACTATTACTCCACCATCTTATATTGATAATTCTGCAAACATATATATGAGAACAATATTTGAACAAAGTCGTGGTAGTTGTGCTCAAGCATCTGGAATAGGTTATGTATTTACTTATGAAATCAATTGGTTGAGAAATCTGCCAGCAGATACTTCTTTGTATGAAGAAAACTGGTATCCCACTCATTTCACTTACAATTATCTTAATAAAGGACTTGGAAGTGAAGGTTCTTATATATGGGACGGATGGGAAATCGTGAAAGAAATGGGTTGCCCGAATGTTCCGACTTATGGCGGAATGCATATAAATAAGGATACAACCTATTGGATGAGTGGATATGATAAATACAAACAGGCAATGGGAAACAGGGTAAGTTATTATGAAATAATTGATTTCGGTGAAGATTCGGAAGAAGCTTTAATATTGCTAAAGCAATGGCTATTTAATCACAATAATGATACTGCTACGTTTGGTGGGTTATCAAGCTTTACAACAAATATGCAGGCTTGTACTTATGATTATATAAACATCAATGAATGGATTCTAATTGACTGGAGCAATCCTAGTGGAGATAATCATCAACTTACGATTGTAGGATATAATGATACAATATGTTATGATTTTAATAATGACGGTCAATATACTGATACTATTGATATTAACAATGATAGTATTGTTGATATGAGGGACTGGGAACATGGAGTACTTAAAATAGCAAACAGCTGGGGGTCTGTAGGTTACGGGAAAGGCGGCTATGCATACTGGCCATACCGGTTTTTGCCACATTATGTTGTAGATACTTCTACTTCGCCATGGGATACCATATATGCCATGGATGGCCAGGCAACATACGTTGTTTATGTTGAGGATTATGAACCAGAGGTTACACTCCGTGCAAAAATAAAGCAAAAACCACGTAATGTCTTACGTTTTGAAGTTGGCTACGGAAATGATGCTAATGCTGAACCACCCCCTATTGATTCGACAGAGCAATATTTTGCTTTAACTTTTAAAAGCGATACTAACCCAATGAGAGGAAAAGATAATCATGACCCAATAGAACTGGAACTGGATTATAATTATTTTTTTAGCGATGAAGATTATGGCAAGTTGTTTTTAGATATTTGGAACGGTAGAATTGATAGCTCGTACAATAGCCGTTTATCGACTTTTTCATTAATGGATTATCGCTGGGAGGAGACATTTGAGTTTATGTCGGATTACAGTTATATACCATTTAATGTTGGCGCTAACTGGTTTTCGATTGAGTATGACCTTATACCTTTTGTGATTGACAGTAACTTGCAATTATACAGTAATATGGTTAGCCGTTTTGAACCTACAGTATCAGATAGCTCAACATTAACAATACAAAGCGATGTTATTATTGACTTCTATAACAGCAATCTAATAATTAATGAAGGATCAACACTGATCATTGAAGATAAAGCTATTTTAAATGGCGCACGTGGGGAGAGCAGAATTGATATTTATGGCAATATCCAATTTGGAGATAGTGTACTGTTCACTGCTGAACAGGGATGCGAACTAATTCTCAACTTTATTAATGAAAACGAAACATATTCAATAAGTGGTTTATTATTTGACAATGCAAAGATCCAATCGATCTGTAGTGACCTGACCATATCCGGTTGCAGTTTTGACGAATCCCGAGTAGAAAAATCAAAAGGTAGTTTACATGTTACTGATCAATGCAGCTTCATAAATTCAGTTGTTTATGCATTTAGCGGAAACCAGGATAGCATTGTTGAGATAAGCGGAAATACTTTCGATAACGAATCCGTTTATGGATCACCAATATTCATAGATGGGTATACTGATTTTATCATTGAAAACAACACAATTATACATGAAGCAAATGATGGGATAAGTCTTTATAATTCAGGTGGTACTGAAGGAAACAATGAATTTATTATAGAAAACAATGAAATATATTGTTCTTCAAAAAAATCGGAAGCCAAAGAATACGGCATAAAGGTTTATAATAGTAAAGCCCATATCATGAACAGTAATTACATTCATAGCAACGATTATGGAATTGTATGCCTGGACTACAGCCAGACGAAAATTCACGGTTATGACCAGTATGGTTGTGATAGCATTAAACAAAGAATCATTAATAACACGGAATGCCAGGTATATTTATCCAGGGCATGTTTCCCGGCTGAGTTCTGGTATAATGACATTTATGAAGGGACATTCAGCACTTATCTTATCACTTTCTCAAGTGAAGTGTATCCGTCAACCCCATACGATGTTGAAAATAATTACTGGGGACAGGGTGTTTCAAACCCTTCACCATATTTATATCCATCTTCTTCATTTGACTGGGACCCGATATGCACAAAAAACAAAGAGGTAAAGTTTTCAAATGCCAAGCAGATTTATGATTCAGCAGTAATTCAAATTGCAGCTGGTCAGTATCAGGATGCTGAAGATAAATTCAAAGAGGTCATTGGAGGTTATCCTGAGGACCACTATAGCATAATGTCAGTAAATCAGTTATTTGAACTCAAAAAGATATTTAATCAGGATTTTTCCGGTTTGCAATCCTATTTAGATACAACACAAGTGTTCCAGGATACAACTGATCTTGCGAAATTATCGGATTTCGTTTCGAACAAATGTGATATAAAGCTGGAGAACTATCAGGAAGCAATTAATTGGTACGAAGCTATTATCGAAGATCCTGAAACGCTTGAAGATTCATTATTTGCAATTATTGATTTGGGGTACTTGTATTTATTAATGGGGGATAGTACATTGAAATCAGGATTCAGTTGTAAATATCCTCAGTATGTACCGAAGTCACGCTCAAAATACGAACATTATCGCGATAAATTGCTTGATTTGCTTACAACAAGCAACAATGTATCGGAAATAATTGAAAGTGAATTTGATAACCATAAAGATCGATTTACTATCAATAGTGTATTCCCTAATCCATTTAATGGATCTTTCACAATTAGTTTTACAACGCTTACCGATATTTCTTTAGAGTTACAGGTTTTCGATATTTCAGGTAGAAGTGTAAGGTTATTAAACCGGAATCAATTTTTAACCGGCGATCACAAAATTGACATGGATTGTTCTGAATTGCCTGACGGGGTTTATAATTGCATATTTCTGATTGATAATAAACGTATTGAGTCAGTAAAAGTAGTTAAATTAAGGTAAATCTTAGTTTGGTATAATACGGAGTATATACGTAAGAAGAATGATAGTTCTATTACCTTATGCAATTTACTAAATGAACTAAAAAAGCACAATCAAAAAATGCCGGCATTTGTGGAGCGGATGCGGAATAAATCGTTGGGGTGGCTTGTGGGGTTTTTTGATCGAGTGCGGAACTTGTACTTCTAAAACCTCTTATCTAAAATTGCTAAAATAACTGTGGCTTCACTCCAAGGAAAATGAATACCACTTAAGTTTACAGAGATGAGATGAAGGTTGCGAAGGAAGGAAGCCCCTGGCTGGCGGCGACCGGCTGCCGACGACTGCGCCTGCGCGATACCCAACGCTGGAATTTTAAAAGAGCGCAGGCGGAGGTGCGCAGCCGGACAGAAAATAAAGGGAGGCCGCCCATGCTATGAAAAACTGAAGTTGGTTGCGAAGGAGCGGCCGGAAGTGAGCGATCTTGCGGCGGGGTGGCTGCCTGTGGGTTGGAAGCGCCAGACACAAAAAACATGACAGGCATTTTTGGGTGGGGGGAAACAGGGAAGATGATGGGCAACAAGTACAAAGTAAAAAGGCAAAAGGCAAAAGTGGCGTTTACCAACTTATATTAGCAGGGAGGGATGAAGTTTGCAGGTGTGGTGGAGAAGATTGTGTTTGGTGTGGAGGGAATGAGTGAGTGGCCGGACGCAATTGAAGGGATTGTGGGGTGGATATTGCGTCCGGTTACGAAGGAATGAACGGAACGACAAAGACAATGTGGGACATGTTACCTGTTTTTACATTGTGCGGTGGGAATGCCTGGCGGGTTTTTTGTTGACTGGCAGCCCCGCCGGAAGGGAGACGAACACCTTGTCAACTGCGCTTGCCGTGAGGCACGACATTCACTACGAAGAAAATTACCTGGAACATGATTTTTTAAATTTTAATTCGAAGTCTCTTTTGCTTTATTGATAGGGGTTGTAGACTGATACTACCAATAAAGAATTGTCCTTTTTGATTGTTTTTAAATAATATTTACCTGACAAAATTGAAATTCTGGTATTAACAGGGTGAACAAAAAAGGAAAACATGGAATCAGATTTTGAAACTTTTCTTCTGTTTGATAAATTAATGGAAGATGAAATTAGTTTGCCGGAATTAAAGCTATTTGTTAAGGAATTACTGGAGGATCGAAAGAAATATGAGAAGTACAAGACGTTATTTTTTATTGATAAGGCTTTAAGACGAGGCTTTAGATATAAGAGATTAGTGTGCCAGGGAGAGAAGATTATGCAGGAAATAATGAATAAATTGAATTCCTGACCTGTATTTTTTTAAAGAATGGAATTGATGTAAATCATCATATTGAAATAAGATGTTAGAAGACATCCAGAGATATATAGACGAAATAATGCATGAGGAAAACAACAGGGAAATGCCGGATTTTGAGGGCTATTCACCTTTTGAAATGCATCATCTGTTGCATTTTACTTTTGGAGAAGATAGTCCTATTGAATTACAGCTTGTTTCTAAAGAGGATTACCAACATATCCCTATTCTGAACCAATTAAAATATTTTTTGGATTTGATAAGAAAGAGCGGTGAGATGAAACTGACCCAAAAAGGTTTCCTCCCTTTAAAGATTGTAAAGGATATCTATGATCAGGGATTTATGGAGGATAATATTATTACACCAGGGAGTTTGAGGGTATTCAGGGAGAAGGACTCCATGACGGTTAACCTGACAAGAATCTTTGCGGAGATCACAGGATTAATAAAAAAAAGAAACAATAAACTAAGCCTGACTAAAAAAGGAGAGAAGCTTATTTCTAATGATCCTCAACTGCTGGAATTGATTTTCACAACATATTGCACAAGGGTTAATTGGGCTTATTATGACGGATATGGTGATAATAATATCGGGCAGCTCGGATTTGGATTTTCGCTGATCTTATTACATAAATATGGTTCAGTAAAACGACTTGATAAGTTTTATGCCGATAAATATTTTAAAGCATTCCCGCTCTTACTGGATGAATTACCTCAACCTTCGTATGGAACTCTTGAGAGGTTTGTTAACAATTGTTATTCCCTACGAACTTTTGAAAGATTCCTTGATTATTTCGGATTGATAAAAATTGAAGCGGAGAGGAAATGGGATGCTGATAAATTCATTACAAAAACGGATTTGTTGGATAGACTTATAAAGGTATGGCCTCATAGGTCTGGTAAAAAACCATGCCCCCCTTGTTAAGAAAGAGTAACTTGCTGAAATCATAAAGCAGCTAAGGGACCAAGACAATGTGGAGCATGTTACCTGTTTTTGCCTTGTGGGGTGGGAATGCCTGGCGGGTTTATTGTTGACTGGCAGCCCCGCCGGAAGGGAGACGAACACCTTGTTAACTGCGCTTACCGTGAGGCACAACCTTAACGACGAAGATGATCACCAATAACTTCTCTTGCTGTGAGGTGCTGCCTTTATTAAAGGACGAAATAATTTACCTGGATTTTAAGTTTTTTTAGTTTTTTAACAAAACTCTCTTTTACCTTATTGGTAAGGATTATAGACTTATTAAGTTACGTGAAATTACCATTTTTGAGCACTTTCCCAAAATATTTTCTTAACAAAAATGAAATTCTGGTATAAATAGGATAGAAACCCTAAAAATGAAACCATGAAATCCGATTTGAAATCTTTCTTTTGTTTGAAAATGTAATTGAAGAAAATAAGAAAAAAATTAAAGTTAATTGTTGATCGAGATCAAAAAAAGGGGCGTATATGAATGATCATATGTTTCATGAAGGATATAACTAATCTATCTTTTTTATATCTTTAGTAAAAATTTAGTGATTCACCTATAGATTACTCAAAAGCTAAAATGAAAACATATATGACTATTAAAATAAAACCGAAAAAAGCGAAAGAACCAAAGCAGATAATAAGACTTATGGCACTGGTTTTTGTAATTATGCTATTCATTCCAGAAGATATAAGATCACAAGATTTCTGGGATTCCATCCCTTATCCTGATACAGTTGATCATATCCCTTCAATAACTGTGATAGGCCGCGATACTGTTTTAATAGGAACAAACCTGACAAGAAGTTATAATGGTGGTATTTATCTATCACCCGACAAAGGGGAAACCTGGGAGTTTATAGGGCCATACAGAAGGACTCCATATGCGATATTAAAAGGTGAAGAAGATACACTTTTTATGGGTGGCACCGGAGGAGTCTGGAGGTCACCGGATTGGGGAAATACATGGGAATGGGTTTGGGAACACTTTAATAATGTATTATGCTTGCATAAAACACAAAACAATACTCTACTTGCCGGTACATGGGGTGGTATAATAAGATCCCTGGATAATGGCAAAACATGGGATACTTGTATATGGCAGGATCTGTTAATTAGGACAATAACATCAGATGACAATGGTACTATTTATGCTGGGGGAAGATGCTACAGCGGGCAATATGATAATTTTTATTATTCAATTGATAATGGGGAAACATTTATTGGTATTCCAACACCTGGGATGGCAGCTATTTACTCACTAAAGATTAATTCGTCAGATGAATTATTTGCTGGTTGCCTGATGGCAGGCCTTTTTAAATCTAATGATGGGGGTTTTTCCTGGGAACCAGTGATTGAAAACAAAGATATAAGTGATATAATAATTACTGAAGATGATGAGATATTTCTGGCCTGTGACAACCATAGCTGGTTAAATGGAGGTATTTTATACTCACCTGATAATGGAGTCTTTTGGGATGATATTACATATAACATTGAGAACAAGTATTTCAAGAAGATTGCTATTTCATCTGACAATTATGTATATGTTGTTTCTAATGCCGGTTTCACAAGTTTTGGATCGCCTTTTAACCGGAGTATTAATCAATTTGTATCTGTTAAAAAATATAAAAATCACAGTTTTTTTGTTTTTCCAAATCCTTGTTCGTCAAAATTGACAATACAATTACCAGAATACAAGATGCCATCCAAAACAGATGTGCTGCTCTTTGATATGAATGGAAAAACTGTATGTAGATGGACGCTCAATATATTTAATTCGGGAAACTGTCAAATCAATATTGATACCATTCCTTCAGGCAGCTATGTGTTATGCATAAAATCTGAAAACAATATTTTGTCGAGAAAAATAGTAATCCAATAAATATAAAAGCAATGAAGAAAATTATCTCATTCATTCAAGTTTTTGCTATTGTGATTAATATGCACGCCCAATTACCAGAAAGCGTTGATAATTCAACAAAAATATTTTTTTACGAAATATTCGATCAAAAACCCCTATCTGGTGAAAATTATCAATCATGTGCTCAAGCTGCTGGTGTGGCATATACATTCTGCTATGAAATCAACAGGCATCGTAATCTTAATGCTGATTCTCCTGAAAACCAATATCCTCAAACCTATACCTGGAATTATATGAATTGTGCTGATTATAATACACTATCATATGTACATGATGGCTGGGATATTATCAAAAACAACGGATGCCCAAATATGGTTAAATGGGGAACCGGAAATTTTTGGGATTACCTGATATGGATGGACGGGTATGAGAAATACCTTGATGGGATTAAAAACAGGATCAGTTCATATTCATACATGGATATAGACCAACAGAGTGGATTGGCATCACTAAAACAATGGCTTTTTAATCATAACCAGAGTGATTTTATATTAAGGAAGCTGTTGAGCATAAAAGATTAATTTATTTAAAAAGTTGAACTATATTTATAAAACTTTCTTTTTGAAACATTAACTAACCAAGACCCATGCAAACAGATAACAATTACACCGGCTGCTACCGGC
>CAYXUU010000036.1:0-54041 GCA_964468645.1 uncultured Bacteroidales bacterium
ACCTGATGTGGATGGACGGGTATGATAAATACCTTAATGGTATTAGAAACAGGATCAATTCATATTCATACATGGATATAGACCAGCAGAGTGGATTGGCATCACTAAAACAATGGCTTTATAATCATAACCAAAGTGGTAGCAGTTCGGGGGGATTGGGTGTGTTTCAAAAAAGGTTAGATTCCGAAACATCATTAGGGGAAATTACAGAACCTGGCCCATATTATCTTGATAAATATATTCAAGACTGGAGTACTACAAGTTTATCCCACTTTATGACCATCGTAGGGTATGATGATAATGTACCCTGTGGCTCGTATGGTAATGGTGCTTTAAAAGTTGCGAACAGCTGGGATGAAGAATGGGGAAATTCTGGTTTTGTATGGTTACCATACGGGCTCGCTACACAAGAAGAGCTCAGGGTTTATTATATCAATGAGGTAGATTACCGCGAACCCCAGATGGTAGTAAAGGTGAGAATGAAACACCAGTGCCGTAACAAGATCAATGTTGGTGTTTATGTAACCATAGAACCTGATGAAGATCCACCTTCGGTCATACAATTATATCACCGTTACAATGCAATGAATCCTGAAATGATAAGTTGGATCCCGGGAAGTGGAGGAGGATGTAAAAACCTTGACGGTTCCAATGATAATTATGAATCAATTAACTTCGTATTCGATATATCGGAAGAAATTCAAAACATTAGCCAAACTTATCCTGAGCTTAAAATAATCCTGGGAATAGAAGAAAATGATACCGGCGGAGAGTATTCAGGCATGGTAGAAGACTTTTCAATTATCGATTATCGCGGTTACCAGGATGGTTTCGAAGTTTACTCACATGATAAGGATATTGATATAGTAAATAACGGGATGACCAACCTAACCGTCTGGTATTTCCAGTTACCACCCCAGATTAATCAACAAACCGGCTCTGAGTGGGATCATCCTTGCATTGTAAAAGAAAGTTCAACAATCGAAAGTGGTACTATTGCTGATATCCACGGAGATTATCTGGATTTCTATGACGACGGTAACCTTACTGTTGAGAATGGTGCTGCACTAAATCTTTATGATAATATTATTGTTTCAACACAACGTGATGATGAGGCATTGTTAAATGTACTGGGATCCTTGAATGTAGCCAGTGGTACAAGATTCACCCGGAGGAACTTTTCTTGCTTAACAACAATTTTAATTGATAATACCAGTGGCAGTGGCATTTATCAATTTGAAGATATTGGTTTTAAAGGTGTTGTTCTCGATTGCACTGCAGACGAACTAATTGTTAAAGATGATTGTAAATTCGAAAATAGTATAGTCGACTTTAAATATGGAGACCTTGAGCTAAATGAAAATGATTTCGATAATTCAACTGTAAAAGTGTCGAATCAGGAAATTGGTAAGGTATCATATATTTACAACAACAATTTTACAGATCCCTATTCTACATCGGGATCGGGATCGGATATTATTTCATTCGATGGTAGTAAAGAGTTTACTATTGAACTTAACGAAATATACAATAGGAAAGGACACGGAATAAGACTTGAGAACTCGGGAATGCAGGACGGGACAAAACTAGTAACACAAAACACAATAGAATATAACGGACCTCAACCTAATAATGAAGCAGGCATATATATATACAATTCACATGCTGAAATCCTAAATAATAAAAAAATCAAAGGTTTTCCTTTTGGGATACAAAGCCTAAACAACAGCCAGGTAAGCATTAAAGGTTATAAACTTGCCCACAGTCTCAGCGAAACACAATGCATCATGGATAATACCATTAACCAAATCTATGCTGTATATGGAGCTGTGCCATACTATTGCCACTGGAATGCTATTATTGACGAGGACAATAATTATGAACTATATAAGATACTTTGGAATGAAGGAGATTGCAATATGGCAGATGCACGATGGAATTACTGGGGTATAAACTTCGATCCAGTCACAGACCTCTCCACCGGAATAAGATGGTATCCGGTTTGGCAACTTTTGGGTGGTTCAATAGTTATTTATGCTGATGAACAAATGTATAATACAGCAACAGAATTAATCAATAACCAGCAATACACCGAAGCACGGGATACTCTGAAGCAACTGGTTACAACTTACCCCGATTCTCTGTTTGCCCAGGTTGCCTTAAAGGAACTATTTGTAATAGGAGATAAGGATGGAGGTAATTATGACAGCCTGAAACATTATTACGAGACAGACACAACTATTTTAAATGACTCAACCCTGAATCAGCTTGCAAATTTCCTGGTAACACTGATTGAAGTTGAAACAGAAAACTATGCAACTGCAATTGACAGGTATGACAGTGTTATTCAGAATCCACCTTCATATGAAGATTCCCTTTTTGCAATAATTGATCTGGCCCATACTTATTTACTGGCTCAGCAAAATGGATACAAGGCCGGATATACTGGTAAATTTCCACAATACAAGTTTGATAACAGGGCTGATTATGATAAGTGTCATAAATATCATATTAGTTTGCTTCATAACAAAAACTCTAATGTATTACCACCAATACAGGATAATTTAAGCAGTGAGTCAAAATATATGTTGCGTAACTATCCTAATCCATTTACCAGCTCAACTTCGATTGAATTTGTACTGGGTGATGAAACTTTTAGTGCTGAAGTATTAATATTTGACTGTTTGGGTAAAACAATAAAGTCATTTGAACTACGAGCAACTCAAAAAGGAATAAACCAGATAAATATTGATTTAACTTCACTTAATAAAGGAATGTATTATTATGCACTGGTAATAGACGATAATATTGTTGAGACAAATAAGATGGTGAAGTTATAATTAATTACAAAGCTCCATAATCTAAAAGAAATAACAGTAAAAACAAGTTTATCCCTTGCCACGCTTGCATGTACTGAAACACAACGTTTTAAGGTGGCAAGCCTGGGTGGCAAGGCTTCAAGGCTTGCCACTTTTTGGGTGGCAAGGGAATGGCAAGGATGTGGCAAGGCTTTTTGGTTTATGAGCAAAGGCTTGCCATTTTATTTATTGATATTTAATAAGTTATAAAGGGTGGCAAGGAGTGGCAAGCCTTTTTTAGGTACTGGAAACTTTATTTATAAAGGAAATTTGAAATAGTGCAAGACTTGTGTAATATGAAGAATTCAGACGAATCAAAACTGAAATAGAATTAATGAGGTAATAGACTTGACTATTTGAAAATTTGAAAATGATGAGCGTATTGGAATAAAAGGAACTGCCCAGTATTTCAGCGTATCAATACCAGGCAGTTTTTAAATCAGGTAAGATGGAATTGTATTACTAGCTTTTTTATGGGGTAAAGAGAGGATGTGATTCTTTTGATTGTTAATTTTTGTGTTGTTAAAGGATTAGCCATAGCGTATTGTTTTGTACAGAATTGACCTGTATCGGACCGGCGGTAGCGGATTGAATGTGAGATTTTCGGTTTACTTTTCATTGCTTTAAGTTTTTGTTAGTACTGTATTGAATTGATTGGTTATATATCGGAGGATAGGAATATATTTCATTCAGAATGGAGGATCAGGGCCGTATGGATGTTCATTTTCGGATTCGTAGCAAAGGTTTTTTTGTTCTTCAGAATTAATGAAATCATTGCGCCTGAATAGGAAAGCACGACCACGATGTTTTATATAGCTTAACTTTTCGACAAGTTCACCGTTCTCCCAGCTTTGAACAAACTGAGGATATTCATATCTCTTGATAATATATTGTCCTTGTTTGTTTTTCAAACAGTCGATTCCGAAATGATCTTTTAGCAGTGAACTGATATAGCTGTCGGAATATTTGTTTTTAAGGAAAATACGGTTGATAACAGATGAAGACATCAGGATTTCTTCATCACCTGTTGTGATAAATAATTCCCTGATCTTTTCACGGATTTCCTTTTCTGCAAAGGGTTGGCTGTTTAGGACAACTTTCCGGAGTGCGTCTGTAATTAAAAGTGAAGGTTCAAACCACATACGACTGACACAGCTCGTAGAATATTTCCTATGGTTTAGGAAATTGAGGAATGCCGGAATTTCTGTTGTAAGTTCCTTTAGGATATTGATGTTGATTTTGTCGGGGATTGGTACTTTAATTACCCAATAGCGTATATCATCCCTGGAAGCATAGATGAAGTTGTCTTCATTGTTTGATAGCAAAATGAATTTTCCAAAGAAATCGATCTCTATATGATCTTTGCCTTTTGCATTCATAAGTATCTTATCTCCGGTGGCCAGGGCCTTTATTTTTTCTATAATCTGTTTCTTTTCGAGGAAGGTTTCTTCGGAGACAATGATCAGTTTGTTGGCATAGGTTGTATTAAAACCGGAAGAGAGTTCATCGTTGCCGACAATAGTGAGATTCTGAGTAAAGATTTCTTTCAGGTATTTAGCAAATGTGGTTTTTCCTGTGCTGTTTTCCCGGGATACCAGGCAAAGGATGGGAAGGATTTGTGTGGGTTTCTGATAGAGGAGCTGGAGGTAGTCAAGGCCCAGTTCCATTTGATCCTGGAAGATATGTTTGATGAAGTTGAGTGTGGTATCACAGGATCCTTCTTCGGGTTCGTGTTCGAATGGGGCATAGATGTTAAAACAGTTATCTATTACCTGGTGATAGTTTGTATGATCGGGAACGTTGCAGAATGATTTGTATTTGGGGATATGATCAAGGAATTTCTTTCCATGGTCATCGATGATGGTTCCTTTAAGCCGGCGTTCGAATCGGCGTTCGAGGGAATGGTATTTGTTTGGGACTTCAACGAACTCATAATAGGAATCACCTACCCGGAAATAGTCCTTTGCTGCTGCAGGAACGATGACATTAAGGTTGTTTTCTTTTTCTTCCCAGCGGTAATGGGTGCCGTTGAAAACGAATTCCTTATCCTGGATAAATTCGGCATGAAAGGAATAGAAATCTTCCGGTGAGTTCAGGTGAAAATACCTGCGGAGTTTATGCAGGGAATGGGAGATGTCCATTTTGATGAAGTATTTACCGGGCCTGCTGAAAAGGGAATGGTCACGGGCAACTTCCTGTTCTTCACCTTTCATGCAGACCAGCAGGTCATCGAGGCCTTTGGGATGATCGGGGTGGGCATCGCTGAGGATGTGGGAGAAATAGATGTTGAGATCATGGTCTTTTAAGAGCTCCTGTATGCTTCGGGCAGAAGAGAAGAAACTATTAGGGCGCTTGTAAAGGTCTTCGAGGTTTTGAAGGGCATCACAAGAGATATCAAGGCAATCGCCATCGTAAAGCAGGATGATGTTTTCGGCCTGGCAGGTTTTAATGAGCTTGAGAATATCGGGATGCAGAGCCCTTGTATCCTTGTCACGATAGTGAGTAATTGAAGAGAGGCCGATAACATCGATTCCATGCTTGCAGCCATTGTAGGCCTTAAAAAAGCCTTCTGTAAGGGTTAAGGTTTTAATGGGTATTTTGTTTTCATATTTTTCGATGAGGGAGGGGTGAAAGAAGGGATAAGTTCCGGCACCTTTGGGGATGTGGTATTTTTTGATTTTTCCGTTTCTATCGGTTACCGGTTGTTTTAAACGGGTGATGCAATAGGTTTGATCACGATTGTTATAGATACTGGGTTTTTCGGGGGTGGCTTTGGGGTGGTCGTAGGTAATCAGTTCGCGATTGAGAGAATAGACCAGGATGCGAATGTTGCCATCCTGGTCTTCGGAAAAGATGGGCATCTCATTTTTTTGGCCAGGTGATCCTTTAATGAGGATTTTGTTTTCCTCAGCTGAGACACCCAGATCTTCAGTTATTCGCTGATTGTAATAGGATATGTTATCGTTTGTGGGCTTATCCATTTGGTTTGTTATTAATAGGGTGTTAAAATTCCAAAGAACAAATTCCAAAAAACAAATAAGCACCAATGTTCAAATTCGAAATCCCAAACTTTGGATAGCCAGGTGTTTCGGTCATTGAATATTGGTGATTGAAATTTATTTGTCATTTGATTTTTTATATTTGGGATTTATGAAACCTTCTTTAGCAATAGAAACATAAACCTGGCATTGTGTATGTCGATGTTGGAGTTGATGTACATTTTTTCGACGATCTGGATGAAGTCTTCTTTAGAGTAGCCGGTGTCTAAACGGGCGAAGTACTCGGGAATTTCGTCGAGCTTGAAGACGATGACATTTATAAGTTCGGCGTCGCAGATCTTTTTGTAGACTTTCCGGATCTTGAGCAGGATGCTGTATTCTTGTCCGATACGGTATTTGTTCTTGTTGTAGATTCTGAAGGTGGTGAAACAGTTGCAGAATAGCTTTTTGTTCCAGTTGGATGCGAATTTGATTGTGTACATGGTTTATGAGTTTATAAGTTGACAGGTTTAAAGGTTTAATTGATAGAATCATTAATTGATTATTTGATTATAGTTTCTTCTCCGAGAGGAGGATTTCGATGTCTTCCTGCAGGTTGTCGATGAGATAATTTGCGGATTCTATACAGGCTTTGAGGAGTTCATCAGCACAGCCGTGTGGTTTGGAGATCCTGTAAATGACCAGAAGCCAGAACAGATGCATTTTATGAGCAATGCAGACCAGGCGGAGATAGGTGAGATTACTCATAACGACCCCCTTTCAAATTTTTGTAGGGTTTGCGATAATGGTTGTTTAAAAGGTCTTCGATGTCTTCAAGGCGATAATAGATTTGTTTACCGATCTGGGAGTAACCGAGGATACCTTTATCACGATAGTTTAATAAGGTGCGTTTGCTTACCCTGAGTAAGGTACTGGCTTCTTCGTTATCTACCCAGGTGCGGGATGTTTTTGACATTTGTTTGAGGTCGTCGTTTCTTTTCTTGTACATGTCGTGTACTTGTTCGAGCATTTCGATGAGGCGGTTGAAAGCGCCGGATTCGATGGTTATTACGTTCATGAGTTTATGATTTGAGTTTATAGATAATTGAATTATTATGCTGTTTGATTATTCCGGGTTTTGCTAGTGGCTTCAAAGAAGCTTTTTTCAGGGTGAAAATTGTTATGTTGATCAGATTCATCATCAGATTTTTGATTGGTGTAAATTTTCTGCAGCAATGTTAATCCCAGGTTTGAAGTTGCACAAGAAGAAAATGGTCGCGGCGATCAGATTTCTGTAACTATGCTGTAAATGAATTATATGGATTATAGCGCAATACCAACGGTCGCCAACATGTTCGGCAACCGTATATGTTTGATGCTAAAAATGCAAACAACATGATATCAGGTACATGAGTAAAGCATTGAGTTGAATCAGGTCTACATGTAAAACTTTTGAGTTGCACAAGGAAAAAATGGTCGCCGCGACCACATTTTTGTAAGTGTGCTGAAAAACAAAAACATGGATATTCAGGGCATATAAAAAGTCGCCGCGACCGCAATGAGTCGCCGGCGACTACCTATGTTATTATTTTCTTATATTTTCCTGATAAAAGTAACCAGGAATCGAGTTTTCCGGGAAAAAATTAATTAATGTCTATTCTGTTTGGATATTTTGCCCTCTTTTCAGGATGCTTCGGATTGAAATATGTTTAAAGTGTCTTTTTATTGAAAGGATTACCGTTTTTATCCGTAAAATGCTGATGCAGGAAGTTGATGATATCATTTACCGGGACATTAATATATGTCTTTTCCTTGAAGTTATCATCAGGATCCTTAAATTGTATTGTATTGAGATCTTCAAAAAGGGTCGTCAGAACGTTGAGTTTACCTAGCCACGGCAACTTACCTTGATGTTGTGAACTTGTTTCTGAATATTGAGAATCCTGAGGTTTTTCATCCGCGGAATAGTACCGGGCCATTTTAGCCTGGTTGGTATGTGTATGTGATGAATTCTGACTGAGCATAGGAAACCTGTTTTGTAAAGCGGATTCTTCAATACAGGGGGACATTAGCTGATGCGGATCTAATTGATGGATTGTATTGATAACAGATATACTGATAAAACTGGCAAATAGTTCTTCAAATTTTAACAAGCACCTTACCAGGCGTGATTTTAAGGAACAGTATATATAATAATGGGCCTTGGAATGATTATCATTGTGGGATTCCAGGATTATCATTTTCTGAATGATTTTTCTTAACATATGATTTATTTTATTGATGTTTATTGAGGCATATGTGGAGATTTGTTTTTTATCTGTCATGCAATCGAGGGAGCGAAGAATCCGGATCTTTATTCTTTCGTATTCATCATGGATAAAAAGAATATAGTTACGGACAATAGGACAAGACACAGAAGAAAGATTTTCAAGGATATGATCTTCATAATACGTTTTTTGCGGTGAGATGTTTAGTTTGATGTAATTTGGTTTTGGTTCTTCAACCACCGAAACATTTGCATCTGCTTTACTTTTATATCCCAGGAGGGAGAAGTCGATTTGATCGATAGCAGATCCTGGTTCATTACCTGGTTTGTCCATGGTGATTTCTGTAGTGTTGTTTTCATAAATTAGTTTTTCAAGTTTGTTTTTGTCAGTTTTGAAATTGTACAATGAGGGTTTTAATGACCCGTCAACAATAGCAAGGTAGTTTGCAAATTCCTTGCTGTAGAATGGTTTGTTGTTCATAGTTGTAATGCTTTTTAAACAAAATGAAATACGTCCATAGAATAGATAGGAAGCTTGATTTTGTGTTTTTTAAATAAATTTTTTAGTTATTTCTATGGCTTAATACTTTTAGAGGTCAGAACGTTCCCCCCTTTTTTTGGATTTTTTATAAATACTTTTTAACCCCTTGATTTGATGATGGATATACAGGGTGGTTTTATGAGATTATCGGGGTATTTTCGATAATTGATTACCTGGTTCGTGTAGTATTGGGAAATTTCTATTGTTACCTGGGTTTAAAATAAGGTACTACGGAGGATCTAATAAATTTTTAATGTGCTTTTGCAAAGAGGTACTACCCGAGCAAAAACAGAAATTTCGGAAACCTACTTATTTCCGGGATTTTTGTTTTTGCGGTTGGGGTAGGTAGGGAGTTTGCTAATTTATTTTATGAAAAGATACGCTGAAATAGATATGGAATTGTTCTAGGCTTTTTTGAATAGTCTTTGGAGAAGATTTATAATAAAAATGAAGAATGATGAAATATTGAGAAGGGGCGAGAAAAAAATGAATTAAGGAAGAAATGTTTCACTTATGTTTCACTCAGCAATAAATTAAATCATTTAAATGGTCTATATCCTTAGAGCCTCTCAGGGGACTCGAACCCCCGACCTGCTCATTACGAGTGAGCTGCTCTACCAACTGAGCTAAAGAGGCAATAAACTTTTATGGGGTAAAAATTTATAGTGATGCAAAATTAATTATTCTTTTATGATTGAAGATCCATCAATTTGATTACTTAAAGTATTTGAAGGATATATACACCTGAATTAGTTTACAGGCATGGTAAACTAAAAGCGGCAGAAGGAAACTTTGCTGCTTTATATATAATAAAAAATAATTTAAATGGAATTAAAAATGTGCCAGTTTACGATACCGGATTAATATGAAAATAACAATTACCAAAATATTTAATGGTATGACAAATGGTGAAATAGGAGTTGTTGGTGTATTTGAAACGTAGGTAATAAACCTTGCACTAACACTACTGATTTTTGTATCTACCAGGTTGCCGCTTCTGTCAATTTCATACACACCACTTCCATTGGTAGTTAAGATGTTTCCATTTGGCAACTCATATGCACCACGATAACCACCTAAAGATGGGGGATCATAAATATCAACCAAAATACCAGTTGATGAATATTCAACAACGCCCTCTTCTGTACCACTGTAGTTGCCTACAAGGATATTCCCTGTACTTGTTTCATAAAGTTGTTCAGGAAAAGAATTGATGTCGGTAAAAAGTCCGGTATAAGTGCCTGCATCATCATATTTTAAAATATTATCAGTAGTGATATAGCCAACCAAAAAAGAGTTATCTGCTAACCTTATAACATCAAATGGGCTATCTCCATTGGCTGTCATAAAATTACCAAGAGAATTCCCATCTGTATCAAATTCTGCAATATTATCTGCGTTTGTACCACTACCAACTGTTACAAGAAGATTTCCATTAGGTCGCAGACATATCCCCCTGATATTATCCAGAATGGAAATATCTTTTCCAGTGGCTGGTGCAAATACACCAACATAATTTCCATCGAGGTCGTATTCCTGAACAACGTCATCTAACTGGTCAGAAACAAGTATTCCAGATCCGTCATGGTTCAGGATGGCCTGAATTGGTGTGGAAAGGTTAGTAGGATCTGCCGGGATAAAATCCGCATCAACAAGGTTGCCGGTCGTGGGATCGAAAGCCATCACCCTGTCGTTGGTGGATTCTGGGATCAGGAGCAGTCCTCCTGTGGGAATAGCATCCATCGTCCTCTGAGAGTTTTCAGGATTAATGCTTGGTTTGCTGTTGTCTATTCCTGAGATTTCATTTACAAGCGTTTGCGAGAATGAAAAGGTGGAAAAAATCACAATATTTAATAAAGTAATTCCGGATGTTTTGAATAAATTCTTCATAAGCTAATGATTTTGGTAAGTCGTTATGTAAACTTAGAATTGAAAAGCTAAATTAATTTAAAAATATCTTATAACCAAATTTAGGAATATATTAATCCTTCAGGCAGCGAACCGAATGTCCCCTTTCCCTGAGGAAGTCAGTTCGTAAGATCCCTGAATAATCATACCTAAGGGTGCGGAACCAGGCATTATAACTATTCGAAACTGTCGAAGACCACAAAAAAGTGGCAGTAGCCAGGTTTGTAAAATAACTGTAATAATCCCTTATTCCTGATGGGAGTGCGGTAAATCCAAACATGTCGCTACCGTTACCATTGTCTTTCCATCCTGAGATTGATTTAAGGTTCTCGCCGGCATCAATACCCCTCCAACCAATATTATCCCATTCAGGATCGCTAATCTGATATTGACTGTCAACACTGCCTTCAAGTACTTTCCAATCATTATCCGTCGGAACATGCCATCCAGGGGGGCATATCCCCTGTACTCCCGGTTGCAGGCTATATTGCATTACCTCATCCCATTGATATAGTCCTCCATAAATGCTGCAACTATCTTCCGAATTGTTATAACAGTATTTTTCGATAATACTGTTATCGGTCATGGCCTGGTCACCGGGTATCCTTGATCCGATGTTCAGATTCTCCTTTAACCAGCATTGACTGAAAATCTGAATGGTATTATAAACCTGGCCGTCATAAGTAACGGTGGTAATTCCCGGGCAGGGTGTGTTGTATGAGAACTGGAGATTAATTATAGCATTTCCTTCAGGAATATCTACCATTCCGGATTCAGCATTACCCACATACGCTATATACATAAGCTCATCACCGTAATTAAAAAAGAAATTGGATAGATCTGCAGAAGCTTTGTATTCAAATACGTTAGAAACTGAAGCAAGGTATGAAAACATACACATATGATATTTGCCTGCTGCGGAGTTTATTAATTTCATGGTTTCCGAATGACCATTTATGTTGACGGTTAAAAGGTATATATTTTCTCTACCGGGCTTAAAGAGTATTTGATGGGTTCCCATACCCGGTTTAAGAAACAGTTCAGCCAGTTTTCTGCCCGACAAATTTGACGCAAGCAATCTTACTTCATCATTGTAGTCGGGTATGTGTATGGTGATGATGGCTTTATCGATAACAGGATTGGGGTAAACAGATTGAATGATTGATCCATCCTTATTCCCTGCCTGATCCTGAATACCAACATTATAAAGGCTTAATATTGTATCAGGATAGTAAAGTATCGTATCACCACCCAGTGTCAGGTTCTTCACCCTGATGCTGTCCGTTTGAATCCATGTGGTGTTGTTTACAACATTGAATGTGAGGGTAATTGATTGACAATGAGCAAAACAGTCACAAAAAAACATTGCCATGTAAAAAAAGACAACTGTAAAATATTTCATTTGAATTTTAATTCTTTGGGAAAATGTTTGAAGAATCCTTTGCGAAAGATACAAAATATTTTGTAAAGCGTCATGTGTTTGATATCCATGTTGAGAAATTATTTTTTGATATATCTGAATAATCCCTGCTGAAAATGTAATAATTTTTTAACATAATATACATTGATCTGTAATAATTATGAAATTGCTTTGCAAAATTAACTACATACAAATATAAATTGGAAATGAGAAAGCCAAAACAAATCATGCTACTGATTACAGCAATATTGTTAAGTGCTAGCATGTTTGCCCAGAGACCCGATAAATTTAAACTATCAGGAAAGCCAATAGTAAAGATTTTTGCAAATTATCACAGCACCTTTTCCAATGGGGATGCTGCCAATGCATTCCAGATTACAAGAGCCTATTTTGGTTATGAATATTCATTCAGCAAGAACTTTTCGGCAAAGATCATACTTGATGTTGGGGATCCTGGGGCAGGAAAATTCAAGTTGACTGCATTTTTGAAAAATGCGTACCTGAAATACAAATTTAAAGGACTGACCATCAATTTTGGGATGATCAGTACTACGGCATTCAAAGTGCAGGAGAAATTCTGGGGATACCGGTATATTTATAAGTCATTCCAGGATCAGTACAAATTCAACTCAAGTGCAGACCTAGGTATCACAGTAAGTTATGAGTTTGCGAAATTCATCAGTGCCGACCTTTCTGTCTTCAATGGTGAAGGATATAAACTGATACAACTTGATTCAACATTCCAGGCAGCTGCCGGGATTACGTTTAAACCGGTAAAAAATCTCATCCTGAGAGCATACTACGACTATATGGAAAAAGGTGTAGCCCAGCAAACCATGGCTTTCTTTGCCGGATATACGCTGGGCAAGTTCAGCCTGGGAGCTGAATATGATAAACAAATAAACCATGATATGACCGATATGGAAGATTACGTTGGTTATTCTGTTTTAGCAAGCTTTAAGGCAAATAGCAAGTGGAAGGTTTTCGGAAGATATGATAATCTTTCTTCAGTAAAGGTGGGTAATGCCAATGATCCGTGGAATTATGTAAAGGACGGCCAGATCATTATTGCAGGTTTTGAATTCTCCCCCATAAAAGGTATAAAACTGGCCCCGAATTACCAGGGATGGATACCTGCTGATAATGATAAACATGTTCTTCATGGTGCTTATTTAAATTGCGAAATCAATCTATAAAACAAAAATCAAACGATGAAAAATTTAATGATTATTCTTATTCTGGCACTGGCATTATCAGCCTGTCAGAGCAATTCAAAAGACAAAGCTTCCGGCAAAGAAGATGATAATGTCAAATCACTTACAGCGGCAGGGGCTACATTCCCCATGCCATTTTACAACCTGGTATTTAAAAACTATACCAAAGAAAATGGTATCCTGCTTACCTATGGAGGTATAGGTTCAGGAGGTGGTATCAGAAGCCTGAAAGACAGGGTTGTTGATTTCGGTGCAACCGATGCATTTCTTAGTGATGAAAAAATAAATGAAATGCCGGCCGAAATTGTTCATCTACCTACCTGTATAGGGGCTGTTGTGATAGCATACAATCTTCCTGGTGTGGAAGGTTTGAAGCTGTCAAACCAGAACCTGGAGGATATTTTTACAGGTGTAATCACAAGCTGGAACGATCCAAAACTTATGGCCAATAATCCCGGCATCGATTTCCCTGACAAGGATATTACTTTTGTACACCGGTCGGATGGAAGTGGTACTACTTATATCTTCAGTGATTATGTAAGCAAGATCAGCCCAAAATGGGAAAGCGAAGTAGGCCGGGGAAAATCATTGAAATGGCCGGTTGGAATAGGAGCAAAGGGAAATCCAGGTGTAGCCGGTACCATCAGCCAGACAGAAGGTTCCATTGGATATATTGGATCAGAGTATGCATTTGCACAAAAGATACCTTTTGCAATGGTTGAAAATAGTAATGGCAAATATATTGAACCGACAATTGAATCCATCAGCGCTTCAGCAAAAGGTGAAATTCCTGATGATACCAGGATCATGCTTACGAATTCATCAAATCCTGATGCATATCCTATCAGCGGGTTTACCTGGATTATCCTTTATAAAGACCAGGCTTATGATGGACGGACAAAACTGCATGGTAAAGAAACTGTTAAATTCCTTAACTGGCTGATCGACAATGATGCACAGGCTGTGGCTAAACAGGTGAATTATGCACCATTGCCTGATAAAGCCGTTGCAAAAGCAAAAATGATCCTGAATTCAGTAACCTACGATGGCAAATCCTTGATGAACTAAAGTAAGTGGTCTTGCCGGGTAATAAAGTTGGGACTTAATTTATCAGGTTTCAGGCACCAAATACCAGATGACAATTAAAAACCAAATACGAAATTTTAAATATCCAAACCTGTTTTGATAATTGGATTTTTGAACATTGTGTTTTATTTGTGATTTTATAAAGTAATGAGTAGTGAAAAAATAACAAAGGGATTGTTGCTGGCAGCATCCCTGCTAATCATCATATTAACTGCGGGTATGGTCTTTGCTTTGATGAGCGGGGCTATACCCGTATTTAAAGAATTTGGATTGGGTTTTATTTTTTCCTCCGAATGGAATCCGATCGAGGGAAAGGAAGATTACGGGGCACTGCCTTTTATTGCCGGAACATTATTGACATCTGTTTTAGCCATTATTATTTGCATTCCCCTGGCCTTTTCAACCTCATTATTTATTGCTGAATATTTCAGGGACAAACCGGTTGCAAGGATCGTAAGAACCATGGTTGACCTGCTGGCAGGTATCCCTTCCATCGTATATGGACTGTGGGGATTTTATGTTTTAAGGCCACTTATTGTTGATGTGGGATTAAGCTCCCAGGGTTTCGGTATTTTTACTGCTGGTTTGATCCTCGCCATTATGATCATTCCGTATGCTACTTCGATCAGCGCTGAAATTATAGCCATGGTTCCAAATGACCTGAAAGAAGCCGCCTATTCACTGGGTGCAACCAGGATGGAGGTGATCATGAATGTAATAATTCCAAATGCAAAGTCGGGTATCTCCGCTGGTTTTATACTGGCATTTGGACGTGCCCTTGGTGAAACTATGGCGGTTACCATGTTAATTGGAAATGCAAATGTATTGCCCGATGGATTGTTCGGGCCGGGAAACACTATGGCCAGTGTTATTGCTAACCAGTTTGGCGAAGCAGACGGGCTCAAATTAAGCGCCCTTATTGCCATCGGATTATTGTTGTTTGTTATTACGGGGATAATTAACGCAGTTGGAAAGTTGATAATAAAAAGATTCTCTTAAGTACGGAATTTTAAATGTTCGGCAGGAAAAAACATAGGAAAGAAAGAGATAAACGAAGCGTGAAAAACCGTGTGTTTAGCGGTGTGGTTATAGCCCTGTCTGTCGTTACAATTTCGCCAATTGTTTTGATCATCTATAAGTTGATAATAAAAGGTTACAGGCAGATCAACCTGAGCTTTTTCTCAGAGACTGCCCCGGATACCTTCCAAGCCATGACGGCTGTTAACAACGGAGAGGTTATACCCGGAGGTATTTTAAATGGGATCACCGGTACGGTATTTATGGTGCTCCTTGCTATAATTATTGCCGTTCCCGTTGGACTTCTTATAGGGTTATTTCTTTATGAGAACGGAAAAAAAAGATATGCCGCCATTGTACGTGACCTTTCTGATATCATACAGGGAATCCCATCTATTGTGCTTGGATTAATAGCATACATCTGGATTGTTAAAGGGATTACCAATGGATACTCAGCCCTGGCCGGTAGTGTATCACTGGCAATTATGATGCTTCCGTTAATAATCAGGTCAACAGAAGAAACGATGAAGATGGTCCCAATCAGCATCAAAGAAGCAGGGCTTGCTCTTGGGGTACCCTATCATAAAATAATTCTGCGTGTGATGATCCCTACTGGTTTCAGCGGACTGATGTCCGGAGTCCTGCTATCCATTTCCAGAATACTTGGGGAAACTGCCCCATTGATGCTAACTGCACTAGGCAGCCCCATTGTTAATCTTTATATCGATAAACCCACAAGTGCCGTTCCACTGTTAATATGGGAGTTTTATAATGATCCCAACATGGTTGACCTTATCTGGAGTTCATCATTATTCCTGATGGGATTGGTACTAATGTTAAATCTGATTGCCAAATATATAGCCGCAAAAAGAAAATAACAAAATGGACAAGAATATAATTGAACTTAAGGAATCGGTTCTCAGGCTTGAGCATCTCTCAGTAGCCTATGAGAAAGGAAAAAATGCTGTTGAAGATGTAACAGCATCTATTCGGAAAAACAGGATTACGGCAATCATGGGACCTTCAGGATGTGGAAAAAGTACCTTGCTGAGAGCCATTAACAGAATGCATGATCTTTACCCGAATATTGAAACAAGCGGTAAGATTTTTCTGAATGATGTGGACATTGCCGGTATGTCGAACATTAAACTAAGAAGGCATATAGGAATGGTATTCCAGCGACCAAATCCATTCCCGACAATGAGTATTGCCGATAATGTCATGGCAGGATATAAACTAAATGGTACCCGGCTGAAAAGAAGCCAGAAGGATGAGCTCATCGAAAAATCATTAACGGATGTGGCACTGTGGGATGAGGTTAAAGAATCCTTATACAAGAAGGGAACATTCCTTTCGGGAGGACAACAGCAAAGGCTTTGTGTTGCGAGGGCCCTGGCATTTGAACCCGATGTGATATTGCTTGATGAGCCAACATCAGCACTCGATCCAAAGGCTACCGCAAAGATTGAAGATCTGCTGGTCAGGCTGAAGAAGAAATATACTATTGTAATCGTTACCCATAATATGGCCCAGGCTGCACGTATTTCAGATTACTCAATGTTTATGTACCTGGGTGAACTGGTAGAGTACGATAAGACTGGTGTAATGTTCACAAAACCAACAGATATAAGAACAGAGGAGTATTTAACAGGGAAGTTTGGATAGCGGGGAGAAAGTTAATTAGGTTAACTAAGTTAACTAAGTTAATTGAGTTAATTGGGTTGATTGAGTTAATGAAATTGAGATTTATTAAATTTATTTTTTGAGAATTATTAGAATGTTAATATCAAATTATAATGAAAAACTTTGAAGATCTTGAAGCCTGGAAGGAATGCAGAAAATTACGTATTGAGATATCTGACCTGGTGAAGACATTTCCTAAGGAGGAAAAATATAGATTCGTTGATCAGCTTTTAAGGTCAAGTCGATCCACAACGGCCAATATTGCTGAAGGTCATGGGAGGTTTCACTATCAGGAGAATATACAATTTTGCAGACAGGCCCGTGGTTCACTATGCGAAACCCTTGATCATTTAATTTGTGCCAAGGATGAAGGCCATATTGACAAAAACCGGTTAGATAACTTAAGGATAATATACGATCAATCTTTGAAACTAATAAACGGTTACATTTTTTACTTAAAGAAAAGAAAAACAGACATATAAAACAAGGTATGTGATATCAATCAACTTAATTAACCTGTTTAACTTAATTAACTCAATTGACATAATCAACAAACACCAGCCCAAACAACTTACAAGATATCACGAATTGCAAATAACCTAAAGACAATAACCATGAACTCAAAAAAAGATCAGGCCATAAAGAAAATTATGAAGGATTTTGAAACTTTTGCTGCCTTAACCATGCAACAACTGGATCTGCTCGATAAGGTGCTGAATTCTGAAGATAGCAAAATCCCTGAAGAAGCCCTTAAGGAGTTTACAAAGAATGAAGAAAAACTCGATAAATTCGAAGTTAGCATCAGCGGGAAGATCATCAATACCATCGTTTTGCACCAGCCCGTTGCCTCAGACTTGAGAAAGATATTTTCATGTTACAGAATGGCCCTTAACCTGGAAAGGATTGGCGACCTGGTGATAAACATCGTTTATTTTCTTGATAAAGTTAAGGAGCATAAGATTTTTGCCAGAACATCGGGCATGATAGATAATATGTTCATCATGAGTTCAAAAATGGTGTCCAAGGCATTGATCTCCTTTATTAATAGTGATAAGGAATTTGCCATCTGGACTATTAAAAATGATGTGGTGGTTGATGAGCTATATAACAAACTCATGAAAAAATCAATTAACAAAGGCGATTTTTCGGTGGATACGAAGAAGTTGTTGTTGGATTTTATGGACATCAGAAGCATTATTTCAAATATTGAAAGAATCGCTGATCATGCTACCAACATTGCGGAAGCCTCTATTTATTCCCTTGAAGGAACTGATGTCAGGCATCAGGATATTGATGAAATGGAATAATCAATTTTTGATGTTGTGATTGTTTAGTTAATTTTACGAGTATAAAGCTGTAAATATTGGAAGAAAAAATCAAAATACTTGTAGTTGATGATGAAGAAGATCTTTGCGAGATCCTGCAATTCAACCTGGAAGGCGAGGGCTATGCAGTTGATGTAGCTTACTCGGCTGAAGAAGCGCTTTTAAAAGATCTCGCTGAATACAGGCTTTTTCTGCTGGATGTTATGATGGGTGAATTATCGGGTTATAAACTGGCAGAAAAAATGCGCAAGGATTTGAAAATAAAAACACCCTTCATTTTTATTACTGCAAAAAATACTGAAAACGACCTGTTAACAGGTTTCAACCTTGGCAGTGATGATTATATCACAAAACCTTTTTCGATAAAGGAAGTGCTCGCTCGTGTAAAAGCAATAATCCGGAGGACTGAAAGGGACTCAGGTAATGGCACAGGTAAAAAGTTTGTCAAAGAAAATCTTGTCATTGATTTCGACAGAAGAAGATTAATGATACGTAACAAAGAGATCATATTAACCCGAAAGGAATTTGAAATTTTGAAGATGTTGGTACACAGTATCGACCGGTTTTTCTCCCGCGAAGAAATCCTTGATAAAGTATGGGGGAATGATGTTATTGTTTCAGAACGTACTATAGATGTACATATAACCCGTCTGAGGAAGAAACTTGGTGATTATGGGAGGTGCATAGTAGGAAGATCGGGTTATGGTTATGGAATTCAGTTTAAAAATTGAGTCTGTTCTAACAAGAAAATAATGCCACAAAAACTCCAAGATACCAAGAATTCACAAAGGATTTACTTACAGTATTTTAATCTTTGTGTTATTTCGTGTCTTGGTGCCTTGGTGGCGAAAATATTATTTTAGGAGTGGGCTAATAGTACTATGTCAAAAGAATAAAGCTATTTTATGATAAGATTCAAAAGTTATAGCAGCCGTTTATTTTTATACCTTTTTCTGGTGTTTGTATTATTCACGGTGCTTGTAATTCTATTTCAAAGCAACCGGGAAAAAGAGTTCAGGAAAAGCCAGCTTGAAAACACACTTGATAATATAACACAATTAACGCAGGGCTTTATTCAGGAACACAACCTTGATGAAAACAATGATTATAACAAACTCGATTCACTGAGGAAAATCATTCACCAGTCGGATGTACGGATAACAGTAATTGATGCTGACGGATTGGTTTTATATGATAGTGAAGTGGATGATGTTCAACAGATGGAAAACCATATAAACAGGCCTGAAGTTCAGAAATCCCTGGCTGACGGTTTTGGTGCTAATATTCGCAAATCATCCACAACTGGCAAAGAATATTATTACCTGGCCAGGTTTTACAATGATTATTTTGTCAGGACAGCAGTTCTTTACGATACAGAGATTGTAAAATACCTGAAAGCTGATCGTCTTTTCCTGATTGTCATGCTGGTTATCTTTATTGCAATCTGGCTGATCCTTGTTTTAGTTATCAGAAAATCGAATAAAACCATTACCGGCCTGAAAGATTTTGTTGTAAAATTAAGCAGTGGCCAGGAGACCATGGAACAAATAAAATTTCCTAAGGATGAACTGGGTGTGATTGGCCGCCAGATTGTTGAGATTTATAATAACCTGAAAACTGCAAAAGATGAACTGACCAACGAAAAGGACAAACTCTTCAATCATCTTTATGCACTGAATGAGGGGGTAGCCTTTTTTTCATCAGATAAAAAGAAAATACTTACAAACAATCATTTCATCCAGTACCTGAATGTTATTTCAGCAGAATCGACGATTACAGCAGAGAAGATTTTCGATGTTAAAGAATTCAAACCAATCAGAAAATTTATTGATAAAAACATCAAAGGGCAACAGGCCATTTTTGGGGAGAATCTTCCACAGATGGAACACCTGGTACAAAAGGATGGAAAATATTTTATGACCAAATGTATTGTATTTCAGGACAGCAGTTTTGAGATCATGATCACTGATATTACCAACCTTGAAAAACGAAAGTTGCTAAAACAGCAGATGACCTCAAACATTGCCCATGAATTAAAAACCCCGGTTGCTTCTGTTATGGGTTATCTGGAAACCATGATGAACAACAACATCGATGATAAAAAGAGGCAATATTTCATGGAGAAAGCCATCGCACAGGCAACCCGCTTAACTGATTTGATTGAGGATATTTCTATACTCAATAAAATTGAAGAGGCCGGAGACCATTTTGAGTTTGGAAAGGTAAACCTGAAAGAGGTGGTTAAGGAAGTGATCAATAACCAGAAAACCAGGCTGGATGAGAAGAAGATGAGTGTGTCTTTAAACATTGACGAGGATGTCAACATCAATGGAAACCAATCTCTGTTGTTTTCTGTTTTCCACAACCTGATGGATAATGCTATAAAATATGCAGGAGATAATGTTGAGATCAACATCTCCAATTACCTGCGTGACCAGAATTATATCTATATGTCTTTTTCCGACACAGGTGCAGGAATCCCGCATGAACACCTGTCGAGGATCTTTGAACGTTTCTACCGTATCGACTCAGGCCGTTCACGCAAATCGGGTGGTACAGGATTGGGTCTGGCAATTGTGAAAAATGCCATACAATTACATCAGGGCGAGGTCTCTGTACGGAACCGGCAGGAGGGCGGATTGGAGTTTTTGTTTACGCTGGCAAGGTGATTTGATTTCACGAATTCCCGATTAGACGATTCATCGATATTCGAAATATCTGCCTGCTACCAATTCGAATATCGAGAACCCGGGAACTCATTAAATCGTGAAATCAATTTTTAACTTTTAATAAGGGGGGATTACCTGGCGGTGATCTCAAGGGGGGAGTTACAAAAGAAACCAGCCCTTACTCTGCTACGCCTCGCGGGTCTTTTTTATGTATGATGCTTATGAAAACAAGTTTTCAACGCGCCATACATAAAAAATTCCCCACCGCCTGTCGGCGGTGAGGGCTGGATTCTTTTGTCGGGATGGGGAGATTCGAACTCCCGGCCTCCACGTCCCGAACGTGGCGCGCTAACCTGGCTGCGCTACATCCCGAGATTGAGTATCAAAGGAACAGCAAAAATATACGAAATTCAACTTTTATCAAAGTATCATTGAAGCAAATAATAGAAAAGTTGATGGAGGACTAAAAACAGCGTCACTATTTATTGCCGGTGCACCCATGCTTTTCTCAAAATGGGCAAAGGATTTTCAAAAACACACAAACAAACTTCCATTATTTGATCCGAAAAAATCAAATGCTGCCGGAGGGGATGCCACATATAATGATGATGGCAGTGTGCAGATCATCGTATCGCATCAGGATCCGGGATTGCCCAACTGGATCGAAACCTGTAAGCATAAAGAAGGGACGATGTGCTGGCGGTGGTACAGGCTGGAAAAAACCGATCAAAGCTATGCTTATGAATATGCCATTAAACTTTTAAAGCTTTTGCAATGTCAGCGGCCTGCGAAAAGGTGGATTTTGAAATCACCCCACCACCTGGAATTTATGAATCTGATAGCGGGAAAGATCCCTGAAGTTAGGTTTTTCTGGACACATCGTAATCCGCTGGAATCAATACCATCTTTCATGAGTATGATGGCTCACAGCAGGTCGATATTCAGCGATAAAGTGAGCATGGTGGAATTTCAGAAGATTTGATGATAAAATTTAAAACTGCAGAGATCGAAAACCCACAGAGGAAATATGGAGGCCATCAATATTCCTTAAAGGATTTCGGGTTGGAAGAAAAAGATATAGAAAATCAGATTGAAGAATATAGAGAATTTTTAAATAACACAGAACTCTTTGTGTGACTTTGAGAAATCCTTTGTGAACCTTCGTGGTAAATAATTTTAACCACAAAGTAGCACAAAGGATCACAAAGTTTTTCCATGGAAAGATGAAGGAAAATAAACAGGAAAAATATAACAATCCGGTAAAGGCAACCCTGACAGGAATAGCAGAATTATTCAAAAAACATGAACGGGTAGGGGAGCTGAAAGAATCGGATCGCCTGGATGGAAAAAAGCTATTGATCACAGGGTTTTGACCAGATGTTTATGGTCAATTACTTCGTTAAATTTATGCTTGTAACTCTTTTGCTGAAGCAGGATGCTTTTAATAGAAATGAAGGACAGATACCACGTATAATTTTTGTTGCTTCCGAAAGTCATCGTAACCCCAAAGAGTTTAAACTGGATGGTTTCGGGCAATATCATGAATTCGGTATCAATAAAGTAATGGAATTGTATGCTTATTACAAAATGTTACTCGTAAGCTTTGCCAATGAATTATCCCGAAGATTAAATAACGGAACTAAAACGAAATATTCTGTTTTTGCACTCTGTCCCGGCCCTGTCAATTCAAATATTGCACGTGAAGCCCCTGCTATATTTTAACCTTTACTTAAATTGACTTTTCGAATATTCTTTAAATCACCACAAAAGGCTTGTGAACCGGTTGTTTACCTGGCCGCTTCTAGTGATGTTGAGGGTAAGCCGATTGATTATTTATTTCTGATGAGCAGGAAGGAGATGGATGAGAAGACGAAAGACAAAAACAACGGTAAACTGTTGTGGGAAAAATCGGAAGGGATCTATAACCGGTGCATTAATCAGGTAATACCAGACCTTCAGTAAAATCATACCTGAGTAATCTGATCTGTTTGAAGGGATTTACTTCTGTGTGCTAAAAAGCAATGATGGTATAAAAACGACGAAACTCATCAAATACTAAAAATAACTATTAACTATTGGCAATTAATGTAGGAGCAATACAAAACTAAAACGACTATTGTTCCCGGCATCGGACTTAATTGTTGCATATTCATATTAATAGTAAGGAGTTATGAATTTGACATCAGCCTGTTAATATTGTAACTTTATACTTTTACTGAACTAGCTGGTGAAAACGAAAACTTACCGACTTAAAACATTATTGCCATGAAAACAAAAGTTCTCATCTCAGTTTTAGTGTTGTTTTCCTTGATAAATAGCACAGTTTTCTCACAGACATCAGATTTTGGTGATGCTCCTGCTCCTTATCCAACGCTTCTTCCAACTGGGGCTGAACATCCAATGATTGGACCACCTTATCCGATACAATTAGGTTTATATATTGATTCGGAGCCAAATGGACTTCCAAATGTAACTGCTACAGGTGATGATATGAATAATATTGATGATGCAGATGGTGTAGTTTTTAATTCATGGATTATAGCCGGACAAACTGCCTCTGTTATCGTATATATAAATGGAATAGTTCCTGGAGTGATTGATGCCTGGATTGATTACAATATTAATGGAAGCTGGCTTGATGCCGGTGAACAAATATTTGCAGGTCAGCTAGTCAATGCTGGAACCAATAACCTGACATTCAACGTTCCACCTGGAATCTCCACAGGTACATCATATGTAAGAATCAGGTGTAGCACGTCTGGTTGCCCTTTACCCTCTGGAATCGCACCGGATGGTGAAGTCGAGGATTACCAGCTGTGGCTGGGCGCACCCCCAACGGGAGACATTTATGCCGATCCCGATCCTACCATGGCTTTTACCCAGAACGAAATATCCATGGCCATTATCCCGGATCCCGAATTTGGTATAACACCTACCCTTGTTATCGCTGCATATAATGATGAGCCATTTCCGGGAGGACCGGGAATAGGGGTAAGCCGTACCGTTGATGGTGGTGGAAACTGGACAAATACCCAGCTGGCTTACCCAAATAATCCTTTCTCCGGAGTGCCTTTTCTGGATGTTTTCGATCCGACAGTATGCATAGATGATTCTGCCCATGTTTTTGTCGGGCATATCGCAACAGATAACAACTGGGCGGGTGGTCCGGCAAGCGGACTGTATGTTCATAAATCGGTTGATGGTGGAATGACTTTCATAGCGCCTGTTCAGGTAGATGCAGACAACGCACCCTCCGGCAGTCCGGATCCAAACTATCGTTTTAATGACAGGGACCAGATCGTAGCTGATAAATACAGCATGAGCCCTTACTACAAGAATATTTATATCGCGTGGATCAAAGACAGGGGGTGGAACATGCCGCTACCCTATGGTGATATCTATTTCTCATACAGTACCGATGGTGGAGCCTCTTTCAGTGCCTCTCAGCAGATCAATAGTGTGGCACATAATATGGGTAATATGCCAGTGCCCGATGTTGCAAAAGATGGAACGGTATATGTCGCATGGGTTGACTACGATGTTACGCTATGTGATACAGGAGTAATCTTTCTGGATAAATCATCTAACGGTGGCCTCACTTTCGGCCAGGATATTGTCGTAGATACGATTCTCCTCCCACCATGCAATCTCAATGGAGGTACAGATGCCAGGGCCAAAGGTGCGGCTGTCTTGAAAGTTAAACCCTCAGATCCCAATGAATTATATATTGTATTTGCAGAAGATCCTGATGGCCAAGGTTCGGACGAGGCTGATATTTTCTTTATTAAATCAACCGATGGCGGAACAAGCTGGAGTGCACCTGTCAGGATAAATGACGACATAACCAATACTGATCAGGTAATGCCATGGATGTATGTTAAACCCAATGGTATTATAGATATCGCATGGTATGACAGAAGAAATGACCCCACAGATCTGATGTGGGACATCTATTATACCACCAGCACGGATGGTGGAAATACTTTTGCTCCGAATATGCAGGTGAATGGCACCTCATTTTTTACTCCCAGCCCATGGAAAACATCTCCCGAAAGGTGGATGGGTGAATACCTTGGTCTGGTCGCCGATTATTATCATGCTTTTATTGTTTACACTACCTCTGTTCCTGATATGAATGGTGATGTTGTTTTTGCAAAACCCGATAATGCCGAAACAAACCTCGACTGGGGTGATGCCCCGGATTCGTATAAAACATCGGCAGTTAATGATGGAGCAAGACATATTATTAATGGTCAACTTTATCTTGGCGCCAGCATTGATGCCGAGCCTGAAGGAAGGCCCGGTGTTAATGCCATTGGTGATGATGTCACAAACCTTAATGATGAAGATGGTGTAGTATTCATAAATGTCGCCAGACGAAGTCTTTACGACACGCTTCATGTAACGGCATCAATGCCCGGTCAGCTCAATGGATGGTACGATTTTAATGCAGATGGCGATTGGGATGATCCGGGGGAACATGCAATTAATAATATTGGTTTAATAGGTGGATTGAATGTGATGTATGTTTATATTCCAGCAAATGCATCCATAGCTACAACTTATATCAGATTCAGGTTCGCATCTTATACTGGGTTGAGCTATACAGGACTCGCCACCGATGGTGAAGTGGAAGATTACAAAAGAGCTATACATGAAGCGGCCCCCGATAACCGTTCGGTTAATGCTGATACCGTTAAAAATGGCCAGAAAAGATGTTATGATGCAGTGGATACGCTGAAGGTCGCTGAAATGTCACCCGTTGTTGTACAGGATGGAGGGGAAGCATACTTCATTACAGCCAACCTGATTAAATTTTATCCGGGATTCCAGGCCGACTCGGGAAGTTATATGGAAGCCTATGTCACAACTTCCAATAGTTTTTGCAGTAGTTTACCGCCCATCATACCATCGACACTATTATTAGGAGATGAATTTATCATTGAACCGGAACAGTTCGATCAGGATAATCCGGATATTAAAATACACCCTAACCCCAATACAGGGCGTTTTACCATTGATTTTTCCCGGGATGAATTTAATGCTGACCTCATGATCATGAATTTCCAGGGGAATAAACTATCACAAATACAAATCAGGAACCAGAGAGCAATCGAACTGGATATATGCAACTTCCCGTCCGGGATGTATCTGGTGCTGATTAGGGTGAATGATTCGGTTATCAGCAGGAAGATTATAAAGTATTAAAGTGGGGATTGCTAATTATTATTCTTAAATAACTCACTGATGTTCAGAGTAAAATACAATCCATTATCGTACATGATATCAGGGGCCCGGTTGCAACAATTGAAAATATGTTAAAATATTTTATTGAAAATAATAATGGTACATTCTGGATTGAATCTGAACCGGGCAAAGGCACCCGTATGTTTATTACACTACCACGGTATAAAAAATAATTTGGTTTCTTAAATTATTAGCTGTATTAACAAGACTAAATATTCAATTTTATCATGATGAAATGACTACAGCTTCTTAATCGTAATGCATTAGTCCTTTTCTAATGCATTATTTGGGATAATTATATTTTCTAAAACAAGAATATTCATTATAGCGTAAATTTCAACCTGGCAAAACCCATTCCAATCATCACTTTTTCTTACTTTTGGTGCCTCTAATAAAATTCAGAAAGAATATCGGAATGAACGATCAGGAAAATAATTCCGGGAATGAAAACGATCAATTCAATCCCGTTCTCAATTATCAGAAAACCAGGGAGAAGACAGGCTATGTTCCAAGAAAAGAATCGACACAACAAACATACGACAGGATAGGTTTTAAGTCAGGCCTTGAGGTCCACCAGCAGCTGAAAACAAAGGAGAAGCTGTTTTGTCATTGTCCGGCAGGGATCTATAAAGACAGTCATGATTATGATGCGGAATTGATCCGCCATATGAGGCCCACTTTGAGTGAGCTGGGGGAGTATGACGGTACGGCGCTGATGGAATTCAAAACCAGGAAGGAAATTATCTATAGGATAAATAATGACAATTCCTGTACTTATGAGGTTGACGATACTCCACCTTTTCCCTTAAATCGCGAAGCGCTTGAAATTGCAATTGAGATATCTCAGTTATCGAAATTGAATATTGTTGGTGAGGTGCATATCACCCGAAAGCAATACCTCGATGGCAGTATTCCAACAGGATTCCAACGTACAGGAATCATAGGCGTAGAAGGGGAGTTGCAACTTCGTAATAAAAAAATAAGACTGATACAGCTCAGCCTTGAAGAAGACTCCTGCCGCGAAATTTCTGATATCGGACATGTAAGGACATATAAAACTGACAGGCTGGGAATGCCATTGATTGAAACAGTTACATATCCAGACTGTGCCAATCCTGAGGAAGCTAAAGAGGCCTGCGATTATATCCGTTTTTTGAACCGGAGCACAGGAAAAGTATTTACCGGTATGGGCGCCGGCAGGCAGGATGTTAATGTGAGCTGCGAAGGAGGAACCAGGGTGGAAATAAAAGGGGTGGCTCATACAAAATGGATTCCTGAGCTTACCCATAACGAATGCTTCAGACAATGGGCGCTACTTCAGATCAGAAAGGATCTCAAAAAAAGAATAAGTGATACTGATAAATGGGCGTTGAAATACCAGACTTTGAATAATTCTTACAAATTTGATTATAAACCTCTGAAAAATGCCCATAAGCTTAAGTATCCCATTATTGCTGTCAATCTTCCCTGGTTCAGGGGGATTCTTTCCCATTTCACCCAACCGGGAAAAATGTTCGCCAGTGAAATCAGTGATCGATTGAAGGTGATTGCCTGTATTGAAAAACCACATATGACGCACTCCGAAGAACTTGAACCATTAGTTAACAAGAAATTATTTGATAGTATCAGGGAATCATTCAAGGCCGGAGAACACGATGCACAGATTATCTTCTGGGGACCGGAAGAAGATATTGCCACCGGTATAGAAACCATTGAAGAAAGATGCAGAATGGCTTTTGAAGGTGTTCCTAATGAAACCCGGAAATCATTTGAAGATGGCACCACCATTTTTGAAAGGGTATTGCCCGGCGCAGACCGAATGTACCCCGATACCGACACAGCTCCCATTCCACTTGAAAATGAGTATATCAAGCAGTTGGGGGAAAATTTACCTGAAGATATCAGTGAACGTATCAGGAAAATGATCAACTGGAAAATCCCTGAGGATACTTATAATTTTATACTCAGTAAAAATTTCTTTCCCCTGATAGAAAGAATCATTGGTGAATTGAACCTGAATCCAAAGATTGCAGGGACCTTTTTCGGTCATCATCTTAAATATGTTGAAGGCCACCACCAGAAAGGGAAAGGGTTTCAGTATTCAATGATCTTTGCGATGTTCAGGTTCCTGATAGAAAACGGACTGGATTATGAACTCGCCAAAAGAATGATGCCCGTCGTTTATGAACATCCCAAGATGGATTTCGAGTCGGTATTGACAAGCATCAAGTTTAAGAGAATAAACAGGGAAAATATAATATCAAGAATACCATTCCTTATAGAGAAGTTTGAAGAAATCAGCAGGCAAAATAATGAAGCTGATACTGTTAACTGGATCATGGGTGAATTACGGCCAGTTTCTGTTGGGAATATTAACCTGGTTGAATTAAGTGAGGAAATTAAAAGAATTAAACAACTATAGCTATGACTGAAGATTTTTTTCAGGGATACAAAGGAGATGCTCTGGACATATTGAAGAAATTCAATACCCGGGTTTGGGGCCAGGCACAGGTTGAGACAACCAGGGGCAGATTTGTAGGAACAGTATTACCAAGAGCTGAGAATGATGACGATAAACATATCGTATTGAAAATCCCGACAGGTTATAATGTAGGTATCGATATCAGGACTATTGAAACCATGAAAGAGACAGGCTATAAAAAGGCCAGTTATAAAATACCTGAAAAAGAATTTCCTACAACTCCTGGATTGCCCAAGGTTAAACTTTTTGGTACCGGAGGAACCATTGCGTCACGCCTTGATTACAGAACAGGAGCTGTTATCCCGGCATTTTCTCCTGGTGAATTGTATGGGGCTGTTCCTGAACTGGCTGATATCTGCAACCTGACTACAGAAAAAGTCTTCGCTGTTTTCAGTGAGAATATGGGACCAAAACAGTATATCGCACTGTCAAAGGCAATAGGTAAGGAGATCGAAAACGGCATTGATGGTATTGTTATCGGTCATGGAACAGATACACTTCATCATACCGGTGGCATACTTACTTTTATGTGCCAGAATCTTCCTGTTCCTATAGTCCTAGTGGGATCACAACGGTCATCTGACAGGCCCAGTTCTGATGCTGCCCTCAACCTCATGCATGCCATGAAAGCTGCCGGCCATTCCGATATTGCCGAAGTTATGGTATGTATGTTCGGCCCAACATCTGATGAATATGGCCTCCTGCATAAGGGTACCAGAGTAAGGAAGATGCATTCTTCTTACCGTTCTACATTCAGAACTATTGGGGATACTCCCATCGCTATGATCAACAGGAAGAAGATTACCCCCATTCACAAAAAGTATAACAAACGCCGTAGTGACAGAAACGTAAAGATCATGCCCTACTTCAGTGATGAAGTAACCATGCTTTATTATTACCCGGGGATGAAACCCGATACTATCGATTCATTGGTGGAAGCCGGATATCGAGGTATCATTTTTGTTGGTACAGGACTGGGACATGTAAATAAGGAACTCTATCCAGCCATTGAGAGGGCTCATGAAAAAGGTGTGCATATGTTTATGACCTTACAGACGATTTGGGGCTATGTTCATATGTTTGTTTATGATACCGGCAGGGATATGATGGCTAAAGGGATCATCCCTGCAGGAAATATGCTTCCTGAAGTTGCCTGGGTAAAACTCAGCTGGATCCTCGCACAAACGGATGACCATAAAAAAGTAAAAGAAATGATGCTGACACCTATCAACGATGAGATTACACCAAGGGAACCATATAATGGATATCTCGTATATCAGGGAGGTATTCCGGAGGTGGAAGATTTCATCCGTAGAGTGCATAAGTAGTGGGGCACATAGTAAACCGAAAAAGCAAATTAATTCTGTATTCATCAACCTTTTGACCTTAAAAGGAATTAGGTTTTGAAGACTGATATTGTTGTTTTTTTGAATTTTTATATTATTATCATGGAATAATTTTAGGTATGAAAAAGACATGGATCATCATTTCTCTGTTCATAGTAACAAACAGTTTAGTTGCTCAGGATACCATCAAGGTAATGCATTATAACCTGCTTTATTATGGTTATAGTTTTGGCGCCTGCAACGCGACAAATAACAAAATCGATGATAAAAACGATTATCTGAAGACCATTTTTACATATCACCTTCCTGATATATTTACTGTTAATGAGATTTATTGCAACTCTAATGTCTGCCAGATCCTGTTGGATGATGCCTTGAATGAATATGGGATCAGCTATTATCAACGAGCTGATATCTCCTGTCAATCCCAGGAGCATAAAATTTCCAATATGTTGTATTACAATTCTCAGAAACTGGGACTTCATTCCCAGTCATATGTTGGCACTAATGTTAGGGATATTGATATTTATAAACTATATCACAAAGGCAGTTTGATGCTGAATTCTGACACGATTTTCCTGTATTGTATAGTTGCCCATCTAAAAGCAGGATCTGGTTCTGGGGATGAATACAAACGAACACTAATGGTTGATAATTTGATGAACCATATTTCTAATAATAAAGAACCGGGAAACTATCTCTTTATGGGTGATTTTAATATTTATTATTCATCAGAACAGGCGTTTCAGAAAATGATCAACTGGGGCGAAGCAGCTTACCGGTTTTATGATCCCATTAACAGGATAGGTGGCTGGCATAACAATTCCTCTTATTCCGATATTCATACACAATCAACCCATACATCTGTCAATACCTGTCCAGTACCCGGCGGTATGGATGACCGGTTTGATTTTATTCTTATTTCAAAAGATATCCGGGATGGATCAAAGAAAATCAAATATATACCGGATACGTATGAGGCTATTGGCCAGGACGGAAAGCATTTTAACAAGGCCATCAATTCCTCACCGACCAATACCAGTGTACCAGCTGATGTCCTGAGCGCACTGTATAATAATTCGGATCATTTGCCGGTTTATTGTGAGTTGTTTGTGGGAGAACAGGCAGGAATCGGTGATTTGTCTAATGGTTATTTTGACATGGAAGTATTTCCTAATCCAACGGATTCGGAGTTCTGGGTTCAGAGTTCGGAGTTCGGAGTTAGTGGTTGTGAATTAAAGGTGTCTGATATCGCAGGCCGGGTGATTACATCATTACTTATTTTGAAAGGCCAGACAAAAGTTAAAATTAATAGTACTAGTTGGCCTAAGGGGCTATACCTAATACAGGCGAAAAGTAAAAATGGGTTAAGTAACCTTTATAAAATGGTTGTGAAGTAGTACCAACAGTTACTAATCTTTCTGAAGATCTTTGCGTTCTTATCGGTTAAGATATCGAACATTGACAATCAGTTAATCAGTATCCGATATTAAAGAAAAATAGTGCTATCTACTTCTTCTTCGGATCGGTACCTTTTGATTTTGTAGCCTTATGACGAGATGGGCAACATGATTTTTTTGCTTTTTTGTCCTTACATGAGGTTTTGCAATGTGCAGGATCGCATGGGGCCTTGGGTTTTTGGGTACCATCTGATTTTACTACGGTTCCTGCATTGTCTGTGTTTTTTACAGTAACCGTACGCTCCTTTGTAACCGTTTTGTTATCTTCCTTCTTGATTTCAGACTGTGCTGATACATTTAATGAAAGCAGAAAACCGAATATTAAAATCCCTGTTAATGCAACAAATGTCTTTTTCATAGCGATATGTTTTTGAGTTTTATTATTTCAATGGTAATCGAAAATACATAACATATTTCAAATGTTCAATACAAAACTATAAAGTTTTCCTTAATTAAAATCATTATCAATTAACTCATTATTCAATTTTCTCCCTACAAAGAACCTGGATACGTTGGTTATTCTGAGTACGGAAATAACTTCAAACTTCGAACTCAAAATCCAGAACTCAGAACTCAAAACTCAGAACCCAAAACCCAAAACCCAGAACTATCCATCAATCCTCTGCAAACTGCTTCAAGATATGCCGATACCTGGAGAACACCTTTGCCCTGGAAACAAATCCTAGGTATTTGCCGTTTTTTACCACCGTCAGGTTAAACTTCCCGGTTAGCTGGAATTTCTTTGCCACCACTTCCATTGAGTCATCCGGATCGACAAGTACAACTGGCATAATCATTAATTGCTTCACTCCCGTCTTGTCATAGAGTTCAGGTTTAAACATGATATCACGTATATCATCAAGTCTTATGATTCCTTTAAAATTCCTTTCTTCATCCACCACCGGGAAAATATTACGGCTTGACCTGGAAATGATGTCTACTACATCACGTAATTTTGAATCCGGGGAGATGGTTGTAAAATTGGTCTCGATGAGTTTGTCAACCCGCATCATCGACAGTACTGTTCTGTCCTTGTCATGCGTAAGCAATTCACCACGTTTAGCCAGCTGATGGGTATAGACTGAATTGGCAGTAAATAATTTGGTTGTAGCAAAAGAAATGGTAGCCGTAATCATCAGCGGAACAAAAAGCTCATATCCGCTGGTTATTTCTGCAATAAGGAATATTCCTGTTAAGGGTGCATGTAGTACTCCGGCAATCAATCCTCCCATACCAACAAGGGCAAAATTGGCTTCGGATACCTGCCCGATATCAAAATAGTTAAACAGTTTTGCAAAGAATAAACCTGTAAAAACACCTGTAAACAGCGTAGGGGCAAATATCCCCCCTATACCTCCTGCAGCAAAGGTGAGTGTTGTGGCGATGGTTTTAAAGAAGATGATCAACAATAACAGAAGAAAAATAAACCATATATTATCCTGAAGGGCATAAAAGGGGCTGTTGTTGAAAAGCACACTGATATCACCATGCAGAGCTGCATTGACGGCTTCATATCCCTCACCATAAAGTGCCGGAAAGAAAAAGATCAGAATTCCAAGCATAGTGCCGCCCAGTACCCAGCGTGTAATCCATGATTTTATCCTGAAAAACTGGATCTCGATGAACATGTACATTTTTGTAAAATATACCGATACCAATCCGGCCAGGATTCCAAGCAATATATAATAGGGAAAATCACCCATCACAAATTTCTCCTTAATCTCAAACGGATATAGTACGGCCTGACCCAGGAAAAAATATGAGGTAAGAACAGCGGTCAACGATGCGATCAGTAGCGGTACGATGGAAGCTGCAGTCAGATCGATCATAATCACTTCAATTGCAAATACGACAGCAGCAATCGGTGACTTAAATATTGCAGCCATTGCAGCTGCACAGGCCAGGGCCAGCAATGTCATGATCTGACGGTGCTTAAGATGTAATAATTGCCCCAGGTTAGAACCAATAGCTGCTCCTGTTGCAACAGTAGGACCTTCAAGACCAACCGATCCACCGAAGCCTACCGTAAAGGCACTGGTAAATATTGACGAGAAAATATTATGCCGTTTGATGATACCGTTGGTTCTGGAGATGGCATAAAGTACACTCGGGATACCGTGCCCGACATGCCGCTTAACAACGAATTTGATATAGATAAGAGTAATGAGGATTCCTATAGCAGGATAGGCAAAATAGAGATAATTCTGGTAATCTGATGTAAATCCTCTGGTCAGTAATTCCTTGATCAGATGAACGGAATTCTTGATAATTACAGCGCTGATCCCGCCCAGAATTCCAATTACTGCAGCAAGTATCATAACAAACTGTTTGTCGGAAATATGCCTGATCCGCCAAATCAAAAACCTTTTTAAAAATGAATTCTTTGCCATAACACCCTGAAAACAACCGCGAAAATACACCAAATTTTATATTAAGAACTCATCAAAACTGATTTAATCTTTCTATCTTCGTTTCCTGTTCATATTTGTTATTAATACAGTTTACCTAAAATAGAATTAATGAATATTATATCATATAATGTAAATGGTATCCGTGCTGCCATAAGAAAAGGCCTGTTAGACTGGATCAGGATCATGAACGCTGATATTATTTGTATCCAGGAAACCAAGGCTCAACCAGATCAGATCCCACAATTTGATTTCGAAGAACTGGGGTATATCAATTACTGGTTTTCAGCTGAAAAGAAAGGTTATAGTGGTGTTGCGCTACTTACAAAAAAAGAACCTGATAAGGTCATCAGAGGTATGGGTATTGAAAAATACGACCGGGAGGGTAGAATTATCCGGGCAGATTATGGAGATGTGTCGGTTATCAGTGTCTATCACCCTTCGGGTTCAAGTGGTGAAGAAAGGCAGGCCTTTAAAATGGAATGGTTGCATGATTTCAAAATTTTCGTGGACGAACTGAAAAAAGAAAGGCCTAAACTTATTATCTCCGGGGATTACAATATCTGCCATGAAGCTATCGATATCCATGATCCGGTAAGAAATGCAAAAAGTTCCGGATTTTTGCCCGAAGAAAGAAAATGGATGACACAATTTCTTAACAGTGGTTTTATTGATTCGTTCAGATATTTAAATAAGGAACCGGATAATTATACATGGTGGAGCTTTCGTGGAAGGGCACGCGAAAAGAACATGGGTTGGCGGATTGATTACGAAATGGTATCAGAGCCATTAAAAGATAAAATCGAAAGAGCATTGATCCTCCCTTCGGTTAATTTTTCAGATCACTGCCCCATTATACTTGAAATGGATATTCACTAAAAACGACCTGAAATGAGCAAAGACAAATTATCAAGAAGAATAGCAGTATTGAAAGATGTCAGCATCTTCAGTAAAACTGAGGAAGAGACGTTAATTCATATTGCAGAAGCGCTATCGTATGAAATACATTCAAAAGGAATGACTTTGTTCCATAAAGGCGAAATGGGTGATGCGATGTTCATCATTGAAAGCGGCTCTGTAAAAGTGCATGATGGGGATCATGTTTTTTCTATCCTTGAGGCAGATGACTTTTTCGGGGAATATTATCTTATCGATTCTGAAGAAAGGTCAGCATCAATAACCACACTTGATGAAACTGAACTATTGAGAATTAACCAGGAAACCTTTTATAATTTAATGTCAAGAAACATTGGTATCATAAAAGGAATTCTGAAAACAGATATTGCACGGCTCAGGTTCATGAATGAAATTGAGGAGGAACTTGCAAGTAAGAATGATGAGATCAACAGGCAAAAGGTTGAGTTAGAGGAATTAAATGCTACCAAGGACAAGTTTTTTTCCATCCTGGCCCATGATCTTCGCAGCCCGCTTGGAACAATTATTAGTTTTTTTGAATTTCTGAACAGCCAGATTGATGATCTGAACAAGCATGAAATTGTTGATCTGGTAAAAAGCATACACCATTCAACCGACAGACTACTTAAACTTCTGGATAATTTGTTACAATGGTCGAGAATACAAACCGGCCATTTGATTTGCCAGCCTGAATTATTCGATGTCAAAGAGTCGGTGGATACCAGCATTGAGCTACTTGAAATGAATTCACAGAAGAAGGATATCAATCTATATTCTGAGATTAAGGAAAGCTTATATGTTTATGCAGATATTAATATGATAACCACCATTATCAGAAACCTGATCTCAAACAGCATCAAATTTTCTCATTCTGGTGATTCGGTCTGGGTTTCAGCTGTGCATGCAAACAACGCTGTGGAACTAAGCGTTCATGATACTGGAATCGGAATTGCGAAAAAATCAATTGAAAGGCTTTTCAGACTCGATGTAAAACACTCTACTACAGGAACCCATGATGAGAAGGGAACAGGACTGGGATTAAATCTTTGTAAGGAATTTATTGAATTGAATGAAGGTAAAATTGATGTTGAAAGTGAACCGGGCAAGGGTACGATTGTCCGGATAACACTTCCAACAAGCAGTAAAACACCCAAAAACTAATAAATCTTATTTAATAACTCACACCATGAATTTCTTTTCTTTACGACAAACCGAATTTCCCTGCCTTCTTTGGTGATGATGTTTAAACCATTGGGAAAGAGTTTCTTTGTGTTAAAATACATGATCTCCTTAATATCATTCGGCATAATCTCTTTATTGAATTCGTTATCAGGTTCTTCCCTGGTAACAAAATAGATTCTTTGATTGGTAAGTATCAGTTTTCCTTTAACCTTATCATTATTGCCATTTACAAAGTGATCGGCATCCCCGGCCTTGGTTACCACTTCATTTGCTTTGAAATCTACTTTCATATTTTGGGTTGTGTTTGTTTTAATAATAATACCATTTACTGTGCCAAAGTGCGCAATCGATTAGTTATCAGTCCATAATAAACGTTGACTATTATAATAATAAGACGTGTTTTGTTCGTAAATGTTACAGGAAGTGTACGAAAACAAACAGAATTGTTTACAACAATCCGGATCCTGCTGAGCATGAGAAATGGTTGACAGGGATTGAGCCTCTATGTTATTGCTTTAATGTCCAGAACTGCCCGGATGCCGTTTTCCCTATATTGACAAATTTATAGCTGTAATTGCCATCAAGTGAATCGAGGGCAGCAGTAAAATAACCGGTAATATAACTCTCCGGATCACCAAGGTTATAATTTAACTGATTGCCTGTAATTTTTGTTAATCCTTCTGAATTATACTTACTGAGTTCCTGTTCTTCATAATGCTGACCATCAGCATAGATCACCTTGAAATCATAGGAAAGTAAAAATAGTTCACCATTAATCATCCCGGTTGAAACCTGGATATTCAGATCCTGGTCGGTAATACCGTTATAAGTTTTAACATCCTGGGGCTCGTTGTCTTCATCCTTGTTTTTACATCCGGTATCAATGATTGTCAAAGCCAGTAATAGTGTCAGAAAAAAAGGTAAAATGATTTTATTATTCTTCATGATTATTAGATTTAATTAAATAAAACTGTATAAAGGTCCTGCATCCTGGCTACCGGTACGATATTTATTTTATTATCTTTCAGGTTTAGCCCTTTCTGGTTATATTTTGATATGAGGATCTCCTTAAATCCAAGTTTCTGTGCTTCGGTTATTCGTTGTTCAATCCTGTTTACGGGTCTGATTTCACCAGATAATCCAACTTCGGCAGCAAAACATAATTTTTGATCGACAGGTATATCTTCATTAGAAGATAACACAGCTGTAACAACAGCAAGATCAATTGCAGGATCATCTACTCTGATTCCCCCGGCAATATTCAGAAATACATCCTTGACACCCAACCTGAATCCGCTTCTTTTTTCAAGAACCGCAAGCAGCATATTCAGTCTCCTTATATCAAAACCTGTTGAAGATCGTTGCGGCGTGCCATAGGCTGCAGAACTAACAAGGGCCTGTACCTCAATAAGCATAGGTCTGATCCCTTCCATGGTTGCAGCAATAGCGACACCACTGATATTTTCATCACGTTGTGAAATTAATATTTCAGATGGATTTATGACCTGTCGCAATCCTGTCGACTGCATTTCATAGATGCCAATCTCAGAGGTAGATCCGAAACGGTTCTTAATAGATCGCAGGATACGGTAACCATGATTCCTGTCGCCTTCAAACTGTAATACCGTGTCAACCATATGTTCAAGTACTTTTGGCCCGGCAAGCATTCCATCTTTGGTGATATGGCCAATGAGAAAAACGGGAACATCGGTTAGTTTTGAGTATTTCTGCATTTCATGGGCACATTCACGTATTTGTGAAATGCTTCCAGCCGATGAATCGATGATCTCCGTATGCAGTGTTTGTACCGAATCGATAATAATAATATCAGGTTCAACTTTTTCAAGATGCCTGTAAATATTTTGTGTATTTGTTTCGGTTAATACGTAGCATTGAGGATTATTGAAACCAAGCCGTTCGGCCCGCATTTTAATTTGCTGGTCACTTTCTTCACCGGTAACATATAATATCTTTGCCTTATTCATGTTCAGGGCAACTTGCAGCATTAATGTCGATTTGCCAATTCCCGGCTCTCCTCCAATAAGAATAACTGAACCCGGAACCAATCCTCCACCCAGTACCCTGTTAAGCTCCTGATCGCAGGTGTCGATCCTTTGTTCTGTTCCGGTTTCAATTTCCCCGATTAAGCGAGGCTGAATAACTTTCTTTGAAGATATTGCTGCCGGCATGCTTTTATCTTCTTTCTGAATAACCTCCTCAACATAAGTATTCCATTCATTACATGAAGGGCAACGCCCAATCCATTTTGGTGATTGAGCTCCACAATGCTGACAGAAAAAAACAGTTTTGGATTTAGGCATAAAAAGCGTAATCAGAAATAAGGGATAAAATTACTGATTTTTAATCTTATTTTCGATTTGGGTAGTAGAATATCCGGGAACCAGTTCTATGGTTATGATTTCTCCTCCTCTGTCTTTAACAATGTCATAACCTGCAATATCTTCAGGTTCATAATCATTGCCTTTGACCAGCACATCCGGTTGCACAAACTTTATCAGTTCATAGGGTGTTTCTTCATCAAATAAAATTACAGCATCAACAAAATGAACCGAGGCCAGCACCTTTGCACGTGAATCCTCATCGATTATGGGACGGTTTCCAACCTTAATCTTTTTTATGGAAGCATCGCTGTTTAAACCAATGATGAGAACGTGACCCTGATCGGCCGCTTGTGAAAGATAATCAATATGGCCCAGATGAAGTATATCAAAACAGCCGTTTGAAAAAACAATTTTTTTCCCTTTAAACCGCCAAATCGCTATTTGGCGGCCTAATTCTTCCTTATTATATATTCTTGACTGTATTACCTGTAATTTGTTCATTGCTGGTTTGTTTTTGTGAAAAGATCATAAAATATGAAAATGCACCAAGTATTAATATAAGTATTCCCTGTGAAGCATGCATAAGTGTAGCCCATGATGCAGCAGCAGTTTTAGGGATACCATAAAGCTCAAACAGGATCAGGGTTACAAAAAAGTGATAAGCACCCAAACCGCCCGGAACCGGAGCTACCATACCCAGACTACCAATCGCAAGAACCGTCAGGGCATCCATCATGGTGAGATCTGAAGTGGCAGTGAGTGCTGAAAACACAACGTAACTCATCATCATATAATTAAACCAGATCATTATCGTCCAGAAAATAAACCATCTTTTTTGTTTTAACCGTTGTATGGTCTTAAATCCATCAAGAAAACCCTTTAAAAAATCCCTGATCTTTTTAAAGTATGATAGTTTTCGTATGAGCGGGATAAAAAGACGATACAGAATAATAGAAACTGCAACGGTAAGTATCAATATTGATACAATCAGCAAACCATGATCGGTAAACTTAATATACATCGGTGCAAGTACGTATTTATCAACGAATTTACCAACCAGTTCAAGCTGGAATATAATAACGATAAAGATAAGTATCAGCATTACAATCATATCAAATACCCGCTCGGCTACCACCGAACCAAATAAACTGTTAATAGGGATTTTATCCTTTCGGCTTAAAACACCACAACGGGCAATTTCACCCAGACGTGGAACTGCCATGTTTGCAAAGTAACCGGCCATGACCGCATAAAAGGTGGTAATTGTTTTGGTTTTGTATCCCAGGGAATTAATCAGGATATTCCATCTGACAGCACGAGCAATATGGCTGATTATTGAAAATATCCATGAAAGAAGAATCCACCAGTAATTGGCATTTACAAATTCGTTAACAACATCAGTTAGATTAACTTTGCGAAACACCAGCCAAAGGAGAAATAATCCAAGTAACAGGAAAACGGTGTATTTTATCCCGGAAAATACTTTCTTCCTTACCAAACTATTTCAATTTATTATTACTATCAGGAAAAATAATATGGGGTGAGAACTTTTTAGCATCCTCAAAATCCATGCTGGCATACGATACTATGATAATCAGATCACCAACTGCAACCTTTCTTGATGCTGCACCATTAATTGAAATAACACCTGAACCTCTATCACCCCTAATAACATAGGTTTCAAAACGCTCACCATTGGTGATATTGTAAATATTAACCCTTTCGTTCTCTATCAGGTTGGCGGCATCCATCAGGTCTTCATCTATTTCGATGCTGCCAACATAATTCATGTCAGATTCTGTAATGGTTGCCCTATGTATTTTTGATTTTAATACCTCAATATGCATGGTGCGCAAAATTAATAAATTATCTGATTATTACATTATCGATAAGTCTTACATTGCCCAATTGAGCTGCTATACAGATAATGTATTTATTACCTTTAATTAAACGATCAACCGGCAATAATGTTTTTCCATCAACAATCTCAAGGTACTCCAGATTAAAAACATTTATGTTTTCTATGTTCTCCCTGGCCTGTCTAATCAATACAGTTACAGGTGTTTCATAAGCCAGTTTCCTGGCTTCTTCAAGTGTTTTATAAATTACAGGGGCAATCTTCCTCTCCTTTTTCGACAGTCTTTTGTTTCTGGAACTCATGGCCAGGCCATCTTCTTCCCTCACCGTAGGGCAGGGAATAATATCAACTGGAATCTGATAGTCGTTAACAAGTGATTCAATTATCCTGAGCTGCTGGTAGTCTTTTTCGCCAAAATATGATCTATCAGGTTCAATAATTTCAAAAAGTTTTCTGACAACAACGGCAACACCATTAAAATGCCCCGGTCTGAACCTGCCTTCAAGAACATTTTCGAGGGAGCCAAAATTATATTTATCATTCACCGGCTCAGGATACATCTCCAATGCTGTTGGATTGAATAGAAGATCACACGGAATGCTTCTAAGTTTCAGAATGTCATCTTCCAGAGTTGATGGGTATTTTTCAAGATCTTCTTTGTTGTTAAATTGAATGGGATTCACAAAAATACTAACGGCAACGAAATCTGTTTCCTTCCTGGCTCTTCTCATCAAATCCAAATGTCCTTCATGCAGGGCTCCCATCGTAGGGACAAAACCAATGCTCTTTCCGGTGTTTTTGATTTCCTGAAGAAAATCCCTGGTTGTAGAAATAGTCCGTAAAATCTCCATGAAGAAATGAATTATTTTAAAAAAAAGAGAGAATAAATTGAATTTTAATTCAGAATCTTCAGCATATCAGCCTCAAGGCTTTCATCTAGAGTTTCGATGATGCGTCCGAGTTTTTTGTTACCCCTGTAAAAAATAAATGTAGGAACTCTCTTGATTTTTAGTTTCCTGATGTTAATATCACCGGCTTTTTTCTCTCTGTCAACAGCGATTATCCGGAGGTTATTTTTATCAAAATCGACAAGTTGTAAAATCTTAATGAATCGTGGCACCTGTTCATGACTATCATGACACCACGTGCCAAGCACAAGGGTAATCGATATGCCTTCTAATCCTGATGAAAGCTCACTCAATATTACCTCATCGGGTTTGTAATCACCATAGTAACTTTTAAAGTTTTCCGCGATTGATTCATTTTGTTTTAACCCTGGAATATCACATGCTCCAACAAGGATTTGTTTACCTGATTTTTCATCTGTGAATTCTTTATTGATCTCCTGACCGCTAATCAGGCATGGCAAGATGATTGCAATTATTAAAACTCCGGGTAATTTCATAGTTATTAAGATTGTTTATACAAAAGTAAGTCAAAAGATTCAGAGCTAAACCAGAAAAATATGAAGAAAATTCTTCTGACTGTGCGGTATTATAATATCTTTGTTTTAATTTAGATTAAATACAAATTAAAAACACAATAGAAATGAATATAAATGATTTGATACCTCATATGTATAATATAATTGATAATAAGGATTCAAAAGGTCTTGTAAATTTAATGACAGATGATGCAAACTTTATATTTGCCAATATCCCTGCAGCTAAAGGTAAGTCTGAGATAATATCATTCCTGGATAATTTCTTTGAAAGCATTAAATCCCTGAAGCATGAAAAGCTTGAATACTGGCAGAATGATGATAAAGTTACAGCAAGGGGACAGGTTACCTATACAAGGCTCAACGAAACAGAACTATCAGTTCCTTTTGCAGTGATACTGAAAATGCAAAATGGCAGAATCCGGGATTATCAGATTTACGCTGATACATCTGAACTTTATAAATAAATACTCTGGATTTTACAGAATATATTTTTCGTAAAGATAAAATCAGATATACTTGCTCGATAAATTAGGTTAACTTAAATTTGTATTTTTAGTTACTTAAAAATGTCGGTTTCAAAGGAAGATTTCATCAAAGCCATATACCAGATAAAGGATAATGGTGATAAAGCAAACAGCACAGCAATAGCAAACCGGTTGCAGATAAGTAATGCTGCTGTTACCGACATGTCGAAAAAACTGTCAGCGAAAGGCCTTGTTGTATATGAAAAATACAGGGAACTTTCTTTAACAAATAGAGGCAGGTTGGATGCCCTGAAGGTGATCCGTAAGCACAGGTTATGGGAAACCTTTTTGCACAGGATACTTGGTTTATCAAGTGGTGAGATACATCACGAAGCAGAGTTGCTGGAGCATCAGACATCTGATTTTCTTCTTCAAAAGATTGATAATTATTTGAACCATCCTGAATTTGATCCGCATGGAGATCCAATTCCTGATGAAAACGGACAAATGCCAAAACTGAAAGATCATGTGCTTCTTTCTTCAGCTGATAATGGTTTATATTCCATTGTTAGGATATTGCCCCTGAGGTATGATCAACACGAATTTTTCAATCAGAATCAAATTGTACTTGGAAGCCCTGTTAATGTTTTAATGCAGTTTAAAGATGATGATGCAATTTTGATTGAGATACAGGATCGCAAGATTGTACTTAATAATGGTCTTAGTAAAAAGATTTTTGTCATAAAAAAGAATAATTAATATGGATACACAAACAATACTTTTTGCATTCGCATTGACCCTGTTTGCTGGTCTCGCAACAGGTATTGGCAGTGCTTTAGCCTTTTTCGCCAAGAAAACAAATACGAAATTTCTAGCTATTGCGCTGGGATTTTCAGCCGGTGTGATGATTTATGTTTCATTAATCGAAATATTTGTTAAAGCGAAGATAGAGCTTGTTGGTGAGCTTGGTGAAAGTAGTGGATACTGGATAACCACTGCGGCTTTTTTTGGTGGTGTATTATTTATTGCAATAATTGATAAACTGATTCCTTCGGTTGAAAATCCACATGAAATTCGAAGGGTTGAGGATGTTGATCCTGAAGAAAAGAAGAAAAGAGCACTGAAGCGCATGGGTATATTTACGGCACTGGCGATCGGCATACACAATTTCCCTGAAGGACTTGCTACATTTACAGCAGCATTATCTGATCCAAACCTGGGGATAGCTATTGCTGTTGCTATTGCAATTCACAATATCCCGGAAGGGATTGCTGTTTCTGTTCCTATTTATTATGGAACCGATAGTAAGAAAAAAGCATTCTGGTATTCCTTTAGTTCAGGATTGGCTGAGCCGGTTGGAGCCCTGGTTGGATACCTGATACTTATGCCTTTTATGAGCCCGGTGGTTTTCGGAATTTTATTTGCCGCTGTTGCAGGTATAATGGTGTTCATTTCGCTTGATGAGTTGCTTCCAGCCGCACGGGAGTATGGCGAACACCATCTTTCAATTTACGGACTGATTGCGGGTATGGCTATCATGGCCATTAGTTTGTTGTTGTTTGTTTAACGAATTAAATTGATTATGAAAAAGACCCTGATTACAACGACCTTTATTATAAGTAGCCTGTTGGTATTTACCCAGGATATTGTTCAGGGCCTGGTAACTGACAGGCCAGATCAAACTGAATCGTCTGTTACGATACCCAAAAATTCATTTCAGATTGAATCAGGTTTTGTTTATGAATATGATAAGGCAGATGGCGTGGAGGCCCAAAATTACACCATGAATTCAACATTGTTGAGGGTTGGTTTGTTTGACAACATGGAACTCAGGATTGGAACAGCTTATTTAAAAGTGGAGGATTCCATCAGCGTTGATGGTTTTGGACCTTTATACATTGGTACAAAGGTTTTTATTTCAGAGGAAAAAGGATGGATACCTGAGCTGGCAATACTGGCGAATATTATAATGCCAGGCTTTAGTGAGAAAGCTTTTAAACCGAAATACCTGGGTTCAGGAATTCGAATAGCAGCCAGTCATACGATTACTGATTTTATGGGATTGGGTTATAATATTGGCGCTGAATGGGACGGCGATAACCCTTATGCAACCGGTATTTATTCACTGGTATTGGGTTTTAGCCTCACCAGCAAATTATCCGCATTTATTGAAAGTTATGGTTACCTGCCCCAGGCTGATAAGCCTGATCACCGCGCTGATGCCGGTTTTACTTTTCTGGTAACACCAAATTTTCAGTTTGACTGTTCAGGAGGAATAGGATTGATGGAGTATTCTCCTGATTACTTTGTTAATGCTGGTTTTTCCTGGCGAATTCCACGATAAATACTTCTGTAGTTAAAAAATCAATCCACATTATTTAGAAAATATCTAAATAAAAAAGAATGATTAACTTTGTACAAAAATTATGACCATGGCAAAAGTTGGAATTTTCTACGGTTCATCAACCGGAAATACAGAATATATAGCTGAAAAAATTAAGAGATATCTGGAACTTGAAGATGTTGAGCTTTTCAATGTTGATTCAACAGCGAAAGCAGATGTTGAAAAATGCGATTACCTGATCCTTGGAACTTCTACCTGGGGAATAGGTGATATGCAGGATGATTGGGAAGATTTTATTGAAGCATTTCTGAGTGTAGATCTGTCAAAGAAGAAAGTTGCCCTGTTTGGGCTTGGCGACCAGGAAGTTTACGCTGAAAGTTTTGTTGACGGCATGGGCCATCTCTACGACAGAATAACTGATAGAACTAAGATAGTAGGAAAGTGGCCTGTAAAAGATTATCATTTCAGGGAGTCGGATGCTGTAAGGGATAATGTTTTTGTTGGGCTGGCAATTGATCAGGATAATGAGCCAAAAAAGAGCGATGAAAAAATTAAAGCCTGGGTCATGGAGCTGAAAAAGGAATTTAAATAAAAAATCCGCCTCGCCGAAGTCGAGACGGATTCCTTATTCAGGAGATTATGATCTCCTTCTTGATGTTTGCTTCCTCCGCCTTAGGTAAAATCACACTTAAAATGCCATTTTTATATTTTGCTTTGATCTCATCCACATTTACAGTTTCCGGTAAGGTGAATGAACGGCAAAATGAACCTTTACCGAACTCATGCAGGGTATAATCTACATTGTTCTCATGTCCATTCTTATATGATATTGTAAGAACATCCTTTTCAAGATTGATCTTAAAATCATCTTTATTTCTGCCGGGTGCAGCAACGTCAATTTCAATTTCCTTTTCCATATTTAAAACATTAGTCGCCGGAGCATTGCAGTTGCAATTTTCTTCTTTTCCTTCCTGAGAGAAGCGGTTGATCATATTCGAACCCATTGGTCTGTTCCATTTTACGATATACATGTTTGTTTCCTCCTTAATATTTTTAATGTGTTTAACCAGTGTTTGTCAACTTCCATACCAGATGGAAAAGCAACATTATAACACCAGGATACATGCCATTATGGCATATATGTTTTGGCCATAATGACAAAATGGCCTAATGTTAAATTAAAATTCAGAGAGCAGGACTCTGGAGTACTTGGGTACTGGAGTAATGGAATAATGGAGGACCGGAAAGCAGGTTACTGCAGTCTTCATTACACCATCATTTCAGTCTTTGCTTTTATCCACAGTAAAAGAATTCCTCCACCAGCTTCATGATTTCCTCTTCGTTATCACCGATATCCTGGCGGAGCGTTTTATCATTGAATTTTTTGAGATATTCGATTATCCAGTCAAGCATGCCTTCGGTGAAAACTCCATACCTGGTGTAAATCCCCTTTTGCTTCCGGAGCATTTCAGCTGATTCCCAGCAGGAAGAAGGTAATTGTGATAACTGGTCTAACTTGTCTTTATTTTTGAAGATATCTACATCAACATAGGTTTTCTTTGCATAGTCAAGGGCATCGGGCATTTCCAGCCCATGGCGTGCAGCAACAACGAGACCTGCCAGCAGGAGGTGAACATCAGCGGATCCGTCAGGGCACCTGAACTCAACGGTTTGTTTACTGGTACCCTTATCATAAGTAGAAGGTTCGTTTGGATTGGCCTGTTTGATCATGTTTTTTGTTGTTGATCCTGAAAGGGGAACCCTGACCAGCACTGACCGGTTCCTGTCACCCCAGCAAATATTTGTCGGAGCTTCCTGATGCGGTACCAACCTGAAATATGAAGTTGGATTTGTATTTCCAAAGGCGGTAAGTGAAGGCGCAAGATCCATGTACCCTGCAATACATTTTTTTGCCGAATCACTAAGTTTCTCCCCATTAACCATTGCATTTCTGCCGTCCTTCATCAGCCGGGTATGTATGTGCATACCACTACCAGCTTTACCAATGGTGATCTTGGGAGCCAGGGTAAGCGTAACACCATATTGATATGCCAATGTTCTGAGTATCCATTTTGCTATGATTAACTGGTCGGCGGCATCTTCAACGTTTACAGGTAAAAACTCAATTTCGTTTTGCTCATAGATTTTTTTGCCCACAATGAAGTTTCCAACTTCTGAATGGCCATATTTAATATTTCCTCCTGTTTGTGCAATAAGGCTCATGGCTTCGGTTCTAAATGCCCCCCATTTTGAAAACGGCTCCGATTCATGATAGCCTTTCTGATCCACTGCCGGAAACAGATCCTCACATTCACTGATTACATAATACTCCAGTTCACCCATGGCCTGAAATGAATATCCTGTTTTCTCCCTTAATGAATTGTGGGCCTTCTTTAAGATGTATTCAGGAGAGCTTTCCAGGGGATTACCGTCCTTGGTAAAATATGAACATAAAATATCAATGGATGGAATTTCTGAAAATGGATTCAGAAAGGTTGTTTTGTAGCGCGGAATAACATACAAATCACTGGAGCCGGCTTCGATAAAAGAAAAGAGACTTGATCCGTCTACCCGTTCTCCGGTTGAAAGCAGGGTGTCGATATGTCTGCGGCCACTGTTTATGAAGTTCAGCGTTTTAAGCCGTAAATCCCATCCCGGATAACGGAAATTGATCATCTCTATATTGTTATCTTCGATATATTTGATAAGATCATTTTTGGTGAAATCTTCAGGCATTTTACCAAGATACTGCACCAGTGGATTGGGATTCATCTCTATTTGTTCTTTCATGGTTTTAAGTTATCAGTTAAATAAAAGGATGGCAAACTTACAAAAATTCAGAATGAGAACACCATAATCAGTATAATCCATTCAAGAATTCTTTAGTAATTTTGCCCACTTCTATTATCGGCATATGAATCTTAATGAAGTCATCTTTTTCTCAGTTTTTCTGATCATCATCATCGGTATATTGATGCTGGACCTTGGTGTGTTTAACAGAAAAAACCACATTGTTTCATTCAGGGAAGCGCTGGCTTGGACAACTGTATGGGTAAGTATTGCCATTGGATTCTATTTTATATTGCTAACACATGGTGAGCTTATCCATGGATTTGATGACCTGGCAGGACTCAGCGAAATTAATGATAGATTCCAGCACCCCTTAAAGCTTGATGGTCTTAGCTTCCAGGACGGCTTGATCTTATACAGGAAAAATCTCGGCCTTGAATATATTACCGGTTATCTGATTGAATATGCCTTATCGATTGATAATGTGTTTGTGATCATCATGATCTTCATGGCCTTTGGTATAAACCAGAAATATTATCACCGCATTTTATTCTGGGGAATACTGGGAGCTATCATCATGAGATTCATTTTCATCTTTGTAAGTGCAGCCCTGATCCACCAGTTTTCATGGATATTATATGTGTTTGGAGGATTATTGATTTTTACAGGGGGCAGGATGTTCTGGAACCGGAATAAAGAAGAAAAGATAGATACTGAGAATCATCCCATTGTCAGGTTTGCTTCCAGGTACTTTCGGGTGGACGGGAGCTATAAAGGAAAGAAATTCTTTATCAGCAAAGATGCAAAACGATTTGTCACTCCGCTGTTTGTTGTATTGCTTGTTATTGAGTTTACTGATGTGATATTTGCTGTTGATTCGGTACCGGCGATCTTTGCTGTTACCAAGGACCCCTACATTGTATTCTTCTCGAATATCTTTGCCATCATTGGCTTAAGGTCCCTATTTTTCGTATTAATGAATATAATTAATTACTTCAGATACCTGAAGATAGGGCTTTCTGTTCTGCTTATTTTTATCGGGTTCAAAATGATCTTCCATCACTGGTTGAAGGAGCTGGGATTTGAAACTATCCATTCACTCTATATTGTGGTAGGTATTCTTGGAATAAGTATGATCGCTTCCCTTATCCCCCAAAAGACCAACTCATAATTCCATCGTGATCCTTCGTGTATACCTTTGAGCCCTTTGTGGTTAAAAATTTTATCACGAACAAAGGTGAACACAAAGGTTTACAAAGAAGTATTATGCTATTTGTCAGAGCGATTAAAATAGACTTCAAGCAACTTATGGGCTGCCATGTATGAAGAGACCTTATCATTAAGGATGTCCTTTTTTAATTCCCGGATTTTTTTCTTGATGATCTCAGATGAATAAAAATCATCCTTCAACTGTTCATCAATTGTTTCATACATGATCTTCACCGATTGCTCCTGCCTGTTTTTATTGAAGTAGCCATTGTTCTTTACAAGTTCAATATAACTGGTGATGATTTCCCATACATTTTCAATACCGGTATTATTTATTGCAGAGCAAACATCAGCTCCGGGTGTCCACCCCGATTCTGCAGGAGGAAAAAGGTGAAGGGCATTTTCGTATTCACGCTTTGCCCGGAGTGATTTCTTGTAATTATCCCCATCTGCCTTATTGATGATGATGGCATCAGCCATTTCCATGATCCCTCTTTTGATACCCTGCAATTCATCACCGGCTCCGGCAAGCATCAGCAGAAGGAAAAAATCGACCAAGGAATGGACCGCCGTTTCCGATTGCCCTACACCAACTGTTTCAACAAAGATGGTATCAAATCCTGCTGCCTCGCAGATGAGGATGGATTCATGTGTTTTTCTTGCAACACCTCCCAGCGATCCTGCAGAAGGGGAAGGCCTGACAAAAGCATGTTTATTGGTTGCCAGGGTTTCCATGCGGGTCTTGTCACCAAGAATACTTCCTTTGGAGCGCTGGCTGCTTGGATCAATGGCGAGTACTGCAATTTTCCTTCCTTCCTCAATGAGATACATTCCCAGCGATTCGATAAATGTACTCTTTCCAACTCCCGGCACTCCTGTTATTCCAATCCTTAATGATTTACCTGAGATGGGAAGACAACGTTCAATGATTTCCTGCCCGATCTTTTGATGTTCAGGCAACCGGCTTTCCACCATGGTGATGGCTTTGCTGAAGATGGTCCGGTTACCCTTTAAAATCCCATCAATATATTCATCAATGCTAAGATATCCCTTTTTATGTTTTTTAAATTTCCTGACCGCATCATCACTGATGGATGAAGGTTGTTCTACCCCCTTATTCACTTTGAGTGCACTTTCGTATTTTTTCTTGTCACCAACTTTCACGATCGTGTTGTTTTAACAAAGATACGATTAGTCTTTGTTTTGAACCTTGTAGCCTATTACTTTCCTTGGCTGGTTCTTTTTATCAACCAGTTGTTTGATCGCTTCAAAAACAATTAAGAACTTGTTATCGTATTTCTTTTCAAACTCTTCAATTTTAGATTGCAATTCCTTGTTTTCAATCATCATCTCCCTGAGTTTCACGAAGGTTCTCATGATTGCTATATTTACCTGGATAGCTTTATTACTTTTTAGTATCCCGGAAAGCATGGCAACACCCTGTTCAGTAAATGCAAGTGGTGGTTTCCTTCTTCCTCCCCAACTTGAAATCACATTTTGTGATATCAAGTTTTGATATTCCTCATCTGTAAGTTCAAACATAAAATCAGACGGAAAGCGGTTTGTATTTCTACGTACAGCCTGATTTAATACCCTGGTTTCTATTTCATATAAAGCCGCAAGATGATAATCAAGTATTACTTTCTTGCCCCGGATATAGAAAATATTAGAAATGATCTCGGATGGAATGATTGTATTACTCATCGCTTTTTCCATTTAGTTTATAATGATATTAGATTGAACATATATCATTTATACTTTTCGGACATGATTTGTTCCCCATTGACCTTACAAATAATATAAACAAGGAAATAATTTTGTAAATTTGCACTTAACTCTCCGTAGCTCAGTTGGCAGAGCATCCCGACTTTTGTCGGGAGGGTTGTACGGAGAAAAATTGAATTGAAATAAACCTCTCCGTAGCTCAGTTGGCAGAGCAGCTGACTCTTAATCAGCGGGTCCTAGGTTCGAGTCCTAGCGGGGAGACTAACTGAAAAGCTTTGAAATAAAACACTTTCAAGGCTTTTTTATTTTCTATATTAATTAAAGTATTTCCTCCGGTTGAAACATAGTTGAAACATTTCTCCTCAAATTCACACCTTTCTCATCCCTTCTCAACTTTTCTTCAATCTTCTTTTTTACTATCACTTTCCTCCAAAAATTATTCAATGAAATACAAATCAATCCTCCATTTCTCTCAGTACATCAATTTATGCAACAAATAATAAACCCCCTACCTACCCCAACCGCCAAAACAAAAATTCCGGAAATAAGTAGGTTTCCAAAATTTTTGTTTTGGCTACCGGAATGCGGTTTCGCCAACATACGTTACAAGCTGCGTCGAGGCTTTTTAGTTCAACTCAATATGCCTCTGATCATCAATCCGTATTCATATTTTCTTTCTATCCTTCGCAGTTATTAACAATTTTTTTTCGGACACAGCATATGTGCTTACACTATCAATGGTTCTTATTATTGTTAATAAATATAGTCTTCGTGTCGGTGGGACAAACTGGCCTTGAAAAGTATAAAGTAAAAAACCCCATTACTAAAATGCATACTCCTCAAATGGTTTGCTGGTTGTAAGAAATTTTGAAAGTAATTTTTTTATAATTCATAACTATTTGAGCAATGTTTAAAGACTTAATTTATCGCGAAGAATTCTACAACTATATTCAGATTGTAGAAGGACCCCTGTCTCCGGAATCATACCTTTCCGGCAAAGAATGTATTCATGTCCAGGATTTTATAACCAAATCCAACACATTCGACTTTGTTGTAAGCAAATCGATCGATGAAGTTCAACATCTATTAAATGATTTAGATTATAAACGCATGGGATTTAAACAACTCACCGATGCCCAGGTAAACATCACACCGCTAGATAATGCCGGGTCATCAAAAATTGTGATCACACCAAAAATATTTTATAGCAATAAACAAATCGAAAAACATATCATACAGGTTGAAAATCAGGTCACCAGAAGCTTCATTTATTTCATCTCCGATGAATACGAAAGAATCAAAACCCGGTCTCTTCGCTCCCTCAATTTACTGCCTGGAAAAAAGGAAATATCCCATTATGCGCATATTTCAATCAATCAGGTCGATTACCTTTTGTCAAAAGTCCAGAATAAGCTTAATTATTTGCTTCATAGTGATCACTCAACATTGATGGCAACATTTAATATACTGAGTATCCTGAAATATTTTCTTTTAAAATCGCTGAAGCATTATCTCAGCATTTTCAATTCTTATGTGGGCACCCGCCATAACAGTTTGTTGCTTAAGTATACCGAACACAGGTTTCCAAAACTTTTAACCAAAAATCAAGATAATGTCCTTAATGAACCAGAAACAACAATTTCTCAACCATCCCAACATAAAAACACCTCTTCGGATAACAATACCGACAACCCTCAACGCGGTATCTTCGCCGGTAAGATCAAATGGTTCTTCAGGCTGAATGTGCTTACAACACTCATCGAAGAACTTAATAACTATCCTATACAAACCTACAACGATTCCTCTAATTCAGGAAACGAAATTCAAACACCCATTTCCCTTTCAAAAGATCAAATGATCGACCTAGTGCATACACTTTTTGTCGACAAAGATGGCAAGGAATATTCAAAAGAAACCCTCCGTGTTTATTTCAACGATTCCTATCCAGAAAAACGGGCAAAATCCCCAAATAAAATCGATATTGATAAATTCCTGAACAAGTAAATTTTCCTTCTTCTTCATTTTTCACTCTTTTTCCGGTTACAAACCTCATATTCGGTTACATTTCATAGGTATAACTTTTCATATGTTTCCAAAACCTATAGATTTAATTGTCAACGGTTAACAAAAAAAATGGTTATATAACCATTTTTTTCTTGCATAACTAAAATATTTTACAGGTAACCCTGTTTTTTAACCCCCTCTTTGTTATATCGTTATATATCATATAGTTATAAATTTTTTGCTTTTCAAAAATAGTTACAGAACATATGTATAACTTATTATATGCGTGTAAAATCTATTATTTTCATTATCTGGTTTTTACGAAAAAAGTGGTTACATAACCATTTTTTTCTTGCTGAACTTTTTTCCCGGACTTATACTTGTTGAGTGAAATTTCACCCGGAAAACGGGCTTCGACGAAACTCCGATTATCCTTGAAGATAAAAATAGGACCATGCTTCTTCGAAAGCTCAAATCCTGATATCAAATAACAATACCAAAAAATAAATCAATGTCTAACTCTAAAACTCAAAATACCATGAACGTAATAACCATCGAATCCGGCGCTTTCAACCGCCTTATCGAAATGCTCGAACAAGTACACGACATGTACAAGAAAAGAAACGACGACCTCAAACAAATGGCAAAAACATCCCGTACCTGGGTAGACAACGAAGAAGCCAGCACCATCCTCCGGGTAAGCAAACGCACCTTATTAAACTATCGCGATAAAGGCATCCTCGGTTACTCCCAAATCGGAAAACAAATCTACTATCGTCTCGAAGATATCGAAGACCTTTTAAACAACCATTATCGCAAACCTTACAAAAATTTGAAAGGGGCTCGTTATGAGTAATCTCACTTATCTCCGCCTGGTCCGCACTGCTCATCAAATGCATTTGTTCTGGCTTCTGACGATTCACAGGGTCAGTCAGCCTTCCGGCTGTGCCGATGAGCTCCTCAAGGCCTGCATCGAATCAGCAAGTTATCTTATCGATAACCTGCAGGAAGATATCGAAATCATCCAATCAGGAAAAAGCCAATGAACCATTCAATAACTCAACAATTCATTAATTCAACAATTTTCAAAAATGTACACAATCAAATTCGCATCCAACTGGAACAAAAAGCTATTCTGCAACTGTTTCACCACCTTCAGAATCTACAACAAGAACAAATACCGTATCGGACAAGAATACAGCATCCTGCTCAAGATCCGGAAAGTCTACAAAAAGATCTGCGACGCCGAACTTATAAATGTCATCGTCTTCAAGCTCGACGAAATTCCCGAGTACTTCGCCCGTTTAGACACCGGCTACTCTAAAGAAGACTTCATCCAGATCGTCGAAAAAATGTATCTCAACTCCAACATTGACGTACACTCAGCCCGGTTCATGTTCTTGCTACTAAAGAAAACTTCTGGTACCCGATAATCTACGCAAAAAACTACTGGTCATCCCGATCTCGCCTCAGGCGAGAGAGGGACCTCCCAGCCATCGGTAATCAGTTTATAAATCACAAAATCCAAATCCCAAATGACAACTTAGCGAAGCGACCTCATGAGCACCATTAAATCAATTAAATATGCGAATAAATAAGCACCAATATTCAAATTCAAAATCACAAACACTGGCTATGAAACTGTTTTGGTCATTGAAATTTCGAATTTGGAATTTATTTGAGATTTGGTGCTTGTCATTTGGAATTTAAACACCCTATTAAATACAAACAATAAATGGATAACACCAAAAACGATAATAAATCCTACTACCATCAGCGAATAACGGAAACTCTGGGTGTTTCAGCTGAGGAAAACAAAATCCTCATTAAAGGATCGCATGGACAAAAAAATGAGA
>CAYXUU010000037.1:0-53792 GCA_964468645.1 uncultured Bacteroidales bacterium
TATGTGATTTTCTGGCTGTTTCATAATACCCGATATTTTGTTTCCTGAATAATGCTAGGCCTGTGATCATTGCAGGTGCAAAGAATAATGATAATACTGCCGCAAAGAATGTACCCAGCGCGGTGAATATACCAAAATCGCGAATCATATTCAGGTAGGCGCCAAAAACAAATGATACAAAACCTATCATGGTGGTAAGCGCTGCCAGAATTACAGGTATAAAAATATAGGTAAGGGCAATGATAACAGCTTTTTGCCGGTTACTTTCTTTTACCTGGTTAATTCTATTCAGGACATGAATGGTATATGCACTTCCAATAGCAAGCAACAATATAGGGATATTGTTTGTAATCATGGTTAATTCAAATCCAAACATGGCAAGTATTCCAATTGACCATACACTGGCAATTGTGGAGGTAAGTAGCGGCAGAATTACCCCTCTGGCAGTATGAAAATTCAGAAACAGAATGAGTGCAATCAGGAAAAATGCTATGGGGATTAATTTAAAAATATCACCAGTTATCAAATCACTGATGGAAGTTACCATCATAGGTGCACCGGCAAAATAAAGTTTCTCAGGAAACTGAAGCGATTCGGTTTTTTGTATCACAGCCCTCGAAACGGCCTGGGCATCGGCATCTTCGGGAATGGTGAAAACGATCAGGGTCGCCGTTCCATCAGAGGAAACGATTACCCCTTTATACATCTCTTTTTCAAAAACCCTTTTCCTTAAAAAATCGAGCTCTTCCTGTTTTTCAGGAATGTCCCATTCATCAACAAGTTTGCCTATCTCAAGTCCGTATTCCCCGTTTTTAATATCGATGATATTGGTAATACTTGTTACCGAAGAGATACCATCCATCAGCATGAGACTGTCGGTAATTTGTTTCACGTGCTGAAGAACCTGTGTGGTGAAAATATCCTCTGCCTCAACGATGATCATCCCTATTTCATTACCACCAAAACGTTCTCCTATTTCCCGGAACAAAACTGCATCAGGATCATTATCCGGCAGGGAATTTATTACGTCAGAGTTTATCTGGATATACTTAATCTGGTAGCCAAGGAATGCAGTTATAATGGTGACCAGTATAATAATTAACCACCTGAACTTAACAATACCCTGTGCCAGACTCGCCATATAACTTGTTTATTTAAAAATTTGAAAGGAGGAACAAATATAAGGCCTTTATTCCAAAATTGCCCCTGTTATTTATGATTATAATAATGAAGTCTCATCAAATTCAATACGTTCATTTCTTCTGAAATCATATAGTGTGAGTTTTCTTAATTCAAAGTAGCTGGTCCAGTATGTTTTCAGTGTTTGAAAATATCCCTTTTTTGCATTATCGTTATCAATTTGAGCCTGGTTAAGTTCCAGAACATCATTAACTTTTCCGATAAGATATCTTTGCTGGGTAACATTAAATCTTTTTTGTGCTACGGTATCTGCCTTTGCGGAAATATACAATTGTTTTTCCTGCATGTTGAATTGTAATACCTTAATATAAATATTCTGTTCAAAATCTATTTTATCCTGTTCTACTGAAGTCCTGACCAGTTCCTGGTTCGACTCTGCCATTTTAATCCGGCCTTTTGCCTGGCCCCAGTCAAGTATGGGGATAGTGATACCTAATTCAAAATTTTGAAGATCATCAGGTTCTTTGTAAACTTCATTAAAGTTACCGCTCGATTTATTAAGGCCATATAATGCATATAACTCTGCATCGAACCGGCCATCCATTTTCGCCGCATTTAATACACTTTGTGCTTCCAGTAATCTTCGTTCGAATTCAATTCCCCTTGAAGTATTAAATCTGGCTTCATCAACAGCTTTCAGGGCATCTACATGAAAATGTTCAGTATAATTCGGGGGCAATAACTGTATGATATCATCATCTTTAATACGTAAATATGATTTAAGCTTAAACAGGTTGTTTTCAAACTGGAGTTCAGCATTGTCAACCGATGCTTCTGCCCTTAACAGGTTAAGCTCAAGCTGCAATAGTTCATTTTCTGCAATTTTACCCAGATTATAACGTCCCAGTGCAATATGATACAGGGTATCGTAATTTGCATAATTCTTTGCTGCAATTTCCATTTCAATTTGTGAAAGCAACAGATTAAAGAAGTACTGGGTGGCAGATATTGAAATTTGCTCAACATCCTCGATATAAGTTCTTTTTGCTTCTTCGTATTTTAATGGTTCAATTTTCCTGTCCCATTTCCATGGATTATATTTGAAAATAGGTTGGCTGTAGCCTATCTGGATAGGTACGCTATAATAACTGGTCGAATCATTAATAAAATCATCCCTTCTTTCGAGGCTGGATCTTAGAAAAACATTTCCTCCTGTTAATCCTATCCTTTGATTTATCGCGGCGCCAGTGGAAAACTCAATGGAATTACTTTTAATATATTCCTTTCCCTGCGGGAGTAAAATTGATTGGATGGAACGGTTATAGTTCGGAAGAGAACCATCGAGTATAAGAGATGGCAGATAGGTGGCCCTGAAACTTCTGTATTCCCAGTAACTGCTTCTGAAACGGTGTTTGGCAATCAGTGCATCGGGGGATTGTTGCCGGGCAATATAGAGAACATCATCAAGGGTAAGCAGGTTGATCTCATCCTGAGCCTGCAGATCAGTAACCAAGATTCCAAATATAAAAATGATTATTATTTTCCTCATAACAGAAATATCTTCGGTTTAATACTATTAATCATGCCGTAATGATTCAACAGGATCCTGACTGGCTGCTTTCCTGGCAGGCATATAGCCAAACAGTATTCCTACAAAAGCAGCAACACCAAATGAAATAATAATAGAGTCAGCTGATATTATGGTAAGAATACCTGTTGTTTTCATAATGATCTTAGAAAGTGCCACACCAAGCAAGATCCCAATAATTCCACCAGTAAGGCTTATGATGGTGGCTTCGGATAAAAATTGAAAGATAATATCATGTTTTCTCGCGCCTGTTGCCATTCTTACCCCAATCTCACGTATCCGTTCCATAACCGAAGCGAGCATAATATTCATGATGCCAATTCCACCAACAATTAAAGAAATACTTGCAATAGCGCCCAGAACGATATTGAAAATATCTTTGGTGCGTTGTTCTTGTTTGAGTAATAGTTCGGGAACTTTAATTTCAAAATCGGGCACATCATGATGTCGCCTTCGCATCATTTTTGTAAGGGCTTTGGTAGTAGCAGCAAGATCTTCACTTTTTTCAACCTGCACAATGATCCTGTCGAGCTGATTGGTATTCGTTTCATCTTCACCTTCGCCCGAAGAACTGAATGAAGCCATTCCCCCATTAAAAATCACAACACTTTCACCACCACTAAGCAATGACCTCTGGGTTACCAGCGACCGGTCTTTATATCTCAGCAGAATAGTCTGCAAAGGGGCATATATATTTTTATCGTAATTAACGATCCCAAACTCACTGGTGCCTTCCTTGCCAAAAGCTCTTTCTTCAAGAATACCAATAACCTTTAACCAGATATTACCACATTTGATATGCTTTCCTATTGGATTTTCACGTGCAAAGAATTTTGATGCAATCGTAGGGCTGATAACACATACCGGGCTTCCGTTTATCTCATGGTTCTCGTCGAAGAAGCTGCCTTTCTGAAGCTCCAGGTTATAAACATCAAAATACTCGTTGGTAATCCCGTTAAGAGAAGCTGAACTGCGTTTGCCTCCCTTAATGGTAAAAGTCTCGAAGGTAACCTGGGGGCAAACCTTTTGAATGGTTGGTATTACCCCCCTTATACTGTTGGCATCTTTAAGGGTTAATCCCGGGCTGTATTTTTTCTTAAGTGTTTCCCCTTCATCACCCTCATTACCGGAAGCCCCATTAATACCTTCCACCGGAGTAATGATAATATTGTTAACCCCCACCATTTTTATCTGTTCAAGGATTTCCTGCCGTGCGCCATTACCAATAGCCATCATGGCAATTACTGCAGCAACACCGAAGATGATACCCAGGGCAGTAAGAAATGACCGGAACTTATTTGTCATCACTGCCTCAAAGGCAATGTTTATCATTTGAATGTATCTTTCCACGGTTGGTAAATTTAATTGGTTTTGTCTCCACCCTGTTCTTTAACAACTGTGGTTTCTTGTTTTTCCCCTTTTCTAAATTTTTTATCTTCCCGAGGGGGTTTAGGAAGATCTTTGGGCTTTTGCTTAATCTTTGGCTCAGGTTCCTTATTATTGTATTTGTTTACAAGCGCTGTATCAAGAAGACTCAATCTTTTTTCTTCTGCATTCTCAGGAGCAACAAGATAAATATCATCATCCTTCTTCAGACCTTCATAAATGATTATTTCATTTTCGTTACTTTCACCTGTAATTACCTGCTGTCGTGTTTTAGAAGTATATACATAAGATAAGCTGTCATTACTCTGAATGCATTCAATAGGAATAAATAATACGCTATCGATAATGGCTGTAATGATCATGTTTTTTGTTGTCATGGCAGGTCTTAAGATAGAATCATACTCATTTACATCAATGATTACTTCAAAGACTTTGGCATTGGAATTACGCATCTGCTGTCCGATGTTTGCTACCCCTCTTACCGTTCCGGTATATTGTTTATCCGGAAATGCATCAACTTCAACAAGGACTTCCTGCCCGGCTTTAACTTTACTGATATCGATCTCGTTGACGTATGTTTTTGAGATCATCTGTGTTAGATTTGGAAGGGTTGCAACAACAGGGTCCCAAGCGCCGATCTGTGCGCCAACCCCCATCTTCTTTCCATCCCAACCACGCCTGTAAATCACCATCCCGCTTTTGGGAGCCGTTACAATAAACCCATCCAGAACATGCTTCATATTCTTGAGCCTGGTTTCTACCTTTTTCATGTTGGTGGTAACTTCCCGCATATTGGCATCTGCCTTCTGAAGCCTGAGCTGATAATTTTTAACTGCTTGCCCGTATGCACGCTCAGCTTTATCAAGATCTATTCTGGCCTGGCGTTGAGTGGCAGGAGGTTCATAGATTGATTGATCCACAACAATCTGACGTTCTTCAAGATTGTATTTTAAATTCACCAGTTCATCTCTTGCAGCACGAAGATCCATTGTAGTATCAAGCTGGGTTTTATCAAACTGGGTCTGAAGATTCTCCAGTTCCAGTTCTTCGTCTTTGATGCGGTTTTCAAGCTCTGTCCTGTCTAAGGTTGCAACATAATCCCCCGAATCAACTACTGTTCCGTCATCAATAATATCCTCGATTGTAATCTGCCAGATTCTCACTGTTCTGAGATTGGGCGGTCCCATGATATCTTCTGACTCCTTGGCTTCAAGCTCACCTGTTGTTGTAACATCAATCTCAAATTGACCGTGTTTTACAGGAACTATGATGGTTTCCACCTCCGGGCCGGATGATCCGATGCTCAACCAGATAACAACAAGGATAATAACAACCAAGGCAATGAGTGCATAAATTCTATTTCTTTTCATTTTATAATGAATTGTTTATGATTTACTGATCAGTTCTTGAATAATTGCATCAACGCTTATACCTTCGGCTTCAGCTTTATAATTTCTCACCAGACGATGACGGAGTATAGCTGTTGCTACTGCTTCTATATCTTCTATATCCGGAGAGTACTTCCCGGAAATGGCTGCATGGCATTTGGCACCGATAATCAAATGCTGGGAAGCACGTGGACCGGCTCCCCATGTCAGGTATTTATCAGCCCATTCGTGGGCATCCCTTGATCCGGACCTGGTTTTACTGACAAGGCTAACGGCAAAATTGTAAACATTATCCGGAACCGGGATTTTTCGGATCAGATTCTGGAAGAATAATATCTCTTCTGCACTCAGAACCTCTTCTATTTCTTCCGGATCTTCTGTTGTAGTAGTTTTTACTATATTGATTTCCTCCTCATATGATGGATAATCAAGCCAGATATTAAACATAAACCTGTCGAGCTGGGCTTCGGGCAAGGGATAAGTACCTTCCTGTTCAATAGGATTTTGTGTGGCAAGGACAAAAAAGGGTTCATTTAATATATACCTTTTTCCTGCTACTGTTATTGCCTTTTCCTGCATGGCTTCAAGAAGGGCCGATTGAGTTTTTGGTGGGGTTCTGTTTATTTCATCAGCTAGAATGATGTTAGCGAAGACAGGGCCTTTGATAAAACTAAATTCCCGTTTCTGGTTGAGAATTTCACTTCCAATAATATCAGAGGGCATCAGATCGGGGGTAAACTGAATACGGCTATAGCTTAATCCAAGCGCCCTTGAAATAGTATTCACCATAAGGGTTTTTGCCAGACCCGGTACCCCAACAAGCAGAACATGCCCCTTGCTGAAAATTGATATCAGGGCATTCTTTAATACTTCATCCTGTCCAACAATTATTTTTGAAATCTCTTTTCGGAGGTCTTTATATTTTGCAACCAGAGCGTCTGCAGCTTCAACATCAGTTTTATAATTCATTCCAGTTTCTCTGTTAATTTATTGTTTATTGTTTTAACCAGTTGTGATAAAAGTTGCAGTTGCGGTATTCTTCAATGATGTTAACATAGGCATCATCCAATTTTTCCAGCACCCAGTTATCCATCTCCTGCAATTTCTTCTTCTCTAGCGCCCACTCCTGTATTGCAGTATAATCCTCTTTGAGGTTGGCGGTGTGGGGCTTGGTGCGCTCTTTAAGGTAAATGATACGATACGCCTGTTTCCCTTCTTCAGTTTCAAATAAAACGGGCTGGGAGATTTCTCCAATTTCGAGTTTGTCAATAACGAAAAATAACTGTGGATCGAGCTGGTCTGTTTCAAACCTGGAGGTTCCTGTCATGGGATTTACAATCATTCCCCCATTAATCTTGCTCGGATCATCGGAATACTTCAAAGCTGCCTGTTCGAAGTTTACAGAATCAGCTTCAATTAATGTAGCAATACTATCAAGATATAATCTGGATTTTTCAAGATCAATTGGGGAAGGTTGTATCCGTAATAATATATGCCGAACATTTACGTAATCGCCCCTCCGCTCAATAAGTTCCATTATATGATAACCTGCCTGGGTTTCAACGATCTCAGAAACTTCTCCTTTCTTGAGTTGATAGGCAATAGCTTCAAATTCAGGGAAAAGTTCACCGCGACGGGCAAGACCAACTTCTCCACCTTTCTTAGCAGATCCCGGATCTTCTGAATACAGAATAGCAAGGGTTTTCAGGCTTTCGCCTTGAACGATCCTTTCACGTAAAGCTACGATCTTATCCCTGATTTTTATCTTCTCCTCAATACTGACAGGAGGCATACGCACTATCTGGCCAATTTCAACCTCGGAGTTGATTAACGGAATACTATCCTTTGGAAGACTTTTAAAGAAATTACGTACTTCAGTAGGGGTAATATTCAGATTTTCGATGATACCCTGTTGTACATACTGAACCATCAACTGATCCCTGACAAGTTCACTCATTTCTTCTTTGATCTCCAGAATAGTTTTATTATAAAACTCTTCAAGTTTTTCTTCCGATCCGAATTGCCCGACAAAATACCGCATACGTTGATCCATGGTTTGTTCAACTTCGCTGTCAGTAACTTCGATGCTATCGATCTGGGCCTGGTTCAGCAACAGGTTCTGAAAAAGGAGATCTTCAAAAACACGGCATTTTAAAGTGGTTTCACTACCCTTGGCACCTTGTTGTAAACGGTATTGCCAGTACTGACTTTCAACATCCGATTGCAGGATGATGTTCTTGCCAACAACGGCAACCACCTGATCCAGAATTACCTCCTGGGATATAATTTGATTCATCGACACCAGTGAAATTGTAAATAAGATTATCAGGTGTTTTATAATTCGAAATTGCTTCATATACCTTATTATAGACAATATGTTTAACTTATTTTAATATGTTTTATTGTAAAATGACAATACTTTAACCGAGAAGGATCTCAATATATTTCTATGCTGTTTTTATTTAATGCTTCATCAAATATTTCATCCTCCATGTTATTAATCAGTTCGGTTTTCCTGAGGTTAAGTATAATCCTTTTAATATTTGCCTTTTCAAAACCAAAGGGTGAGGTATCATTAATCAACTTATAGTCTTTAATGATGATATAATAAGTAAATGGTTTTTCATCATACTCAATAAATCTGTGATTCCGGAGATAGTTTTCCTGATCAAGAGTCCGGATAGGAACCATCGCCGAGAATTTATTGAATGACATCCATTCTTCATCATTAAGATAATATGTAATTGCAGATTCTGTGCAGGTTGAATCAAGAATGGCTTTATCATGTGGGTCGTCCGATTCAAGAAGCCGTCTTAATAACCGTGCATCAACAGTATCAGCAATAAACTTTACAAACTTAACCTGAACAATATTTTCCCTCAGGATGAACGCCGCAAGGTTATTGTCGTAATAGCGATTTAGTTCATCTTCAGAAATTAAAGTGTCGAGCTTTTGTTTGATTAACAGGGTTTCATATTCATAGATAATCAGGGAATTACGATAAATGTTCAACTGTTTTTCGAAATTCATCTGTTCATCTGAAAGGTTCCTTTCGGCCTGGTTAAGCAGAAGTTCCTGCAGAACCCAATTATTAATATAATTCTTTGCAATAATAAGGCTGTCCTTTACAGCCGTACCCCGGGGAATAACAGGGGTTAGTTCAGATGCATAAAGATAATTGTCATAAACCCTGGCAAGTACTTCTTCATCTGGATCGGCACCGTTGTTCCTGCAGGAGCTAAATAGAATAATTGGTATTAATATCCAGAGTTTCCTCACTTTAATATGTTTCCTTGATCGACATCAACGTTTTGTCATTAATATCAACAGGATATTTTTTTCTCAATGAATCAATCCATTCCTCCTCAAGTTGACCCTGATAATCAGCAATAACCAGTCCACGGGCTTCATCAAGTGTTTTCGGCTGAGGTTTAATTACCTCATTAATATAAATAACAATCTTGCCGTCGTTCTTGTCAATAACCTTGGTAGTACCCGATTTCCATTCCATTTCATCGATCCAGGGATTGTCGGTTTCAGAATAATTTCCTGTTGTAAAAATAACAAGTGTTGTACTGTCGGTGTTGAATTTTGCTGTAAGCTCATCTTCCTTTAATCCTGAAACAATGGCCTGTTTAATCTCCATGTATTTTTCCATGCCTGAGATTGTGTAAAAAGTGGCATTTACCCGTTCGCCCCACATATACTTATTATCGTGATTGTTATAATACTCCTGCAATCCCGCGCTGTCGTTAACAGCTTTTGTCCATACCTTATCATCGGTAAGTTCAAACAACAGAATTCCATCGCGATACTCCTTCATCAGAAGTCCGAAATCAGGATATATAACCTCCAGGCGCTTATCCAGGTAATTTATACAGGTTTCATCCAGGTATTCATCATAGGCTTTGGTAAGCCATGATGTCAGATTTTTTGCTTTATCCTTTTTCTGTTTTGTGCCAATATATTGACCAAAATCATATTGTGAGTATTTAACTTTTCCAAGTTTAAATACTGGCTTGGTCATCGTTGAGGTCAATTCTGCATTCCATTCTCCCTCCAGAAGTGTAGAATCAATCATTGTAAATAATGCATCACGATTTGCCGGATATTCTTTTAATTTAAAATCCACTTTTATCTTTTGAATTACAGCATCTTTACTCTTATGCGATCTTGAGTCTCTGGCAAGCCGTGTCTTCAATTCCTCTTTTTCTTCTTCAAAGGTGCCGGGTTTGTTTCTCTCAATCAGTTTAACAATATGCCATCCATATGACGTTTGAAAAGGTTCTGAATATTCATCCGCTTCATCAAGAAGTGATATTTCATAGATAAATTCAGGTACCATTCTGTTGGAGCCAAACGGAGGTAACTCCCCCCCTTTTTCCTTGGTTCCATTATCATCGGAATACTTCAATACTACTTCGGCAAAATCAACACCATCTTCGAGTTCTTTATAGGCATTATTAATTTTGTCGTGGATGACTGCGGAATCTGTGTTATTTTCAGTTTCAGGGATTCTGAGAAAGATATGTGCGACCCTGGCGTTACCCATGGCTTCCTTTTTATCGGTTATTTTAATAATATGATATCCGAACCTTGTTCTGACGATTTCTGAGATATCATCCTTACTGCTATTGTAAGCACCATTCTCAAAAGGATAAACCATATCAAATACAGTAAAATACCCAAGATCACCCTTATTTCCTTTTCTGACGATTTTACCACTTTGAGGATCCGTCATATCTTTGGCGCTGGGATCCTCAGAGAATTCAACGGCAAGATCTTCAAAACTTAGCCCATTAATGGCTTTATTTCTGATTTCTGCTATTTTATTATATGCTTCCAGCGTATCTTCCGGGGATGCATTTTCGTCAATCCTTATGAGAATATGGCCTGCCCTGATATCGGTCAATTTTCTTTCATAGGCTTCCTTTAGCAGTTCTTCATTGACCTGTTCATCGATAAAATATGGTTTTGTTAACTGTGTTCTGTATCCGGCGAGTTCATCAACAAATGATTTAACAGTGTCCATGCCAAGATCTTCGGCTTCTTTCACTTTCAGTTTGAATTTGATATAAAGCTCCAGATATTCATCAACTGATTTCTTATCGATAACCTCGCCCTGAACATTGTTTTTCTGGTAAACTCTCATAAATTCAGCAACACTTACCTTGTCGTCGCCTACTGTCATCAAGGTTCTTTTATCATTCAAATATTCCTGACCAAATACCACCTGTGTGGCAAACAGAGAAATAATTAATAGCTTTCCAATAAAAATGCGTTTCATAATTCTTAATGCTTAATATGACTAATATTTAATATTATATTTTCAATAACTTATCTTATTACAAAAAATCTTGTCTTTATAGCTAATAACAGATGGTGTTGAAAACTAAACTTTTCTACTATAGTTTGGAGCCTCCCTTACGATAGTAATATCATGTGGATGGCTTTCAGCAACACCGGCTGATGTAACTTTCATAAAACTGGCTTTCTGAAGTTCCTTGATATTTCCTGCCCCTACATAGCCCATTCCGGCCCTAAGGCCACCAACCATCTGATAAACAACTTCTGATAGCACTCCCTTAAAGGGAACCCTTCCTACAATACCTTCAGGTACCAGTTTGTTAATATCATCTTCCACATCCTGAAAATACCTGTCCTTGGATCCTTTTTGCATGGCTTCAACAGAACCCATTCCCCTGTAAGTTTTATATTTCCTTCCTTCATAGATGATGGTTTCTCCAGGTGATTCTTCAACGCCGGCAAATAATGAACCGGCCATAATGGTATGGGCTCCGGCTGCAAGTGCTTTAACAATATCACCGGTAAACCTGATGCCACCATCTGCAATAACCGGAATTCCACTGTCTTTTAAAGCCTTCGCTACATTATAAACTGCAGTTAACTGTGGAATACCCACTCCTGCTATTACCCTGGTAGTGCATATAGAACCCGGGCCGATGCCTACTTTAATACTGTCAACGCCAATTTCGACAAGAGCCCTCGCGGCTTCGGCTGTTCCTATATTACCAACTACCAGATCTATATCTGTAAATGTTTTCCTGATTCGCTTTGCCATCGTAATAACACCTTTGGAGTGCGCATGCGCAGTATCTATAACAATGGCATCCACTTCCTGATCCACAAGTGCCTGGCATCTATCTAAGGTATCTGCTGCAATACCTACAGCTGCAGCAACCCTTAAACGCCCACGCTGATCTTTATAGGCATTGGGATGGTCCTTGATCTTCATGATATCCTTGTAGGTTATCAAACCAACAAGGTAGTTGTCTTTGTTTACAACCGGAAGCTTTTCAATACGATGTTCCTGGAGTATATCTGCAACCTTTTCGAAATCGGTGAATTCATTGGTTGTAATCGGATCCCGGGTCATGATCTCTGTTACAGGTCGGTCAAGGTTTCTCTCGAAACGCAGGTCCCTGTTCGTGAGTATTCCGACAAGTTTGTTCTTTCTGTCTATGATAGGAATCCCACTTACGCCGTATTCCTTCATTAAATCAAAAGCATCAGCAACGAGGGCATTTTCTTTTAAAGTATAAGGATCTAGGATCATTCCATTTTCGGCCCTTTTAACTTTTCGGACTTCATTGGCCTGTGCTTCGATCTTCATGTTTTTATGAAGGACCCCTATGCCGCCTTCCTGTGCAATAGCAATTGCCATGGTTGATTCTGTAACAGTATCCATAGCAGCAGAAACAATAGGGATATTAAGTTTGATATTTCGACTGAAACTGGTTGTAATATCGGTTTCACGGGGAAGGACTTCAGAATATGCAGGTTGAAGAAGCACATCATCATAGGTTAAACCTTCTCCAATGAACTTATTGTTATCCAAAGCCATAGTGTATATTTTTAAAATTGGTGCAAATGTATGAAAAATTAAGCATCTGAGTTCTTAAAAAATGTTAATGGAAGGATCAATAAATAACGATTACGGTACCAAATTTCTCAACTGTTTTGTTGGATGAATCCTTGTAGGTTATTTTATAGGCATATGCGCCCATAGGAACATATGTACCCTTATGTTTACCATTCCAACCATCCTCTGGATTATTCGACTCAAAGATCAGTTCACCCCATTTATTGAATATCCTCATGTTATAGTTATTTTGCTCGAAAAACCGGAAGACAGGTTTGAAAATATTATTGGTGCCTTTAGGTGCTATTGCATTTGGAACCATCACATTTGATTCCTGCCGGGCAACGGCCTCATTGGAACGCGAAGTATCATGAAAATCATATGTAATACCAGAACCTTCTATGGCTTCCACAAAATAAACAAAGTTACCTTCACTGCTGGAAAGCCCGGTGATATTATCGGCATAAGTCGTGATACCCGGTGATGTACTGCCGAGGAAATCAGGAAAGCCTGTTGCCCCGTCTTTTCTGTAAATATCATATTGTTCAACAGGCCCGTCCCATTGCTCATATTCATTCCAGCTTAAAACATTGCTTTGTAGATCTGGTGATTCGACAGTTAACAGTATCGATCGTCCCGGATTTGAGATAATATCTGCTCTCCCGCAACTATCAAGCACCTCAGCTTTATAATAATAACTGTACTGGTTGAAATCAGCTTCAAGATCATCATAGTAAAGCATGGCAGCAGGATTAGATATTAAGGTGTCAATGCTGATGTAGGGGCCTGTAAAATCTTCTGATCGCAGAATATTATATCCCATAACATTAACACCTGAATCTGCATAAATAATAAGTTTAATGTTATGATTATTCCAGACACTCACTGTTCTCATATACAGAAACTGTGGAGTGTCGGGATAGTAAGTAAAATTGGTTTTAATACATGAAGTGGATGTTATACCGGCATTATATGCCTGAATATAATAACTGTAATTTGTATTAAGATCCGGATCCTGATGAACATAAGTGTTTTCTGAAGAACTTACTTCTGTAAGAATCTCAAATGGAGAATTATCGATACTTACGTAAATTTTGTATCCGGAAAGTTCAGGCATCATGTTGATATAAGGAGTCCATGAAAGAATACTGGTATTGTTACAGGGATCATAGGATATTTCATGAAGAAGGAGGGTTCGTAAGGAATCGTTAAGATTTTCAGGACCTATTCCCCTGGCACTTTTATTTCCACAACTGTCGATAGCTGCAATCTGGTATGACCGTGTACGGGTGCAAGCATCTGCACCAATATCAGTATATGTGACGTTTTCCAGGCCGAAAACAGTGTCGATAGGATTCCAGAAACCTGCCAGGTTTCTGTAAATGATATATCCTGTTGTACCTGAATCACCACTGGCCTGCCATGATAGTAATGCGTTCCCATTGAAATCTGTTGAGACCGAGTCCATAAGTGGCACGGGAGGTTGTGTAAGATCCTGCAACCAGTTGCCTGATACGTTTGATATGGAAGCGCATCCGAGAATATTCTCAACCTCAACCCTGTAATTGATAGAATCATAACAAACTTTAATTGTATCAACAAAAAGGAAAAGATCATCGGTTTCATAGATCATAGTCCAGCTGGCATAGGAGTATTTCCTGAAAAGCCTGTAGATGCCTTCACTGGAAGGTAGCGAGGGTGTATGAACAGCATTCCAGTCAAGCCGGGCAATGCTGTTATTTGTCAGGGGGATCAAACGAAGTTTTATGGCCTGCAGCGTATCGGAATACACAGGTTCACCGGCATCGATATCTGTTCTTATAAAATAATAATTGTTCTGTGCTACAGGATCTACGTTCTCATGAATAAATTCGTTTATCAGCGAAGAGGTAATAGTGGTAATTTCAGTATAACCCGAAGCTGGCATGGTGGAATGATAAATGACATAATTATTAAAATCACCTGAGATGCTTGGTAATATCCACCTCAGATGAATACTGTCATTATTCAATACAGAGATACAACGGAGATAATCGCTGTTCTGAGCGATAATGATACTGTGCAAAGCGATAAGTATCGTAAGAAGTATGGTTTTTCTTTCAAACAATTTTAGTCATTGTTTACTTGCCGGCAACAATTTCGGAAAGCATTTCTTTCCCCAGGTATTTAACAGCCATTTGTTGCAATTCATTTGCGTTTATATTTTTTATTTTTTCAATGAAATTATTAATAAAATTAAAATCAAGCTCATGAATAACAAGGTTTCTGAAATTATCAGCAAGCCCTACCGGACCATCAAGACTGTGGGTCAGATGGCCAATCATATAATTTCTGACAAGCTCTAATTCCTTTTCCGGGACTTTTTCTTCCTGAAGCTTTGCAATTTCCTTATAAATTTCTCCCAGTGCATTTTCCCTAACATCAGTACCTACTTCAGTGGCTATGAAAAAATACCCTGAATGGATCATCGATGCTAATCCCGATCCTATCCCATACGTATAACCTTTATCCTCCCGGATGTTCGACATAAGACGAGAACCAAAATAGCCACCCAGAATTGTTGTGAGCATCTTCATAGAAATGTAATCGGGATGGATTTTTGTGAACAAAGGTCTTCCGATTCTTATGGCAGATTGTAAAGCATCTTCTTTAAGTATTAGTTGGTGTTGTGGTTTATATGAAGTAAAAGTATGCTTTATACTGGCATTGCCATTTACCTGATGAATGACTCTGGTTCCCAGATGTTTGTCGGTCAGGGTCCCTAGTTTCTTATTGATTTTCCCGGTAACAATTATGAAACAATTATTCGTATTGTAATACCTCCTGTAAAAGCTTTCAATACTTTCCCTGCTAACCTTATCAAAGTCCTCAATCTCATCTGTATTTCCATAAGGATGTTCATTAAAAAGGATCTTATAGAATTTTTCCCTGGCAATATCCTTAACCTGCTGATTGTTAACAATGAATTTTTGCCTTTCAATTTTATTTAATAACTGAAACTCATTATCAGGAAAAGTTGGTTCGAATACGATGTTTTCAAGCAGGGATATAAGTTTGTCAGAATATTTGTTGAGTGCGTATAAGGTAATGGAGGAGAAATCCTTGTTGCAGTTTGTAAATAATTGAGCACCATAATAATCGAGCTTATTTGCAATTTCAGGTGCAGAAAGCGATTGCGTACCTTTAGAAAGTAATAGACTTGCATATTTAGCCGACAGTACTTTATCCTGAAAATAAGTGCCTGCATAAAACACTATTTCTATTCTGAAAATATCCTGCTGGCCACTATTAATAAAATAAACCGGAACACCATTATCCAGAATTATTTTTTCAGGTTGTGTTAAATCAATTTTGTCTATCAGTTTAATATCTGGTTGTGTTTTTCTGTTTAACATATAATGTTTTCTTATTGTGATGAATAATAATATAGTGTTGAGGAATTGTTTTCAGCAAGGATGCTCTTTGATAAACTTCTTATCTCATCACTTTTCACAGCATCATAATATCCGGTAATATCATTGATCATATCTGCGTTTCCGAGCACCTCATAATAAGCCAGGTTGATAGCCCGGTTTAAAATGCTCATCTCAGAAAAAATAAGCGATGATTCAACCTTGTTCTTAACCTTTTGTAATTCTTCTTCCTGAACAGGCTGATTAATTAATTGGCTAATTTCTTTATCAATGGCCTCTTCAGCGGTTTCCATGCTAACACCTTTTGTAAGTTTACCTGTTATGATAAATAAACCGTTTTCGATATCACCACTTATAAAGGCATTTATTTCGCTGAAGAGTTTTTTATTTTTAATTAGTTGCTGATAAAACCTTGATGAATTTCCATTTGATAAAATATCAGAGATCAGGTCAGTTGCATAATATTCATTATCAAGACGTGCACACATATGATAGGCTTTATAAATAGCATCGAAGGGCACGGTACGATCAACCTTTAAAGATCGTTTTTCACTCTGGGGTGGTTCCTGGGGTAGTTTTCTGTTATTTCTGCCATTATGGTTTGGTATTGGGGCAAACCATTTTCCAGCCAGTTTTTCAACTTCTGCCAGATTGGTATTGCCACTGATCACCATAACAGCATTGCAGGGATTGTAATATCTTTCATAAAATGCTTTAACATCACTCATTTGAGCATTTTGTATATGTGATATCTCCTTGCCAATGGTTGACCACTGATAAGGGTGGACTTTATAAGCCAGCGGACGAAGCAACAGCCATGCATCCCCGTATGGCTGGTTCAGGTAAACCTGCCTGAATTCTTCGGTAACAACATTTCGCTGAACATCAAGACTCTTGGGTGTAAAGCCCAGCGATAACATCCTGTCTGACTCCAGCCAGAAAGCTGTTTCCAGATTTACTGCCGGCAGAGTGCAATAGTAATTTGTAATATCATTATTTGTGAAAGCATTATTTTCACCACCGGCTTTTTGAAGCGGTTTATCATATTCCGGGATGTTAAGCGACCCGCCAAACATCAGGTGTTCAAATAAGTGGGCAAATCCGGTTTTGTCAGGATGTTCATCCCTGGCACCTACATCATACATAATATTCATGGTAACCAGCGGAGTTGAGCGATCTTCATGTACGATTATTCGTAAACCGTTTGCTAGTATAATTTTGTTGAATTTGATCATTCTTTATGATAATGATTTACGTAATAAAACAATTAATTTTTGAATTTATTTTGCTGATAGGATGTTCAAAATTAATCTTAAATTTGCAAAACCATTAATAATTTGGGCGCAAGCCATCAACAACAAACTAAAATCAATAATATATGGAACGTGATAAGCTAGTATTTGATATCATTGAGAACGAACAGGATCGGCAGCTTGGTGGCCTGGAACTGATTGCCTCTGAGAACTTTGTGAGCCCGCAGGTGCTTGAGGCCATGGGATCAGTAATGACCAATAAGTATGCTGAAGGGTATCCAGCAAAGAGATATTATGGAGGATGTCAGTTTGTGGATGAAACAGAGCAACTGGCTATTGACCGGGCAAAAGAATTATTTGGTGCTGTATGGGTAAATGTTCAGCCTCACTCAGGTGCACAGGCCAATATGGCAGTATTTCTTGCATGTCTGAAACCTGGTGATACCTTTATGGGAATGGACCTATCACATGGTGGTCACCTTTCTCATGGTTCGTCTGTAAATTCCTCAGGGATATTATATAAACCGGTTGCTTATGAAGTGGATAGGGAAACAGGAATGGTTGATTATGATAAAATGGAAGAAACTGCCCTGCGTGAGAAACCAAAACTAATAATTGCAGGAGCCTCTGCCTATTCAAGGGATTGGGACTATAAGCGTATGCGTGAAATTGCTGACAAAATCGACGCCATTCTGATGGCTGATATTGCCCATCCGGCCGGAATAATTGCCAAAGGTTTACTTAACGATCCGCTACCATATTGTCACGTGGTTACAACAACAACACATAAAACTTTACGCGGTCCAAGAGGAGGAATGATCATGGCAGGAGAGGATTTTGATAATCCATGGGGAAAGACCACTCCCAAGGGCATCGTAAAAAGCTTTACCCAGGTTCTTGACTCTGCAGTTTTCCCTGGAATACAGGGCGGCCCCCTTGAACATGTTATCGCCTCAAAAGCTGTTGCCTTCGGAGAAGCGTTGACAAATGGATATAAGGATTATATTATTCAGGTTAAAAGGAATGCAGAAATTATGGCAAACGCCTTTATTGAAAGAGGTTACCACGTAATTTCAGGTGGAACTGATAACCATCTGATGCTAATTGACCTGCGAAATAAGTTCCCTAATATTTCGGGGCGCAAAGTGGAAAATACACTGGTGCTTTCAGATATTACCGTTAACAAGAATATGGTCCCATTCGATGATCGCTCACCCTTTGCGACTTCAGGTTTGCGGATCGGAACACCTGCTATTACTACCCGTGGATTAAAGGAAGAACATATGGCTGATGTCGTCAATATGATCGATGAGGTTATTGAAAACATCGACAATGAAGATGTTATAGCCAATGTTAAGGAACGGGTAAACGAAATGATGGCTGAGTTTCCGATGTTTGCGTGGTAAATTTGATTCGGATTCCTTCATAACACTTTAACAGGAAATCATTTTTTTGTCTTGATAAGGTTTTTGAATAAAATTGATGATTTCAGTTGCTTCTTTTTTCCAATGCATATTATTTTTCTCCAACATTGTTAAAAATTGTTTGATAATTCTTTAACATTGAAATAATAACCACTTACATATTTATGTAATTTAGCCAAATACAACACACTCCGGTATATACAGGAATGTGATTAAAAGCTAACATGAAAAAACTTTATATTGTACGGCATGCCAAGTCATCATGGGATTATCCTGAATTATCAGATCATGACAGACCGCTTCTGGAAAAAGGAAAGAAGAGAACAAAATTGATTAACGATTACCTGATTAGTAATCATATCAAGGTGGATTTTATTATCAGCAGTCCCGCGGTCAGGGCACTCGAAACTGCAAAATTCATTGCCAGGGCAATAGACTATTCAATTGATGAAATTAAAGTTGATCCTCAGATTTACCATGCAAATGTTAATAAGCTTGAAGATCAGTTTTATGATCTATCCGATCATTATCAGTCTGTGATGATTGTTGGACACAATCCTACCTTTACCAGTTTTGCCAACCTGTTTCTTGATACCAGTATCGATTGGTTACCTACTTCAGGTATTGTTTGTATTGAGTTTGATACAGACTACTGGGACAAAATCTTCGAGTCGAAAAGGAAAACAATTTTCGTGATCTCTCCCAGGATGTTCCGTAAAGATAAAAATGAGTAAATTTGATTTTATCTTAGTTTTCGTTAAACATCCTAAGTATGGCAAAAAATAGTTCCGATTTTGTTAATCGGGAAATAAGCTGGTTATATTTTAATGAACGTGTATTGCAGGAATCAATGGATACGAATAATCCGCTCATTGAACGGATTAAATTTCTGGGTATTTATTCTAATAACAGGGATGAATTTTTCAGGGTTCGAGTGGCCACGATGAAACGTATGGCAAAGATTCACCAGAAAGAAGGGATAACCGATTCAAAGTATATTGACATTTTAAACCAGATCCAGGTGATTGTTTCTATGCAGCAAGAGAAATTCACACATACCTATGATATATTGAAAGAAGATCTGGCGAAAAATGATATTTTTATTGTTGATGAAAAACAGCTCACAAGGAAACAGGGCAAATTTGTTGAATCATTTTATCATGCCAATGTCAGGCCAATATTATTTCCGTTAATGCTTGATAACCTTAGAAATCTTTCGGCAATCCAGGATGCATCAATCTATCTTGCTGTTGACCTTCAGATTAACGGTGATCCTGAAAAACGAAACTTTGCTCTTGTACAGATACCTTCCAACACTTTATCCCGCTTTGTTATTCTCCCCGAAGATCAGGGGAGGAGTTATATTATCCTACTTGATGATGTTATCAGATATTGTTTGAGTGATATGTTTTCGGTTTTTGGTTACGATTCTTTTGATGCTTATACCATTAAATTCACCCGCGATTCTGAACTGGATATCGACAATGATGTTTCGAAAAGTTTTGTTGAGTTGATAAGCAAGAGTATAAAACAACGAAAGCGAGGAGAACCGGTACGTTTTGTATTTGATAACCAGATTCCTGAGGTTATGATAAAGAATCTGGTTAAACGTTTCGATATTACAAAAAAGGATACTTTGCGTGGCGGTGGCAGATATCATAATTTCAAAGATTTTATGGGTTTTCCAAAGATAGGTCCCAAAGAATTGTATTATCCACCTACACCACCACTTCCAAACCCTGATATTCAGGTAAACAGAAGCTTTTTTGATGTTCTGAAGGAAAAAGATATTATGCTTCATTTTCCTTACCAGTCATTTGAACAATTGATTGATTTTTTGAGGGAAGCATCCATTGATCCATATGTTAGGTCGATAAAGATGACATTTTACCGTGCAGCAAAAAGATCACAGGCCATGGATGCTTTGATCAATGCTGCCAGAAACGGTAAGTTCGTTACGGTATTTATGGAGATACAGGCCCGGTTTGATGAAGAGGCAAACATTTACTGGACTCAAAGATTACAGGAAGAGGGCATCAGGGTGCTTCCTACAATACCGGGTTATAAGATACATGCAAAAATGATACTGGTAAGGAGAAGGGAAAATGGCACAAATCACTTTTATGCAAATATCTCAACTGGTAATTTCAATGAATCAACAGCGCGGGTCTATGCAGATGATAGTTTACTAACCTCGAATCCTGAAATTTGCAATGACCTGTATAAGGTATTTGAATTATTGGAAGCAAAAATCATTCCCCCCAGTTTCGAAAGCCTTATTGTTGCCCCATACAGCATCCGTAACTTTTTTATAGAGATGCTCAACAATGAAATGGAAGCTGCCCTGGCCGGCAAAGAATCCTGGGTAATATTGAAAATGAATAGCCTGGTTGATAAGAAAATCGCAAAGAAACTTTATGATGCAGGACAGGCAGGTGTAAAAATTAAACTTATCGTAAGAGGTATCTGTATTATTTTTCCGGGTGTTCCCGGATTAAGTGAAAATATTGATGCCATCAGTATTGTTGACAAATACCTTGAGCATTCAAGAGTTTATGTGTTTTGTAATAATGGATCACCTTTATACTATATTGCCTCAGCCGATTGGATGACCAGGAATTTTGACCATCGTGTTGAAATAGTATGTCCTATTATTGATGAAAGAATACAAAAAGAACTGATGGATATGCTACAGATTCAACTTAAAGATAATACCAAGGCTCGGCTGCTGGGGCCTGATAACCTGAATAAATACCGCAAAACAAATACAAAAGTCAGGCACCGGGCACAATACGAGCTTTGCGAATATTTCAAAAAGAAATCCAAATCCAATCGATCCTAAATTGGCAAATCTGATACTATTCTTAGTACCTTTGCACACCAGAATAATTTGATAATTTATGTTACAGTTTGAAGAAGCTTTATCGCGTGTTATTGGATTGGCGAGGCCCGGAAAAACTGAGATTATTGATCTACGTTTGTCCCTGAACAGAATATTGGCTGAAGAGGTATCTTCTGATATCTCTATGCCGCCATTTAACAAATCTGCCATGGATGGTTATGCCTGTAAGCGGAAGGATTTATCAGAAGAACTTGACATTATTGAGATCATCCCTGCAGGGAAAATTCCTGGGAAAATATTAAATCATGGTCAATGTTCAAAGATTATGACCGGTGCTATGATGCCTGAAGGTGCAGATTGTGTGATTATGGTGGAGCACACGGAACAGGTGAGTGAACGCAGGATTAAATTCACTGCCGATAAAACTAAAGACAACTATGTACCGGAGGGTGAGGATGTCAGAAAGGGTGAGATTGTGCTCGACAACGGATTAATTATTAAACCCCAGCATATTGCTGTACTGGCATCAGTAGGTTGTTCAGAAGTAAGGGTTTACCGGCGGGTAAGGACAGGAATTATCTCTACAGGTGATGAACTGGTTGAGCCATATGAGAAACCGGGAGTATCCCAGATTAGGAATTCTAATGCGTATCAGCTTTGTGCACAGGTTGAACAAATGGGTGGAACACAACATTATCTTGGTATAGCCAAGGATTCGCCTGAGGATAGTGAAATATTAATCCGGGAGGCACTCAACGACAATGATGTCATTATTCTTACAGGAGGGGTCTCAATGGGGGATTATGATTTCATACCACAGATTCTTGAAAAATTAGATGTTAAGATCCATTTTGATAGCCTTGCAGTACAACCCGGCCGGCCAACAGTATTCGGAACCTTGAAAGACAAAGTTATCTTCGGTTTACCGGGTAATCCTGTCAGTTCATTCAATATTTTTGAATTACTTGTCAGGCCAATGCTCTATAAGATGATGGGTTATAATTATCATCCTGAAGAACTGGTATTACCGATGGGGAAAGAGTATAACAGAAATAAATCATCACGGAGGTCATTCCTTCCTATGAAAATAAGGAAAGGCAAAGTATTTCCGTTAGAGTATCATGGCTCAGCACATATTAATGCCTTAATTCAAGCTGATGGTTTGATTGAGGTCCCGATAGGAATTGTGAATCTAAAAGAAGGAGAAATGGTTAATGTTCGACAGATTTAACCGGAAAATAAATTACCTGCGCATTTCGGTTACCGACAGATGTAACCTCAGATGCAAGTATTGTATGCCCGAAGGTGGTATTCAGCTATTGTCTCATGAAGATATTCTTAACTTCAATGAAATAGCGGAGGTCGTCAAAACCGCTGTTGGTTATGGGATTGATAAATTCAGACTGACTGGCGGGGAGCCTCTCGTCAGGAAGGGAATTGTTGATCTTATAAAAATATTATGGAATATTGAAGGTGTAAAAGACCTTTCAATGTCAACCAATGGCATCTTACTTGACAAATATGCTGATGAATTAAAGGATGCCGGTTTGCAACGTGTTAACATCAGTCTTGATACCATTGATCCTGAGACCTTCAAACTTCAGACACGTGGTGGTAATATCAATCATGTATTTAAAGGCATCGAAGCCGCCCGGAATGCAGGGCTTAAACCCATTAAAATTAATTGTGTTGTTTGGAATTCATCCCAGGAAAAGGATGCTAAGGAAGTGGCCCGGTTTTGTAAGGAACATGATTTGCAGGTGCGGTTTATTCATCAAATGGATTTAAAGACGGGCGATTTTTCCATCGTTGAAGGGGGTGACGGGGGTAACTGTAAGCAATGTAACAGATTACGATTGACATCGGATGGTAAAATTAAACCATGCCTTTTCAGTGACCTGGAATATGATGTCAGGAAGCTTGGCGCTGAAGAAGCCCTCATGAAGGCTGTTGAAAACAAACCCAGATCAGGAACATATAATAACAGTAATAGGTTTTATAATATTGGTGGGTGATATGAATATTGAATATTGACGATTGACGCCGTGCCTGCCGGAGGGCAGGATTGACGATTGAATTGAAATACGAGACATTAAAACTATTCAATGAATAAAATTTGATAAAATGACAGAATTAACACATACTGATAATAATGGAAAGGCAAAAATGGTTGATGTAGGCCATAAGCCGGATCAACTAAGGATAGCCAGGGCAATAGGTCAGATACGCGTTAAGCCCGAAACTGTCAGTTTAATAAAAGATAATGAAATTAAAAAGGGTGATGTATTAACCATTGCAGAAATTGCCGGAATACAGGGTGGAAAGAAAACAAGTGAGTTAATACCATTATGCCACCCTTTGCAAATTACAAAAATTGAAGTTCATGCTCATTTAACCGACGACTGCATAATAGTAGAAGGTGAAGCACGATGCATCGGGCAAACAGGTGTGGAAATGGAAGCCCTTACTGCAGTACAAATTGCCTTGCTTACAATTTATGACATGTGCAAGGCTGTGGATGATGAAATGGAAATTTATGATGTGAGGCTGGTTGTGAAAAGCAAAGAGGATTTGTGAAATAATTAACCACAAAGCACACAAGGAAGGCACAATGGACACTAAGAATAAAGATATTGAAGGAATTACTAAACGGGTGATCGGGTTAGCAATTAAAGTGCATAAAGAACTTGGCCCAGGACTACTCGAATCTGCTTATAAGGAATCTTTATATTATCTTCTTAAAAAGGAAGGATTTTTTGTTGAAAAAGAAGTGCCAATACCTTTGGTTTTTGAAGAAGTAAAATTAGAATGTGGGTATAGAATAGATATTCTAGTTGAACATCAACTAGTTATAGAGATAAAATCTGTAGAGGCACTTAACGATGTCCACTTAGCTCAGATTTTAACATATTTAAAATTAGGTAAGTTTAAACTTGGTTTACTAATCAATTTCAATGTTGTATTATTAAAGCACGGACTTAGACGAGTAATTAATTAAGTTCTTCCAGAACTTTGTGTAATATCTTGGAGTCCTTTGTGGTTAAATATATTTTATATGGAAATAGTAAGAGTTTTATCTGTTAATATATCAGAAGAAAAAGGGACCATCAAAAAGCCGGTTCAGAAGATAAAGTTAACCAGGAATGGAGTTGAGGATGATGCCCATGCCGGGGCATGGCACCGTCAGGTGAGTTTACTGGGAAATGAGAGTATTCGGAAACTTGAGAAACAGGCTGACAGGAAAGTGAATTACGGTGAATTGGCGGAGAATATCACAACGGAGGGAATTAAGTTGTACCAAACAAATCCACTGGATAAACTGAAAAATGAATCTGTGGAACTGGAGATTACCCAGATCGGGAAAAAATGTCACGGCAGCAGTTGTGCCATTTTTAAAGAAATCGGGAATTGTGTAATGCCTAAAGAGGGCATCTTCGCACGGGTAATAAAAAGCGGGATGTTAAAACCGGGTGATAAATTGCAATATATACCCAGGATATTTAAAGCCAAGGTAATTACACTGAGCGACCGGGCATACCGTGGTGAGTATCAGGATCTCAGTGGGCCGGAAATAACAGCTTTGCTGGAAAAATATTTTAAAGAGATTGGATGGAGGTTAAAATCAGGCAATATCATTATTCCTGATAGCCAGGATCAGCTGAGTTCCCTGCTGGTTAATGAGAAAGAAACAGGTACAGATATAATAATCACTACCGGAGGAACCGGAATTGGTTCAAGGGATTTTACCCCTGAGGTTATTAAAGGATTTCTCGATAAAGAGATTCCCGGAATTATGGAAATGATCAGGATGAAGTATGGTATGGAAAAACCTAATGCTTTACTCAGCAGGGGAGTAGCCGGGATTATGGGAAGATCATTAGTATATGCATTGCCCGGCAGCCCTAAAGCCGTTAAGGAATATATGAGTGAAATTATAAAAACAATGCAGCATTTGATTTTTATGATGCATGGTTTGGATGTTCATTAAGTTGGAGATATGTTAATTTGTAAACCTGCCAGTTACAAAACTGGTTTGAAAATAATAAGTTATGGCTCCATTGTTCCATTGTTATTTTTATGTCGTGTCAACAATTGAGCAATTGAACATTTATTAATAAAAGGACTATGAACAGGGAAGATGCCTTAAAACTTCTGAATTGTTATATTAAGAATCCAAACATGATCAAGCATTGCCTTGCTTCAGAAGCGGTTATGAAAGATTTGGCCAGGTATTTTAACGAAGACGGGGAAAAATGGGCACTGGCAGGTTTGCTTCATGACCTTGATGTTGAGAAGGTAAATGCAGATCCTAATGTGCACGGAATGGAGACAGCCAGGATATTGGAAGAAAAAGACCTGGATCCTGAAATCGTTGATGCTATTAAACACCATAATGAGGAAGCTACCGGGATAGAAAGAAATACCAGGTTTCAGCATGCCCTGGCTGCTGGCGAAACCATCACAGGATTAATCGTTGCAACAACCCTTGTATATCCTGATAAAAAAATCGCCAGCGTAAAACCCAAATCCATCCGGAAGAGGATGAAGGAAAAAGCCTTTGCTGCATCCGTCAGCCGTGAGCATATCCTGGAGTGTGAAAAAGCAGGAATACCTCTTGATGAATTCATTGTATTAAGCCTGAACGCAATGAGAGGGATTAGTGAGGAGTTAGGGCTTTGACATTTCAGGCCCCAGATTCGGGATCCCAAATATTGATTACACCCTCCATCGTTGATACGGAATTGACATTTATGAACCAATCTGGAATCTGTGACCTGAAATCTGGAATTATTAACATCAATTTGATGAAAAGAATTAGGCTTAATCATTAACTTCTGGTTTGTTTCCGTTAATTTTACATTATTATGAAAATTCCCCGCTTATTCAAGAATAAATATTTCCTGACCTTTGTGGTTTTCCTCGTCTGGATGTTGTTTTTCGATTCCAATAATTTCATTTATCAGATGAAGTTGTCGGGCGATCTTGAGGACTTCCAGGATCAGAAGAAGTTCTATCTTTCAGAAGTGAAAAAAGATAGTACATCCATTCACAACCTTACCACCAATCTTGATAACCTCGAGAAATTTGCCCGTGAAAGATATTTGATGAAAAAGGAAAATGAGGAGATATTTTTGATTGTAAGGGAGGAGGAGTGAAAGTAAAAAGGCAAAAGTAAAAAGGCAAAAGTAAAAAGGCGAAAGTAAAAAGGCGAAAGTAAAAAGGCAAAAGTAAAAAGGCGAAAGTTATTATACATAATACGCGTAATTCTCACTATTCTTCCTCTCACGATTTCATATTGCTAATGCTACCCTCAAACTTCAAATGATTCACAACGTAACGTAGTTCACTGTAACTGTAGTCATCTCCAAGAGCTTCTTTCATGATTGTTAAGCCCTCGGGTTCATGTTTCAGGTAATATGCTTTGATGTTGTTAATCTTTTCTTCTGATACCAATTGTTCAACAGCAAGTATGCCATCTCCAACCAGTAAAGCCAGGTGGCCTTCAATGGTAGTAATGGCCAGTTCTCGCTCTTTTGCAATTTGCCTGGCATCCATCCCTGAATTCCAGAAATTGAGTGTGACCTCCCTGGTACTTATTTTCGGTTTCTTTGGTTTCTCTTCGGGTTCTTCGGCAGGCAAAATTTCCATACCGTGATCTGAACGGTATTTATTCAGCCGCTCAAGTAATTCATCACCAAATATCTCCAGTTTCTTTTTGCCAAAACCATGGATGGCTTTCAGGTCTTTACGGGTTGAAGGAACTTTAGAAGCCATATCCCTGATTGATTTTAACTGCAATACCATATAAACGTCCATATTCATTGCCCGGGCTTTGTTGTTCCGCCAGTTGATCAATAAATTGTATAAGTCAGGCCTGTCTATTGTAACGTCTGTATTATCTGTCTTTTTTGCCCTGCGTTTTGTTTGATAATCTTCAATAGAAGCTTTGGCTTTAAGTATCAGATAATCTTTCAAAATAAATCCTGTCCTGCACGATCGCAGGCAGGCAATTTTAAACATCGTTTCTTTAAACAGACTGTCAAATACATCTTTAGCGTATTTCTTCAATTTCTTATTGTCGGTTTCAATTGAAAAGCCAGAAATATTGTCGATGATATTTTTTTCAAGTTTTTCTGAGAAATAGTTACTGGCTTTGCATACCCGCTCCTGCAATGCTTTATTATTCTCAATGCCACCTCCCTTGGCAAGCAGATTACTTAACTGGTTAATGAATTTTAAAGATACCTCCCTGATCTCATCCTGGAATATTTCATTGATGCTCTTGATTTTCGGTAATAATCCATCCGGCAGGCTGGATGCATTTTCCCTGACAATCTTCATAAATTGATAGATATGTTTTTGAAGGAAACTAAAATCATACAAATCGGTTAATTGCTCTTCCTGGTAAATATTAACAGAATCATCAAGTTGCTTTTGATCTGGCTGGTTATTTTCAACATCCCTGGTGAAGCTGTTGATGGTTTCATTGCTTTTTACGTTATGTTTATTGATGGGTGTTTTTAAAACAAGCCCTTCCAGTGTTCTGCACCTGCTGAGGGCCACATATACCTGCCCGAATGCAAATGCTGCCTGGGCATCGATAATGGCTTTGTCAAACGTTAATCCCTGGCTTTTATGAATGGTAATGGCCCACGCCAGTTTCAGTGGAACCTGTGTGAATGTTCCCTCAATACTCTCCTCAATCTCCTTATTTTCCGTATTAAGGGAATATTTAACATTCTGCCACTCGAGTGGTTCAACAGCGATTGGATATTTATCCTCCGGACATTTGACCATGATATTGTCTTCTTCAAAGGCTATGATCTTTCCGATCTTTCCATTAAAGAACTGTTTATCAACCGAAGGATCATTTTTATTAAACATTACCTGAGCACCGGTTTTAAGAATGAGTTCAGGTTCAGTGGGGAAGTTATATTCCGGGAAGTTACCGGTAATCTCAGCCTTAAATTTCATGGGCTTATCAGGCAGGCTATGTAATTTGGAATCATTAATATTTTTTGCTTTCGCATTATGGGTTGTTAATATGATATATCCTTCCTGATCAGAAGAGGAACCGGCCGTATGCCTTGAGTTTAATAAATCAATGGTCTCGTCATCAATTTTGTTGTCACGTATTTTATTAAGTAAACTGATAAACCGGCTGTCACGCTGACGATAGACATGATGCAGTTCGATGCTCACATAATTGGTTTTGTTCAGCGCATTGCTGCCAAAGAAAAACACAGTATCATAATATTGTTTGAGGATTTTCCATTCATCATCTTTAACAACAGGGGCCAGCTGTTGCATATCACCTATCATCAGCAACTGGACTCCTCCAAACGGAAGGTCAGATTTTCTGAATCTTCTAAGCACTTCATCAACGCCATCCATCATATCAGCCCTGACCATGCTTATTTCATCGATAACCAACAGGTCGAGGCTTTTAATGATATTTTGCTTCTCTTTGCTGTACCTTTTATAGGTGGGTTGTTTGCCTGAGAGTCCGGTGTGCATTCCTGATCCCGGCAAAACAGGCCCAAACGGAAGTTGGAAAAATGAGTGCATGGTCATACCTCCTGCATTGATTGCAGCCACACCGGTGGGTGCAACTACTACCATACGTTTAGGAGAGTTCTTTTTGAGGTCGTGAAGAAAGGTGGTTTTACCTGTACCGGCTTTTCCTGTGAGAAAAATATGCCTTCCGGTAAACCTGACAAAATCATTGGCAAGTTGAAGTTGTGGATTAGATTGGTTATTCATGTTTTTTGAAGAATCATGAGGATTATTGAATGATTAATTTGATTACTATTTCAGTTGAGTTAAACATAAGCCTCTAAAAATAATGATGTTCACGGACAAAATCCAGAAAAATAATTTATTCATTAACAAGATTTATTTATGGTGGTATTTAAATTCACTCAGTCTCAGCAATCAATTAAGCTTTTCAACTTTTAAACGGTTCAACACTCAGGTTACATCGGGTCCACATCAATGATCACACGTACTGTTTTAAAATCTTTCAACCGCTGGAACCCATCGATACATTTTAATAATTCCAGTTTTGATTTAGATAATGATATTTCCTTCTCAATCTTAACAAGTATCTGTTTAATATATTGATTCTTGATTCTTGAAACAATAGGATACTCAGGTCCGAGTATCCTTTTGCTGAATTTCTCACGCAGGATTTCTGCTAGTACCCTAGCACCCTGGTTTAATAACTGGCTTTCCCTGTGCTTCAGTTTGATAAGGATCAACCTTTGAAATGGTGGGTATTTGAAGTTACGTCTTTCAATGACCTGGCTATTATACATTGATTGGTAATCATTATTGATCACATCCCGGATGATATAGTGGTTTGGATTAAAGGTTTGTATGATCACCTTACCCTGTTTCCCTTTACGGCCGGCACGTCCGCTGACCTGGGCCATTAATTGGAAACTTCGCTCCATAGACCTGAAATCGGGGTAGCTTAACATGTTATCAGCATTGAGTATCCCGACAAGACTGACGTTATCAAAGTCCAGTCCTTTGGTAACCATCTGGGTTCCTACAAGTATATCAATCTTCTTCTCCTCAAAATCGCTGATGATCTGCTGGTAGGCATGTTTTTTCCTTGTGGTGTCAAGATCCATACGGGCGATACGTGGTTCCGGAAACAAAATCGCCAGATCATCTTCTATTTTTTCAGTACCAAATCCCTGCATCAGGATTCCGGGATTGCCACATGCCGGGCACCGATCGGGTATCCTGGTGGTCCAGCCACAATAATGACATCGCAGATGGTTTTCCCTTTTATGATAAATTAATGTTACATCACAGTTTTTACATTGTGGGATATACCCGCAGGTATTACATTCAAGTCGTAAGGAAAATCCACGTCTGTTTTGAAAAAGTATTACCTGTTTCCCTTGCTTTAGGGCATTTTTGATATGTTCAAGCAGCAGGGAAGAGAAATGGGATTTCATTGTTTTATAACGGGATTCTTTACGAATATCAGCAATCACAACTTCAGGCATTTTAATACCACCATATCGTTCCGTCAGTTCAACGAGACCGTATTTGTCCTGTTTTGCATTATAGTAGCTTTCAATGGAAGGGGTGGCAGAGCCAAGTATAGTTTTCGCACCATGTAATCCGGCAAGGTAAATGGCACAATCCCTTGCATTATACCTTGGTGCCGGATCAAATTGTTTGAATGAATGGTCATGCTCCTCATCAACAATAACAAGTCCCAGGTTTTTATAAGGGAGAAAGAGCGCTGACCTGGGGCCAATGATAATTTTATATTGTAGCTGGTCTTCCTCCTGGATTAATACCCTGTTCCAGATCTCGACTTTTTCATTTTTACTGTATCTTGAATGATACACCCCTACCTGGTTACCAAAATATCTTCGGAGGCGATTAATAATTTGGGTGGTTAATGCAATCTCAGGCAATAAAAACAGCACCTGTTTGCCCCGATTGATTACATCCTGAATTAACCGGATATAAATCTCGGTTTTTCCAGATGAGGTTACGCCATGCAGAAGAATTGTATTATGATCCCTGAAGGCACCATTGATTTCATCAAGAGCAATTTGTTGCGCCCCGGTGAACTGAATCGAGCCAACCGGTTTTGAAGAATCATGGTCTTCAAGCCTGCTGACTTCTTTTTCTGAAATCCTGAATATACCTTTGTCGATTAATGAATTAAGCTGGGTGGAAGTTGCTTTTGCATGTTTAAGCAATTCCGGCCTTGTGATGTCGTGTGGTTTTTGTTGTATCAGATGGATATAGGTCATCAGGATCTCCAGCTGTTTGAAAGCCCTTTTACTCAGGCTATCAAAAGTTTCCCTTAGCTTATCTTCATCTTGGGCATATTCAGGGCTCAATGATACGATTGTTTCTTTCCGAGGTCTGTAAGTGTTCAGTAATTCTTCCTCTGTTTGAATAACACCATTCTCGAGCATGGTATTGATTAAAGGGAAGATCTTAAGCTGCCCTGATATATCAGAAACTTCGGTGATGCTTAATTTTTCATTGTGAAACAATGCCTCATAAATCAACAATTCCTTCTCTCCAAGAATGGCATTCTGTATATCGAATTCCGGATGAAGTTTGATCTGTGTTTCACTTGCAAGCTTGAGTGATGATGGCAGGGCTGTATTCATAACCTCACCCTCTTCACATAAATAATAACCTGACATCCACTTCCAGAATACCAGTTGCAAGTTGTTAACGATAGGATAGATGTCGAGTATTGATAAGATATATTTTATGGTATGCTCTTTAGGAACCTGATCATGTATATTGACCACAATGGCGGTATAGATCTTCTTCTTCCCAAATTGTACAACAACACGCTGTCCTTTAATTATGGAGTCGTTTAATTCATACGGAACCCGATAAGTGAATAATCCCTTAACCGGTAAAGGTAAAAGCACATCAACAAATAATGTTTTTCGTTCCATCTGTTGAAAAATTATCCACCATTAAACTTTAAACATAAATTACCCTGGCCAACAAGTCAGGTAATCTAATTAAATTGACAATACCCGTGCCATTTCAAGAAGCGATTTATTGATATCCTGGTGATGTTTAATAGCCTGTTCAAAAGGTGTGTAAACAGTTTTCCTGTTTATCTGCCCCACCATAACACCGTTTTTTCCCTTTAGAAGCGCTTTTACAGCTTCATATCCAAGGGTAGAGGCCAACACCCTATCCATACAACTTGGAGGCCCTCCTCTTTGAATATGTCCCAATACAGAGACCCTCATTTCATATTCCTGAAACTTTTCACTGATCTTTTCTGCAATCTCATATGCACCACCGGCGTCATCACCTTCCGCTACAATGATGATACCCGATGTTTTATTTTTTCTTCTGTATTTTTCAAGATTGGAGATCAATTGACTCATATGTGTGGTTGTTTCCGGAACAAGAATGTCTTCGGCCCCAACAGCAATACCACTTCTCAAAGCTATGAATCCTGCGTCCCGTCCCATCACTTCAACAATAAATAGTCTTTCATGTGCCAGGGCGGTATCCCTGATCTTATCAACAGCCATCACCACATTATTGAGGGCCGTATCATAACCAATCGTATAATCTGTCCCAAACAGGTCATTGTCGATGGTGCCCGGCAAACCGATCATCGGGATATCAAATTTTTTACTGAATCTGTTCGCACCGGTAAATGTTCCATCCCCTCCAATAACAATTACAGCATCAAGCTTGTGTTTCTTTATGTTATTATATGCCTTTTGCATCCCTTCCTCTGTTTTAAAGTCTTCACTCCTTGCAGACTTCAGGATGGTTCCACCCCTTTGAATGATATTTGAAACGGAAGAGGTATCCATATCGATAAACTTATTATGGATCATCCCCTGATAACCACTTAAAATTCCGGTAACCTTAAGGTCATTATGTACGGCTGTTCTAACAATAGCCCTGATGGCTGCATTCATCCCCGGTGAGTCACCACCGGATGTCATCACACCTATCTTTTTAATTTTTAACATCTGATGCAGGTTAGTGTTTATAATTTACGATTGTTTTTAACCGGGCTTTTTTTTCGACTGCCTTCGTATAGCTCAAATTTATAAAATTTACAGGGCAGTTTTCCATTGAACACATCAAATTTTGAAGAGGGTTTTAAACCAACAAGCTTGAGTGCCTTAACATCGGAGCTTATGATCCACGCTTTCCAGCCGGCATAATTTTTCTTCAAAGTATCGCCGATCATTTTATAGAGGGAAATGATATCATGAAGTTGAATCCGTTCACCATAAGGTGGATTGGTAACAATTGTACCCTCCTGCGATGGTGGGGTAAATTTTTCAAATGCTTTGTCGATAACCCAGATATCCTTGTGGAGTCTTGCAGCCCTGATATTTTTCCTGGCAAGATTAATGGCCTCGACAGATTTATCAGAGCCAATGATCTGTACATCAACTTCCCTTACCTGTGCATTGGCTTCTTCTTTGACTTTTTCCCAGAGATCAGGATCAAAATCTTTCCATTTCTCAAAGCAAAATGATTTCCTGTAATACCCTGCCGGAATATCCTGTGAGATCATGGCTGCTTCCATCAGGATGGTCCCCGAACCACAGAAAGGATCAAGGAGTGTACTTTCTTTATCCCACCCACTCAGTAAAACCAAGCCTGATGCCAGCACTTCATTTACAGGGGCAATACCGCCCGATAGGCGGTACCCTCTTTTATGCAGTGAATCACCGGAGCTGTCGAGGGAAACTGTACACAGGTTATCATTTATATGAACATTGATTTGTATATCAGGTTCTTTTGTGTCGACAGAAGGCCGTCTTCCAATTTTTTCAACATAATAATCCGCAATGGCATCTTTTGTCTTAAGCGCTATATAGTAGGAATGTGTGAGGTTGGATCTGACCGTGAATCCATCAATGGCAAAAGTTTGTTTGGGATCCAGGTAATCTTCCCACCTGATGCCTTTTATTTGATCATATAATTCATCTTCATTATTTGCCTGAAATTCTGCTATAGGCTTTAGGATACGAAGGGCGGTCCTGCACAGGTAATTCGATTTATACAATAATTCCTCATCACCTTCAAAACTAACCGCCCGTTTCAGTAGCTGAATATTTTCCGCGTTGATCAACGTGAGTTCATCGGCCAGTACACCTTCAAGACCGGATAAAGTTTTTGCTACCAGAGTGAATGACATTAATTTATAATTTGATACAAAAATGTATATATTTTTGATACACTTACAAAATAATTTAAAAATGACCATTAAAGAAGCCCAATTAAAGATTGATGGATGGATCAACTCCACGGGAGTCAGGTATTTCAATGAATTAACAAATATGGCCATTCTGATGGAAGAGGTCGGGGGGGAGCCAGGATCATTTCACGGAAATATGGGGAACAATCATTGAAGGATTCCGATAAAAACCTGGAGAAGAAATCTGAGAGGGATACCGACAGGCATCGTAGAAATAGAAAGCTGAGATAGTTTTTTGGTTTAGATGTTGAAAGGTAATCCGCTTAGCGCTTTTAAAGCGCTAAGCGGTTGTAAGAGCGCTAAGAGGGTTGGTGATGAAGCATTCTAACTTACTTAACTACTCAACCACTCAACCAATCTACTCCAGATCCAGTTCATATTTAAATGCCAGTTTTGTTCTCTTATACAGCAATCCCTTATACCGGCTTATCGCTTTATTCAGCATATTGAATTTTGCCTGGACCGTTTTATCTTTTGTCTCTTTTTCGTTGTTATAGATTTCCAGGAAATTCAGTGCATTAACCTGGTCGTGCCATTTACCAAGTGTTTGTTCAATTTGCTTGAGTCGCAGTAGTGAAACTTTAATTGCACCGGATTCAGGTATGTAACTATCGAATATTCCAAGTAAATACCAGATTTCCTTGAGATAACGCCTGATATTGTGAAGGTTTTTGTCCTTATTAGTTGGCAATTTATTCAGGTTCCTGATGATTTCCATTTTGTCTTCCAGCAAGCCTGTTGCCTTACTTTTTAACTCTTCTTCGTTAGAATTATCCAGTATCTTTTTTAGTTTCAGGTTGAGTTCATCAAGAGGTTCCATTGCAAACTCACGGGCAAGCTGAATCAGTTCCGCATTTTTTTCTTTCTCACGATTCTGGTAAAATGTGGTATAATCTTCAAAATTTATGGCATACCTTTTTTCATAGTTTCTCACCAGTTCAAGATGTACCTGAATATCCCTCATCACCCCGGCAGGCTTATAAAGCCTTTGAATAATTTTCAATGATTTTTTGCCTGTCTTCTTTTCAGGGCTTAAATGCCAGATAAAGGAATACAGTGCTCGGATCTTCTTTACACTGAGCCGAATCTGGTGGATCACCTCTACATTATCCCGGTTGTCGATTTTCCGGAGGTTTTCCTCAAGCTTTACCTTTTGATCGTTATAATATTCCGTAAGTACCTGTTTAAGCATCAATGATTAGTTTGTAATACGAAGGTAGTAAAATTCGGTCTTGATTATCCCGGCTCTGATAAGTTTTGATGCTACCTCAGGGTGTCCGGTTTCGCAACATGCTTGTTCATTTTCCATCTATTATGGCGTACAATTCAAAAACTTAAAAATTGTAATCTGTTTGAATATGAGCAGGATGTTTAACTTTGCATGATGTTTGTGAATCCCTTACACAATTAATTTCTGTATTATGGTTATATGGTTGCTTAAACAACAGTGGAAAGAAACGCTCCGCTCGCCTATGTGGCAAAAAAACCTGGTGTTGAATCTGATCATAGGTTTTTTTCTTTTGTTAATGGTTTTATACCTGTTGATGCTTGGTATCCTGATCAATAAAATATTTGATGAAGTATATCCAGGGGAGAATCATTTCAAAATATTTAATGGTTATTTATTGTATTATTTTCTTGTGGACCTGTTCCTGCGGTTTTTATTGCAGGGGCTACCAAGGCTTACCATCGAATCATACTTGCATCTGCCAATAAGAAAATCAAGGATTTTACATTTTATCGTAGGCAAAACAGCATTTGCTATATTTAATTACCTGCCGTTGCTGATATTGATCCCTGTAGCCATTAAAATCATAGGGCCGGAAGTTGGAGCTGCAAAAGGATGGATCTGGATGCTAATTATGATAGCCATGATCTTTTCCAATAATTTTCTGGCAACTTATTTAAAACGACAGCTCGGATCCAAACCCTGGGTGGTCGCGATTTATGGCCTGGCTATCATCCTGTTGATTGTACTCGATTATTATAACGTAATATCACTATTCCAGGTGTCATCAGGCTTTTTTGAATTTCTTGTTAGCAATTTCCTTTTCCTGCTTATTCCCTTAGCCTGGATGGTTCTGACATATTCCATCCATTATTACTTTCTTAAGGCAAGGTTATACCCGGAAGAGATTCAGGTTAGAAAAAGCCGGAAAATAGATTCGATATCAAACATCAGGTATCTGAAATCCCTTGGTATTATAGGAAGTATCATAGCCCTGGAGTTGAGGTTGTACTGGAGAAATAAAAGAACAAAATCCATGATTTATATGCTGCCGATTTTTCTGTTATATGGTTTCTTCTTTTATCCACAGGAGGCATATATGGAAATGAAGGGTATGTTAATCTTTGTTGGCATTTTCATGTCGGGAGGGATGATGCTCAATTATGTCAATTACGCGTTTGGTTATGAAAGCGGTTATTTTGATGCCCTGATGACTAAGAACATCAATTTCAGGCAATACATACGTGTGAAATATATCATTGCAATTTTAATAAGCACGATTTGCTTTATTCTTACAATACCCTATGTTTTCTTTGGTAAAATGATACTGTTTATCAATTTTGCGACCTATTTATATAACATTGGTGTTTTGTCATTTGTACTACTCTATATGGCAACATTCAACAAGCGTCGAATGGATCTTACAAGGGGGGCTGTTTTCAATTATCAGGGTATGAGCTCGATGAACTGGCTTGCCATGTTCCCTGCCTTTCTGGTCCCGGTTTTGATTTACTGGCCTTTCGGTGCTGCCGGATATCCCAATGCCGGATTCTTGTTTATCGGCATTCTGGGAGTTATCGGTTTGATCTTTCACAAAACAATTCTCGGATGGATAACCAATAACTTCTACTCAAGGAAATATATGATGGCCGCTGGATTCAGGCAACGTTAATAATTATTGATTATCCTTTTAAAAAATAATAAAATGATTGAAATTAAAGATCTTACAAAAGCATATGCAGGGATTACCGTATTAAATGTTCCTGACCTGAAAATTAGAAAGGGAGAAAGCTTTGGCCTCGTTGGAAATAATGGCGCCGGCAAAACCACAATGTTCAGGTGTATTCTGGACCTGATTAGGCCCAATTCAGGTTATGTGATGTCGAAAGAAGAAAAAGTAGGGGAAAATGAAGAATGGAAGATGTACACTGGTTCCTACCTGGACGATGGTTTCCTTATTGATTTTCTCACCCCTGAAGAATATTTCAGATTTGTGGCCGAGGTTTATGGCCTTTCAGAAGGGGATATCAATAATTTTTACAGCGATTTTGAAGAGTTTTTTAATAATGAGATTATTGGGAAGAAAAAGCTGATCCGGGATTTCTCAAGTGGAAACAGGCAAAAAATTGGAATAGCAGCAGCCCTTATGCCGGATCCTGAAATACTGGTACTTGACGAACCATTCAATAGCCTTGACCCAACAACGCAGATAAGACTTAAGAATCTCCTTAAGAAATTACAGGCTGAAAAACGGGTTACCATGCTGATCTCGAGTCATGACCTTAATCATGTTACAGAGGTTTGTGAACGAATTGTCGTTTTGCATGAAGGAAATATTGAACATGATATCCAAACAAGTAAGGATACCCTGAAAGCTCTTGAAGACTATTTTGCAGTCTCTACATAAAGATTTGTTTTAATTCTTTCCTTTTTAAGCGAGATTGAATTTTTTTATTGAATTTTGTTTTATAGGATATTGTTCATTTCAAAATTGAATAATGAAGAAGCAAACAATCATTGTTTTCCTGTTACTATTATTTTCACCGCTATATTTTTTCGGACAGGATTATTGTATTCATGGTAAAGTAAGCGATTCCAGGTCGAAAAAACCATTGCCATTTGTTAACATCATTATCAACGACGGGAAAACCGGTGGTTCAAGCGATATAGACGGAAAATTCAGGATCTGTTCCCAATTGCCCATCTCAAAGATAAAGTTAACTTATGTAGGATATGACACAAAAGAAATTGTATTGCCAGGGTCAGAGGCCGGATTAAAGATCCAGATGACACCAACCGAATATGAACTGAAAGAGGTGGAGGTATTCCCTACTGAAAACCCTGCTCATCGTATCATCAACAATGTGGTCCATAATCGAAATGTTAACGATCCTGAAAAACTTCCTGCATTTTCATATACATCTTACGATAAAGTGATCTTTACCATAGAGCCCGATTCCATCCTCTCCAGGATTAATACCGATACACTCGAAGTCGATACATCATCACATGAGTTCAGAAAATTTCTTGAGGAACACCACCTCTTTATCATGGAAACTGTTACCGAAAGGAAATTCAAGGCCCCTGACAGAAACAAAGAAGAGATTATTGCTTCCAAAATTTCCGGATTAAAAGATCCGCTCATCATTTTCCTGATGGTCCAGATCCAGAATAATTCCTTTTACAGCGAAAGGATAAATATCATGGACAAGAATTATATCAATCCCATATCAGGAGGCAGTACCAGAAAATATTTCTTCTTGCTTCAGGATACCCTGTATAACAACCGGGGCGATTCAATTTATGTGATATCATACCGGCCCAGAAAGAATACCAACTTTGATGGGCTGAGGGGAGTATTAAGCATTAACAATAACACATGGGCCATTCAGAATGTTATTGCTGAGCCTGCAAAAATACAGAGTGGTGTGAGTATGCGTTTTGAGCAGATGTATGACTTTCTTGAAAACAGGCAATGGTTTCCGGTTCAGTTGAAAACAGAGGTCTTTTTTCATGGTCTTGTTATTGACGGTAATGAAGCAAGCCTCAGTAGTGAACCACGTGAGGATGCTTTCGATCTGCCATTTGGAATTGGAAAAACATATATAAAAGACATCAACCTGGACCCTGAACTGAAAGGCAGGGATTTTGATAATATTGAAGTGGAAGTTTTACCCGATGCTGTCGAAAGGGATGATCAATACTGGAACCAATACCGTATAGACTCCCTTACCAACAAGGAAAGAAGAACCTATACTTTCCTTGACAGTGTTTCCGAAGCCGAAAACTTTGAAGGGGCTTTGAGGACTTTTGAAACCCTTCTTTCCGGTGAGATCCTATGGGGATTTATAAACTTTAACCTTAACGACTTTATCCATTATAACGATTATGAAGGATTGTACCTTGGTGTTGGTGCAAAAACCAACCATAAGATAGCAGACTGGTTCAGGTTACATGGTTTCTGGGGATATGGATTCAAAGACAAAACGGCCAAATATGGTGGCAGGGTTAATTTCAGGTTGCAGAAAACAAGGGGGATAGAAGCAGGGTTTTCTTACTACCTGAATTCAGTTGAAAGCGGAGGAGTGCGTTTTTTTGATGGAAAGGAAAATATCCTTTCTCCTGATAATTTCAGAAATTTTATGATCAAAAGGATGAACCTGACAGAAAGCTGGCAGGCTTACGCGGGTTTCAGGGCACTCAGGCATTTTAAGTTTTTTGTCGGATTTGGTACTTCATGGAAGAAAGCTTTTAAGGAGTATGAATATGGTGTTAAACAAAATGATGTTTCCCTCCTGATGAATGAATACCAGTTTACTGAACTAACAATCGGAACACGTTTTGCCTTCAAGGAAAAGTTTATTAAAACACTTCGAAGGAAAGTATCCATGGGTACAAAATATCCAGTTGTCAGATTCCAGTATACAAAAGGATTCGATAATGTTCTGAATGGGGAATTCAATTATAACAGGTATGACATCCAGATTGATGAGTCTGTTTATTTTAAATACCTTGGTGAAACCAAAATCAGGATCAGGGCCGGATATATCGATGGCGATCTTCCCTTTTGTAATCTATATAATGGCAATGGATCTTATCGTACAATCACTCTATTTGCACCATACAGTTTTGCTACCATGCGAATGAATGAATTCCTGTCGAACAGGTATGTGGCACTTTACTGGAATCATAATTTTGGAAAGCTGCTAGTTCAGGGTAACAAATTTAAACCTGAATTCGTCATTCTTACCAACGTCGCTTTTGGTGACCTGAACAACCGGAATATGCACCACAACATCAATTATAAAACACTGAGCAGGGGGTATTATGAGTCAGGATTACTTGTAAATAATCTCCTCGATCTCAGTTTGTATAATATCGGACTGGGTGCATTTTACCGCTATGGGCCATACTCCTTCAGCAATGTCTGGGACAACTTTGCTTGGAAGATATCGGTGGTGTTTGCGTTCTAGCCGGCAACGCTTCCAGATTCTCACGTTGAGATCAATTATCTCTTTTTTCACCGCAAGGGCTCAATGGACGCAATGAATTGTTTTTCCTGAGCCTCAATTCATCGGATGAATTCAGTTTGCAAGATTCACAAAAACATTGATGTTTTATAGAATCCTGCATTTATAGTCAGCCAATGAATATTGTTAATCTGTTTTCTGTGTGTCCTTATGTGCGTTATATGGTTCTATAACATCGCGTAACCTTGCGCCCATTGCGTCATTGCGGTAAAAAAACAGATACAAGCCAATCCACAAACTTACCGCAGGAATAAAATCAATACCGGTGTAACAATCATCCCAACAACCAATCCAAAAGATACATAACTCGCGGCAAATTTTCTGTCGAGTTTTTCCATGGAGGTAAATGTAAGTGTGTTAAAACCTATAGGTGCTGAAGCGCTTATCAGGACTATGATCCGGCTCAGGCCATCAACATTGAATAGATAACAGAGAAATAATCCAAGTGCAAATCCGACGCCGGTTCTTATAAAAATTCCGGTAAACAGAGGTAAGATTCTAAATACCTTTGGAGTAAAATAGACACCCATGGTCAGCATTAGCATAGGGATAGTAAGATCCCCGATGATTTGAAAGAACTCTCCAAGGAAGATGGGAACATGCACATGGGTTACATTCAATAAAATCGATATAACGAGTGCCCAGATAGGAGGCGAGAAGAGGAATTTTTTATACATGGTTTTGGATTCATCGGTATCCTTTCCATATTTACAGGCCTGAAAATAAACGAAGGTAAAAGCGAGTAGTCCATTGCTAAAATCGAAAATAATCAATCGTGCTAATCCTTCATCACCAAATGCTTCTATTACAAATGGAAGGATAAATCCATTATTTAGGATCATAGTGCCGATAATAAATACTCCCAGCGTCTTTTTTGGTAGTTTAAAAGCACGGCCTGTGTATAAGGTCAGAAAATACATTGAAAAAATAATAATAGCAGAAATAAGAGGAAGTAATGCAAACTCGGGGGTTAGATGAATTTTGGCTATTGAGTTCATGATCAATCCGGGTAGCGATACAAAATAGACAAGCTTAATGAAGTCATCCCCATGTTTTTGTGTGAAGATCCCACGGGATCTCAATATGAGGCCCACACCAAAAATCAGCATCAGGGGCAATAGCTTGGTAAGAAATTCGGTCATTTATGCTTGTGTCTGAATTGCCAAATATAGTATTTTAGCATGAGTCCTGGACAATAAATGGTCATGGAAATGTTATGTGGCGTTACAAAGTTTATGATTTTACAGATAGTTTTGAATATCTAAATGCATTTAATATATTTGTAAGAAAGAGCTTAACAAAATAATTAATCCAATTGATGAAATGATTTATAATACATCATAAATAAAGGTGTACAATACATGCTAATATGGGTTGTATTGAACACTTTTTTAATAAAATATAGAGGAAAAGGAACCTTGGTTCTTTCACAATCGTTGTGTTTCATGCTTCAAGCAACACCGCAAACGCACATTTGGCACATTTACAAGCACCAACACATAGGCTGATACTTTAGCTTGCAAAAGAGCCAAATTTTTGCCAACACACTCAAGATTGATTACATTTGTATAATGACAGAATTAAATGAAAAATATAAATTTCCCTCTGAGTTCGCCGAATTAATCGGACTGGAATATTCTATTTCTAAATCGGATAAGCATAAAAAAGACAGTGGACAATTCTTTACCCCAAAACTGATTTCTGATTTTATGGGAGATTTGGCATTTCCAAAATCTTCTGCAATATCAATCCTTGATCCTGGATGTGGAACAGCAATTTTAAGTTGTTCATTGATTGAAAAACTAGCATCAAAAATTGAGATTGAACAAATAGACTTGGCCCTTTATGAGATAGATACCAATTTGATAAAAGAAACTGAAAAAGTTGTTGACTTTTTACAAAAATGGCTTCATAATAAAGGTATTCTCTTAAATGTTACAATCAACAAGAATGATTTTGTAATTGATAATTCATCTGCATTTGCGGTAAATTCATTGTTTGATTTAATAAAACATAAAAAATTCGATTACATAATTTCAAACCCCCCATATTTTAAAATTCCAAAAGCTGATTCTCGAGCTAGTATAGCAAAGGAACTAGTTTATGGACAACCAAATATTTACTCAATTTTTATGGGGTTGTCAGCTAAACTTCTTAAGAAAAATGGAGAATTGATTTTTATAACACCTCGAAGTTTTGCAGCAGGAAATTATTTTAAAGCATTTAGAAAATCTTTTTTTAGTAATGTCAGCATTTCTGATATACATATTTTTGAATCACGTAACAAAATGTTTAAAAACGATAATGTTCTTCAAGAGAACATTATTTTACGTGCGACAAAGAGTTTTAACCACGAAATTCGGATAACATCTTCAGAATGTGATAAAGGATTAAATAATCCAACAATTTCAAGATTTAAAACAAATGAATTGATTGATTTTAAGTCAAAAGATAGAATACTTTTTATTCCTTCTAATATTAAAGAAGCTGATACAATTAGGATATTTCGAGAATGGCAGAGTTTTCTAAACGATTACAATATTCAAATTTCAACTGGACCTGTTGTTGCATTTCGTTGTCAGGATTTTTTAAAATCCGAAGGCAACATAAATAGCCTGCTCTCTCCATTAGTTTGGCTACATAATATAAAAGAAATGGAATTTGTTTATCCTTTAATAAAGGCAAATAAACCAAGTTTAATTATTAATTCTGAAGATTCACAAAAAGTACTATTAAAAAATAAGAACTATGTTTTTTTAAGACGCTTTAGTTCTAAAGATGACAAAAGTAGATTGGTTTGTTGCCCATATTTTTCATCAAGTTTCCAAACAGAAATGTTAGGGATTGAAAATCATATAAATTATATCCACAGACCAAATGGAGAACTCTCGGAGGATGAAATTTGGGGTATTTCTGCTTTATTTAGTAGTAGTCTTTTTGATACTTACTTCAGGACTTTTAATGGAAATACGCAAGTTGGAGCATCGGAACTAAAACAAATTAAAATGCCCCCGATGGAAAGTATTATTTTGATTGGAAAAATGATAAAAGTAATCTCAACTCCTCAAAGACAAGATGTTGATAGAATTATTAATGAAGTTTTACTAGAAAAAATATATGTCAAAAATAGAAGAAGCACAAGCAATCTTGAACGAGTTAGGTTTGCCTAATGCTCAACAAAATGAAATTTCAGGTTACACACTTCTTGCTTTATGCAACATAAAAGAAGGAGATAAATGGTCAAAAGCTTACAGACAAAGTCATGGTGTTTCAAAAGGAATAATGTCATTTATTTCAGAAAATTATCAGAAAGAATATGCACCAAATACTAGAGAAACATTCAGAAGGCAAGTTTTACATCAATTTGTTCAAGCAGGAATAGCTGACTATAATCCTGACATTCCAGATTTGCCAGTTAATAGCCCACGTGCTCATTATGCTATATCGAAAATCGTTTTAGAAACTGTTAAGACATATCGGACAAGGAAATGGAAACAAACTGTTAAAAACTTCAAAATGCAGATTGGAGGATTAAAGGAGAAATACGGTAAAGACAGAGATATGTCAAGAGTTCCTTTAAAACTTGCTGATGGAAAAATCCTATTGTTATCACCTGGAAAACATAATGAAGTTCAAGCTGCAATTGTTGAAGAATTTGCTTCAAGATTCGCTCAAGGTTCAATTCTTCTTTATGTCGGTGATACTGAAAAAAAGGATTTACATGTAGATAAGGATAAACTTGAAAGTATAGGTATTCCAATTACAGAGCATAGTAAATTACCTGATGTTGTAATATACGATGAAGCAAAGAATTGGTTGTATCTTATTGAAGCAGTTACTTCTCATGGCCCAATAACTCCTAAAAGAATTGTTGAATTAGAAGAATTTTTGAAAGATTGTAAAGCGGGCAAGATTTATGTTTCTGCATTTCCTGACTTTTCTGAGTTTAAAAAACATACAAGTGAGATTGCTTGGGATACAGAAGTTTGGATTATGGAATTTCCTAAACATATGATACATTTCAATGGAGATAGATTTCTTGGTCCCAGATAAAATGCTAAAACTTCGCAACCATACACATTAGGAAGTCGCTTAAATTGCTGACCCACAAACCAAAACTTGCTAAAGAGAATGACTGCCCTAGCACGGACAGACTGCGAAGAACAAAGCACGAAAACACAACAAAAAAAATAATGCATTAAAACGCATTATATTTCGAGCGTTAGGTTTCATGCCTAAAAAGCAAAATGCAAATAGAATTATAAATTCTCAAAAAATTGAAAAAATTGACTATCAATCAGAAAATAGAGTTTGGTTTGCCATGCACAAAATATTGTCCCTAAATTCCCGGACTTATTTATGAGCAAGCCCTAACTTTTACCTCTTTTGAATACTTTGAACATACCTCCAAAAAATTTCTTTTCGAAATTCCAGAAGAACCTGAACTGGCCGAAAATAAACCCTATGATCAGAAGTATAATATTATAAAGGGGCATGGTAAGCAATAAAAATGATAACAGTCGCATCCACCAGGTCAGGTTATCAGGAAAGTCAAGCCATTCAACGATTAACTCCTCTACGAAAAGTGTTGAAAATCCCGTACAGGCAAATACAACAAGAATAATCACAATCTGAAAATTATTATTGATACCCCATCGTTTTTTAAGCCGCTCAAATAGATTTTGTTTCATTGGGCAAAAATATAAAGATTTGTATTTCAATCTTTGGTTTATTTGGATCTGTTTGGCTATTGCTTTTTTGGTACTATCATTTCATGGTTCAATTGTTACACGGCTTCATGGCTTAACCTGTTGATTATAGGCTCTGTTGATGCAGTAGTCACCCGGTGAATAAATTCTCATAACATAGAAAATTCTGGTGTAGCTTGCTAAATCACCGGGTGACTTGTTTGTAATAAAACACGGATAATTATGATTGTTATGATTTATTTTGATTTATATATTTTTGCGATAAACTTTTTAAAATGAAAAGTAAATATCGTCCTTACTTTTATATCCTCGGGATTATAATTCTTGGATTCTTTGTCTGGTATTTCTTCAACCTGGTTGTTTATGTACTTGTTGCTGTTGTCCTTTCAATACTGGGCAGACCGCTTGTTAAACGGTTGAACAGATTACACATTGGCAAGAAGAGCTTCCCGCCTACATTCAGTGCACTAATAACGCTCCTGCTGATACTGGGTTTGTTCATCAGTTTCATATGGTTTTTCGTCCCGTTGATTTCCAACCAGGCCCAGGTTATCTCCTCCATCGATCTGAAAGAGGTACTCCAGCATTTTCAGGGAACGATCACAGCCATTGAAAACTTCCTGGTCAGTAACAACATAATTCAATCCGGTGAAACCATTGAGACCGCCCTGAAAACACAGGTTGAGTCGGTCATTTCCGTAGCAACATTCTCCAATGTTTTTTCGAACATATTAGGTGCTACCGGTTCCTTCTTAATGGGGACATTTACCATCATCTTTATAACTTTCTTCTTTTTACGCGATGCCAATATGTTTCAGAATTTTATCCTGCTGCTGGTTCCAAGTGAGTATGAAGAAAAGGTCAGTCATGTTTTAAAAAAGGTTCGGTCGATGCTGTCGAGATATTTCCTTGGCTTGCTTGGTGAGTTGGTTACCATGATGACCCTCCTTACAATAGGGCTCACCATTATTGGTGTTAAGAATGCACTGCTCATTGGTTTCTTTGGAGGATTGCTGAATATTGTACCCTACCTTGGCCCACTCATCGGTGGATCCATGGCAGTGATATTTGGTGTAACTACAGCTCTGAGTGCAGGTATGTATGATCAACTGATCTGGTTGTCGCTGGGGATCGTTGTAGTATGGCTAATTGCCAATGCGATTGATAATGTTGTTTATCAACCATTCGTTTATTCAAGTGTGGTAAAGGCAAGGCCAATAGAAATTTTCCTGGTAATCATCATGGCAGGGAGCCTGGCCGGTATTCCCGGGATGATCCTGGCCATTCCATCCTATACTGTTCTGCGTATTCTTGCAAAAGAGTTTTTGAGCGATATGAAATTGGTGAAGAAACTCACTGAGGATATATAGCACATAGCTGGCGGTTAAAATTATTAAGGTGCTAGGCGGTTAATAGACTAAACCGTCATAATCTCATTCTCTTTCGCTTCAAAAACTTCATCTGTTTTCTTCACAAAATCATTGGTAAGCTCCTGTATCTTTTCCTGGAGCTTCTTAACATCATCTTCGGGCGTGCCATCTTTTTCAAGGTCTTTGGCCATATCATTGGCTGTCCGGCGGATATTCCGAATACTGATCTTTGAATTCTCTGCTTCACCCTTGGCCTGTTTGGCAAGCTCACGTCTTCTCTCTTCTGTGATGGCAGGTACGATGATCCTGAGAATTTCACCTTCATTTTTAGGATTGAAACCCAGATTTGCTGCCAGGATAGCCTTTTCAATTGTTGGCACCATACTCTTATCCCAGGGGTGGACAATGATCTGCCTTGGATCGGGAGTATTAATATTAGCAGTTTGCTCAATAGGGGTTAATACACCATAATAATCAACCTTAACCCCCTGTAGCATCTGAGGGCTGGCTTTTCCGGCACGTATTTTATGGAATTCACGTTCAAGGTGTTCCAGGGCCTTTTGCATACTTTCTTCAGCATCTTCCAGTACCATCATGCTTTCTTCTGTCATGGCATTTTAATTTAGATTATTCACAAAAATAAAAATATTCCCTTAACATAACACTTAAGCATTTTTATAGACCATTGTCCCGATATTCTCCCCCTTTGCTATTTTTATAAGGTTCCCCTTTTTGTTCATGTCAAACACCATAATCGGCATGTTGTTTTCCATACACAAGGTAAACGCCGTAAGGTCCATGATCTTCAGGTTTCTTGAATAGGCCTCTTCAAAAGTGATCTTATCGAATTTAACGGCCGATTTATCCTTTTCCGGATCAGCAGTATATACCCCATCAACCCGTGTCCCTTTAAGTAAAACGTTTGCTTTGATCTCCACCGCTCTCAGCGCTGAGGCAGTGTCGGTGGTGAAATAAGGATTTCCTGTCCCACCACTGATAATAATCACGTATCCTTCATTAAGATATTCTATTGCTCTTGGCCCACTCATGGCTTCTGCAATAGGATCGATACTTAATCCGGAAAGCAATCTCACCTTCAGTCCATGTTTTTCAAGTGCTGATTGTAATGCCATGCTGTTGATCACTGTTGCGAGCATGCCCATGTAATCTCCCTGAACACGGTCCAAACCTTGTGCTGATCCCTGTAGTCCCCTGAAGATATTACCACCACCGATTACGATGGCAGTCTGAACCCCTTTTGATGCCATGGCTGAGATTTCTATTGCATACGCTTCCAACCTGGCCGGATCAATACCATGGGTTTTATCACCCATCAAGGCCTCGCCGCTCAGCTTTAATAGAACACGATTATATTTCATAGGTGTTTATTTTAAGATGGTGAACGATTTCACCAGTTTGTTCTTATTGGTTTCCAGGCTGTAAAAATATCGGCCTGCAGCCAGATTGTCAACATTAAAGCTTACAAGATACTTTCCTGATTCCTGGCTTCCACTGGCAAGTGTCCTGACTTCCCGGCCAACCATATCATAAAGTTTCAGGGAAATATTTAATGGCTCAAACAACTCATATTTGATTGTAGTAGAACTCATCACCGGATTGGGATAATTCTGGTGAAGCAAGGTCTCTTCAATCGGTGTTTCGCTGATCAGGGTTATATCCGTTGTATATTGCATGATCACACACCAATCGACAAGATTACCGGGATCTCCCTGGTAATTATCGTAAATACTTAAAATCCAGTTGCCGGAAACCGGAATACCTTTAAATGTAAATAAAGGTTCTTCTGGAATATAACTTCCGTCATATGGAGGTTCACCCATAGTGATTGGTGTTGTAGCCTGGTCGTCGAAAATAGTATTGTCGTAATGGTTTCCCGATCCGCCATTATATTCACTCAGTGTAATCTCTTCACCGTTCGCACCGATAAGGTCTATCTTAATATCCCCATCATATGAATGCATAATATCAACCTGAACATTCAGGTCGAGCAAATAACCGTTATCATCAACAGAAACGGTATCATAAGTATATTGAAGATCATAGATGGGTATAGGCGTTGTTTCCGAGCAGGTAGTCAGGTTGGTAACATTGGCCACAACATAGCTGAAGAGTTCAAGAGGTTGTGTGGTTCCCGGAGGATCTACGCCACGGGCTCCTGCCGGAAGACTTGAAATAAACAAAGATTCATCATCCTGAGCTGCGATATAATAACTCACCAGCGTACCAATGGGTTGTCCAGGTATTGTAAACTCATAGGTGTTTCCTGTTATATTTGATGGATGAAGATATTCAAAGGTGCCGTTCTCAATTTTGTAATATAACCTGGGTTGTTTAGCATCCTGGCCAATATTATGTGAAGAAGTTATCTCAGCAATGGCAATCCTGTCGTCGGTATTATTGCTTGAAGCCAGGGGATCATGATCAATGTCCATCTTAAAATCCCATGCCAGCGATGCAAGGGCTGCAATAGCTGTTCTTGTCATACCTGTGAAGTAGGGTATATTCATGTTTGAGAAAAGATCGTTGGGCGTATGATAAAAATCGTTAAAGTCATTCCAGTCTTCAATTGCCAGGATAGCCTGATACCCATTATACCAGAATGGTGAATGATCACTGGATGATGTTGAGATGATGTTATGATTCAATTGAGGTTGATACACCAGCTGGGTGCTGACATAATCGTTTTTAAGTGGAATTGAATTGTCGTTGGTTGAGATTGAATACTCATTATCACTATCCGAATCCCATGCGATCATATCCAGGTTGATTACTCCCCTGATATCATCTCCACCTGATGAGGCAGCATTTGCATAATAATTACTGCCAATAAGCCCAATTTCTTCATCGTCAAAAGCGATAAACCTGATGGAGTAGGGGAGACTGTAAGCCTTAAGCAGTCTGGCTGCCTCCAGGACAGCACATACACCGGAAGCATTATCATCAGCACCCGGAGCCACTGAACCACTGGGCATATCATCATAATGTGCACATATGATATAATATGGCTCTGTAAACTGGGAACCTGGTTTACTGGCAATAACATTTACTCCGGTGGTGTTGAAAATTTGAAATTCTGGCGCATAGCCCAACATCTCAAATTGTTCATAAATCCACTGGGCTGCCATAGCATTACCTTCAGAACTATAGTACCTTGATACAATAGTATATGGATTACCATCAATTGTTACAGAGGTATCGCCTGATAACTGTCTGTTCAGCAATGATAGTGTCGAGTCATTGGTTTCCTGTATCAACTCATTGATCAACGGACTATAACCGATCTGGGCATTCAGTCCTCCAACAATTGCAATAAAAATAAAAATCAATTTAATTCTACTCATACGTATTATTATTAAAATTTTTCTGGATATGTTTCATAGTCATAGGGCAATTTCCTGAACCGTATATAAAAATTATTATCAGACACAGGCACAGCATTACTGGCGTAGAAAGTATAGAGTGTATCTCCTTCCAACCCCAGGGTTATTTCACTGGCAATGTCAAGTTTTACGGTAGAATCAGGGTAGGTTCGCTGAACCCAGAAAGCTGCAGTACTGACTGTTCTACGCTCAATTTTCCAAACACTGTTGGTGTCGAAATATACCCTGGCATTATAACTTCCTGCATCCCGAAGGATCAGGAGAATATCAAATTCATCAGGAGGATGAACAATATCATTTATGCCGGAAAATACAGGGATGCCGCTTCCATTGCCATTATCCTTTTTACAGGCAGGATAGATCATGATCAGTGACATAATTATCAATACGGGTAAATATGTTTTATTCATTTTATTCAAAGTATTGATTAATTTACAAAGTAAGTATTTTTCTGTCATGGATTGACAATTACACAGTCACCACGCTTCAATTCATGCTCAATGAGCTTATACTTCTTTTCAACTTCCCGGCCATCGTTATACCGTACCCTGACTCTTTCATTCCTTCCGATTTTCTTCTCCACCTTGATAGGCTGAACTTTCCTCGGGCCTCCGGTATCACTGTGTGCCTGTGAGAGTAAATCGTTTCTGCCTTCTTTCATATTACTCATATCCACACCTCTTGCCTGGTCAGCTTCGCGTACCGAATCCGCATTCTGGATGGGTATATTAGCCCTGATCAGGAAGGTGATGATATCTTCATTGACCTCCTGGATCATTTTTTTGAATAATTCAAAAGATTCGAATTTATAAATCAGCAAAGGATCTTTTTGTTCGTAGGTAGCATTTTGAACCGACTGCCGGAGATCATCCATTTCACGGAGATGATCCTTCCATGCATTATCTATAGTGCCCAGTACGATGCTTTTATCTATTGCCAGGCTGACCTCTTTACCCTGGTCTTCATAAGCCTGTTTCAGGTTGGCAATGGCCTGTATGGTTTTACTGCCATCGGTAATTGGAATGGCTATGTTTTCATAGGCTGTCTTTCTTTCGTAAACATCCTTTATAACCGGGAAGGCACGTTCGGCAATGGACTTTGATTTACTGCGGTAATTTTCATAAACCTGTTTAAAAAGTTCCTGTGTAAGTACATCGGCTGATTTATGTTGGAAATCATGCTCATTAAAAGGTGAGTCAATTGCCAGTTTCCTGAGAAGCTCCATTCTGAATCCTTCGAAATCGCCCATATCCTGATTGCTGATAACTACCTGCTCAATTACATCATACATCATATTGGAGATGTCAACAGCAAGTCTTTCACCAAAGAGTGCATGATGCCTTTTTTTGTAGATCACCTCACGCTGTGCATTCATCACATCATCATACTCGAGCAGTTTCTTCCTGATACCGAAGTTGTTTTCTTCAACTTTCTTCTGGGCACGTTCTATCGATTTTGTGATCATTGAATGCTGGATCACTTCACCTTCTTTCAGTCCCAGCCTATCCATAACACTGGCAATACGTCCTGAACCGAACATACGCATCAGGTCATCTTCAAGGGAAACAAAAAACGCAGAACTTCCGGGATCCCCCTGCCGGCCTGAACGTCCGCGCAACTGCCTGTCAACCCGCCTGGATTCATGCCTTTCGGTACCGATAATTGACAATCCACCGGCATCTTTAACGCCCTGCCCTAATTTGATATCGGTACCACGGCCGGCCATATTTGTGGCAATGGTCACGGTACCGGGTTTTCCGGCCTCGGCAACAATATCAGCTTCTTTCTGATGTAATTTGGCATTGAGTACATTATGCTTGATATGTTTACGTTGCAGCATCCTGCTCAGCAATTCGGATGTTTCAACAGAAGTTGTTCCGACCAGCACAGGCCTTCCCGCTTTAATCAGGGCGACAATCTCGTCGGTAACAGCATTGAATTTCTCCCTCTTGGTCTTATATACAAGATCTTCCCGGTCGTCGCGAACAACAGGCATATTGGTGGGAATGACCACAACATCAAGTTTGTAGATATCCCAGAGTTCGCCGGCTTCAGTTTCAGCAGTTCCGGTCATACCCGCTAGCTTATTATACATCCTGAAATAATTCTGGAGCGTAATGGTGGCATAGGTTTGTGTTGCGGCCTCTACCTTTACATTTTCCTTGGCCTCGATGGCCTGGTGTAACCCATCGGAATATCGTCTTCCCTCAAGGATACGTCCTGTTTGTTCATCAACAATTTTGATCTTGTTCTCCATGATCACGTATTCAACATCCTTTTCGAAAAGGGTATAGGCTTTCAGTAACTGGTTTACTGAGTGAACCCTTTCCGATTTTACAGCATAATCCTGAAGGATCTCATTTTTCTTTTTCAGCTTGTCGTCATCCGACATGCTTGCTTTGTCAAGATCGGCCAGTTCTGACCCGATATCTGGCAATACGTAGAAATTTGTCTCCTGGTATGATTCGGTGATAAGATCGATTCCTTTTTCGGTTAACTCTATGGAATTATGTTTTTCATCGATAACAAAGAATAATTCATCATCGATTTTATGCATATTCTTTGCCTGTTCCTGGAGGTAGAAGTTTTCTGTTTTCTGCATCAGCGTTTTCATCCCTGATTCAGAAAGGTATTTGATCAGTGCCTTGTTTTTCGGCAGACCACGGTATGCCCTGAATAGCAATTCACCACCTTTTTTCTCGGTTTCCTGTTCAGGTTCCCCTGAAAGTTTGGATTTTGCTTCTGCCAGTATTTGCGTAACAAGCTTACGCTGGGCAGCATACAATCTTTCAATTGGTGGCTTTAATTCGTAGAATTCCTGTTTTTCCCCTTTGGGTGTGGGGCCGGAAATAATAAGTGGTGTCCTTGCATCATCAATCAAAACAGAATCAACCTCATCCACAATGGTATAGTTATGAACACGCTGTACGAGTTCTTTAGGATTACCTGTCATATTGTCTCTGAGGTAATCAAAACCAAATTCATTGTTCGTTCCAAACGTAATATCTGCAAGATAGGCCTGGCGGCGGGGATCGGAATTTGGATCATGCCTGTCAATGCAATCAACCTTAAGGCCATGGAACTCATAAAGTACCCCCATCCATTCGGAGTCTCTTTTTGCGAGGTAGTCGTTAACGGTAACTATGTGTACACCTTTACCAGGAAGGGCGTTCAGATAAACCGGCAATGTTGCTACAAGGGTTTTTCCTTCACCGGTTTTCATCTCTGCGATCTTTCCCTGGTGTAAAACAACACCACCTAACAGCTGAACATCATAATGAACCATATCCCAGGTGATCAGGTTGCCACCTGCTGTCCATGAATTACTAAAAATGGCTTTATCACCTGAAATATTGACATGTTCGTTTTTCTGTGCCAGCTCCCTGTCGAAATCTGTTGCTGTAACCTCGATCTTTTCATTTTCCTTGAACCTGCGTCCGGTTTCTTTCATAACAGCAAATGCCTCGGGTAATATCTCATCAAGCACTTCCTGCGACTTTTCATAGCTTCTTTTCTCTATTTTATCTACTTCTTCCCATAAGCTTTCCCTGGCTTCAATATCTTCTTCCTGCTGAATCTTTTCCTTGATTTCAGTCACCCTGGCGGTCTCTTCTGCAAGATATTCACTGATCCTTTCACGGAATTCCACGGTCTTGGCACGTAATTCATCGTTACTCAGTTGCTTGATATCCTCGTAGGCAACTTTGATCTTCTCAACATAAGGCATAATGGCCTTAATATCCCGGTCCGATTTTGTACCAAGCATTTTGCGAAATGATTTTAGCATAATAGCTGAGGTATTTATTGAATACTACTAATTTTGTAATCCTTCTACAAATAACGTACAAAAGTAAGGTAAAATTGATAAAACTTTTGAAGAAGTAATTCAGGGGCTTGGAAGCTTTATGATTAATGATAGTGGAATCTTAACAAGGCAAAAGTCCATCTGCCGGTTCCCCGGCTACACAGAATAAAATAACTATTTT
>CAYXUU010000038.1:0-52761 GCA_964468645.1 uncultured Bacteroidales bacterium
CAATAAGTTATGTGCTAAATATTATAGATTTAAAAATTAGTCGGATAATAGTGAAATTTTATTTAAATTTAGAATTAAATTTCCCTGAATATGGTATCAAAACCCGTTTCAGTAAAGAGCAGCCTGGTTATTATACTGGTATTATTTTGTTTTATCCTATATTCTCAGAATAAGCCGGAGTTGGTTTTGCCGGTTGGGCACACAGGAGAGGTTATATCAGCCCAATTCTCCCCTGATGGGAAATACATCGTAACAGATTCTGGGGATGGGACCGCCAGAATCTGGGAAGCCACGTCAGGGAACTTGCTGCAGGATTTAAAAGGGCATACTTATTCAGTTAATTCAGCCCAATTCTCCCCTGATGGGAAATACATCGTAACGGCTTCTTGGGATAAGACCGGCAAAATCTGGGAAGTCGCTTCAGGGAAAATTCTGCAGGATTTAATAGGGCATGCTGATTGGGTTAATTCAGCCCAATTCTCCCCTGATGGGAAATACATCCTAACGGCTTCTAATGATAACACCGCCAAAATCTGGGAAGTTGCTTCAGGGAAAATGCTGTACACCCAGCTTCAGCTCCTAAACAATGACTGGCTTATCTACGATGAAAACTACCGCTACGACGGCAGCGAAGGCGCCCGAGAGTTGTTATACTTCGTTTGCGGCATTGAAGTCATCGACCTTGCCCAAATGAAAGACGCCCTCTATGTTCCTGGCCTGGCAGAAAAGATCATGAACGGACAGGATATCAATTATCCCAAACTATCCGACCTGGATATTTGCGGTGAACTACCTCTTGTCGAGAGAATTGAAGAAGATAGCTTGAACTACTGCTACCAGATCACTCCCCGAAAACTGGGACTGGAGCGTGTAGAAGTTTATGTTAATGATAAAATGATCTTAAGCATTCCCGAAAGTGAACTGGAAAAAGCAGACAGCCTTTATTATCTTGAGATCATATCCTCTGAAATTACCAAACATTTTATTCCCGGTGAAGATAATGAGGTGAATGTGATTGCTATTGCAAGGCAACAGGGTAATGAGTTGCGCTCACGTGGGGTGGGATCAATTGCATATAACTGGGAACCTGAGGTAAAAGCCCATCCAAAACTCTATGCCGTGATGATCGGTATCAATGATTACAAAGATGACCAACTCGATTTGAATTATCCCGTCAAAGATGCCACCGACCTGGCCAGGGCTGTTGAGACCAGCGCAAAGCAATTGCTGGGTGAGGATAATGTTTATACATATAATATACATAGTAATGCTTTTGCAGATGATGGATACACAACACCTGAGAAAGAAGGCATACGAAAAGCATTGGAAGACATAGGAAGCAAAGCACAACCCGAAGATGTGATCATGATCTTTTTCGCCGGGCATGGCATCATGCAGGGAGAAGAAGAAAAGACTTTTACCTTCTTAACTGCCGAGGCATCCAAATATAATCCGATTGGCATAAGCACTAAGGAATTGCAAAATTGGTTAAGCTATGAAGGCCCCCATCAGATGCTGGCCAACAAAACCATCCTGATCTTTGATGCATGCCATAGCGGACAGGTTACCGAAGAACTGCTTGCCCTGGCCCGCGATGATGAAGAAACCGAAAGGATCAGGCAGGTGGAAGACCTGAAAGATAAATCAGGGATGTTTATCCTGGCTGCTTCGGCACCCAACCAGAGTGCCTATGAACTGCCCCAGTATGAGCAGGGATTACTCACATACAGCCTCCTTTACACCATCAAAAATAATCCGGAAGTCCTGGATGAAGGCAAATACCTGAATGTTCAGAAATGGTTCCTGGAAAGTGAGGAATACCTGCAGGAACTGGTGAGAAGTATGGGCTATGAGCAGGATGCCCAGCCCTTTGGCAGTGCCAATATCCGGATTGGAGTGGTGAATGAGGAGGTGAGGAAAAGTATTCAACTGGCTGAGGATAAACCGGTGATCTATTGCGCCAATGTGTTGAATGAAGCAACTTTCTCAGATAATTTGCACATGAAAGAAAAGATCAATAACTGTTTGAACAAAGCTTCTGAAAGAGGGAATAATAGTCCTTTTATTTATTCAAGGATAGAAAGTCCCGGTGCAAACCTGATCAATATTATGTACCATGTTGATGGGGATAAAGTTAGCTGTAAGGTGAATTTATTTAAAAATGGAGAGCAATTGCACCAATCCAATATTGCAGGGAACATAAATGATCTGGATGCACTATCTGAAAAGATTATCGATGAAGTGGCAATATACGCGGAGTAATTCTGAAGCTGTATACACATCAGTTATCCCATATACTTTCTATTATAGATAGAAGTATTATATAAAATGTTTGCATTAATAATAGAAAGTGTGTATTTTTGATCATCATTGGATATCATCATGAAAGAGCTTCTGAAAACCATCATTACAGATCAACAAAGTTTTGTCTGGAAAAGCGAATACATCAATCGTGAATTCCCTGAAGAGTTTATTCGTTCCGAAGAAATCATTGTCATATCAGGGATCAGGAGGTGTGGAAAATCGACATTGCTTCATCAGATAAGATACACGATGCCTGAGAATGATTTCTATTTGAATTTTGATGATGAGCGGTTGATATCTTTCACTGTGGAGAACTTTCAGGATTTGCTGGAAACCTTCTATGAGCTCTTCGGATTACAGAAAATCTTCTATTTTGATGAGATACAAAATGTTAAAGGCTGGGAAAGGTTTGTAAGACGATTGCATGATCAGGGTAACAAGGTTTTTATTACCGGTTCAAATGCAAGTATGTTAAGCCGTGAGCTGGGAACCCACTTGACTGGCCGGTACCTGAGCTATGAACTGTTTCCCTTTTCTTTTAAAGAATACCTGATATTCCAGGGTGCAACGTTTGGGAAAAAGGAAATAATGAGCTCAGCAGGAAAAGCGAAGCTTCAAAGAAGTTTTTCAGAATACCTTTTTTCAGGTGGATTTCCCTTATACATGAAAAGCAAAAATGATGAATACCTGAAATCATTATATAACAGTATTATCTACCGGGATGTAATGGTACGTAATCGCCTGACCAACGAAAGGGAGTTGCTGGAGCTGGTGTATTATCTGGCAAGTAATGTTTCAAAATGCACTTCCAATAATAAACTTGCTCAAATAATCGGGGTCAGGAATGCCACCACCATAAAAAACTATCTTGATTATTTAAAAAATACTTACCTGCTATTTCAAATAAATAAATATGATTATTCACTGAAAAAGCAGGTCCAGAATCCCAGAAAGACCTATTTTATTGATAACGGGCTGTTGAATAGGATAGGATTTATGTTTTCGGAAAACTCCGGCAGGTTATTGGAAAATCTTGTTTTTATTGAGTTGCTTAGAAAGGGTAAGGAGATATTTTATCACAAATCCAAACATGAATGTGATTTCATCTTAAAAGAAGGAGTTAACATAACACAGGCAATCCAGGTGTGTTATAACTTGGAAGATCAAAGTACAAAGTCAAGGGAAATAAATGGGCTTTTGGATGCATTACAGACTTATGCATTAGATGAAGGCATTATCCTGACCAACAGCAAGGAAGAGGAAATCGAGGTTGATGGTAAAATGATCAGGATTATTGCAGTATGGAGGTGGTTCCTTGATTAGGGAAATTAATTTGAAATCGTAAAGCAATGGTCAAAATTAACTGGAATAGAAATTTATTAGTATTATCCATACACAAATGATGATTTCATTGAATGCTTAAAACCAATTATCATGAAAGGAAGCATAATAATTAATCTTTTGTTCTTATTGGTATTTTTGAACTTCGATGAATCTTTTGCCCAGATTGATTCAGAAGTGATCCTGGATAATCTGGACATGATTGCTGGAGGTGAAAACCTTAGGCAAATTGAGTTTAGCCATGATGGTAAATACCTGATCATCGCATTTGAAACCAAAATCAAGATTTATGATCCGGGTATTAAGCAAGTTATAAATGAGTTTCCATTTATTAAATCTAGGCCAAAAGGCTATTCTGAACCTATCATAGGAAAAACAGTGTTTTTCGTCCATCCTGAAAAACACCATCTCACTTTCCTTACTGAAAAGCATCGTAACCTTAAAGATGGAATGTTTAATTCCTATTGGGACATTGTTAATAGCATACAAACCATTAACTACATTGAAAACACCAATGTGCATAATTATACATGTGATACAGCAACATATTCCATTATTGGTAGAGATGTTGATGATAGTACAATGATAAGCCTTGCCTATTTAATGACCTCAAACCATGATATGCTTGTATATCATTTAATGGATAGCATCATGTTATATGATCCTGAAATGAATGTTATGGTATATAGGAAGGGTTTTGATAAGGATGTTCAGGGTATCGCCATTTTCAGCGATAACCGTATTGCAGTTGGTCATAATGATAGTCTTACAATATTGTATCCGGCTGATACAAATAAAATTGATTGCTATACAGTTGATGGGCTTGAGAATATATTCATCCCTAACGACAGCCTTATCCTGACACTGAATTCAGATATGCTTACATCATGGGAAATAGTGAATGACAAGCTTGTAAAAGGAGAATCAAAAAAATTCATTTCCGGAATTACCAATGTTTTTCAGAATCATTCCGGCGATATGATAACCTATACTTGTGAAAGGTATGGAATTGAGAAGCACAGAAGTGTCTTTCTTTTTGATAACAACTTCAGGAAGATTGGTGAGATCCTGATAAATCGTATTACTGGTGTCGGGGCTTTTCATCCAACAAGAAATGTGCTTTTACTTCAGGGACGCGGCAATAGTATGGAACTCTATGATCTTGAATCATACACCGACGAAGCCAGGTTTGTTCCACAACTAAATAATACAGAAGAAATTGAAAGTATTGATGTAAGCTATGATAAAAAATACATGATTACCGGATCGAGGAGCAAGCTTTTTATCTGGGACATGAAGCTTGGTAAAATTATATTCACATTCAATACCGATTATCTCGAATACGCTTATTTTATAGAGAATTCCTATGACATCATTTTACAAACTATATTTACAGATACCAGGCCTCCGTTTTTAATTCGCTGGAATAACTGGATCCACAACTACGAAACCACGCTTCCCTTGAAAAATGATAATGATATTGATTTATCAGAATTGGTGAGAGATCCACCCCTGAACACTTTTAAATCCTGGAGGAGGGAGCTTGGAAGATACAAACCCGAAAAACCATACCAGATTGATGAGAGCCATTCCTGGAAAACAGCAGTTGTAGATGGAGAATTTATCTACAAAAAAATAATCATTAATGGAACAGGAAAATACGCAGGTATTCATCACATAATTGAAGCTGACGCTGATATCAGGTTTCAGAAAGCTGTTCATATAATTGATGAAAATAGTATTGCTGTTGCCGGGAAAGACTGCATATATATTATTGATCCCCACAAAGGAGAAATTGTTCGCACTATTCGTTCAGGAATACCTGATATAAGTATAGGCCCATATTATGAAGGTATTTCAAGATTGGTTTTTTCTGATTATAATAACCTTCTGGCCAGCTACTACAATGAGAATCTCATAAGTTTATGGGACCTTGAAGAAGGACTACTTAAAACAAACCATACAAATAATGTAAACATATTAGGAAATGACAGAAGGTTTGATTTCTGCTATCCCTACCTTACCTCCTTATTTAGAAATGAACCTTTAGATGTTCAAATCGTTTATGAAAATGACCCTTCAAATAATACCTGGAAAAACGAAGTTTATGGGCTAAATGTGAATGAATTTGATTCGATAGTTTCCTATAAAAGTGGCAAAATACAATTCATAAACAAAATAAGTTTTTTTGATGCTGTAAGAATCAGGCCAGGCACATCGGAATTGGTTTTGACTTTGCCTGTAATTGAAAATTCAAATGGCCAATTATCTTCTGATAAGCAGAAATTTGGATCAGAATTACTGATCTGGGATTTTGAGAGAATGAAAATCATAAACAGTTTTCAGATGCCCGAATTGAATGGAGCTTCATACATAGATATTAATAGTACCGGAACTCATGCGCTTGTCTGGGAAAATAATAGCTCATCAAAAGAAATGCATGATCCTCAGGATAATTCCTCCACATCCCCTCAAAGCAGTAAGTTTTTCCTGGTCAACCTTGACAATGGCGAAATAAGGGATTATTCATTAGACAAATTAAAAATTAACAGGATCTCAGAAAATGATCTGAAATTTATCAGGGATTATCCGACCAGGTTCTGTGTAAGGGATGAATACAAATCTCAGCTGTATTTCTTTGATATACAAAAGAAAAAACCAGAAGACTGGATGAATGGTTATCCGGCATCATATGGTCTTGAAAACTATAAAGAAAGCGGATTGATAAAATCACCCTATTCTATTTCGAATGATGGAGAGATCATCTTCTTTGCCAAAGGCAGCAATTTATTTCCTCACCAGAAAAACTACAGGGGTATACGTAAAAATGACCTCTCACCTGTTTTTAATATTTATACGAAATATGATATTCATTCCTCATCATATTTCAGCAAAAAGAAATGGATTGCATTGGGTTTCCGGGAAAACATCATTCAATTGGTCAATGCTGAAAACGGGGATGAAATCGGACAACTGATTAACTATGGTGGCGGTTTCTTTCTTACACCTGAAGGATACTACAGAGGTTCACGCACAGGGATCAGGAATGTTTATTTCAGGTACCGGGATAAATTGTTTACATATGAACAGTTTGACCTGAAATATAACCGGCCCGATATTATTCTTGAAAAACTTGGCTTCGTTAGCGATGATGTTATTAAGGCCTACTATCAGGCATATCAAAAAAGGATTAATAAGTTGGGATTTACTGAGGAGATGCTTGGTTCTGACTTCCATATTCCTGAAATACTGCTTGTTAATATGGATGAGTTTCCTGATCAGCCAGAAGATGGTATGCTGAATGTAAAAGTTAAGGCCACAGATAACAAATACAATCTCAGGAGTATTAACATCTGGGTAAATAATGTGGCATTGTATGGACTTAAAGGATACGAAATTGCTGGTGAGCAATTGAATGAAATAGATATGGATTTTGATATACCACTTTCAAATGGGGAAAACAAAATCCAGTTCTCATGCCTGAACAGTAAAGGGGCAGAATCGCACAGGGAAACCTTTTATATTAACCATAAACCATCGAAACACACTGACACATCCATGTATATTATATGCATTAGTGTCTCAGATTACTTGTTTGATAAAATGGATCTGAAATATGCAGTTGATGACGGCAGGGATATTATTGATCAATATTTGTCAAATGGTAAGCAATGGGAAAATATTAATGTTGATTCATTGTTCGATTATAAAGCCACCCGGGAAAACATTCTGGCATTGAAGAAAAAACTCCTGAATACAAAGATAGATGACCAGGTCATCCTCTTCGTCTCCGGCCACGGCCTCCTCGACGAAAACTTCGATTTTTATTTTGCTACCCATGATATCGACTTCAACAATCCTTCGGAAAGAGGTGTTAGCTATGATCAACTGGAATGGCTCCTCGATTCCATCCCTGCCCGCAAAAAACTTTTCCTGATGGATGCCTGTCACTCAGGAGAGGTTGACAAAGATGAATTGATCGCCCAAAAAGGCAAAAGCAAAAAAGGAGCCAAAAGTGGTGTAACGGAATATACATACCGCGTTGGTTCATTGGATTATGATATACCAGAAGGACATCTTGGCCTCCAGAATTCTTTTGAACTGATGCAGGAACTTTTCACTAACCTGAACCGTGGTTCCGGTACAGTTGTTGTCAGTGCCGCAGCCGGTAATAGCTATGCCATGGAATCGGACGAGTGGCAGAACGGTGTGTTTACCTATTCCATACTTAACGGTATCCGAAGCATGGATGCAGATCTGAACGGTGATGGGGAAATTACTGTTTCAGAACTACGTGTATATGTAAGTGAATCGGTTCAGGATCTGACCGGCGGACTTCAGAAGCCAACAGTAAGGCAGGAGAACATTGAGTTTGATTTCAGGGTATGGTGATAAGGGTGGCATCGGGTGTCCACCCCGATTAACTATTACTATATAATTTATTTGCCTTGCCCCTCTTTCACCGGAATAAAGAAAAACACACTCTACGGCTCATCATTCCCGAAACTGCCCAGCATGGGTTTGGATGGTAGCTTTTCAACAAAATTGAAAATCTGGTTGGAGGTAATAAAACCTTCGTCTGCCCCGTAGGTGCGTAAGGCCTCCAATATTTTGTAGGCAAAAGGCGAATGTTTGCCGGCATAGCCATCGGGCACTTCGTTTAAACTACCGGAGGTCATATATAGCCTGGTAGTTAGATCTATTTTATTTTTAACAAAAAACCCATCATTGAAAAAAAGACTGTCGAAGTCACCATGGCCTGCTATGAAAATGAAAAGCTGGTCCGATTCATCAAGTATATCAGCATAGTTTCTGAGTTCCTGGAAGAATTCATCGCTTTTAGCATCTAACAGCAATTCATCTCACGATTGCGTTTAACTAAATATTTATTGTTATTAATATTTCATAAAACAGTTTGGTAAAAGTCATCCGATGAATAACATACTTTTTCAGGGTTACTTTTCATATGCTCGCCTATCAACTTTCAAATAAGTTTCTTTCATGTTATAAACAAATTCGTATATTTGAATGCAACAATTTTAATATTACTAATCCTAATCTGGATGAATGATCCTGATATTCTTCAAAAGATCAAAAACAATGATCAGCAGGCCATTGCGGATTTATATAAGTCATACCGCAATGAATTCATTGCCTTTGCCATGAAGAATTACAGGCTTTCACTTGACCTTTGTAAAGAGATCTACCAGGAGGCTTTTCTGGCCATGCACAGGAATATTATGACCGGTAAACTAACTGAACTACAGTCGAGCCTGAAGACCTATCTTTTCCAGATTGGGAAATTCCAGATCCATAATGAATTAAAAAGGGAATCCAGGTTAACTGACATCGAATCACAACAAGGTTTTCATGACAATGCAACCCAAGGATTTGATTTCGATGGTAATGATGATAAGAATGAGCTTATCAAGAATACGATTATGCAATCACTCCAGAAGCTCAGTGAAAAGTGCAGGGAGTTGTTAAGATTGTTTTATTATGAACGAAGACGGCATGAAGAAATCATGCATATGTTGAATTATACTACTGTTGACTCTGTGAAAACACAGAAATATAAATGTTTTAAGAAACTTGAAACCCTGGTCAAATCGGAGCACGATCAATCAGAGTTTTTTTAATGTCAGGATATGGAAGACCAATCATCCTTGCAACACCAACTTATTGATGATTACCTCCTGGGTAATCTCAGCGGCAATGATCTGGATGCCTTTGAAAAAAGAATGAAGGAGGATAAGGAGTTTGCCGCCGAGGTATATTTACATCGGATGATCGTTAAAGGTATCAGGGATCAAGAAGAAATTGGTGTCAGGGATATTATGAATAAGGCAGACAATGAGATGGATCCTCCGGTGATCAGGTGGTTCTCGCGCTATATGTATTATAGCTATGCCGCAGTTGTTCTGGCTTTCATTGCCCTGGGAATCTACCTGTTGTTCTTTTTTCAGCCACAATCGAAAGAACTATTTACGGAATACTTTGTTCCCTATGATAATGATTTCATCGCCATGGCAAGAGGCCAGGAGATCCCCGAGGCGCTGGCCCATTTTAACGATGAAGAATACGGGCAGATCCTCACTGCAATGAATTTCTATGATAAAGAGGAATATTCAAAAACCATAAAGATCCTGGAGAACATATCCCTTGATAACAATAAGGATCCTGAATTGATTTTCTATCTCGCCATATCACAGCTTGAAAACGGGCAAACAAGTGAAGCCATCGAGAACTTAAAGTTACTATCAGGTAGTTCAGATCATCCATATCAGGATGAAGCTACCTGGTACCTGGCACTTGCCTACCTGAATGCAGGGGATAAACAACGTTCAAAGCAGTTGTTAAATAAAATCTCCAGATCCAACACTCCCTTTGCACAGCAGGCGAAGGAGCTTTTGAGAGAGCTTCAGTAAGGAACGATTACAAGGCAAAAGTTTGATGGCTCAGGGCTTTGGGCACAGAATGACTGGGTTGATAGTACCCTCTTTGCGTGTTGTGTATTTATCCTTTTTGTTTTCTTTACGTGAAACTCTTCCTGATCTTTCAATGAATAGAACACTGATTATTATGATTGTTATGATACATAATAATCATTGATATTATTCGGGAGGCTTGTGTGGTGGAAATCCGTACATCCATGGCTATTTTTTTTGACACGAATGCAAGAATTAAAGACGAATATTGATTGAAAGAAAATAGCCACAGGTTGCACTGATAGTAAATAGCTTTTATTAAATAGCTGTATCTGTGAAGTCTGTGGTAACTATATTTCTCTTAATACCAATGCAAATAATAAAAGGTTACATTTACTTTTCCCATCTATTAATTCACATGGTTGTAGAATTTTTTATAACTTTCACTCAAATTACCAAATGAATATCGGAGATGAAATCCTATAAGATCCTTTTATTAGTCCTTATACTGGCAGCAGGGAATTCCCTGTTTTCGCAGAATAGCGAAACCGCCGGTATGATTTACGGCGATGCATTAGCCCTGTATTATGAAGAAAAACCTCAGGAAGCATTCAGTGAATTTATCAAAGCCATTAATGAAGAAAGCAAACTTGATAATCCGGATCACAATTTTTTAGGGGAGTGCTATAAATATGCTGCCGAAAATAAAGCTGAATTAATTGAATACGTACCGGCGATCGATTATTGTAATAAATCACTGGATGAATATCGTATGGCAGATAATGAATATGAGATCGGGATACTGATCCCTGTACTTGCTTCTTATTACAGTAACCTCCGATGGTATGATCAATCGCTGCCATATCCCGAACAGGAATTCAAAAAAACCTGGGTGGCTTTCAGTGTTGATTCTGTATTTGGCATTACCAATGACACCATGTGGGTAATCATCGACGGGGGTGATAATTTCAGGATCACACCGGGCGGCAAGGGGAATGCCTACAGTATATATACTACCGGGAATCCAGACAGGGGCAATGTGGTATTAGGATCTGCATGGCATTATAAATCGAATGACAATGCAGCAATTTGTTTCGTCGTACTCAGTAATACCAATGATCCTGCTTACCAGGTGAAAAAAGGGGATATGATAGAACTTCCCTGTAAATTGCCTGTACATGATGAAACTTTCCTCCTGTCAAGAATAGCACAACTTGATGTTCAATTTTATGACCTTGAAGGTACCCCCATATTCGATCAGCTTGAGATGTTGTATAATACAGATCCACAACTTGAGGATGACATCCTTAATCTGATGGTTAATAATATTTATGAAACCTGGGGGTATATGCAGGTATATGTTGATGATTATCCATCATGGATAGAGCCTATGGAAGGTGGTAAGTATGAGGGCGTCAGCTTGTTGGGTGCCCTGGAAATAACTACCAGGGCTGACATTGATGCGTTCCTGAATTTCATGAATTCGTATCCGGGAAAATACATGGGCCATCAGTGGAATCTCATTGAGACTTTTGCAACCTGGCTGATTAATTTTACCCCTCTTGGTGAATTTGACCAAAGAATGTATAAACGTATCCTTGAACTGGAAGGGGAGGAGTTGGATCAGTATGTTCTACAGAATGTATTCTATATCCAGGACTCAACCCTTGAAAAATTCAATGCTTACTTCAATGAGGAACTAAATAATAATCATTTCGAGCAGGCTGAAATTCTTATCAATAAATTTATCAGGGTTGCTGATATACTTGGAAACAATGCTTACAAATCAGTATTTCTGGTTGGAAAAGGAAATGTCAGGACCTACCAGGAACAATGGCTCGAGTCGATCAAAGAATTCGACGAAGCAATAGAAATTGATCCGTATAACCTGAATGCTTATTTCTTCAGGGGATTTGCTTACGGACAGCTTGAAAATTATTATCAGGCGGTTAAAGATTATAAAAAACTGACAGAACTGAGTCCCGAACTTGCGATAGGATACGGTAACCAGGGGTGGTATCTTTTATTGGATGGTAAAATATTTGAAGCCCGGAAAATCTGCAAAAAGGCCTATGATCTCGATTCTACCCAGCTTTCTTACGCTGTAAATGTCGGGCATTCCTACCTCCTGATGGGAGATACTGCTGAGGCAATGAAATATTATGATAAAACCCTTGAATTGCTGACGGGCAGGAGTGAGTTCTGGACAGGTCCTGCAGCAGATTTTGATATATTTATTAAAAATGACTGGCAGAGTGACCTGGTTCGAGCAGCAAAAGATTATATGGTAAAACGCTTCCGGGAGGATTACGAATATTATGCCCTGGCCGACAGTATTGCCACTGAAGCCCTCGCACTCAAAGATATCGGCGATTACCGTAATGCTGTTAAATTAATGCTACAATCCTATACTTATGAGCAAGAGAGCAAGAATCCCAGACCCTACTGGCTTTACTGGGAAACTTCATGGATTGGCTATATGTACCAGGAAATAAGAGACTGGGAGCTGGCCGAAAAATATTATTTCGATTGCCTCCATTATGCAAATGATGTACTTGATGACGATTCCAAAACAGCCAATGCTTTTGATCTGCTCTCATGGATGTACGGTGAATGGGGCAAACAAACCGAGTACGTGACCTACAAAGAAAAATCGGAAGCCTACCTGAAGAAATATGATGAGATCAATAAAACCAGGCGTTTATACCTGCTGGCTGTTGGTAACAATGAATTCGATAAACTGAAATATAACTATGCAGATCAGGATGTTTCAGGCCTTGCCTCGGTATTCAGGTACGATGCTTCGGGATATTATGATTCTATAGCCATCATTACACTGGTTGATAAAGAGGTTACTTTCGAAAATATAGAAAACTCATTCAGGGATATTATCACCGATTCCAGGCCGGATGATATTTTTGTATTTTACCTGGGTGGGACAGGATCGCTGGATACTACTTCCTTCAGGTTTTATGTTCCAAGAAGCGATTCGGTCGAAACCAGGATCAGTCTTGAAGTGAATACCATCAAAACATGGCTTTCAAGTGTGGAGGCCAGGAACCAATTCCTGGTACTCGATATTTTCGCCCCTACCTTTATTGATGAATTTGTAGGTAACTATGCAATCAGCAGGGGAGCGCTGGCAGGATCAAACCTGAACCTGAGTATTTTAAGCCTGACAGGCCATCGTATAGAAGATGACTTAATTGAACACGGTGTACTTTCACATTCAATTATAGAGTTGCTTCAGCAGGGATCTGAACAACACTCAGCACAGGATAAGAATCTAAGCATTAAAGACCTGAATGCCCACCTGTTCACCAGCAAGCAGAATGATGATAATATCATCAGCTGGAATACCTATCATACCGGCGATGATTTTGTACTGATGAATTATGACAGTTTGCAAATAGCCGGAAGAAATGTGAGAATGATCACCCCCGATCATCGTGGAGTGGGATCATTGTATGCTGAACTTGATGAGGAAGGCAGCTATACAGAAGAACGTAAGAACTATGCCTTGATATTTGCCACCGACGAATATGATGAATGGAGCGACCTGGTAAATCCTGTATTCGACGCTACTGCTATGGCAAAGACACTGGAAGAATTTTATAATTTCGAGGTTGAGCTGCTTACCAATAATACACGTATGGATGTGTTGACAAAGATCAGGGAATATCAAAAAAAACAGTTTGGCCCCGATGACCAGTTGTTTGTCTTCTTTGCCGGCCATGGGTCATTTGATGATATTTCAGGTGAAGGTTATATTGTTTGTAGAGACTCTAAAAAAGATGATGAGATCAGGGCAAGTTATATCCCCTATTCTTACCTGCGGGAAAATGTGAATAACATCAAAAGGTGCGACCATATCCTGATCGCACTGGATGTTTGTTTTGGTGGGACCTTCGATAAAAAACTGGCAAGTTCGGCGCGGGGTGATGATGTGTATGATAAAATATCAAAAGAGGAATTTATCAGTCGGGCACTGGAATATAAAACCAGGCTGTTTATCACTTCCGGAGGAAAGGAATACGTATCTGATGGGGAACCGGGGAAACATTCACCTTTTGCATACCAGATATTAAGTGCCCTGCGTACCGAAGGTATGGTGAATGGATTTGTTACCTTCCATACGCTGGTCATTGCCGTTGGAAGATCCCAGACCAATCCCCGCTACGGGAACTTTGGTGATAATGAACCGGGTAGTGAGTTTGTATTCAGTATTGAAGTAGAGGAACCTAAGAAGGCATTCAGGGATAAGGGATTTAATAAGAGTTTGCAGGATAATTGAGTGTTGCGGTGTTATTTAGATAAAATTCAGGGCGTAGTATTTAACCTGAAGCTGGCATAAGAAAAGGATTCCTCTGGGTTTAGAATAATTGGACCATAATATATTATTTCATAAATCTTTAGCCTCATGAGAAAGCTCTTTTCAATTGTTTCTATACTTATTCTAAATCTCACATTTGCACAAAAGCCAGAATTGGTTATACCGACAAATCATTCTGGTGAAATTAATGATGTGTGCATTTCCCCGGATTCAAAATATGTAATAACTGCCAGTGATGATAATACGGTAAAACTGTGGGAATTGCAGACAGGCAGGTTAATAAGAACCCTGGTTGGGCATATAGATGAAGTATATGCTGTTTGCTTTTTTGATGATGGGAAATATATTATTTCCGCAGATGGTGAATTAATATGTGTGTGGCAGCTTAGTACCGGAGCACTTCTTCGTTCATTTCCTGAGATGAACAATGATTTTATTGAATACTTAATTGAACTAAAACCATCAAAAGAAAGGTTGGCCTCTTTATCGTCTGAATTAAATATTGATAAAATTACATTTGATCTCAAATCAGGCGATTTTGTGGTTAAATATACTCAAGCTCCGGGCTCCCCATACAGCGTCGGGTTTATTAATGATGTGTCATACGATCCTACAGGTAAGATAGTATTCTTTGCTTGTGATGATAAGGAAATCCACATGGTTGAGGCGGTTTCTGGAAATGAGATTCGATCATTTAAGGGACATTCTGGTGATGTTGAATCAATTGATATTTCAAGGAACGGGGAACTTTTAATTTCGGCACAGGCATCCTGGGATGATGGAACTATCAAATTATGGGATATTGAGTCAGGGGTTGAAGTTGATACTCTTAATATCAGTGGAGACAATGTGCAATTTGCCATTGATGACAAGTATATGATTTTATCAGATTACAGGCGCATACTTTTGTGGGATTTTGAAACAGAAAACGATTACTGGTTTGGCGGAAATAATTCACGAATAGGTGCAATTGATATTTCTCCCGATAATCAATATATCGTTTCCGGCAATGATTTTGGAGAATTGCTTATTTGGAAGAACGAGTCAAAGTCCATTATTAAAAGAAGATCTATTTATGCAGGATGGAGTGAAAGAAATTGTACTATATCCCTTGATAAGAAGAAAGTTATCTCTGAACAGTCTTTTATAAAGTATGCATTTCTTAGGTTGTATGATTTGGAGACAGAAACATTCGAAGATATAATAAGAGTTGATCGTTTTACTTCACATATGATGTCTTTTGTAAATATTTCGCCTGATGAAAAATATATTGTATATAATGATTTGGGAAAGGTAATTATTGTAAATCTTGAAACAGGAAAAATAATTAAAAAACTTCCATTTAAAGGAAAAAATATGGCGTATCATGCTAATGGTATGTTTTTTAATAGTAGCAAACAACTGTTAATTCATGATGAAGACCTTGTTATAATTTATGATATTGAATCTGGAAATGAATTATATCGATACAATAATTTCAGCTCTCCAATTACTGATTTGACTATTGCTCAATTCAAACACTTTTTTATATCAGGCCACCAGGATAATTCACTTGTGATTACTTTCCTGGATCCCGGGAAACCAGCAGAGACCTTAAAAGGGCATAGTCAACCAATTACAGCTTTATGTATCTCCTCAGATGAACAATATGGTCTTTCAGGAAGTAAGGATAGTACAATCATATTATGGGATATCCCAAATAATGGCATAAAACGTACCTTAATCGGTCATCAGGATGAAATAACATGTTTGGATTTTTCACCCGATGGGAAGTACGCTATCTCAGGCAGTAAAGATAATATGATCAAAATATGGAATTTAGATACTGGCAATGAGGTATTTACTTTTACTGAGCTTGATTACCCCGAAATGGTAGCATTTATATCGGATAATGGAGATATCTTATCATCAACAGGTGGTTCTGTTGAAACATGGAATTACCATGATTTTTACAATGAAAATACTGGTCAAGTAATAAACACTCAACCCCTTAATAAAGATAACTCATTGTATCAGGTTGTTGATATTTTCATACCTCCGTTGGAAAGCTTATTGTACTATGAACAAGTTATGAAAACACCCACAGATCAAACCACTAAACTAACAGCCTGGGATTTTCAATCAGGAATGCCTACTCATTGTTTGATAAAAGATCTTGATTGCTTATCATCTTATTTCGATAGTACAAAAAGTTATATTCTTGGTTTTGATCCTGCTGAAAGCTTTTCTGATGATTCCAATAGTTTATCGTTATGGAGTCTGGATCCTCCGGATTCAATCAAAAGTTTTACAGGAAAAGATAAATTCAGGAAAATGACTCTTGTTTCTTGGGATGGGGAATTTGCTGCTGGTATTAACGATGATGAATTGCAGATTTGGAATATTCAAACTGGTGATCAGGTTTTTACATTCAAGGAAAAAGGCATACGTGATTTTGCTTTTTCTCATGACAGCAAGTTGATAGCAGTTGCTGAAGCTAAAGACTTCTTTTTAAATTTTCATGTCAATATGCACTTATTTAATATTCAAAGTGGAAAAAAAATATTGTCTTTAAACAAAAGCTATATCCAATGTGTTAATTTTACTATAGATGATAAATATATTCTATTTGGAGAGTTTGGTGATATAAATATTTTGGATATCAGTAGTGAGGAAGTGGTTGGTGATTATAATGCTCATAGTTCCGGGATAACTAAGATAAGTTGTTCAAAAGATGGTAGATATATACTAACAGGCGGTTCTGATAATACTGTCATACTATGGGAAATTGTCAATAAAAGAAAATACGGTGAAGAGACAATAGGTCTGAGGAAGCTTAATACATTTAAAGGACATTCATCCCCAATAAGTTTTGTTGGCTTTTCTCAGAATGAGGACAAAGTCATTACCAGCAGCCTTGATAATACCATCAAGATTTGGGATTTAAAGACAGCTGAAGAAATTGTCACCATGATCTCCATGGATAGTTTAAATTGGATTGTCACTACGCCAAATGGATTGTTTGACGCTTCACCATCAGCAATGAACAATATTTACTATGTTCAGGGTACTGAAATAATTGATTTGGAGCAGTTAAAGGAAAGGTATTATGAACCTGGATTATTGAAACAGGTAATGAACAGTGAGCCACTAAGGGAAGTTAAGGCTTTTGGTGATACTCTTTCTTTATTTCCATCTGTGAATCAAACTACCATTGATGAAATGGCCAATCTTGATATATTGCTTAATAATCAAGGAGGTGGAATTGGTAAAGTATCAGTTTTTATAAACGGCAAGGAGATCATATCAGATGCCAGGCAGGATGGGTTTGACCAGAATGTAACAGATGCAACAATTTCTGCTAATATCAAAGACCATCCCTATCTAACCTCCGGAGACAACAAAATCGAAGTAAAAGCATACAATGCAGAAGGTTACCTCTCCAGCCGTAATGTGGGTGTTATATACAATCCCGGGATTGATACAGATATAGAGCCACCAGATCTTTATGTGCTGGTATCCGGTGTTTCCGATTATACAGGTGATAAGATTGATCTTCGTTTTGCTGCCAAGGATGCTGTTGATATTTCCAATGCCCTGGAAATAGGGGCACACAGGCTTTTTGGTACGGATAAGACTTACCTTTATGAGTTAACCACTGATGAGGAGGATAAAAACAACTGGCCAACAAAAGAGAATATTGAGAAGGCATTTATGGACATTGCCTCAAAAGCAAAATCGACTGACGTGCTGGTTGTCTATCTTGCTGGCCATGGCATTAACTGGGGCGGACAGGATGGGGATTTTTATTATTTGACTCAGGATGCATACACTGCTAACGGAGATGCTTATAATGATCCAGCCATCCGGAATTCATGCACCATCTCAAGCGATACACTCGTGGAATGGTTTAAGAAAGTCCCGGCCCTGAAACAGGTGCTGATCATTGATGCCTGTGCATCAGGACAACTGGTAGAAAACCTGCAGCAGGACCGTGACATAGCTTCGAGTACCATCCGTGCTCTTGAGCGTATGAAAGACCGCACCGGGATGCACATCATTACCGGATGTGCCGCTGATGCTGTGAGCTATGAAGCCAGCCGGTATGGACAAGGCGTATTAACATACAGCTTGATCGAAGGGATGAAGGGGGTTGCATTACGTGAAGAAAAGTTTGCCGATGTTAACCTGCTTTTTCAGCATGCTGTTGAAAGGGTACCCCAATTGGCAGAAGGTGTAGGTGGAATACAGGAACCCGAGGTGTTCAGCCCTTATGGTGCCGAAAGTTTTGATATAGGACTTTATACAAAACAAGATAAGGAGCAGATTGCTTTGGCAAAGATCAAACCCATGTTTATCCGTTCCAACTTCCTGGATGAGAATGAACTGAGGGATGTCCTTGACCTTGGGAACAAACTTGATGAAGAACTCAATGAACTGGCCAGCAGGGGAGAAGAAGCAAAATTCATTTTTGTTGATGTGGGGGAATTCCCGGAAGCTTACCAGTTATCAGGATTGTATAAGCAAACTGATGGAAAGATCAAACTTCGTATGAATATTAATTATGGAGAGGAGAGTGAGGTTGTGGAAGTGGAAGCTGGTACGGTTGAAGATTTGATAGGTAGAATTGTTGAAATCATTAATCAAAAGGATTGAAATGAACCAATGCATTAGTTGGGGTTATACCGATTTAGAAGATGTTGCATTTCATCAATCAGGTGAATATTAATTTATGATGAAATGCTTACAGCTTCTTAATCGTAATGCATTAGCCCTTTTCTAATGCATTATTTGGGATAATAATGACTTATTATTACTTGTTCAAAATCTTATGAGAATGTATTTATGACTGTTGAGAACTTCATATCATGGTTTATTACTCACCCTTCGACTTCGCTCAAGGTGACATTCAATAAGGAGAGATATGAAGGCTTCGGCTACGCTCAGCCTTGACTTCGAGGTAGTATTGGCTGAGCGGAGTAGAAGCCACTAATGTGACCGGGTAGTACAGGTCACCCTGAGCGAAATCGAAGGATGCCATAACCATACCTGCAGAAATTTCTCAACACCTATAAATAATCCTGTTCATTGTTTCTTTTTTTTCTAATCCGGGTTACTTTTTATCTAAAAGAATATTAATAACAAAAATAAACCTTGGAAAAGTCAACAAAAATTAGTTACTTGCATATGTCAATAAAAAAATACTTATTTCATCACATTTTAAAATTTATATATTTGCAAATAATCTAATTTAGATTCAATCAAAATAGCTTAGTATTAACCCAAATTTTTAAATCTTATGAAAAAGCTCGTATTATTGATTATCACAGGTTTTATCTTCACCGGGTTAACATTCGCACAGGATGTTCAGAAGCAAGATAAAGTTGGAAGTGGCGATGTTGCCAAAGTAAAATCTCGTGGCGCCGATCCCAACATTAAAGTTGAAAAGCGCCTGAACGCCAAGGATGTTAAATCCAAAGCTGTTCAACCAGAAGAAAAAGGTGCTAAAGCCGGTGCCAGGGGCTCAGGATCAGGTTCATGTTATACTTACTTTGAGAACTGGACCTCATGGTATATCGATTGCTATATCGATGGTTATTATGAAGGTTATATCGCTCCCTGGGGCGATGGCAGCTTAACCGTTGGATCGGGTGAGACATGCCTCTATGCAATTGCCGAATTTGATGATGGCAGCCGCGTAACATGGGGCCCGGTTTGTAAGTATTGTTACTACGATGAGTTTGAATTAGAACTATACGAAGACTATTATAACTGGTACCTCAGATAAACCGCCTAATTCATCATGCTTCGCCTTCCCTTACTAAATGACAAAATCAGATGAAGACGGAGCATGATTTTTATACCAACGTTACTTATCAAAAATAAGAATCAGGAAAAACAATCAATGAAAATAACAACTTCCATAATCATCATCTTATTGAGCCTGCCCCTAACAGTCGTTTCCCAGGATCAGGAAGCACAGGATCTGATTGAAAAAGGGATACACCTTTACAGAGTCAGGTCGCTCGATTCTGCCATTTATTATTACAATCTTGCCATTGAATTTGACAGCCTCGCTGATGAAGCCTACTTCAGGAGAGCCCAGGTGAAAGAAAAACGCAACGATATTTTAGGTGCTAATGAAGATTATCGTAAAGCCATCAGCATCGACCCAAAGCCCGTTTATTACAACAACATTGGCATTAATAAGGCCATTGAAGGATACCACGAAGAAGCCATAGAAGAATATGACAGGGCTATTGCATTGGATTCCACTTATGTTCATGCATTATTCAATAAAGGAATTTCATACCATCATCTCGGCATGTATGATGAAGCATGTGAATATACCGGTATCGCAAAAGAAAAAGGATTTCAACTTGCCGATCAGTATTATCAGGAATACTGTATTAAGCAGGAATAAAAATATATTTAGTTAATCATCAATAAATAGATAAATCATGAAAAAGTCAATTATTATCATACTGGTCGCTTTGTTTTCGGGCACCACCATGTTTGCTCAGAACATTCCCGAAATGCTTGAAGATGTGATCGGTTCAGTAGTTACCATAGGTGTTTATAAGAATGACCTGGCCAAAAACGCCCTTGGTTTCAGGGGAGAGGCAGCAACAGAGATTGCCTACCAGAAGGCACTCGATCTTTCCGGCGTCACCAGCTCCGGATCTGGATTTATAATCGAAAAAAATGGCAGGAAATATGTGATCACCAATGCGCATGTGGTTGAAAACGCTTCCGATGATCCGGAAAGTCTGTATGTTTTCACAATCAACCGGAATAAGTATGAAGTGAAGCTGGTGGGCGGTGATTCATTTTATGATCTTGCTGTCCTTGAATTTATTGACCAGCCTGGGGATGAGATCAGCACCATTAAATTTACAATAAGCGATCCAAGACTTGGAGAACGTGTATTTGCCATAGGTAATCCGCTTGGTGAATATCCCTATACCATAACCGATGGTATTATCAGTGCAAAGAACAGGGTGCGTGGAAGCATGACCGGAAAATTCGGTTTTCTTCAAACAACGGCAACAATAATCTGGGGTAACAGCGGTGGTCCGCTGATCAATGAAAAAGGGGAAGTTGTTGGTGTTAACTCACAGATAGCATTTGCGGATCTTCCCGACGGTAGTCAAATTCTACAGCAACAAATAAATTTTGCCCTCGAAGCCGATATTAGCGAAAAGATCGTTGATGACATTCTTAAAACTGATGGAAGGGTAGTCAGGGCCTACCTGGGGATAGAACTGGTACAAAACTATGAGTATTATAACGTGGGATACGATGAATACGTTTACTGGGAAGTGGATGAAAAACCCAGGCTTACTGCTGTATTGCGTGGATCACCGGCTTTCAGAGCACTGGGCGATATGATTGATTATTTTATAACAGCCATTAATGGAAATGAAATAAATAACCTTGAAGAAGCCCTTGGTGAGCTGGAGGATGTAAAACCCGGACAAAGGGTGACCTTTACCCTGGAAGATGGTTATAACAAAACAACTGCTACCGTTACTACCAGCGAACTTACCCCAAAAAAACTGGAAGTGCTGGCAGGTTATGTCATGGATAAAAACGAAGATATCACCATGGATTATGATCACCCTCAGGTTTCATTCACCATGGGTAATAATGAAATGTATTATCAACAGCAGGAAAATAAAGGATACAGGCAGAACCACCGAAGTGGCTACGACCCCGAGAAATATTTCATCCTGGCAGCCGGGGTGCATTCTGACGATGCTTCCGGAATGTGGATTGTAGAAGACTATCAAAATCTTGGTGCGGCATTGAGATTATCAGGCCTTGCCGGCAGCATCGATTATTATGTGCTTATTGCCGGTGGAAGCGAAGATGATGTTGAAGTTGTCAGGCAATACCTTTCCGGTGATGAAGAGGTTATTCAATCAACACTCTGGTACTAATCCTAAAATTACAATATCATGAAAGCTACCATTTATTTTATTTTTTCTTTTTTCTTGCTTTTCAGTGCTATACATTTTACTGCCAGCGCAGACAGCGATCCAACAAAATATGCATTGATTATTGCTGTGGCTGACTACCCGGAAGAAGGCCGCTGGCCTGATATCAGTTCCGATAACGATATTTCCCTAATCGAAGGGGCATTATTGCGCCAGGGATTTGATAAGGAAAATATGAAAGTGATTGTAGATGACCAGGCCGGTAAAGACCTTATCGTTCAGGAATTTAAAACACTGGCAGGCAATGTAAGCCCGGGTGATATCGTTGTGATCCATTACTCAGGCCATGGTCAACAGATTCAGGATGATGGCAATGATGAAATGGATGGTTACGATGAGGCGATCATCCCGTGGGATGCACAATTAAGATGGAGTGAAACTTATCAGGGCGAGAAACACCTCAGGGATGATGAGATCAAAATACTTACAGATGAGATTCGTGAACAACTGGGACCGGAAGGAAATGTTTTGCTCATTCTTGATGCCTGTCATTCTGGTACAGCCAGCAGATCAGCTGAGCTAGGTGTGAAAACACGTGGTACTGAAGTAATTTTCAGTGAACCTGGATACAAACCATCAAGCAATAAAGGCAATAATGAAGATCGTTCAGATATCGACCCAGAGAAACTTGCACCTATGGTTACCCTGAGTGGGGCCAGTCAGCATCAGCTTAATTATGAGTATTACGACAGGGAAAAGGATACTTCTTATGGTTCCCTTTCCTATGCCTTTAGTAAGGCGATGAATGATGCTGATCAGGAGACAACATACAGGGTGTTATTCGATAGGATTAAAGTAAATATGAGCACCATCGCCCCCAGGCAATCACCACAGGTTGAGGGAGAAGTTGATATGGAAATTTTTGGCGGTGAAGTGATTGAGCCCAAACCCTATTACCTGGTAACAGGCTACTGGGATGTTAAGAGTGTTACCATCAATGCCGGTAACCTGATGGGTATTTATGATAGCTCGGAAGTTGCCTTCTATCCATTGGGTACCTACAAACCGGAAGAATCGGAACCGATAGCAACCGGAATTATTGCCTATACAACAGCAGTGGAATCTGATGTTGTGCTTTCAGAACCAATGGATGAGGAAACCATTAAAAATACATGGGTTTATATTACAAAACAGAACTATGGTGATAATGATTTGAATGTTAAAGTTGACATCAGTAACGATAAGGTATTTGAAGATATAGTGATCGCAAAGCTGAGTGACATGCCAAAGATCAATATCGTTGAGAATAATCCTGACCTTATTCTTGAAATGAATAATGAACATACCAGGGGAAATCGGCTTCAATTAATTACGATTGATGAAACGGAATTGTTTGCCTCGGAAGTAAACAATGAAAACGAATATAAGGATGTGATCAGTGATATCGTTGGTAGTATCAATTCATTTATGCAGGTAAACCTGTTGAAGAAAATTGAAATGAAGGATCCTGACATTGATGTGACATTTGAGATAGTCCCTGTGGATCTGAATACCAAGGTAAGGCCGCCAGAGATTCTTCATGTTTATAATTCAGAGGAGTTCCGGAGTGAGGGGGATGTTCTTGAGTTTCCTGATGGGCACTTTTTCCAGATCAAAGTAAAAAACAACGGGAATACCAGGGCCTTTTATCAAATTATTAATATCAAGCCCAATAATGAATTGTTTATCCTGCTGCCTTCAACCAATCCAAGAGATAAAAGAACGCCGGAAGAATTTGTAGTTGACGTTGGTGAAGGGATTACACTTCCTTATGATTTCTTTTTCTTTGAGCCTCCCTATGGGAATGAATATCTCAAATTAATTGCCACCAGGGAACCCATCGATTTAAGAATGATCATAAAATCGCGCGGAGGCAGTTCACGGGGCCCTGCCAATACCCCATTCGAAGATTTGTTAAAGAATAGTTACAGCGGTACAAGAGCAGGTTATTACAGTACGCCGCCTTCTGCTGCTACGGTTTATACTTTGCCCTTTACAATTGTTAAGAAGCCAGAAGTTAAAAAGTCAGAATGATCAATTCGGGTGTCTGCTGAATAAAATTAAATTGGTGCATTCGTGGCTTGTTTTTTGTCACGAATGCACCAATTGAAGACGAATAGGATTATATTTCATGAAAAGATTTTTCCATAAAGATGTTCTCTTTTCCACCCTCTTTGTTTTCCTGGTGATGTATCTGCTCAGGTTATTCATCTTCAATATTGAATTCCTGAATCCCATAGCGAATGCGCTCCGCGATTTTAAATTCACCGATATCTATTATTCAAGATTTCATGAAAAGGATCCAATAGCTATTGATACCAACATTGTTCTGGTAAATATTGGATATAACTCCAGGGCGGAAATCGCATCGCAACTGGCAGTTATCAATCAATTTGATCCGGCAGTTATCGGATTGGATGTTACCTTTGAGAGCCCCAAAGATCCCTTTGTTGATTCAGTTCTTGCCGGTGAAATTAGAAAGGCCGATAACATTGTCATGGCTGCATATTTTTCCTATTCCAATCCGGAATCTGAAAGGTATGATCAACACATTACATCCAATCAGTTGTTCAGGAATGGATTAAAGGAAGGTTATATTAATTTCCCCGCAAAGGAAACTGAGAATACAATCCGGCATTTTTCCCCATGGTTAAAATATTACGGAGAGAAGTATTTTTCTTTCCCGGTTCAGATCGTCAGTGTTTATGATCCTGCGGCCTTCAGTAAACTTTTAAACAGGGAATCGAAAGCTGAGAGAATTGCATACAGGGGTAATATGGAATTCTTTATAAGCCTGGAAACCGATGATATATACCCTTCCAATCCGATGTTAAATGTTTTAAAGGATAAGATCGTATTGATGGGATTCCTCGGCCCCGACCTTAATACCAGGGTTCTTGAAGATATTCATTTTACGCCGCTTAATCATAAATACAGTGGAAGAAGTTATCCTGATATGTATGGGGTTGTTATCCATGCAAATATTATCAATACTATTCTTCAGGGCGAATATATTGTGATGATGCCATTATGGCTTTCACTACTTATTTCTTTTATCCTTACCTATATGGCCATCTACTTTTTTATCAGGTACTACCTGAAATGGAAGATCTGGTATCAGGTTATCGTAAGAAGCCTGCAACTGGGTATCTCGATTATTATTGTAGCTATTGAACTGATCATTTATAAGTTTTTGAATTTTAAACTGGATGCAGTAATAATTGTGGTACCAATTTTGCTCTCAATAGATGTGCTGGAAATATATGAAAGCATTATCAGATACCTGAATAAAAAATTTAAGGTTAAAACATGGTTCGCAGAAAATCATTAAATATCATCCTGTTCTGCTTGATAGGCTGCTTACTGATATCTTCTCAGGTGCAGGGCCAGGAAATTTTGTACAGGATTTTTTATTTTACCGGTAACATTCAATATAAGCCTGTTGGTGAGCAACAGTGGAAACCTTTAAACGCATTAAATATAACATTGAAGGAAGGAGACAGTTTAATGATTACTGGGGAAGGAAAGTTACATTTGATGGATGCACAAAAAAAGCAGGCTTGCCTTGAGCATCCGGGGAAATATGAAGTTACTTCAGTAAAGGATAAGGCAACAAATAAAACTGCATCAGACCTCCTTACGCAGTATATTGAATTTGTATGGGATGAGTTACGCAAACCCCACAAAGACCTTGAAGATTATGCCGACAGGTACCTGAAAGAAAAAGGAGGCGTATCGAGAGCGGTGACGGTACCAATTGTCATTACCCCATTTTATGATACATACATATTTGATGACTATATAGATTTTACCTGGTATGATTCCGGGACAGAAGAGTATGTCGTATCATTCTGGGATTCGGATCACAATGGACGAAGGCTTCATGCAGTCACTTCAACAGATACAACATGCAGTATACATCATGGTGAAAACTGGATCCCTGAAGATGGCAGCTTTTACTGGACCGTTACCGAAAAAGGGAAACCAACAGTTACTTTTTTCCCGATAAGATTTCTTAATGGTGAAGAGATGATATCAATTGAGGAAGAATATATGGAAATTGACCGTAGCCTTCGTTATATTTCCGATGATCTTTACTGGTTAATTGTGGCCTCATTTTACGAAGATCACAATCTGCTGGTTAAGGCGAATGATGCTTATCTGAGAGCTCTGGAATCTGATCCCGGTAATAAAGTAATTCAGGAATATTATAATTTTTTTCTCGCCCGCAGGGGACAAATCCCTTCTTTAAAGTATTAATAGTAACAAACAGCTTAGCTGTTATGAAGGTTTAATCGTTGAACTGTTTAATCGTTTGATCGATATGCTTTTGCTGATCCTGGCTAACAATTCAACGATTCAACAATTCAACAATTCAATGATTCAATGATTCAACGAATTCAATAACATTATATATGTCAAATTACAGGGATAACATACCAATCAAGCACTGGGCCGAAGAAGACAGGCCAAGGGAGAAACTCATAGAAAAGGGAAAACATTCCCTCAGCGATGCTGAACTACTTGCTATACTATTAAGAACAGGCACCAACAGGATAAATGCCCTGGATCTTTCAAAAAAGATATTGAGTGAGGTTAGCAACAACCTGGTTGAATTGTCAAAACTTTCGGTGGCCGAACTTGCCAAACATACAGGGATTGGTGAGGCAAAAGCTATTTCGGTAGTCGCCGCCCTGGAACTGGGCAGGCGACGACGGTCAGCCATAGCTATTCAGAAAGAAAAAGTGACAAGCAGCAATGATGTTTTTGAGATCTTTCATTCGGTATTAAGCGATTCGGTGTATGAAGAGTTCTGGCTTCTACTGCTAAACCGTGCAAACAAAGTATTGCGCAAGCTGAATATCAGCGAAGGTGGTTTGTCGGGAACAGTGGCAGATCCAAAGAAGATCTTTAAACTGGCGTTGGACTGCCATGCTTCTTCCATTATTTTATGCCATAACCATCCTTCAGGGAACATCAATCCCAGCGATTCGGATATTCAACTGACTAAGAAACTCCAGCAGGCTGGCTTTCTTCTTGACCTACCTATACTTGATCATATTATCATCGGCGAAGAGAGTTATTACAGCTTTGCAGATGAGAGCAGAATGGAGTAATAATTGATTTCCTAAAATAATGTTGCCGTCACTTAAAAAAGTTTTAACTTTTGATAAAACAAATAGCTTTAACTTTGGGCGATAAATCAATTATAGATGCTAAACATAGTAACCATCATCGGGGCACGTCCTCAAATTATTAAGGCAGCAGCTGTAAGCCGTGCCATCAGGGAAGAATATGCTGACAGGATAAAAGAAGTCATCGTTCATACCGGACAGCATTATGACGAAAATATGTCGCAGGTATTCTTCGATGAACTTGAGATTCCTGAACCGGATATCAACCTTAATGTTGGTTCTTCAAGTCATGGAGTACAAACTGCCATGATGATAGATGGTATTGAAAGTATTCTGCAGGAACTTAATCCTGATTACATCATTCTATATGGTGATACAAATTCTACCCTTGCCGGGGCGGTTGCTGCATCAAAGCTTCATATACCTGTTGTACATATAGAAGCCGGGTTGCGATCTTTTAATAAAAAGATGCCTGAAGAAATTAACAGGATAACCTGCGATCATTGCTCCACCCTTCTTTTTTCCCCTACTAAAACCGGTTATAACAACCTTATGCGTGAAGGTTTTATGCCAGATAACAAACCTCCCTACAACATCGATAATCCTGGTATTTATCATTGCGGTGATATCATGTATGATAATGCTGTTTATTTTTCTCACCTGGCTGATGAGAAACCGGATATCCTTAAACAAATTCAATTAAAACCGAACAGGTATATACTGGCAACTATTCACAGGGATCATAACACTGATGATCCGAAGAAGCTGACTTCCATTTTCAAAGCATTCTATTATATCGCTGAGAATGATAATGTCCAGGTTGTAATACCTTTACATCCACGGACAGCAAATCTGCTGGGGGAGAATCTTCCGGGGAACCTGTTTAAGAAAATTAATGATTGTTCCAATATCATGATAATGGAGCCTGTATCATTTCTGGATATGATAACCCTGGAAAAAAATTCATGGATGGTAATGACCGACAGTGGCGGTGTTCAGAAAGAGGCTTATTTCTTTGAGAAGCCGGCATTGATACTGCGCAGTGAAACAGAGTGGAAAGAGATTGTGGATAACAAATGTGCAATAGTGACAGATACCAAAGAACAAAACATCTTAGCTGCTTATCATCATTTCAGTAAATCAAAAGGATTAATTTTTCCACCAATTTTTGGAGATGGCCATGCTGCAGAGTTTATATGTGACGTTTTACTGGACAATTAAGCCTATGAAGCACCAAATTACAAATTCCAAAAATCAAATAAATCACAATTTACAATGATCGAAATTCCAAACTGTTACTTGTAGGGAGTTTTGGTTATTGGATTTTTGAATTTGGAATTTATTTGTTTTTTGAAGTTTGATTTTTGGGATTTCTTGTTGAAAGTATCAAACTCACTTCTTTCTTAAAAAAATATGTATTACTTTTGCACTCCAATTTAAAATTCTAATTACTAATTAATTTCAATAAAAATGAGTCAATACGAAACCGTTTTCATTTTAACTCCCGTTTTATCTGATGAACAGATGAAGGAAGCGGTTGATAAGTATCGTGAATTTCTCACCAAAAGAGGTGCTGAAATGGTACACGAGGAGGATTGGGGCATGAGAAAATTTGCCTATCCGATCCAGAAAAAATCAACCGGTTTTTATCATTTGTTTGAGTACACTGCCAATGGCGAGATAATCAGGCCATTGGAGGTGGAGTTTAAACGCGATGAACGCATTATGCGTTTTCTTACTGTAAGCCTTGACAAGCATGCTGTTATTTATAATCAAAAGAGGCGTGCCAAGAAAGCCAAAGAGAAAGAAGATGCAGTTAAGGAAGAAGCAACCGAGAATGTTGAGAAAGCAGAAACATCTGAACAACCGGAAAAAAAGTAACCATTTCAAAACCTTAAATTAAAAATTATGGCACAACAAGGAAATTCAGATATTAAGTATCTAACCCCGATAGCGGTTGATACGAAAAAGAAAAAATATTGCCGTTTCAAGAAAAACAGGATTAAATACATCGATTATAAAGATGCCGATTTCCTGTTAAAATTTGTAAACGAGCAAGGTAAGATATTACCACGCAGGCTCACCGGTACTTCAACAAAGTATCAGAGAAAGGTTGCTCAGGCAGTTAAAAGAGCACGTCATCTTGCATTAATGCCTTATGTTGGTGATTTATTAAAATAATGGAGGAATCAGGAAATGGAAATTATTTTAAGACAGGATATACAAAACCTCGGGCATAAAAATGACCTCATCAGTGTTAAGCCAGGTTATGCAAGAAATTATTTAATTCCTAAAGGCCTTGCGATTCTCGCCACACCAACAGCAAAAAAAGTTCGTGATGAAGAGATGAGACAAAAAGCATTCAAAGAGGAAAAAATTAAGAATGAAGCTGAAACTATAGCAAAAGCCCTTGAAGGCAAAACACTTAAGATTGGTGCGAAAGCAGGCACCTCAGGAAAAATATTCGGATCAGTAAATGCATTCCAGGTTGCTGATGCTATTAAAGAACAGCTTAAACTGGATATTGACAGAAAGATGATTGAAGTTGACGGTGAATCAATTAAAGAACTTGGTAATTATACAGCCAGGGTAAAACTGCACAAAGAGATTACCGCAGAACTTAAATTTGAAGTGTTTGCGGAATAGAGATCACCATTTACAATATATCAAGCCTCGTAAATTACGGGGCTTTTTTTGTGTTTGGAAACTGGATATTGGAAACTGGATCCTGGATGGTGAAGACGGAAGACTGGAGACTGGAGACTGAAGACTGAAGACTGGAGACTGAAGACTGGAGACTGGAGACTAGAATCTAAGGTAGTATTCAGAAAAGTGTGTCAAACTGCTTATTGCCACCAGGGCATGTAGCAGTAATAAACAAACTGCAGAGATCGCTAAGAAACGCTAAAATATAGTTTTTGAGTTTCTTAGGGGGCGGTTAATAACATCAAAACTCTTCCATGAACCCCTGCGTCGTTCTCTGGAAGGTTTTGAACAGCCTACTTCGAACTGGTAACTTCGATCGGGTAATCCTAATCCTTCATCCAGACCTCAATAGTGGCAAACTTCCTAGCCAGCCTCTATTTACCTATCTTAATCGGCGATTCATCGATATATTGTTCTGCCGACAGCCATTTCGGGATAGTTTTGCTAAAAATTACTAAATTTAAAAACTCATTACGATGAATAAGACCATTGAAAACATACAAAGATCCAAAACAATGAAAAAATTAGTTTTTGGAATGCTTGTTATGGCAACTGGTTTTCTGCTGTTGCTATTTAACCTGGATGTGCTGGATGACTCATACCGCAGGATATTTTTTTCCTGGCAAATGTTACTCATAGCAATAGGCCTGATCAATGTAGCGGCCCGTGATAGCAGGTTGCTCGGATGGATACTGATGGGTGTCGGGACCTTTTTCTTAATACCTAAAATATGGGATGTTCATAATGACTTCATCAGCTTATTCTGGCCTGCATTACTGATCTTCATAGGTGTGATGATCATCTCATTTGGGAATCTAAAAACCAGATTTAAATCAAGAAATAAAGAACATATTTTTGAGGATGGATATATAGAAGAAACCAATATTTTTGGTGGATCTAACAAACGCTACGACAAACAGGAATTTAAAGGTGGTAAGATCACCTGCATTTTTGGTGGGTCGGAATTGGATATGACCCAGATTGAATTATCAGAAGGGAATAATATCCTTGATCTGACCTGCATCTTTGGTGGAACAACCATTATTGTACCCGCTGACTGGAAAGTTAGTTTGCAGGTGACTTCCATACTTGGAGGATTCTCTGACAAAAGAGCGGTTATACGTGATACCGACCAGTCAAAGAAACTAATAATTACAGGATCAGCGATTTTTGGGGGCGGTGAAATCAAAAGTTATTAAAACATGCTGTAACCATGGATCATCCCGTATTCCAGAATTTTAAATCCTTTATCATCTATTTATCAGCCTGGGTAGTATTAATTATTGTCCAGGCAATCATTCTATATTCATATTTTCCGGAATCACCAGGTTTAGTTATTACTGACAGCCTCATCTTTAATCTCACATTTGCATTATGCGGGCTTACCATCTGGTATACTATAAAATATTTCAAACCCGGAAAGAAAGCCTGGATAAATGCATTGATCAGCCAGGTGACAACACTGGTTATACTTGTACTGCTCTGGGTTGAACTATCAACATGGTTGCTGTCACTCTTTATTTCAGATAATCCCGGCTACCAGGCGCTTGTAAATGATGCTCTTCCGTTGAGGTATGTGGTCGGGATATTGTATTATTTTATCATTGCCCTGATATTCTACCTGATTATTTACTACAGAGACCTGAATGAGAAACTTCTCGCAGAGGTTCAGCTTAAGGGCATATTAAAGGAGACAGAATTAAAAATGTTGAAATCCCAGATCAATCCCCATTTTCTTTTCAACAGTTTAAATTCAATAAGCTCACTTACAATCACTGATCCTCCGAAAGCCCAGCAGATGATCATCAAGCTATCCGATTTTCTCAGATATAATGTATCCTCAAGTGCTGATATGTTTCTCCCCTTATACCAGGAATTTGAGAATATCACCCGTTACCTGGAAATAGAAAAGATTCGCTTTGGTGAGAAACTCCTGTATGAATTCAATCTGAACGATCGTTGCTCTGATCAGAAAATCCCGGTGATGCTCCTTCAACCATTATACGAAAATGCTGTGAAACACGGTGTTTATGAAAGCAGTGAACCAATAAAAATTACAACAACTTGTACAGTCAGGGAAAACTATTTCGAGATCACGATCATTAATAATTTTGAACCCGGTGTAAGTTCAAAAAAAGGCGCCGGACTGGGATTAAGCAATATTCGTGAACGCTTAAAACTCCTTTACCGGGATGACCGGTTAATACAAACTGCCAGAGAAAATAATGAATTTAAAGTTACAATTATAATACCCAAACAACAGAAATGAATAAGCTGAAAGTCTTTATTATTGATGATGAAGAACCTGCAAGGGCATTGATCAGGAATTACCTGAATGATCATGATAATCTTGAAATTGCAGGGGTATTTACAAACGGATTTGACGGAATAAAAGCCATCAATGAACTGAAACCCGACCTCGTATTCCTGGATATTCAAATGCCAAAGCTTACAGGATTTGAAATGCTGGAACTGATCGATCATTATCCTTATATCATTTTTACAACAGCATACGATCAGTATGCCATTAAGGCTTTTGAGCTAAATGCAGTCGATTATCTGTTGAAGCCCTTTTCAAGGGAGCGATTTGGTGCTGCAGTCAACAAAGCGATTAAAATACATGAGAATAAGAATGAGGAATCAAAAAGTGTTCAGGATCTGTTAAAGTCACGTGAAAAACTGACAGAGCAACTTCATCGGATTGCCGTCAGGTCTGCATCAAAAATTCATGTAATCCCGGTTCATGATATCCATTTTTTGGCAGCCGATGGAGATTATGTAATGATACATACCAGAAACTCCAGGTATCTGAAAGAAAAGACCATGAAGTATTTTGAATCTCATCTCGATTCTGCGGTTTTTGTCCGTATTCACCGTTCATACATTGTCAATGTCAATGAAATCTCCAGGATTGAGCTTTATGATAAAGAGAATCATATCGTTCTCCTTAAGCATAACGAAAACAGGTTAAAGGCCAGCAAGAGTGGATATAAACTTTTGCGGGAGGTTTTGAACCTGTAAAAGAATCAGGTAATTTCGAAGGATGGTATTATTAAAGAACTGTTGTCAATGTTGTCGTATAATAACCTGTAAATTCTTATGAACGACAACCAAGACAACCCGACAACGCAAAGCTGACAACGATTATATTATATCCTAAACTTCCGCGTAAAATACCTACCCCTGTTGAACCCGGTACTTTGCCTGCATCTCAATCACCGCTTTATGAAAGTCAGGGAAACGGCCCCAGAGGTCTTTGCCGCAGGTAGTTAGTTCTTTGCATTCAATACAGCAATCAAATCCCTTTTCCTTGCAACATGTGCGGACATTGCATTTTTTCAGGATGAAACCATCCGGTTTTCCTTCGGCTTTGCATCCGTAGCAAAACATGGTTTCCGGATCAAATTCAATATCGTATCGTTTTTTGATTCCCCATTGCTCGTAGCCCTCCTTTTTTAAATTAATATTGTCATCCCATGAACCTCTTAGCCAGGGGCAGTTTTCCGGACATTTGTATCCGCAGAAATTTAATGTAGTTGGATCGATCGGTTCATCATCTTCAAGTAAACGGTTAATCCCTTCCATGGCTGCAAGTTTATGGATGCCCATAAATAATGCACATCCAGCAACACCGGCCTGTGTGCCCTTGATAAAGAAATCGCGTCTGTTGAGTTTTGTTTTCATAATACAATTTGATTATTGATTGATAGTATAAAGATAGATTGAATAGTTGAAATTTAAAACCATTAGATTTTTAAAAGGTTGCAAGAAAAGGGTAAAAGGTTGTTATGGAAGCCAAAGGGTTGAATGTTCACAATGAGCCTTTGTAAAGCCAGGTGTGGCAATAAATCATATAACTATTGTGTGCAAAGCATCCCTGAATTGGACATTATAGAGTATGTGAGTTCAAAAGTCATCCGATGAATGTTGTTCGTTTGTTAATTGACTTAGAACAAAAGAGTTGTTGTTTGTTTATTTTTATGTTCTATTCCTCTACCTTAAAAAGCACCATTTCCATTGGCACATGTGGATCGGTATATTCCAGAAAAACAGTTATGTCAAAATTCTCTGCAATAAACTTTTCAGAAAGGCAATAAGCACCCGGAACCGGCTTGTAGGATAATTTCATGATTTTTCCACTTGATTTTACAAGATAGTATGGAACCTGGTATGGAATGGATGGCGGCTCTTCGTATGTTGCTTCCGATATTTTTATACCTGCAATGGTGAGGTCTCGATCAATCTCCCAGGGATTAACGATGTAATAAATTTCGTTCTTACCTGTAATGTCGAGGATACGATCCGCATACTTAACATAATCGGCACTTTTGTAGTTATTGTTCAAATGAGGTAATACTGAAAAGTTAAATCCGATTCGGCTTATTATAAGGGCAAGAATGAAAAGGTAAATTCTTAATTCTTTTTGCTTCAGGTATTGCCAGAAGATCAAAAAAAATAATATGGCAAATATAATACCTTTGATCCAGGCATGTTTAACATCATTGCTTATCGTCTCTATTAAAGGGATTACTATAAAGAAAATGGCCATCAGGAAAATTGCAATGCCAAAAAATTTGAATAACCATTTTGAAAGAAACTGATCCTTTTTTTCGAAACAGGTAAAGAAATAAACCAGAATAATGATGATGAAGGGTAAAAACATATAGATATAACGATTCCTGATCTCAGGGGAAATCCAGTACAATATGATGTTAGTAACGATAAACAGTGATGAAAACAAAACCAGTTTATTTCCTTTTATAATTTTCAGAAAACTTTTTCGAAACAGAAATACCACCAGTACAGCCCATGGCAATAATAGTTTTAGCACCAGAAACGGAAACAGTATAATATGTAAAAGGATCTCCCATATCCCATGCTCACTGGCCGATCGCTGGGATGCCTCCTTGAAAAGATTTAGCATGTATGCCTCTGCATTCCCTTTCATGGAAAATAAATAAAAATAACCTCCTGCAATAAGGAAGAACATGAGGATACCGGTAAGATGCTTCCAGCCAAACAAAACTTTCCATTCCCTGTAATAGATCAGAATGACCAGAACCGTAATTCCCTGAAATGCGATTGAAGGCATGCCTTTGGTCAGCAGGCCGAAAGCAGTTAATGCATATGAAAAAAGAAACATCAGTAAATATTTCTTACGTGCGTGAAAGTGAAAGAATAGGATGATCTGCAGAAAAACTAACAGTGAATAGAACAGGTCAATCTCTGCTGAATATACAGCAGCAAAGAACAATAAATCGGAGAAGGTCAGGTAAGCAAGGGATGCCAGCAATGCAGCTTCTTCGTTTATATATCCCTTTACAACAAGGAACAATATAAATCCTGTTAACAGTAAGGATAGTACACCGGGGAGACGCACTACCCATTCATGAATTGAACCGGTCAGGTGATAAAATCCAACCAGGACCCAGTTGAACAGGGGAGGTTTATTAAAATAGGTCATATCCAGTAAATGGGGTACGATCATCTCTCCGCTTTTAAAAGCTTCGATGCTGACAACTGCCCTACGCTGCTCTTCCCCACGGAAGTAAGAATCACCCAGGTGGGCGAATAAAGCGATCAGAAGTGTAATGATAATCAGGATGATAAGGATTCGCTTTTTCATTGAATATTATAATGCTATGGTGAGTCGAAATTACGTATTTTTCTGGTTATGGATTTGTGGTTTAATGGTTGAAAGGTTGAGTAGGTGAGTGGCAGGTGAGGGACGAATTCCATCATGCCTGAAGCGGGGGGAAAACGTCCCTGAATATTAAATACTGGTTTCGCTATAAACAAACTAACTTTTGCTGCCATGCAAAACTATCCGATTCAATGCTTAAAATGTATATTCCGGTGGACAGGTCAGATGAGTTAAGCTTTATTATTTCAGCAGGATTTTGATAGGTCCGGATATATATTTCCTGCCCGCTAATATCCATTATTCTGATGGTCAGGTTTTGCAGATGCTCATTTGATTCTATTGTAATCTTATCGGTGAAAGGATTAGGATAAACAATAAATCCGGAAAGGTTAAGAGGTGATATTCCTGCTACCTGTCCATCCCAGCCTGCACAACGGGCCCAGAGATACCAGCAGGCGATACCTTTCTTTACACAGTTCAGGTTGACAGAATGTGCACAGCTGCTACATAGATCAGATATTTGTGTTAGTTCGTGATCGGGATTATTGTTCATCCAGTTTATGGCCCAGTTTGCGGTGCCCCCTCCGGGTAATTGATAATTGCACCCATCGTTTGCAAAATATTGCTGGTAATTGGTATCGGCATCAGGGCTGTATTTTTCAATATCGGCAAAGTCGAACAGGATCTTATCATTCAGGTTACAATAATCCCTGATCTGCTGGTTTGCCTGTTGGAGGCTTCCTTCAGGACCGAGGCCTTCAAGATGCCCGGTCATATAAACGAACTTAACATCAGGGTATTCGCTTTCAAGTTGTTCCATAGGATCCAGATAATGTGTGTTTAAATCAACATTGTTTACCTGACCGCACCACGACCAGATAATCACATTACAATCGGGATGATCATCAAGGTAGTCTCTTGTTTGCTGATCCCAGCCTGCATAACCGCAATCGAGTTCTAAATAACCCGATCCATATCCTGCACCTTCAAAAAGATGAAGCTCACCCGGCCCACCTGAATGTGACCAGTTATAAGTTCCGTCTGTATAGAAAAATTCCAGCGCATTCATACCTGAAGTAAGCTGGCTGCCATGGGAAGTATGTCCGTATCCAATATTCAGGTCTTCTTTTGCTGTATTGATCCATTCAGCTGGAATGTCAGCAAGATTGATACCCTGGTGATTGATGAGGATGCCCTGCTGAGCCAGTAAGCTAAAGGATGCCGATAAGCAAACAGATAGTAAAAATATTTTCATGATTTTAATGGCTTTAAGTATTAAGCCTATGAAGATACGAAATGATTCAATTCAACCTGACACTGGTTTTATCTTTAACTTATTTAGAATTATTAATAATAGTATTGATCAGGTATTAATATGCATAGTAATCAGGTATATATATTAAATTAGCACAGAATTAAATTGTCAAACAATAATTATTATCAAAATGAATTATCGAATTTTATCAAGTGTAATGATTTTCACAATAGCAGGAATTGCATTTTCCTGTAAAGAAAAGGAGGGGATTGATGAAAAAGGGAAATCTATCTTAAATTTCAAGATAGAAAGTATCTCTTACTCACCCAATGTTAACCAGGTGGAACGGATCATTGATTTCAAGGTTGCAGCCAGGGTAAACCTGGCTGATATTACGCCACAAATCATGATCTCTCCCGGGGCTAGCATATCACCACCTTCGGGGCAGGCTATAGATCTTACAGTGCCGGTGATATATACTGTAACCGCCGGTGATGGTACTTCTCAAAGTTATACCGTAACTGCTGAGAAGGTTACAGATACTGCTTTTGTTGTAATTGATATGCAGAACGGAGCATTTACAATGCCTGACCATCCGATTTATAATGCCGCTGAAATCACCAATGTTATTAAACTGATGGTTGAGAAAACAAGAACTGCAGGAAAAAAGGTTGTTTATTCGATGAACACCACTCCAACGGTAACAGAAGGCAGCTATGAGTGGAGCCTTGTACCCGGTTTGAGTTTCCAGGGGAATGATCTTGTTGTATTGAAAACTGCTTCAGATGCATTTGAGGCTTCGGAGCTTTATGAAGAGATTGTTGGTATAGGAGCCGGTACAATTATTATGTGTGGAGTTGCAACCAATGCCTGTATCAATAACTCTTTCAATGGCGCATCAACTCATGGTTTCAGGATCATCATGCTTGCAGATGGCCATAGTACCTTCGGAGACGATGCTGCAGAAATAATTGCCAGTTTTAATACCAACTGGGCAAATAAAGGTGCAGCAGTATTGAACGGTGGGGAGATTAATTTTTAAGATATCCAGAGAAAGCTTATCATCGTTATTTTATCCAGAATGCATAGATAAATTTTGCCAATTGCATGTTAAAAAAGCATTTAGCAAAACTTTACTATCTTGGTATTGAAAATGCAAGCAGTGGTATGACAATTACAAAAAACCAGATAAAACATGTGAGGGCTCTTCAAAGCAAGAAATTCCGCATACATTATAAGGAGTTTGTTGTTGAAGGACCTAAGATGATCAGGGAACTGATCAATAGCAGGTTCCTAGTAAAAGACATCTACTCATTGTCAACTTTTATTGATAGTGATCCGGATAGTTTTTCAGGATTTGAAGGCGAATTACAGAAAATAACCCGGAAAGAACTGGGTCAAATAAGCTCCCTGACAACACCCAATGAGGCGCTTGCTATAGTTGAAATCCCTCAGCAACAAACTAATCCGGTGGATATCGGCGAAGGACTGAATCTTATACTTGATGATATTCAGGATCCGGGTAACCTTGGTACCATCATCAGGACTGCCGACTGGTTTGGTGTGAAGCATATCATCTGTTCTGAAAACTCAGTGGAGGTTTATAACCCTAAAGTCGTTCAGTCGACGATGGGATCGATAGGAAGGGTCGATGTTATCTATACTGGCTTAAAGGAATTCCTTGCAGGTAAAACAGGAAAGATTAGCATATATGGCACATTTCCTGAGGGGAGGAATATCTATGAGTCAGAAATTGAAGGTAACTCAATGATTATAATTGGCAATGAATCCAGAGGTGTTTCGGATGAGCTACTTCCCTATATTGATATGAAACTGAGTATTCCACATTTCTATCCTGATGGTGAACCGGGTGCTGAATCATTAAATGCATCTATAGCTACCGCACTTGTATGTGCTGAATTCAGACGCCGCAACTCCTGAAAAGCTTTATCTTTGTTGCTGTTTAACGAGTTATTTTTACAATGATCAGGAGCCTGAAGCTTTATACTGTCAATTTCTCCAAATCACTGGTTCGCAAAAACGTGCGAAGTTTCCTTGTTCAGGATAGCAAAAGATTTACCGATAGCTCCTGGCCATTAAAAGTAAAGTCATACAGCTTAAGTGAAAAAGAGGTAGCACTAGGTAATGCCATTGCCTGGCTGCTTCATGCACAGGATATGATGGATGATGAGGGTTTTGGAAGTTATCATCTTATTGATGGCTGGTCTAGTTCCTATCCTGAAACATCAGGGTATATTATTCCCACCCTGTATGAGTATGCGAAAAATTTCTCAAAACCTATGGTTGGTGAAAAGCTCATCAAAACCGCAGACTGGTTGCTCAATATTCAAAAACAAAGCGGGGGCTGGCAGGGTGGTAAAATAGCTGAAAATAAACCGGAGATTGTCTTCAATACAGGCCAGATCATGCGGGGTATGCTGACGGCTTACAGGCTTACTAAGAATGATAAATATCTGGAGGCCACAACCAGGGCTGCAGATTGGTTATGTAAAATACAACACCCGGAAGGTTACTGGAAGGAACATGCCCTTATGGGTGTTCCTCGTGTTTATGATAGCTATGTTGATGTTCCTCTTTTGAACACATGGGAGATAACAGGTAATAATTTGTACAGGGATTTTGCCAGGAAAAACCTGGAATGGATCGTTCAAAAAAAACAACATAAAAACGGATGGTTTGAAGATTGCGACAATACCATTAAAAGAAACAATAAACCCATCCTGCATACTATCGCCTATACCATCGATGGTTTACTGAATGCCGGCCTTATCCTGAAGGAAGAAAAATATCTTAATGCAGCAAGAAAACCGGCTGACCTATTGTTAGGAATATTCGAAAATGATGATTTCCTGAATAGTCGGTACAACAGCAACTGGGATGGAAGTGAATATATGATGAGCACGGGATGTGCCCAGATGTCAGGAATATGGCTGATGTTATTTGAATACAGCAGGGATAGAAAGTATCTGGATGCGGCGAAAAAAATGAATGATTTTCTGGTGTTTGTTCAGCAAAGGAATATCAGGGAAACACAGAATACAAAAGGAGCTCTGCCAGGTTCAGTGCCTTTGTGGGGCAGATACGAATCCTTCGCATTTCCAAACTGGGCTACCAAATACTTTACAGATGCAATACTTCTGGAACTTAAAAACCGTAAGGATCAATGATCAGGGATTACAGGGAATATGGTAACCTCATTACCTGGTTTGATGATGCAAGCCGGGAATTTAATGATCATCCCGCCCTTGAAGTTGCAGAGAATATATTTACATATAAAGATCTGCGGGAGTCCTCCCTGAAAATAGCTTATGCCATCAATTATTGTAAGGATGAGCAACCGATGGTGGCAATACTGGGTTACCGAAGCTTAACAGCCTATTCCGGAATTCCGGGTATCTTATATGCATCGAAGGCTTATGTGCCGTTGAATCCCCGGTTTCCTGCGGGCAGGACACTGGCAATGATTAAAAGGTCCGGGGTTAAAAGCATCATCATCGGACCTGAGTGTATTGAATATTTTCTAAGCTTGGTTAATTTGCTTGAACCTGGCTTCAATCTGATATTTCCTGAATCATCAGGTGAAGTATTTCAGAAGGAAAATGTCAAAGAACATCGTTTGCTGTTTGCAGAAGATATCCAGAATACAACAGAACCGGAAATCAAAACCTATCCTGATTCCCCCGCTTATCTTCTTTTTACATCAGGAAGTACAGGAACTCCAAAAGCAGTTCCTGTTAGCCACCAAAATGTGTGTTCTTATATCAGCAATATTTTTCACTTTTATAGATTTAAAACCAGTGATCGGTTTTCGCAAACATTTGACCTTACTTTCGATCTCAGCGTTCATGATCTTTTTACAGCATGGTTGAGTGGGGGGATCCTTTGTATTCCACAGAAGGAATCACCTTTTGCGATGGCTAAGTATATTAAAGAGAGCAGGATAACAGTGTGGTTTTCGGTGCCATCATCGGCAGTTATGATGTCTAAATTGAGATTGCTGAAACCCGGGTCATTCAATACGCTACTGTACAGTTTTTTCTGTGGCGAGCCCCTCTATGTTTCAACGGTTGAAGAATGGCAGAAAGCAGCCCCTGATTCTGAGATCATCAATCTTTATGGACCTACGGAGGCAACCATTGCCATCAGCCATTATTGCTGGAAGAATGGAATAAAAGAAAAAAGTCAGGATGGTATTGTTTCAATAGGCAAGATATTTCCGGGAAACGAATTTAAAGTTGCATCGAATAACGGCAAGAAATCGGGTGAGTTGTTTTTAAGCGGAAACCAGGTGGTTGATGGATACTTACAGGATCAGATAAATACAGATAAATGCTTTGTTGAGGAGAATGATGGTAGATGGTATAAAACAGGGGACCTTGTTTTTGAGGATACAGACCATGATCTTTTTTACCTTGGGAGAACAGATAATGAAGTTAAGATCAGTGGATACAGGGTTCATTTGCATGAAATTGATCATGTGGTAGGGAAGTTCCTGAAGAATGATGCAGTTGTTACTGTGTATCATAAATTTAAGAATGATGCTTCAGGAAATATCATTACATTTATTCTTAAAGATGAAAAGGATATCAATATTGGTGAAATTATGGATCACTGTAAATCTGTGATGCCCTGGTATATGATTCCGCTTAAGATTATTATTGCAGAGAAGTTTTATTATAATGCCAACGGTAAAATCGACAGGCAGCAGCTGATAAATACATATTTATGAAGAAAAAGGAAATACGGAAAATTATCACTGATTACCTTTCAGATCGTTTGAACTCCTTGGGGATAGGCAATCATGAGATATCCGGCGATTTTGATTTTGTTCAAAGCGGATTACTTGATTCCATGGCTTTTGTTGACATGGTTACCTCCTTTGAGAAACAGTTTGGAATAGAGATCGACTTCGAAGCCGAAACAGAAAACAATACATTTACCACCATGGATGGTTTGTTAAGTATCTTTTATAAGGAAATAAATGAGTGAGATAAAATACATACAGGTATCAGATCCTGAAGATAAATTTCTGGAAGGGGTTGAGTTTCTTTTTGAGGAATTGTATGAATATGTTAAGGACAAAGGACAGCAGAATCATCTGGTTGAAGGTGGTGGAAAGTTGTGGATGAACTCTGTCAAAAGATCATTAAACAAACTTGGTGCAATTATCATTGCACTGGATAATAATCAGGTGGTTGGTTTTATTCATGGTTCTATCCGTTTTCTGCCTGATTTTCTTGGAGCAGAAAAATCGGGTTTTGTCGCGCATCATTATATCCTCAGGCAATATCGTGGCAGAAAAGTTGGAATAACCCTTCTGAAACTCCTGGAAGATTGGTTTCTGTCGAAAGGAGTGACACAGGTTGAAGCTTATGTTAATGTGGGAAATATAAACAGCAGAAAGTATTTTGAGAGAAACGGATATACGCATGAGCTGGTGCAACTGAGAAAGTTTCTTGATGAAACAAAAAATGAATGATGTTTGATACCTGGATACTGGATACTGGATACTGGATGCTGGATACTGGATGCTGGATACTGGATGCTGGATACTGGATGCTGGATACTGGGAGTTGGAAACTGGAAATTGCGAAAAGTGATTTATAAAAACAAAAATCTTAAACACAATCGAATGACAATTGTATTACAACTGTATTACAACTGTATGACCATCGAATTGCAACCGAATAACCATCGAATTACAACCGAATGACCATCGAATGACCAATGACCAACAGCCATAACACCAAATACATCCCATACCAGGAAATTATTAACCATCTTCCGGTCGAAGCAGGTGATACCCTCATTATTGCATCCGATATTATCAAGATAGCATTCCTGGCAAAAAGAAAGGAGGGCTCATTTGATGTCAATTCTCTTATTAATAGTATTCAGCAGAAACTTACTCAGGAAGGAACAATCCTTATTCCATCCTATAACCACAATTTGATATCCGGCCAATCATTTGATATTCGCAAAACAAAACCTATCACCGGGGCACTTGCCCTTGCTGCACTTAACAGAGATGATTTCACGAGAAGCCGGCATCCTGTTCACTCTTTCCTCGTATGGGGTAAGAATTCACAATTCTATACTTCACTTGATAATGTTAGTTCATTTGGTCCTGATTCACCCTTTGCATATTTCAGTCAACAGAATGCTAAAATGCTATGTATTGCTACACGACTGGCTGATGCATTTACTTATACCCATTATGTGGAAGAATGCGAAAAAGTGAATTACCGTATGATTAAGAAATTAGTATTGAACTACACTGATAATTCTGGCCTCACAACGAACAGAAATTTTACAGTTTATGCAAAGAAGCGCGGGTGGAATTTCAACCTGGAATCATTAGAAGAGAGAATGAAAAAGGAACATTACCTTTCGGAGTATGAAATGAATAACCAGCTTTTTCAGTTAATTACATTTTCAGGTAGTTACGATACTATTAGTGGTGTAATAAAATCAGGAAAAAGATCACGCCCCGCATATTTTGATATCAGGTTGTACGTTAAAGAGTTATTAAAAGACTATCTTTATAATTTAAAATTATATCGTTCAACTGCCGATAAGATCAAATATGCTTAATATTTATTGTGATTCGATCAGCCCCCGTACTATCTACATCTTTAAACTAATGTTCAGGGATCTTCTCGGGCTTGAATATAGCCTGACCGGTGAACCGGAAACGGCAAGGAACAACGAATATCCTGTATTGAGTTATTCAGGATCTTATCAAGAAATCGATCCATTCATCTTTCGTACCGGCTTATTATCTGAAAATTTTATTACCGAAATAGATATTATAATTTCAATATGGGAAGATATTCCGGTGTTCTTTCAGCATCAAAACAAAGATTCTGTATTTCCATTTGATCCTTTCGCACTCTGTTTCTATCTGGTAAGCAGGTATGAAGAATATTTGCCTGATTGTGAAAGGGACTCGCATGGCAGATACAAAGCTGAGAACAGCCTGGCATATAGAAATGGATTTCTTCAACTACCGCTGGTTAATATCATTGCAGGTAAAATAAAGTCGATGCTGCTTCAGAAATATAAAAATCTAAAATTCGAAGACCGGCAGTATTCATTTCGGCCCACCTATGATATTGACATGGCTTATGCACATCTGGGGAAAGGTATTAAACGTACTATCGGAGGCTTTGGAAGGATGCTTTTTAAGTTGCACATCAGGGGGATTGTTGAGCGGAAGTTAACGTTAATGCGCCTGATGAGAGATCCATATGATAATTATGATCTTCAATTTGAACTGCACAAGAAATACGATCTGAAGCCTGTTTATTTTATTAACCTTGGCGATAATTCGAGATATGATAGGAATCTCTCATTTACCAACCAACGATTACAAGAACTGATTAAAAGGATCTCAGATATTGCAGATACAGGAATACATCCTTCGTACTATACTGATGATGATGTTGAAAAATTGAATATTGAAAAACAAAGGTTGGAACAAATAACAGATCATCAGGTTGTTAAAAGCAGGCAGCATTTTCTTAAACTTAACTTTCCTGAAACATACAGGAGCCTTATCGAAATCGGTATCCGTGAGGATTATTCGATGGGTTATGCTTCACAACCCGGATTCAGGGCTGGTATATGTACCCCTTTCAATTTCTACGACCTGAAATCGGAAACTGAAACGGAATTGATGGTCTTTCCATTTGCCTTTATGGATACTACATTTCAACATTATTTGAAAAATAATTCAAGGGAGATACTTCAGATTATTAAGCCTGTTGTTGATGAAGTAAAATTATTAAATGGAAGCCTTATCGGAATATGGCATAATTATGCATTGTCAAATAATAATGATAAGTTGAATAATTACAAGGAAATTGTTAAATTAGCATCTGAACATGATCCGTTATCTTGAATATAAAGATATTGACAAAACCCGCTGGGATGATTGTATTAAGAAATCCTTCAACGGGAATGTTTACGCTTACTCCTGGTATCTTGATATTGTCGCCGAAAATTGGGATGGGCTCATTGAGGATGATTATGAACGGGTTTTTCCATTAACCATGGGAAAGAAATTCGGGATAAACTATCTCTACCAGCCTTTTTTTACACAACAACTGGGTGTGTTCTCCAAAAATATCCTGACACAGGATGTCGTATTGCAATTCCTGGAGGCTATTCCCTCAAAATTCAAGTTTGTTGAAATCCTTCTGAATTCCTATAACAGGGTAGCATCTGAAAAGTTTGAATTAAGCCCCCAGGTAAATCATGAACTTGATCTGATAAAACCTTATGATAGCCTTGTAAAATCCTTCTCAAAAAATACCAGGCGAAACATAAACAAGGCTAAGAATGAAGGCCTGACCATCCTTGATAATATCAAGCCTGAAACTTTGATCGAACTTTTTAGAGAGAACCGTGGCAGGAATATCACCCATTTGAAGGATAATAACTATAAACGATTGCATCGCCTGATGCATTCTGGAATTTATAAAGGGATAGCAGGGATCTATGGTGCGTTTACTAAAGAAAACGTTTTGTGTGGAGGGGTTTATTTTATTAAAAGCAACAGGAAAGCAGTGTTCCTTTTTTCCGGCCTGAGTGATGAAGGAAAGAAGGCCGGAGCCATGCCCTTGCTTATCAATTTTTTTATTGAAAAAAATGCTGTTTCTCATCTGACCCTTGATTTTGACGGATCCAATGACCCAAACCTGGCCCGGTTTTATAAAAGCTTTGGTGCCAAACAGACAACCTACCTTAAACTCCTTATTAATAATTTACCATGGTATCTGGATAAAACGATGCGTATTGTCAAGCAGAAAAAAAGTGTTTAGAATACTTATTGTCGGTTTTACACTTTGCAACCATTTTTTACTACTTTTGTTAAAAGAAGACTGATAATATGGTCGAAAACCTGGGAAATAATAATACACTGCTGGATCAATACATCGCCGAGATCAGGGATGCTGAGATTCAGAAAGATAGTTCGCGGTTCCGGAAGAACCTTGAGCGAATTGGTGAAATATTTGCCTATGAGATCAGTAAAAAGCTGGAATACGAAAAGAAGGAGGTAAATACTACCCTGGGTGTAGCTGAGGTTCCGATGCTGAAATACAATCCTGTTCTTGTCACCCTTTTAAGAGCCGGGCTTCCCATACAGCAGGGTTTGTTGAACTTTTTCGACAGGTCGGAGAACGGATTTGTATCGGTTTTCAGGAAATCGAATAAGGAAGAAGAATTTACCCTGCACATTGAATATGTTTCCTGCCCCGATATTTCCGGAAAGATACTGATACTGTCGGATGCCATGATTGCTACCGGTGAATCCGTTGTTAACGCATTAAAGGAAATCTTCAGCAATGGAGAACCTCTGCATACTCATATTGTTACAGTTCTTGCCAGTGAGGAGGGTATTGAAAGAATTAAAAAGAGTTTCTCGAAGACAGCTATGACCCTCTGGGTTGGTGCCATTGATCACGAGATAACAGCCAGGGCATTGCTTGTGCCCGGATTGGGTGATGCAGGTGATCTGGCTTTCGGGGCGAAATCAAAACTAAGTACTGATGAAGGTTCTGGTAATTGAAAATATCAAGATCTCCCTGGAATCTATCCGTAGTCATCTTCTGCGAACCATATTAACAATTTCAATTATTGGTTTCGGTATCATGGCACTGGTGGGTATACTTACAGCTATTGACACCATCAAGATGAACCTTATGGAAAACTTTGCCATGATGGGTTCCAATACCTTTTCTGTACGTAATCGGAGTATGCGTGTACATATAGGGGGTAGAAGTACCAAACCACGATATCATCGATCGATCTCCTACAAAGAGGCCATTGAGTTTAAAGACAGGTTTGATTTTCCGGCAATTACCGGGATATATACCTGGGGAACAGGAATTGCCACGGTTAAATACCAATCCGAAAAATCCAATCCTAATGTTGGTGTCCTGGGTGTGGATGAAGATTATCTGATTACCGCCGGGGCGGAGATTGAAAAAGGCAGGTATTTTACCTCTGAGGAGGTTTTTTATGGTAATCATGTTGCCATTCTTGGCAGCGAAATTGTCAGTACGCTCTTTAAGAACAATGAAGATCCCCTGGATAAAATCATCTCTATTGGCGATGGCAAATACAAAATTGTTGGTGTCCTGAAAGAAAAAGGTTCAAGCATGGGTTTTAGTGGCGATAGGCGTTGCTATGTGCCGCTGAACAATGCCAGGCAATATTATTCATATCCAAATAAGAATTTTACGATCAATGTGATGGCCGAAAACCCACAGGATATGGATGCGGCGATAGGGGAGGTAACCGGGTTGTTCAGGATTGTCAGGGGAGACAGGATTGGTGAAGATGATTCTTTTGAGATCACCAAAAGCGACAGCATTGCAAAAATGCTGATAGATTCTTTAAGCTACGTAACCATTGCAGCAACCCTGATTGGATTGATCACTCTCATTGGGGCGGCCATCGGCCTGATGAACATCATGCTGGTATCAGTTACGGAACGGACCCATGAGATTGGTATTCGAAAAGCGCTCGGTGCAACACGACAGGTGATCAGGAATCAGTTTCTTGTCGAAGCGCTTGTCATTGCCCAGCTCGGCGGATTACTCGGTATTATTCTCGGAATATTTGCCGGAAATGTTGTTTCCATGATGATAGACGGCCCATTTATTGTTCCGTGGGCCTGGATACTGCTGGGTATCTTCCTCTGTTTTGTGGTTGCCATGATCTCCGGGATTATTCCAGCCACCAAAGCGGCGAATCTTGATCCGATCGAGTCGTTGAGGTATGAGTAGAACATAGGCACAAAGTTTAATGCACAATATATAGCTTCTAACTTTCAGAATCCCTGCAGAAATCTCGCTCAATCGTTACGTCGTGCAATCTATCACAAATTTATAATTTTCCGGATAACCGTTTCCTTCCCAGCTCTGATATGAACGAAGTAAATCCCTCCCTCCAATACTTCAGCATTCCAATCGATTTTATGAATTCCTTGAGGAATGTTTTTACAGAGTATTGTTACTGTAGCCTGCCTGACGGCATTCAGTTTGAGTTGTTGAGGGGGCTAAATAAATCTAAAACAAGTTTTAAACGCTATCAACAAATATTCAGATATTCATTCTAAGGAGCACTATAAATGTAATTATCATTTCTGTACCCTGTATTATCAAGATACCAGTCACTGTACAGTACGCCATCGCTTTCAGCCCATTCGGCAAATCTAAGGTAGGCGGATACAATCTGTGCCTTTTCAATCGGATAATCAAATGGTGACCAGATATTGATGGCCCAAGGCAGATTGTTTTCTGTTTTATAATACCTACCGGTTACCGGATTACTGTCGTCGTGCTCGGTTCCGAATAAATCATCATCATTAAGGTCAGTGGGTGGTTGATCCGGCAGATGGACTTCATATCCTCTCCTCATATTACAGATTATAAATGGATTGAAGGGAGGCATCCCCAGCTGAGCCTGGGAAAACTCACCATCCAGTTCAATAACAAGATTCAGAGAGTCAGGTTGGACATAAGGGGCAGATTCTTCTGTGTTTACGCCAATACCGCCTCCGGGATGAGGAAGAATATTATATGCATCATCAAAAATAATAACCACGGCCTTTGACTGGTTAGCCTCTGTACCATTGGCATTGTTCGTTATATATCCGTTTTGAAGATCCTGTCCGTTTATTTCTGTTATGTCATCAGGTTCTATGTTAAATGCAAGCCCGAATCCATTATGGTAAGATGCTCCAATGGCCCTGACCTTGAAAGTTGCTTCGAGTTTGGCAATTTTATTTGTTCCGTTTGTGATCTGATTATAACGGTAGTTAGTGACCAGGTCATTGAAGTCATAGTCACCTTTTCCAGGCCATAGATCTTCATAGGCCAGTGTGCCATATGCAACACCACATGGATAATAATTATTAAAGGCATATGCTGCATTGGTGGCATAATCATCAAATGCATCAGGGATATTATCTCCGTCCGTGTCGGTTCCTGTATAATCTATAACCGGGAAATCCGAAATATTACATGGCTCAGGATCTATGGTTACATAATACATCACATCATTGAAATCCTGGTCGCACCAGTAAGGATCCTGACCCTGGTTATCCCGTTGGATATCCTCCCATGCCAGGATGCTGAGATCCCGTCCCGGATCAATTAAGAGTACACTATGTTGTTTTAGACTGGGATCAGACTCCGGATTGAATTGGCGGTTTGAATAATAATAGTTATAACCATCTGTTACCTGTCCGTTCTGCCAACCATTGGCAATAAGTACCCATCCAATACCTGTGTTTGCCGGAAAAGTTCCGATCTTCACTTTGTCACCGGCATATAATCCTCCACCGCTACCGGCAAATGATGTGTTAGGGAAAATAATTGTAATCGTATCGATATCGTTTACAGATGCAGGCGGATCGTCTCTGTCATACTTATAAAAACCAAGTACATTTTTATATCCGGCTCCTTCTGAGATAAAAGTAACCCATACCGAACTTTCACATTCCAGCAACACATCATGGTCATAATCAGTCGACATATATTCAGGATGTGTAACTGAAAGGTCTTGTCCTTCCGGGAATGAATTATTCAGGTCGGAAAGTAATCCGGAAGTGATCACATCACCGGGATTTTCCAGATAATCAGGCACCCCCTGACTGTTGTAAGAGCCGAGGAAGGCAATCTGACTGTTCGTGCTCTTCGGGGTGATCCACTCGAGATTTTTATTTTTAACCGGGACACCACCAAATGTGTACTGTACTAAACCATCAACAATTGGAATTTCAATATAGTCGATAAGACCGATCTGCTTGGTAGCAAGTACAAGACTTGTATAATAGGCAGAAACCGGCCTTTCGGCTTCGAAATATCCGTTTTCATCTGTTGCTCCTTTGATCATCAGCAGACCTTCTGCTTCGATAGGATGTTCGGTATAAACTTCAACGATAACATTTGACATGGCGCTGCCTTGGTTGTCTTTTGCAAAGATTTTGATCTCTACATCCTGGGTGGTGCTCCAGTCAAAATTCTGACTGACGATAAGATCATCCATGGTGAGATCCTGGTTGTCATCATCATTATTATTGTCATTTTTACAGGCACTCCATAAATGAACAATAAACAGAGATAGAAAGATAAATTTGATCAGTCTCATAAGGTAAGTTTTTATGTTAATGATTTATGCGGTTTAATAATTAGCAAACTACATGCCATATTATTTATATTGCATGTAATGACATACTTGTGATTGAGTGTTGCAGTACGTTGTTTCATCATGATATGATAATTCCCTTACTGAGAAACAATGTATTGCTGCTTTGTAAAGATAAAAAATTTGATAGATAATAATATGGAATAGATACCTGAGTTGATTAGGCGATTAGACGATTTTCCGATGTAACGATCCATCGTTTGACTCAGGACAGGTTATTCGAAGTAAATCGCTACATCGTAAAATCGTCTAATCATTCAATCGTCTAATCTAATTCCGGGCTATTTTAGCTTGATCATCTTCCTGATTGCGCTCTCCCAGTGAAGAGACAAGATATTTTATCTCAACTTGATAACTTTCTTTGTAATCATATTTTGCCCTGCCATGACCCGTAGAAAATAAAGCCCTGGCTTTAAATCTGTTGTGTTCCATGATACATGATAATCTCCACAGGAAAGAAATTCGGATAAAATGGTTTCATGTTGTTTTCCTCTTAAGTCAGATACTGATATTGATACAGAACTTGATTCCTGCAGTGAAAATTCTATGGTGGTTTGATTTGAAAATGGATTGGGATAGTTTCCATAAAGACTTATTAAATCCTGGGAAGAGGATTCATGAGTTTCTATACCAATCCAGATATAGGTCTCATCTGCACCTATATCATAGAGCCCTAAGTTATATGGACGCACTTCACCATCAAAATCATCATCCGGGGCATAATAAGTTTGACCACTATAAATAATATGATCTATTCCGCCATCTGCACAGGAACTGGTTGGACCTATCAGATGGCATAAATCATCGATGAATAACGGATCGAAGTTATTGTTATCTGTACCTACCCAGGACCCGTAAATGCTACTTGTATCGAGACTAGAATATGCAATATAAATAGTGTCGTCCAGTGTATTGTTGTAAATATCATTTCCGTCCAAATCTGCTTCATTTTCCCAGAAAATATTATTGAACGTAACCATGCCATCACCTGCATCTCCTGTAATACGGATAGCTCCACCTGTTTCTGTAGCATGATTGTTATTGAAAGTGTTGTTAACAAGTACTGGTTTTGAAGCTTTTGATTTTATATCATCCTGATCAAAATCTGTTGCATTATGGAAGATTCCAATTCCTGCCCCTTTCCTGGATGTGTTGCTGGTAAAAACATTATTAGAAAGCCTGATATTATATGAATTTCTTGCATAAAAACCTCCTCCATGTTTGGTATTGTTACCTTCAAAAATATTCCCATCAGCGATTAACTCAACTTCAAAAGCATCTCGTATGCATATCCCTCCTCCTGCTCCTGATTTTGCATCTAATGGACCGGAATTCTGTTTAAAATGGTTACCCTGTATCGAAGAATTACCACTTGGTTTATAAAACATGATACCTGCTCCCCACGAATGATTATCTGTGATAGATTCATTACCCTGGAATACATTATTTTTAACAACAGATTGAGTGGTTAAAATCAGTACGCCAGCACCCCAGACGATGTTACCTTTTATTGCATTGTTTCTGATTATGTTATTTTCAATAGTAGCATTGTTAGTATTCCATGAGATTTCTGCAATCGAAATGCCACCACCTTCCGCCTGCCCCTCAGCATTAGAACAATAGTTATTTTCAATTATATTATTTCGGATAATGGCATTTGCAGAAAGATATATACCACCACCAAAAGCTTCCATAATATTTGATATTACTGTATCATTCCTGATTGTATTATTTTCAATAATAATCCAGTAGCTATTAGAAGTGCTTACAATAGAACCTATTCCACCGCCACCACATTGTATATTTGGATATTTCAAATGATTGTACTGAATAATATTATTACTGATTCTCGCTCCTGCATCCCACAAATAAATTCCACCTCCCAGTATTGCACTCCATTTTGAATTATATGTACCCTGCCCACCTTGTATGGTGAATCCGGTAATAACTGATGTTGTGTCTTCACCCGACCCGAAAGTAACAACCGAAGTGCTGTCAGGATTTAAATAATGGCTGCCATCAATAATTGTGTTTGTGATATGACTTGCGTTACCATCCATGATAAAATGGCTTGCAACAGTTATTGCTTTTCCCCTGAAGTTGATGTTTTCATAGTAGGTTCCCTCAGCCACCAGGACAGTATCTCCATCACTTGCTGCATTGATGCCCTCCTGTATTAAGCTCAAATCGCCGGGAATGTTGATGACCTGAGCTCTACACGGCAAAAGGCAAAAGACAAAAGATAATGAGACTAATATTTTACAGGCTGACAAAGGAAGCGTATGAAAATATTTAAGTCGAACCAATCCCGATAGCGAAGTATGAACGTTTCGGGGGTAGAAGTAAAAAGGCAAAAACAAAAAGGCAAAAGTCCATCTGCCGGTTCCCCGGCTACACAGAATAAAATAACTATTT
>CAYXUU010000039.1:0-48469 GCA_964468645.1 uncultured Bacteroidales bacterium
CCAGAAAATCACATATCCAGATTCATTTTCTTGAACCACTTAAAAACTTACTATTCAGACATCCTAAATATATCCTGACTATCTGGGGAGTACTTATTGGTTTAAGTATTGCTGCAATATTCCTTATAAACAGAAGTGTTGATATACAGGAATATTTTAAGAAAGACAATCCAACAAGAATAGCTGAGGATATCATGGTCAGAAAGTTTGGTGGATCGAAACCCATTTTTGTACTTTTCGATGGTGATATGCAAAGTCCGGAGGTACTGAAAACCATGAAAAATACCGCGGAATATATGAGAAAAAGCCCGGATATTCTTACAACCCAATCGGTAGCCGACCTGATTATTGAATTAAATGCAGCGCTTGGTGATGAGCGGGATATTCCTGACCGGAGAGATAAAATCGAACAGCTATGGTTTTTACTCGACGGTAATGAAACCATGCAAAGATTCGTTAGTGAAGACCTTGATCAGGGTATCATTATGTCAAAATTTATCTCTATTGAAAACCAGGACAAGAAGGATTTCATTAAGGATATGAACGAATTCATCGGTGAAAACGCCTCTGAAGATTGTAAAATAAGGATCACCGGAATGCCATTTGTAGAAGTTACAATGGGCGACAGCCTGCTCAAAAGCCAGGTGGGGAGCCTGTCGATTGCCATTGTTTTTGTGATCATTATCGTTGGGCTTATTTTACGTTCCTTCTTAACCGGGGTTTATGCGACCATACCCATTATTGCTGCTATTATTGTTCTTTTCGGTTTTATGGGTATAACAGGAATACCCCTTAATGTGGCAACCGTTCTGGTTGCCAGTATCGCCCTTGGACTGGGTATTGACTATTCCATACATATTATTACACACTTCAATCGGTGCGTGAAAAAATCAATGAATACACGAATGGCATTGGAAGAAACCATACTGATCAGTGGTAAAGCAATTGTGATCAATGTGGTTTCAGTATCAGCAGGTTTTCTGGTACTGGTTTTTTCACAAATGGTCCCACTACAACTTTTTGGATTATTGATCGCTTTTAGTATGATCGGTTCAAGTATGGGTGCTTTAACATTATTGCCTGTGATACTAATTCTTACACACTACAGGGAAGATCAGAAAAAAATAAAAATATAATTGCACGTACAAAATGAATTTTCTTAAAATAATATTATTAAATGCGGCTATTCTACTCCAGGTAGGGATTGCAGGGATCTTTGCACAGGATGCCAGCACATTGCTGCAGAATATGGATAACATTATTTTCTCACCAAAAGATAAACAGGGAACAATAACCATCATATTAACCGACAAGTCGGGTAAGGAAAAAGTACGGGAAGCGATAATGATGCAGAAAGGATCCGATAAAAAACTGTTTCGCTATACAAAACCCGAATCACAGGCAGGAATTGCAACACTGTCACTTCCCGATGGTATCATGTGGATGTATATGCCTGCATTTGGAAAACCAAAAAAAATATCATTACTTGCCAAAAGCCAGGCCTTTACCGGAACGGATTTTTCTTATGAAGACATGGCCAATGAGCCCTATACAAACAGGTACGAACCAGAACTTCTTTCTTCCGATGATAAAGAATATGTACTTGAGTTGATCCCTGTTTCGGAAAAATCAGATTACTCAAAGATCATTGTGAACCTTGATAAAACAAATTACTATCCCATTCTTATGGAGTATTTTGATAAGAAAGGGAGAAAATTCAAGGAGGCTGTTTATAAGTATCAGAAAATAGGGCAGTACTGGAACGCAGAAGAGGTGATAATGACCAACCTGAAAAAACAACACTCAACAAAGATTTTATTATCTGATATTGTTTTTGATCAGGGATTATCGGATGAAGAGTTTACAGTGGAAGCTATGGTGCCAAAGGAGTAGTGTAGTTACGGGATTGAGTAACAAAGTTGATAAAATACCAAACATCAAATCCCAAAATCCAAATAAAGTCCAAATACTAATATGTAGGTTATGATAAAAGTTATATGTACGACAATACTATTTCTTGGCTTGTCATCGATTCAGTATTCACAAGAATTTTCCATTGGAATAAAAGACGGTATTACATGGTCAAGTAATAAAGGAAGGTATGATTATAAAAATTTTGAAAACACACAAATTGAAAAAATGACCGGACACAATTTGGGATTTACACTTTCAAAAGATATCACCAACAGACTATAATAGCATTTAATTTATTAATATTTAAAGCTATAGCTCGAATCCTATCTCTATGGTATGTGTAAGGTAGGCATCATTACCCTGGGCAAAATTAAACGTGTAAGTCCCTATTTCATTAGTCTTAAAGGTATAATCAAAACTAAGTGTAGGAAAAATATCGGCACACAAACAACCATCATAAATGGCATTGACCTGTATTGTATAGGTTTTGCCGGATATATCTTCATCAATATAATCAAACAGTCCGCAACCATTAAAGCAGGTAAAATAAACCTTCAACGTAATTTTTTGATTGGTTACACCTTCTTGCGGTCCTTCAACCTTGATAACAGGGCCCAGGTGATATTCAATACAATTATCTGCTTTTTTACAGGAATATCCGGTAAACATAAGCATACAAACGGCAAGGATTATATTCAACTTTACAGGTTTGAAAATATCTGCTGAAAATTGACTACCTCTTTTCATTCCGGGATTATTGATAACAATATAATTGCGAATTTACAAAATTCATCTGTAATATTTTACCAGGTCTTCAAATCCTGCTTTGGTGTCAATACAACAGCAACTGGTTTGAATCCATTAATGAACCAGCGGTTTTCGTCAATGTCCCATTCACTGTAGTTGGTACAAAGAGGGTAAAAATCATTTTTGTTAACCTCAACGATGGTTGTTCTAAAATACAGGCCACCACTATGGGGCTTTAGGGCTTGTATTAATCGCAATCTTCCTACTAACAGCGCACTCCTATGGGGCGCCCTGTATTATAATCATTGTATTATGAAATTACATTCATAGGTAATCCTTTTGCAATTACCTTTATGAACTTACTTTACAACAATTCAACAATTCAACAATTCAACAATTCAACTCTCAACTCTCAACATTCAACCAATAAATTAATTTAAACTCCTTCTAAATAAGATAACTTTTGTATCTTTGCAAGATCAAACCATAAACAATTAAAATAATAAATCATGGCAGTATTAGTAGGTAAAAAAGCTCCTTTATTTGAAGCTGACGCCGTAGTTAACGGCGGGGAATTCCTTGAAAAATTCTCATTAGAACAATACATCGGTAAGAAATATGTAGTATTCTTTTTCTATCCGGCAGACTTTACGTTTGTTTGCCCGACAGAATTGCTGGCCTTTCAACACAAACTGGCAGAATTTGATAAGAGAGATACTGTGGTTGTAGGATGTTCAGTTGATTCAAAGTTTTCACACTGGGCCTGGTTACAGACCCCACTTGAAAAAGGTGGAATTCAGGGTGTAAACTTTCCCATCGTAGCAGACTCATCGAAAACCATATCAGAAAATTATGATGTTCTTGCAGGGGAATATGATTATAATGAAGAAGGTGAAATGGAATTTGATGGTGATCCCATGTCATACCGTGGTTTGTTCCTTATTGACAAGCAGGGCAATGTCCGACACCAGGTCGTTAATGATATGCCACTTGGAAGAAGCGTTGAAGAAACGCTCAGGATGGTTGATGCACTGCAGTTCTTCGAAGAAAACGGTGAAGTTTGCCCGGCCGACTGGCACGTTGGAGATGAAGGAATGAAAGCCAATGCAGATGGTGTTGCTGAATACCTGAGCAAGCACAAGAAATAAAGGCAAAGGCAAAGGCAAAAGGGCAAAGGCAAAAGGACAAAGGCAAAAGTGATTGGACGAATGAGGATATTTTTGCGGGCTTAGCGGTTAAATTTTTTGCGCGCTTTAACTTTTGCCTTTATTCTTTTGCCTTTCACTCCCCGATGCTCCACACCAGCTGCAAACCCTTAAACTGGCTCGAGTAAACAGGTTGTATATCGAGTCCTGAAGGAGTAACCGAGTTTTTCCAGACGAGCCTGCCGATAAAATGCCCCAGGATAGCACCTACCAGTACATCGGTAGCCCAGTGTTTATTATCATTTATCCTTGCAAGGCCGGTTAAAGCAGCCAGACTATATGCGGTTATTCCAACCCAGATCTTCTCCCTGAAAGTTGATGAAAAGAAAGCTGCCATAGCAAAAGCAGTCATGGTGTGCCCTGATGGAAATGCAGTATATTTTATGTCGGTAATTGGTCCCCCCCAGGCATGCGGATCAGGGGGAATATCCTGGTAAGGCCGATGCCTGTGTGTTATATGTTTGATTACCTGACTGAACAATCCACTGATGATAAAAGTTTTTACTCCGTTTAAAGCAATAGCTTCAGCCTTCCTGTTTTTTCTTGCCAGGCCATAGATATAGGTTCCTCCCAGCAACGGTAAGATAATTAACCCCTTACCATAAGGATCCAGAAAATATTTTGAAAGGTTATCGGTAAAAGGACTTCTGACATCCTGAAAAAACTGAAGGATCCCTTCATCAAAAAAACCAACCAGGACACAACTACCCGTTAGCAAACCAGCTGTCAGCCATTGCTTTCCATTCCAGTAAACAGGTGATTTAATGATATCCCATGATTCGGTAAAATATGATTTGACATATTGACCATTTAGTCTGACAGGATTAATCTGGTATGGCACACTATCATTCTGTCCGTGAAGGCTCTCCGGGCGAATGATAATAACTAACAGAATTAATAATGGGACAAGATATTTCACAAGATTACTATCATTATGTAGTCAATTAATTGTCGATTGTTGGTTTTCGATTTGGCGATTTAATTCTAACATTGACAATCGCCAAATCGAAAGTCTACAATCACTTCCCTTCTTCCCTCTTCGCCTCTTCCCAATATTTATCCATTTCAGCAAGACTCATTTCATGCAAAGACCGTCCTTCTTTCTTTGCCTGTTCTTCCAGATGCTGAAACCTGAATATAAACTTTTTATTGGTACGTTCAAGTGCATCTTCCGGATTAACATCAATGAACCTGGCATAATTCACCAGGGCAAATAGCAGGTCTCCAAGTTCATTTTCCATCCTGTCTTTATCCCCGGATGTTTCAACTTCGCTTTTTAATTCATTCATTTCTTCCTGAACTTTCTCCCAGACCTGTTCAGGTTTTTCCCAGTCGAATCCCACTCCTTTAGCCTTTTCCTGTATTCTGTATGCCTTTACAAGCGGTGGTAATGAAACTGGCACACCACCAAGAACGGACCGGTTCCCTTCCTTCAGTTTGATCCTTTCCCAATTATTTTTTACTTCATCAGCTCCTGATACCTTAACATCACCATAGATGTGCGGATGCCGGAAAATTAATTTTTTATTGATTGCCTTCAACACATCGGTTATCGTAAAATCGCCGTTTTCAGATGCAATTTTTGCATAGAAAACAAGATGAAGCATCAAATCACCAAGTTCGTTCTTCAGCCCCTGGGTATCTTTATCAATTATCGAGTCAGAAAGTTCATAAGTTTCTTCGATGGTTAAATGCCTTAAACTATCATAAGTCTGTTTCTTATCCCATGGGCAATTTGCCCTCAACACATCCATGATCCCCAGCAGTTCCCCAAAGGTATCGGTTGCTTCCTTTTTATCCTTCATATTATCATTTATTGATAGCATCTCATAAGATCACAAATGTACTTATTTTGTCTTAACCCTTTTTGTATGGGGGGCCTTGATCTGTTGATCATCTGGATAGAAAAAATACATTAACCTTCAAGGATGTCGACAAGTTGCTGGGCTCTGTATGGTTTTCTGAGGTAGGCATCAATTCCCGCTCTATAGAATCTCTCTTCATCACCCTCCATAGCATAAGCAGTTACCGCAACAATACGTATATGTCCGAGATCATTTTCCTTCTCAAGTTTACGGATATTCTTTGTGGCCTCAATTCCATCCATAACGGGCATTTGTATATCCATCAGGATAACATCGTACTTATTTTTAGCGAACAATTCAACACCGATCTGTCCGTTATCGGCAATATCAATATGATGTTTATATTTTTTGAGAATTGCTATAGCAAATTTCTGGTTAAGCAGGTTATCCTCAACAAGAAGGATATTCATCCTGTCAACAGGTTCTTCGGGCTTTTTGTCAGTGAGAGGAGGCAATAATTCTTCCCATTCTTTTTTATCTTCAGTTGCTTTATTAAATACAATGGTAAACCAGAAATTCGACCCTTTATCTTTCTCACTCTGCACGCCAATCTCCCCCCCCATCATGGTGGCAAACAGTTTACATATTGCGAGCCCAAGTCCAGTACCACCATACTTTCTTGCAATACTCGGATCAGCCTGGGAAAAAGCCTGAAATAGTTTATCACGTTGTTCAACAGCAACCCCAATTCCGGTATCAATCACATTGAATTTTAACCTGAGTTTATCTTCAACCTCATCAAACAACTGTATTTTAATTGTAACACTCCCATTCTTGGTAAATTTCAACGCATTGTTTATCAGGTTTATCAATATCTGTTTCAACCTTACAACGTCACCGGTTAAAACATCTGGCACATCAGGGTCAACAAGGGTTATTAAGTGATTATTTGTATCAGCCGCTTTAACCTTTAATAATGTTGTAGCCTCCTCAAGTGCCATTCTCAGGTTAAATGGATGTTTTTCGATTTGTAGCTGTCCTGTTTCAATTTTTGTGAAGTCAAGGATATTGTTTATCAGGCTTAGCAGGTTATTTCCTGATATGATAATTACATTAAGGTATTCTCTTTGTTCTTCTGACAGCTCTGTTTCTTCCAGAACACCTGTAATCCCAATTATGCTACTCAAAGGTGTTCTGATTTCATGACTTAAACTGGCAAGAAACATCGATTTCATATCAGTTGCCTTTTCAGCCTCTTCCCTGGCAATTTTAAGATCACTTATAATTTTTGATTGATCAGTAAAATCACGTGCTATCATCAAAAATAGCCCGGATTCCGTAGGGGCTATTCGTCCTTCAAGTTCAAGCCATTTATTATCCTTCTTTATTTTATACCTGAAAACCTGAAGTTCACCTGTTACCTTTGCCTTATTAATACTTTCATATGCCAGATCGGCCAGTTCTTTCGGAAATATTTCAGTAACCGACTTATTCATGGGTTCTTCCTGAAGGACAAATAACTTTTCAGATGTTTTAAGGTTACTGTCGATTAAGCTGTATTCCTCATCAAATAAAAAATACATATCAGGAATGGCTGAAATTATTGTTGTTTGTTTCTGCTGGCTTTGTTTCAGTTTGTTCAGTGTATCCTCCAGAAGCCTGGTATTGCGTATTAGCTCATCATTTTTATTCAGGAGTTTAATATTCGATTTTTTCTTCAGGAGATAGATCCGGAACAGAAGAAAAATGGTGATAATTGCAAGAACTGAGAACAGCACGATGGCAATGATCAGGTTATATTGAAATTGTATCTTCTCCTGCTGAAGCAAATTTTCCTGTTCTAATAAAACTTCAGGTTTTTGGTAAGCTTCACTCATGGTTAGTGCTTTCCGTGGGCTGTAATTCCCGACATAATTTGCTGCACCTGAAGCATTGAACCCAGCAATAATAATTATTATGGAAATAATCGTCTTTTTCATTTATTTACAGCAGAAGTAGTAAATTTAAATAAAACCTTGTAAATAACTAATGGGTTATAATCTCAAATATTATCCTCCGAATGAGGCTTATTTTATAATTTTGAATTTATCAAGCAAAAACGAATCAGTGTGCAGACCCGTGTTGATGCAAAAATAGTATTAATTCTTTTATTTGTTACATTATTGTTTTGTAATGTAACTGCCCAATCTGGGCAAAAGCTTCATTCATCAAATCTTATCCTTGAAAACAAATTCCATTATGGATTCCTGATCCCACATCACATTGAAATGCAATTGTTTAATGCTCATTTTATGGCCTATGAGATATCCATTTCCAAAGCCACATTCGGATGGACAAGATGGGAATACATGTATAACTATCCAATTATTGGTATATCAATGTGGTATTCTAATCTGGGGAATTCAGAGTATTTCGGTTCAGCCCTGGCAGTTTACCCTTTTATTAATTTTCCGTTAATAAAAACACTTTCAAGTTCATTCACCTTCCGGGTAGGTTTCGGGCTTGGATATATTGAGAAGCCTTTCGACCGTATCGAAAATTATAAGAATATTGCCATAGGATCTCATATTAATGCCGCAGCTAACTTCATGCTTGAATATAGTCAGAAGATAGGCAGACGGTTTATTTTTTCAGGTGGAATAGGATTCGTTCATTTTTCGAACGGATCCACCAAAACACCAAACTACGGTATTAACATTCCTTCGGTAAATGCAGGTCTTGCCTTCAGGCTAAGTAAGGAGAACAAATATCTCAGGAAAAAACTGCTACCTGAGCTCTATCCATTTGAGTTTGATGGTAAAAAATTTATTGATCTGAATATAAGCCTTGGTTTCGGTATTAAAAACATGAAGCATGAGTACGGACTCACATTCTATGCCTATTCATTAACAGCCAATATTTATAAACAGGTAAGTTATAAAAGTAAGATTGGTGTCGGATTTGAATATTCTTATGATGGCACCGATTATTTTACATTCAATAAAAACAATGAAGATGAAGAAGACGAAATATCAAAAATTCAAATTGCCAGGCCGGGATTCCATTTTGCTTATGAACTTATACTATCAAGGGTTTCCCTGTTGCTGAACCTGGGATTTAATTTTGGCGGTAAGCAAAAAACAGAAGGTAATCTTTATGAGAAAGTCGGAGTTAAATATCATATTACAAAAAAACTATTTGCACATGTAACCCTGAAAGCCAATGGAGGAAGGGCAGATTATATTAACTATGGCCTGGGTTACAGGTTTAATATTATTTATTATTAATGAGAGCTTTTATTAACATATTATTAGGGTGTACACTTCTGTCAGGATTTCTGGCATGTAAAAAAACCGATCCAACCGATTGTTTTAAAAGCACAGGCCAGGTAATTTTCGAAGATCGTGAGTCTGTATCTGTTCGTTTTATTCGCCTGGAGAATAATGTCAACCTCATCCTGACCCAGGACCAGAATCCGCAAATTCTTGTGGAGGCTGGTGAGAACTTGCTGGACAAGATTGATACCGAACTGAATGGAGATAGTTTATTTATTAGAAACAACAACTCTTGTAACTGGGTAAGAAGTTTTTCAACCCTGGTAAATGTTTATGTAAACGTTACAAATCTTTTACAAATTGAATACTTTGGTTCCGGTAATATCACAGTTACAAACACAATTATCAGCGACTCCCTGAAATTAGATATCAGGAAAGGGGCAGGATCTGTTAATTTAATGATCAACTCTGGCACAACTTATCTTAATCTGCATGAAGGCACATGTGATATAACCTGCAACGGAAATTCGAGTGTAACTTTCATTTATGCTGCCGATTACGGACCATTTTTTTGTGAAGGACTGGAATCACATCATGTATTCATCAATAACAGGGGTACCAACGATTGTTATGTCAGGGCGGTTTATGAACTCGGAGCTACCATTGAATACCTTGGTAATATTTATTACTATGGCAATCCTTCAATTGTTAATTCAGTAATCAAGGGTAGTGGCAAACTTATTAAAATGGATTAGATGCATGAAAGCACTTAAAAGCATACCCCTATCATTCTATACCATTCTTTTAACCGGGATAATACTTATCTGGGTATCATCAAACTACAATTGGGGAAATCATCATCCGAAAGGTATCTTAAAATCTGATGCATGTGGCTATTATGCTTATTTACCCGCAGTTTTTATTTATGGGGATATTAATTTTAATTTCCTTGATACCCTGATATCAAATCCGCAATTTCCTGATAATCTAAAATTTGACTACCGTGAAAAACATGGCGACCTGAATATAAATAAATTCTATGCAGGTACAGCATTGATGCAATTGCCATTTTTTGGAGCCGGGTATTTACTGACTAAACCAGATGATCCAATTGCAGCAGGTTATGGTGGTTTATACCAGGTATTGATACAGCTTTCAACAATAATGTATCTTCTTGGCAGCATGATAATTATCAGGAAACTTCTTAGATTATACCAGGCTTCAGAGGTAAATATTTCAATCATTTTGCTGGTACTTGTTTTTGGCACCAATGTGTTCCATTATACTGTCTCCGAGCCTGGAATGTCACATATCTATTCTCTGTTTTGCATTAGCCTTTTTTTAGTATTATTAAAGCGATATTTTATTACCCTGAAACCAGGTTACTGGGTATCCGGCTTTGCCATTCTTGGATTGATCATACTGATCAGGCCCGTTAATATTATAATTATAGGCATCCTGCCTTTTATTGCCAGAACAATGTTCGATCTGAAAAAGGGGCTGATACAAATAATCAAAAGGCCGGCTTATCTCACCCTGTCAATTGTGTTATTCATGATGATAATTAGTATTCAAGCTTTAATATATAAGTTACAAGCCGGAGATTTTCTGATATATTCCTATAAAGAAGAGGGTTTCAATTTCTTACAGCCACATTTCTGGGATATCCTTTTCAGTTACAGAAAAGGCCTTTTTATTTATACCCCGGTCTTATTCCTGATATTATTTTTTGGATCATATAAACTTTTTAAAACAGGGCTCTATCAATTTATAACCTGGGCAGGCTTTTTTATCCTGGTAACCTGGATATTATCATCATGGCATATGTGGTATTACGGTGGTAGTTTCTCATCCCGGGTTTACATCGAATATTATCCATTGTTTGGTATATTATTAGGAATACTCCTCCGGGATTTGAAAAACCGTGGATTGAGAAAGATACTCATCGCGTTATTATTTCTTCTGATTATCATATGCCAGATCCAGACTTATCAGTACAGGACAGGAAGGATCCACTGGTCGGAAATGAATAAAGGGTTATACTGGGATAATTTCCTCCGTATTGACAAATTATTCTGAATTGAAATTAATATGCTTTAGCAAATACCACTCTTTTCTTTGATGGCTTGCCTGTACAAATACATTTCCCCTCTTCCGTTTTACCATCCAGAGGAATAGTTCTGATAGTGGCCTTGGTTTCATCTTTTATTTTTTCTTCTGTTTCGGCAGTACCATCCCAGTGTGCAAGAACAAAGCCACCCTTTTCAATCTGTTTTTTGAAGTCATCCCAGTTATCTACCCTGAAGGTATTATCTTCCCTGAAGGCAAGTGCTTTCTGATAAAGGTTATTCTGTATCTGATCCAGCAGATTTGCGATCTTATTATCAATATCGGTAACATTCAGGATTTCTTTCTCCAGTGTATCCCTACGGGCAACTTCAATGGTATTGTTTTCAAGATCACGAGGGCCGATGGCGAGTCTGACCGGAACACCCTTAAATTCGTATTCAGAAAATTTCCATCCTGGTTTATGGGTATCCCTGTCATCAAATTTTACGCTGATATTTTTCTCTTCCAGGGCCTTTTTAATTGGTTCAACTTTCTCACGGATCATATTAAGCTGTTCTTCCTTTTTATAGATGGGTACAATGACCACCTGTGTGGGTGCAAGTTTAGGGGGAAGAACAAGTCCATGATCATCGGAGTGTGCCATGATGAGTGCACCCATCAAACGGGTACTAACACCCCATGATGTTGCCCAGACATATTCAAGTTTATTTTCTTTGTTCACATATTTAACATCGAAAGCCTTTGCAAAATTCTGGCCAAGAAAATGAGACGTTCCACATTGCAGGGCTTTACCATCCTGCATCAGTGCTTCGATACAATAGGTTTCAACAGCACCTGCAAACCGTTCATTGGGTGATTTAACCCCTTTTAAAACCGGCAGGGCCATCCATTTTTCAGCAAAATCGGCATAAACATCAAGAATCTTAAAAGTCTCTTCTATTGCTTCATTTTCTGTTGCATGTGCAGTGTGTCCTTCCTGCCATAGAAATTCTGCAGTGCGCAGGAATAATCTTGTCCTCATCTCCCAGCGGACTACATTCGCCCATTGGTTTATCAGGAGTGGAAGATCCCGATAGGATTGAATCCAGTTTTTATACGTATCCCAGATAATCGTTTCTGAAGTTGGCCGAATAATTAATTCTTCTTCCAGTTTAGCATCATTATCAACAACAACACCCTTTCCATCAGGTGAATTCTTTAACCGGTAATGGGTAACCACGGCACATTCTTTGGCAAAACCCTCAACATGCGAAGCTTCTTTACTGAAAAATGATTTTGGAATAAAAAGTGGGAAATAGGCATTCACATGCCCGGTATCCTTAAACATCTTATCCAAGGCAGCCTGCATTTTTTCCCATATTCCAAAGCCATAGGGTTTGATAACCATACAACCTCTTACCGCTGAGTTCTCAGCTAAGTCAGCTTTCACAACCAAGTCGTTGTACCATTGCGAATAATTTTCTTCTCTTGTCGTAAAATCTTTGGCCATATCTATTTTTGGTATAGTATTTGCATTTTATTTGTAGAATTAGGCGCAAAATTAATAAAAGGAATTATATTTATTGTTTAATATACAGATAAGGAGGTAACAGAAATGAAAACTTTAATGACAGTACTAATCGCAACCTTGTTCTTTCTTACAGCTTGTAACACTTCATACAATGCATCAGCACCTTATGATGATGTGTATTACACTGCTGAAGTAGAGAAAAAGAAAAGCAATGATGATCAGGCAACCACTCAGGAAACCTATGTGTCTGATCCTGTAACTACCTCAGAAACTTATGAGTATGACTATGAGTATGTATCTGATGGGGAAACTCAGGAATTTACTACAGAGGATGGTACTACTTATGAAACTGATAGTTACTATTATGATGAGTATGAAGAAGAAGATTATTATGATTATTCATATACAGCCAGGATCAAAAGGTTTCACAATCCATGTTATGGATTAGGTTATTATGATCCTTATTATACTGATCTTTATTACTATGGTTATGATCCATATTACTACGGAACCAGCATTTACCTGGGTTATAACTGGTGGTATCCATCCTGGTATTATTCTTATGGATGGGGACGTCCATATTGGGCTTGGGGCTGGAGATATTCTTATTATGGCTACCCTTATTACTATGGCTATAACAGCTACTGGAACGGATACTGGAATGGCTACTGGGATGGTTATTATTCAGGATACTATCCAACACCTTATTATAACAGCTACGACCGTAACTCTTATTATTATGGTCACAGGGGTTCCCGTACAGGTGCCAGCAATGGTTATGTATCAAACAGCAGGGACCAGAGGAGTTTTGGAGAAAAGTATGAATCGGCAATAGCTTCCAGCCGGGGCATGAAAGAAGTGGGTCCGGCACAAAAAGTATCTACATCAGGAAAGTCAGTTACTCCTGCCAGAACCAGTAAGGATGTATCAAAAAGAACTGCTGATACAAGAAGTACGCAGAAGATTGACAAGCCTGCCAGGGAAACCAATACATACACCAGGTCACAAAGCAGCCCGAAGACAGTACAACGTAATGAACAGTCAAAAACAAGGAGCACATCAAAGGATAGTTATCAATACAACAAACCCAAACAACAGACTCCGAGCTCCAGGAAATATGACAAGCCAAAGACCTATGTAACCCCTGAATCAAAGCAGGCACGGTCGAGTCAGGAATATACTGTACCAAGGTCAACAAAAAGCACTCAGAGGTATAATAACAGTCCTACACGAAGTTCTTCTTCTACTCCGAAAAAGACTGTTACACAACCTCAGCGTACAAATACGAAAACTTATCGTTCACCTTCGAGGTCGAGTAATACCAAAAGTTATTCATCCCCTTCAAGGTCGAGCAGCAACAAGAGTTATTCTTCACCTTCAAGGTCGAGCAGTAGCAAAAGCTATTCCTCTCCTTCAAGATCCAGTAGCAGCAAGAGTTACTCGTCACCTTCCAGGTCGTCGAGTAGCTCCAGCAGCGGAAGCAGGTCATCAAGTAGCCGTTCTAGCAGCAGCAGAGGAGGAAGAAGATAAAAGTTAAGTTTAATTATTAATTCATTTATCATGAAGAGAATAATAGGAATTATTATTTCAGTGGGATTATTTGCCTCATTAACAAATGCCCAGAACGAGGTTGATGCTCTTAGATATTCATTAACCAATATTTACGGAACAGCACGAAGCATGAGTATGGGTGGCGCTTTCGGGGCTTTAGGTGCCGACTTTTCAGCCAATAGTTATAACCCGGCAGGAATCGGCTTATACTCAGGCTCTGCATTCTCAATAACACCAACCATTGGTTCAACTAAAATAAATTCGATATACAACGGCACCGCCAGTGACGATTCAAGAGAGCGGTTTTTTCTGAGCAGTATAGGTGTAACCGTCGCACAACCGGTTCCTAAAAGCAAAAGCAATAGCGGGTGGAAGTATATTAATTTCAGCTTTGGATTGAACAGACTGAATGATTTTAACAACTATCAGATCATTGAAGGGGTTAACAGCCAGAATTCCATGGCTGATATATATGCCCGGCTTGCTGATGGCATTTATTATACTGAAATTGAAGACGACTACTACGGTGATTATGCCTTCGACATCAGCCCCGCATGGTGGACATACCTGATTGATACACTGGATAACGGTTATAATTATACCAGCTCGGCCCCGGCAGGCCCGGTCAATCAATCCAAAATTATTGAATCGAGAGGTTCAATTAATGAAATCGTGTTGTCCTTTGGTGCCAACTATCTCGATCAGTTTTATATAGGAGCATCGCTGGGATTCCCCTTTATCCGCTATAATATGAAATCATATTATACCGAAACAAAGCTTCAGGAAGATATTAATCCTACAGAATTCAGGGAATTTCAATATGACGAAAGTCTCCAGACAAGAGGAACTGGTGTTAATATCAAAATTGGTATGATTTTCCGCCCGGTAAAATGGGTAAGAATAGGAGGGGCTTTTCATTCCCCAACCTGGTACACCAATCTGGCTGATGAATGGTGGGGTACTTTTTACACCCGTTTCGACACACCCGACTCACAGGGGAACTTCAGCTATGCTGAAGATACACCATTGGGAAATTATAATTATAGTATTCGCACACCCCTGAAGGCTATGGGAAGCCTTGCATTCGTTATAGGGCCTTACGGCCTTATCAGTGGTGATTATGAGTTTATCGATTATTCCACAGCAAAACTCACTGCAACAGATTATAGCTTCCTTGATGAAAACCAAAGCATTAACGCGAAATATACATCCACACATAATTTCAGGGTGGGTACCGAATGGAGATTCATGAACTTCAGCTTCAGAGGAGGTTTCGCATTCTATGCAAGTCCATTTAAAGATAATATTAATGATGGTAAGAGAAACTATTACTCGGCAGGCATAGGATACCGTGCAAAATATTTCTTTGCTGATTTTGCATGGACTTACCGCGATTCAAAAGAAGATTACTACCTGTATGCTTATGATGATATTAAGGCTGATCCTACTAATACCGAAACAACAAATCAGAACTTTGTAATGACTTTGGGATTCAGATTTAATTAGGTATGTTCTCAAAGTTGGAAAAGTAAAAAATAAAACACCAAAGAACAAATCTCAAATATCAAATAAGTTTCAAAAGTCAAATGACCAAAATCTCAAACAACCGCCATGGAGTTTGGAAGTTAAGAGTTTTGGTCATTTGAATTAAAAACAACCTCTATTGTCTTATTCTATTTAATCCACCCTTTGCTTTAAATTTTATACTTCTTTCATATTCCTTGAAATCAAGGTCAAGGCATAATTCATAATAATGCCCTGCGTTTGAAAGATTACCTTCCTGTTCATATATTTTCCCTGACATCAAAGCAGCATTTCCTGCATAATAGGCATCCAGATCCTTACCCTTTGTTATACTGATGTTATAATACTCCAGTGCCTCATCATGCATTTCTATTTCATCATAGGCACGTCCCAACCGGTAATAATATTCAACACTATCGGTTAAATCACGCATGCCAATTTCTCCGGTATGCTGAAGAAGAAATGACACCGCATCTTCATAATATCCCCCATCAAATAATAAACGGGCTTTAAGCAAATATACATTGGGGATCCTTCCTGTTTTTGCTTCATATCGGGCCTGTTTATCTTCATCAACAAGTTCATCAGGATAATTCATCGCATGGGAAATATATTGATAATAATTCAATGTATCACCTTTGATAAGGTGGAACCAGGCAAGTTTCTGACAGGCAGAAGCTTTATAGTTGATACCATTAAAATCTTTAATGTATTTCTCAAAATATTGATCGGCATCAGCATCAAGACGATTTAGTTTTGCCCGGCCCAGAACAAAGTCAAGATAAAGAAATGGGTACTGATCTTGTTCTAAATTTCTTTGTTCAAGAATAGTGATGGCCTGATCATTATAACCATTACGCAAAAGGATGTTTGCTTTAACATAAGTTAATAAGGGATTATCTATCTCTATTTCATCCATTATTTCCTTAATTTCCAGAGACCTGACTTTATCCGGGCTCAGGTTCAATTCTATGAAGCTCAGGTAAAACAGTGTTTCAGATAACAGATGCTGATACTCCTCATCATCAGTTATGGAATCGATAACCATATACATCCCCTCTATTCCATTATCAATAGATCCATGGATTCCAAGTATATTTGTTATCCACCGGTAGTTATCAGGTACAGAACCAACAATGGCGTGTAATACTCCCAGGCCAATATAATTGGGGATAAATCCGGGAAACTTTTCGCTATTCTCTTCCAGCTGTTTATACGCCCTATTGATCTCAAAAAAAGCCGTGAAATACTCTTCAAATTTCATCCTTGCAAATGCCCACTGTAGGTTTACATTGGCCATGCAATAAAGGTAATAAGGAGAATCTTCATTACCATCTTCCAGAATATCAAGACGGGTATTTTTATTATCCTCCAGGTTCCTGAAATCTTTTTTGTTTTCCCCGATAGTCAGGATCAGGAAATCAATATAATTCTCAAGAAATACAGGAATCAAATTACCAGGATTTTCTAATTTTTCAAGAGCAAGATAGTAGCGTGCGCTGTCAAATTTCAGTGTTTGGATTAAGCTATAAGCATCCTTGCAATAACTATTGTAGTTATACTGCGAGAATGTGGCTATTGAGATAACGGAAAATAACAAGCCGGTTAAGAGTTTATATCTCATCAGCATCCCATAGATAATGTACCGAAAATAAATAAAAAAGAGGAGACTTGTGAAAGCTCCTCTTTATATTTTGACAAAATAATTTCTTTTAATTATTTACAGCGGCTGCAATTGCGTCATCGACAAGAATCCGGCCACAATATTCACATACGATAATTTTCTTATGCATACGTATATCGAGTTGATGCTGAGGAGGAATTTTATTAAAACAGCCCCCGCAGGCATCTCTTTCAATCTGAACAACAGCAAGTCCGTTCCTTGCATTCTTTCTGATCCTCTGATATGCGGTAAGCAGTCTTTCTTCTATGAAATCCTGGTTTTCTTCACTTTTCTTTATCAGGTCATCTTCCTCTTTTTCTGTTTCAGCAACGATATCCTCTAACTCGTTTTTCTTAATGTCAAGGTCACCTTTTCTTTCTGTTAGATTTCCTTCCGCAACCTCAACTTCTGATTTAAGGCTTGTAAGCTTTTCGTTGTATTCATTAATCCTCTTTTCTGAAAGCTGTATCTCAAGGGTTTGAAATTCAATCTCTTTGCTCAGTGAATCATATTCCCTGTTATTTCTTACATTCATCTGTTGCTCTTCATACCGTTTAATCAGTGTCTGGCTTTCTTTAATGGCGTTCTCTTTATCCTTCACCATTTTATTCAGGTTCTCGGTTTCATTCTGATAATTCTGTATTCGGGTTTCCAGGCCTGCAATTTCATCTTCCAGATCCTGAACTTCTAAAGGAAGTTCTCCCCTAACGATGCGTATTTTATCAACCTGTGAATCGATCTGTTGCACGCTATAAAGTGCAATGAGTTTCTTTTCAATGCTAACATCAGCATCTCCCGATTCTTGTGTAATATCAGGGGTAGTACCCTCGGCAGTAGTTTCAGCCTCTTTAACGGTCTTTTTCTTGCTGGTTTTTGCTTTTGCTTTTTCTTCCTTTGCCATAATTCAGTACTATTTTATAAATATGTAACAGGGTTTGTATTTATTTCTGAAATAAGGAGTGCAAAGTTACTAAATTTTTGCTTTAGAATAGAATAGATCAATTCTTTTGTGAATTGTTCACTCTCATAATGACCAATATCGGCCAAAATTGTTTTACCCTCGGGAAGGAAAAAATCATGATATTTAATATCTCCTGTGATAAAAATATCAGCGCCTGCCCTGATTGCATCCTGAATGAGAAAACTCCCTGAGCCTCCGCAAACTGCAACTCTCTGTAGTTCATTACCCGACAGTCTGGTATGCCTGACACATCCTGCTTTCATCGTTTTTTTAACAAATTCTAAAAATTCTGAATCCAATACAGGATTCTCTAATTCCCCTATCATTCCTGCCCCTACGATGTTTAATTCGTTGGATATTGGATATATGTCATAAGCAACTTCTTCATATGGATGTGCTGTTATCATACTGCTGATGATCTCCTTTTCTTTATAAACCGGATATACAGATTCTATCCTTACCTCCTTTTCAAAATGTAATTTACCGATCTCACCAACGTAAGGATCTGCATTTTCATTTGCCCTGAAAGATCCTGAACCTTCCAGGTTAAAACTACAACTATCGTAATTTCCAATGTACCCGGCACCGGTATTAAATATAGCCTGACGAACCTTTTCTGCTTCATTTAACGGGCAAAAAACTACAAGTTTCCTCAGTAAGCCGGCTTTTGGTTTAAGTATAGCAGGATTTCTGACTCCGAGCATTTCACAAATCTTTGAGTTAACACCCTGTGAAATGTTATCAAGGTTGGTATGAATAGTATAAATCGAGATATCATTTTTAATAGCATTTATAATTACCCGCTCATTATAATTCTCACCTGTTATACTATGAAAACCTTTAAAGATTATTGGATGGTGTGCTATAATAAGTTCACAACCATTGGCTATGGCTTCATCAAGTATCGCTTCGGTTATATCAAGCGTTATCAATGCACTGTTAATTTCACTATTGATATCTCCAACAAGCAGCCCGGAATTATCATATGATTCCTGGAGGTAAAGCGGAGCAACTCCTTCCAATTCTCTAATAAGTTTATTCAGTTTCATTTTTTTTATTTCAAATTTACATTTTTAAAACCATTCATTTATCATAATATCTTGGGTCAAAAAAAAACTATTCAGTAATAACTTGCTTATTAAGAATTTCTTTTTAATTTTAAGCTGTGAACTTGGTAAGGATTTTACTCTTTCCCATCGCCTGCCTGTATGGTATAATTATGTCGCTCAGAAATAAAATGTTCGACTGGAGCATTTTAAAATCCGAGCACTTCAGGATACCTGTGATATCTGTGGGAAACTTATCAGCCGGAGGCTCAGGTAAAACCCCCCAGGTAGAATACCTTGTAAGGCTGTTACAGACTCATAACTACAAGGTTAGTACTTTAAGCCGTGGTTACAGAAGAAAAACCAGAGGTTTTGTTAAAGCGGATAAAACTTCTACATATTTTGATATCGGGGATGAACCCCTGCAGTATAGTGAAAAGTTTAATGATATTACTGTAGCAGTAGATGGAAAAAGGACCAGGGGAATCAAATTACTGTGTAATAGTGATCCTGAACTTGATATTATTCTCCTTGATGATGCGTACCAACATCGGTATGTAAAACCAGGATTATCTATTTTGCTTACCGATTTTCACAATCTATATATCAACGACTACATACTCCCTACCGGGAATCTCAGAGAATGGCGAAAAGGAGCGAAGAGAGCAGATATTATCATCGTAACAAAAACACCCTCAGTGCTATCTCCATTAACCCGCCGCCGGTTAACCTCAATATTAAAACCCACCATTGACCAAAAGCTTTATTTCTCCTTTATTTCATTCGAGAAACCAGTGCTGATCCCAGGTATTACAAAGCAGGATTACTGTAAAGATTGTCATACTATATTGCTTTTCTGTGGAATAGCCAATCCTTATCCACTGCAGGAGCATTTAAAATTGAACTGCTCAGAATTGATTGTTATGGAATTCCCTGATCATCATCGATATACAAAAAAAGACCTGGATAAAATTATTTACACTTACAATGAAATATTTTCTGCAAAGAAGATGATCTTAACAACCGAAAAGGACGTCATGAGACTGATAAAATCTGATCTGATAGACAGTTTGAAAGACTATCCTATATTTTATACCCCCATTAAAACAAAATTTCATAAAGAAGATGCTGCTGCATTCGACAAACAGGTACTAGCATATGTTGAAGAAAATAGAAGAAACAATACACTATCTGACCAACAGGATAAAAATCAATCCTGAGATTGGTATTATACTTGGAACCGGGCTTGGAGGATTGGTCAGAGAAATCGAGATTGAAGACAGTATTGATTATGATTCAATTCCTCATTTTCCTGTCAGCACGGTAAAAGGGCACCAGGGTAAGTTACATGCAGGATATCTTGGAGGTAAGGAGGTGATTGCCCTTCAGGGCAGGTTTCACTTTTACGAAGGATATACGATGGAAGAGGTCACTTTCCCTGTAAGGATCATGAAAAAACTCGGGATCAAATTATTGATAATTTCCAATGCCAGTGGCGGGGTTAATTCCGAGTATGAAGTTGGTGATATTATGTTTATCAACGACCATATTAATTTTATGCCTAATCCACTTATTGGTATGAATTATGAGGTATTGGGCCCCAGGTTTACCGATATGAGTGAAGCTTATAACAGGAAGATTATTAATGAGGCCTCGCGAATTGCTGCACAGCATGGAATCAGATATCACACGGGAATCTATGCCGGGGTTACCGGGCCAACATTTGAAACACCAGCGGAATATAATTATATACACACAATGGGTGCCGATGCTGTGGGTATGTCAACTGTTCCCGAGGTAATCGTTGCCAGGCATATGAACCTGGATTGTTTTGCGGTTTCGGTGATTACCGACCTGGGCGTTCAGGGAAAGATCGTCGAGATCTCACATAACGATGTGATTGATGCTGCCAGTATGGTGGAACCAAAAATGACCCGGGTGATTGTTGAACTGCTTCAGAAAATAAGCATTTAATCAGAAAAATCAAGAATACTAAGCTCCCAGTTTCTTTCCAGGTTAAGTTTTTTAGAACCCAGCAAAAAGTTCAATAAATATCCTCCCCCCGTTGTACCTATACTTATAAACAGGGTACCTATATCATAAACAGGATACTGCTTGTTTAACGCCCTGTTAAAGCCTGTAAGGGTAAAATATGTAATTCCGAAAATCTTTAATCCATTTGCAGCAAACCTGACCAGTCTTCTTGACCGGTAAACTGCCTCAATATCATGAAAAGATATCAAGGTTTCACCATTCAGGATAAGTGAAGAATCAGCCATATCAGTTATAAATCCTGTAGATCGCTTTTTTTCAGATTTGAGTTTAAGAGTGATCAAATCATTTTCAAAGTATTTATAGTTTTTGTATTCATTTGTTTTTCTTATCAGCAATAATTTCTGTGCTGAAGCCTGTGATAGCAGGAATATGAGCATTAATAAAACCGGAATTGACATTATAAATTTATTCACGAATGTAAATTTATAAATAATTCCAATCCAAAAATCGAGAATATTTTGTTCTTTATGAATTTCTGACGGTTAGAAAGTGTAATTTTACAAATCTTAATTATTTAAAATTAAGCAAGAAACATCCGTAATAATCGTTATTCAAGAAATTAATTAAACAGGAGTGAAAATGAGAACCTATAAAATTTTATTTGTTTTTGTAATTGCAATTATCTTTATTTCATGCGGTGGCAACTCAAAGAACCGTAGTGTAGTGCAGGGTGAAATCACAGGTTATGGTGAGCAAAAAATTTATTTAAGTGAACTGGGTGTTGAGGATCTCAGTGTGGTAGATTCAACTGTTACAAGCAGTAATGGGGAATTCAGTATCGAAGTATTTCCCGATGAGGCAGGATTGTACATTTTGTTTTTAGGCCCAAGGGAAATTCCTCTTGTAATTGATGCCGGACAAACAATCAACATAAGAGGTGATGTTGAGTCCATAATGGATTCCTATTCAGTAACCGGCTCACAGGAATGTTTGTTACTCAATAATTATGAGAACTTTACAAAACAAAATGAGAAGGTGATCGACTCTCTGGGATCCATTTTCGAACAATCACAAAACGATCCTAATATCAACGAGATTGCGATGCAGTTAAACCAAACCTTCGACAAAATTCATCTTAAGCAAAAACAATTTGTAAAAAATTTCATAGATATGAATCCGGGGAACCTGGCTAGCCTGCTGATTATGTACCAGGGATTCGGAAATACCAAAATCCTCGACATCAAAGAAGACTATGAATATTTTAAAAAAGTTGATCATGCATTAATGAAGTCCTATCCTGGCAATGCTCATGTAGAAGAGAACCATAAGCGAATGCTTGAATTTGAAAACATCATTGCTGAAGAAGAGAAATCACTAGCAGAACTTCTCCCTGGAAAACCGGGGCCAGATGTTACCATTAATGATACTACAGGCACTCCTGTCACGCTAAGCTCTTTTAAAGGTAAAGAAGTTTTATTATATATCTGGGGAGCCTGGGATGCGAAATCCAGGCAGGCCAATAAGGAATTGAAAGTATTGTATTCAGATTATAAGAGAAAAGGTTTTGAAATATATGCTGTCTCTATTGATATGTATAAGGAAATGTGGATAGAAGCCATTAATGCTGACCAGTTGAACTGGATCAATGTTTGTGATAATGAAGGAATTCAATCGCCGGTATTATATCTTTACAGGATTCCTGAAGTATTACCTTATTATGTTCTGATTGACAAAGAAGGAATTATACAATACAGAGGTGAAGATATCAATGGTATGAAAGAGATCCTTATTAGGGACTTAAAATAGACTTGTTCTCTTACTTTCACAATACCGGGCAAAGTTGCAAAAAGAACCAAAACCTTGGAAGAAACTCAAAATAAAGATTTCATCGGGAAGATCTATTTTGCCTCCGACTTTCATCTTGGAATCCCTGATTACGAGAGCAGTCTTAAGCGCGAATTAAAATTGGTAGCATGGCTTGATGAGGTTCGAAAAGACGCTTCAGAAATTTATCTGATGGGGGACTTGTTTGATTTCTGGTTTGAATACAAAACAGTGATTCCAAAAGGTTATGCCAGGTTATTTGGCAAACTGGCGGAGATAACCGATTCCGGCACTCCAGTATATCTTTTCAGGGGCAATCATGATGTTTGGGCCTTTGATTACCTCAGCAAAGAACTAAATATTCGTTTACACAGAAATCCGGAAATCAAAATTTTCAACAATAAGAAATTCTATCTCTCTCATGGCGATGGCCTGGGCCCGGGTGATTTAGGCTATAAGTTCTTAAAGAAGGTTTTTGAGTTTAAACCAGACCAGTGGCTTTTCAGATGGCTTCACCCCGATCTGGGTGCAAGAATGGGTTTATATTTCTCAAAACGCAGCCGGATTGCCAATATCATCAAGGAAGGAAAAAAAGAAAACAATACCCCCTTGGAGGATGAAATGCTTTATCAGTATTCACTGAAAATGACAGAGCAACATCCTGATATCAATTTTTTTATATTCGGTCATCGCCATATACCGATAATCCATGAATTGAAAGAAGATTGTAAACTGGTGATACTGGGCGACTGGGTTACAAACTTTTCCTATGCTGTTTTCGATGGGGAACAACTGGAGTTAAAATATTATCAGCAATAAGAACATATTTATGAGCCCTAAACTTATAGAGGTTCTTGATCGGAAAACTGTCAGTATAATTATTCTGATAATGATACCTGTTATAAGCCTTATCATGCATTTAAGGGCATTCGACAAGGATCTTACCAGCATGCATGCATGGAGGCAAACACAAACACAGGCCACCATTATTAGTTTCTATGAAGAAGACTTTAACATCCTTAATCCCCGCCGTGATGCCCGTGGTGATGGTGAAGGAATATTCCGGATGGAATTCCCATTGATGCAATGGATCTTTGCAGGATTCCATAAAATCCTGGGAGAGGACATTATCATAACTAGAATTCTGTCGTTCCTTATTGGAATATTCTCAGTATTTGGTATCTATTTTATGCTAAGGAACATTTTCTCCAATCGGGTAATTGCAATACTTGGAGCATGGGCATTCAACTTTTCCCCCTCTTTTTACTATTATACCGTTAGCCCCCTGCCCGATAATTTATCACTATGCTGCGCTATATGGGGAATTGCCTGGTTTTTTAAGTGGATAAGGAACAAAACTAACAGTAATTTGATACCTACCGGGATTTTCCTTTCAGTGGCCACCCTTGTTAAACTGCCATTTGTTTTTTATTATATTGTTCCAGGTATTTACATCGTATTTGAGATTATCAGGAAGAAGTTTACCAAAAAGGATCTGATTCTCACGGTCATTATGTTACTGTCACTCATACCACCATTCATATGGTACCTTGCAGTTATTTCCGAATGGAGGCATGGATATCCAGGGATATTACTTGGAATAACATCACACAATCAATCAGTATTAGAGTTACTTGATTTGCTACAGCATAACCTTATTTCTAACCTTCCTGAGTTATTGCTTAATTATGGATCCCTATTATTTTTTCTTGCCGGATTTGTATTTTTCTTTACAAGAAAAGGATACCGGAAACCAACTTTTCCCATATTCCTGGCCTGGAGCCTGGCACTAACAGCCTACTATCTTTTCGAGATGAATATGATCGGTAAAAGCCATGATTATTATTTATTCCCTTTTTTACCGGTATTATTTATACTCGTTGCCTACGGTGCCTATCACCTCATCAACCAGAAAAACCGGATCATAGTTTATATCGCATTTGCAGCATTAATTATCCTTCCCCTGACATGTTACCTTAGAATAAATCACCGATGGGATCATGATAAAGCAGGTTTAAACAGGGATTTGATTACTTATAAGGAAGAACTCAGAAAACTGGTGCCTGATACCGCTTTATGCATTGCAGGTAATGACGAATCTCATTTTATATTTTTCTACTATATCCACAAAAAGGGGTGGAACTATTATAATGATCTTACCGGGGAAAAACTCCGTGACATGATAAACAAAGGTGCCAGGTATTTATATTCAGACAGCAGAAATTACGAGGAAGATTCAACGATCAACCAATATTTTAAAAAAGAAATTTTCACTAAAGGTTCTATCAGGGTATATGAATTAACCAATAATGAACAATAAAATTCAAACATATTAATTGATCATACAAACCTGAAATTAGAAGATTATTTTCCCGGTCTCTTTTATATTCCTCAACTTTGGTTTTATCGATAAGCTACACAAACTTTTCGATCAGTTCAACCAATCGCTGGGCATAACCCATTTCGTTGTCGTACCAGGCAACCACTTTAATAAGTTTATGTTTATCCCCAAGGACCGCTGTCAGTCCTGCATCGAAGATTGCAGAATGGGTATTGCCGATAATATCAACTGAAACAACGGGATCTTCTGTATATTGTAATATCCCTTTCAATCGTCCTTCGGCAGCTTTTCTGAAAGCTGTATTAATTTCATCAATACTTGTACATTTTTTCAGGGTACAGGTCAGATCGGTAAGTGATCCATCCGGTACAGGAACCCTTATGCCAGCCCCACCAAGGTTATTCTTTAAATGAGGGAATATTTTTGTTGCAGCTTTCGCGGCCCCTGTTGTGGTCGGAACGATTGAATAAGCTGCCGCCCTTGCCCTTCTCAGGTCATTATGAGGTGCATCAAGCAGGTTCTGATCACGTGTATAGGAATGAACCGTAGTTATAAAGGCTTTTTCTATGCCCCATAATTCATCCAGGATCATGATAAGGGGTGCAACGTTATTGGTAGTACAGGATGAGTTTGAAATAACAACATCATTGCTGTCGATGATATGGTCATTTACACCCAGAACAACATATTTAACATTCCTGGTCTGGCCCTTTGCCGGGGCAGAAATGATCACCTTTTTTGCACCGGAATGGGTAACATGTTTTATGGCAGTGCTTCTTGTTACAAAATTTCCTGTTGATTCTATAACAACATCTATGTTAAGGTCATTCCAGGGTAGCTTCTCAGGCTGCTTAACAGACAAAACCTGTATGGCATCACCATTCACGTATAATTTGTCTGTATTGATAGAAACAGTTCCGGGAAAATGGCCGTGCACAGAATCATATTTCAGGAGATGGGCAAGGGTTTTTGCATCGGTCAGGTCATTAACCGCAACAACTTCAATATTTTTATTCAGTATCAGCCTTCTAAGGGTGATCCTTCCAATTCTTCCAAAACCATTAATGGCTACTCTGATCTTCGACATGGCTCAATTCATATTTGATGGGCAAAAATACAAAAAAGGAATTGTGGGAATAAAGGATTATGATATTTATTATTCCTTTATACGGAGAATGAAAATAAAATAGTAATGATATGAGGGAACAAATTGGTGGTTAAAAGTATTAATGTATATAACCACATAGAACACTGAGAAGATATTGAGTAACACATAGCAATATGAAAATAAACGACATTACACAAAAAATCATTAAATGTGCAATTAAGGTTCATAAAACATTAGGGCCTGGCTTGCTGGAATCAGCATATAAAGAATGCCTTTATTATGAGTTAATTAAAAATAATATCGTTGTTGAAAAGGAAAAAGCTTTGCCACTGATTTATGAAGATGTTAAACTCGAATGTGGGTATAGAATTGATCTGTTTGTTGAGAATGAAGTTGTTGTTGAGATTAAATCAGTTGAGGGTATTAATGATATCCACTTAGCCCAGGTACTTACCTACCTAAAACTTGCAGATCGAAGGATTGGATTGCTCATCAATTTCAATGTACTCATGCTAAAGGCAGGAATTAAAAGAGTCGTAAATGGTTATTAGCCCTGTTGTTTCTGTGTATATTCTCTGTGATCTCTGTGGTTAAAAAAAGATATTTCGGGTATACAAAATATTAACCACAGAGAACACAGAGGATTGGCACAGGGATCACAGAGAAAAAAAGGCCAGCAATTCATTCAATTGCCAGCCCTCTATACTTTTTTGATTATGGATTCAATAATTTACCTCACCAGAGTCACTGTACCACTCAGCTCTTCAGACTGTTGGAGGTTGTTGGTATAAGTGATATGATATACATAGGTACCCATGGGTGCTGGGGATCCATTGATGTTGCCATCCCAGCCTTCTCCAAGTTTTTTGGTTTCAAACACCTTCTCCCCCCAGCGATTATAAATAATCATTCTTATTTGTTCTATTCCCATACCCACCGGCTTGAATGTCTCATTGCCAACTGTACTTGATGGGTTGAATGCATTTGGTATGTAAAACCTTGGGTGTGGATTAATGGTTACCTGTTTATAGCTGGAATCGGGGCAACCAAACTCATTAAAAATAACCAGCTCAACTGTAAATGTACCGGTATCATGATAATCGTATTCAAAATTTTGGTCATTGATAATGGTTCCGTCACCAAGATCCCATATCCACTCAACGGGATTCCCGTTCGACTGGTCATTAAACGTAATGGTTGGATCCTCAATAGATGTAAGATCCGGAAATAATTCAAAAATTGCATCCGGGTTTTTGTGGACCGAAATATAATTCTGCACTGATTTTGTCTGTTCACAAATATCATTGTACACAGTAAGTGTAACTGTGTAATCACCTACGTTGGGATAGGTATAAGAAGGAAACTGTTCCGTTGACTGATCCCCGGTTCCAAAATCCCAGAGGAAGGTAGCTGTTGTAATTGTATTTGTTGAGTTATCATAAAAATCAAGTGTGTAGGGCACACATCCATTTCTGTCATCAACTGAAAAACCAACTACTGGTTCAGGATTGATACTTACCATCAATTCTGAAGTATCACTTTCACAATCTCCCTGGTAAACTTTTAAAGTGATGGTTTTATCACCCTGTGTATCCCAATAGACTGCATAGGGCCCTGCACCAGTGCCGGTGGCAACCCCTCCATCAAAATTCCAGTCATAAGTAGCGCCTGCCTGGGCATTACCTGTATAATCAAAAGTGATCTCATCGTACTGACAGGCAGACATACCGGTTGTCGTAAATGTGGATAACAGATCATCAAGGACATTGATGCTAACACTATCAAAATTCTGACATGCTGTCGTCATATCGGTTCCTGTAAGATAATACGTTGTACTGACAAGAGGAACGACCTGAGGATTGGGAGCATTTTCCTGCCCTACCAGGGTTGGATCGAAAGGACTGGAGGTCCATATATACTCATCTGCTCCTGAAGCATTCAGGGTAACCACATCCTCATAACATATCTCCAGGTCGTTGGCGCCGGCCTGAACAGATGGCAGAGGATCAACATTGACAGTCACCTCATCTTCATCAGAACAGCCTTCGGTAACAACAACAGAGTATGTGGTCGTACTTCCCGGAGACACAATAATCGTTTGTGTTGTTTCACCATTGCTCCATAAGAACTCAATACCACCGGTAGCCGTAAGGGTGGCCTCTGTTCCAAAGCAAATGGTTGTATCAGGGCCCGCATCAGCCTGAACATCATCGTTTACAAAAACGCATACGGTATCGCTCGCAACATTATCACAGATATCTTCAACCGTTACCCAGTAACATTCATCAGCAGTGGGGTTTACGTCTATAGATTGTGTAGTCTGGCCTGTGCTCCAGAACCAGCTAATTCCATCAGATGCTGTTAAAGTGGCCTGACTTCCTAGGCATATGGTGACATCATCCCCGGCGCTGGCTTCCGGTCTAACAACTGTTACAGTTACAGATGCTGTATCCCAGTTATCACAGTCATCTATTACTGTTGCGGTGTATATAGTTGTATATTCAGGTAAAACATTGATCGTTTGTGTTGTTTCCCCTGAACTCCATAGATACGAATCACCACCATATGCTGTTAATGTTGCTGTACCGTTCAGGCATATGGTAGTATCGTTACTTATTGAGGCAGTAGGTCCGACAACATCAATAAAAATGCTATCGACCACAGTATCATTCTGGCATTCATCCCAACCCTCAATCCAATAGGTTGTTGGATTAAATACCGTTACCCATTTTTCATTTGTATGTCCAATGGTATCATTCCCGGGAATCCACATTACAGTATCACCTGTGCTCCAGACCAGGTTATAAGGTGGAAAGCCATCGGCCATTACAGAAAGCAAAACAGAATCACCGCAATGAACGATGGTATCTTCCCTGGCAGCCAGGAGGAATTCCCTTGGATCCCAGATCTGGATATTAATGGAATCAAGATCAATACCACAAAATGACCTGTTGTAAACTATCTTAACATTCTCCATAATCTCTACCTCACTATCATCCCAGGGGACAATATAAAGATCATAGTAGGTAAATCCCTGTTCAATGACTAGGGTATCAGGAATGGTATCATAATCAATACCATTTTGTGCTGTTCCTTTAATAGATATTGGCAGGACAAAATCATGATCGAGGGGTGCATCAAGCTCAAACCGTATTCTGGCGTTATTACAGTCTTCCACAGCAATGGTATCTATAAACTCAGATTGAAAATTTACAGTTCCTTGGACACCTACACTTTGGAAACTATTGGCCTCAAGGAATACACCTGAATCCCATATTGCATCAGTTACATCACATACGGCAAGTTTTATATGGTATGTAGAACAGGGTACAACCTGGGCTCCGGCTATCAGAATTGTAGTCCGACCATTATACTGAATAGTGTCATGACTTACATGTTTAAAATATTGGCAATTCATACATGGGCCACCCGGGGCATTCGGGCAGTTCCGCTGACCGTTGTTTACATTATTGATAGTCACTGGTGTAGGTGGACTCACAAAGGGAATAAGGGCAATATTCTTCCCTTCATAAGGTTCATTGGGATTACTGGGATTAGGACCTGTAAGAAAAAATCCGAATGCATCATTAAATGAGGAATTCGCATACTGGCTGTATTCCTCAGATGCAAATACATACCTGAACTCCATTTTACCGGATTGGGGTATAAAATCGAATTCCAAGCGGCAGATGTTATTTAATGAACCTGTTGCTATTTGCTGAAGGTCAGGGTCACTTGTTGGTCCGCCATTATTTATTCCGACACCGCAATTATTCGGTCTTGAATTAGCTCCCAATTGCCCGGGGCTTCCGCCATCACCGGCACGTCCGCTGGTTAAAATAACACCTTCAATGAAACCAACGCTGGTTGGCCCCCAGAATGTTCCTGAAGCATTGCTTGTAGGTGCAGGCTGAATTGTGGGATTACTCCAATCAACGCCATGGCCAACAAGCTTATCAACAAGCTGCCAGGCACTTACCCCCTCCTGTACTTCCCAGTAGGGATTGCTTCCACGGGATCCATCATCGGTTCCTTCATAAACGTATGCTTCTCTCTCGGGTATATGCTGGCTTGTATCTGCAAACTGACGATTGGAGGGAACTTCCTGTGCATTCATAACAATTGCAGTACTGGAAAAAAGAAATATCACCAAAATGAGTCTGAGAAAACAAAAGTCAAATTTGTCAGTGTAATTTTTCATAGTTCATCAAAGTTTACTATCGCTCCTGATATGGGCCTCAAATATAAGAATTTGAACCTTACAAAAGTACATTTTTTGGAGGGCATTTGCAAATATGGTTATTTTGCATATAAATAATCAATGTCACCTTTCGGCTTCGCTCAAGATGACAAGTAACTTACCCCGTAATAGTTGGGGTACCTCGGTTCCGCTCGGTGTAAGTGCAATCAGCCAGGGTCGAGCGGAGCCGAGACCGAACTTCCTGCTTTTCTTGTCGGTGTCATGCCGGGTTTCCTGAATTAACTCGAAATAAACGTCACCGAGGCATTGTATCCTAAGAATGAGACTAATTATTTCAACAAATAATCTATCAAAAAAACCACAGCTTTTTATACCTTTACACCCCAAATTTGTAAAAATCAAAAAATAGTTATGGAACATATTAAGAAGTATATTGAAGAAAATAAAGATCGTTTTCTTGATGAATTATTTGAGTTGATCAAAATACCTTCCATCAGTTCTTTAAAAGAACATAAAGATGACATGGTAAAAACAGCTGAATACTGGAAGGATTCCATCATCAGTGCAGGCGCCGATAAGGCGGAGATTTATGAAACCGATGGTAATCCTATTGTCTATGGTGAAAAAACTATTAATCCTGATCTTCCGACGGTGCTGGTTTATGCACATTATGATGTGATGCCGGTTGATCCGCTTGATCTTTGGGACAGCAAGCCTTTTGAACCGGAAATCAGGGATGGAAAGATCTGGGCACGTGGTGCCGATGATGACAAAGGCCAGGGATTTATGCATGCCAAAGCATTTGAGTTGATGGTTAAAACTGATACCCTGCCATGTAATGTTAAATTCATGATTGAAGGCGAAGAAGAAATAGGATCTGCAAGCCTGGCGAAATGGTGTAAAGAATACAAAGAGATGTTGAAGGCTGATATCATTCTTGTTTCGGATACAAGCATGTTAGCAGAAGATATTCCTTCTATCACTACCGGATTGCGTGGTTTGGCTTACTGGGAAGTTGAAGTTACGGGACCTAACCGTGATCTTCATTCAGGATTATTTGGCGGCGCAGTTGCCAATCCTATCAATGTTTTATCAAAAATGATCGCAGGTATGGTTGATGATAATGGTCATCTTACCATTCCCGGATTTTATGACGACGTACTTGATGCTTCTGCAGAGGAAAGGGAAAAAATGGCCATGGCGCCGTTTGATGATGAGGAATATAAAAAAGCCATTGATGTAAAAGAATTATGGGGAGAGAAAGGTTACAGTACCCTTGAAAGAACCGGTATTCGTCCAACATTCGACATTTGCGGTATCTGGGGCGGGTATATCGGTGAAGGGGCAAAAACAGTGCTTCCTTCAAAAGCATATGCCAAGATATCATGCCGGTTGGTTCCCAACCAGGACAATGAGAAAATTGCAAAGCTCTTTAAAGAATATTTCGAAAGCATTGCCCCTGATTCGGTTAAGGTTGATGTTAAAATCCTTCATGGTGGACAGGCTTATGTTTGCCCTATCGATATACCTGCTTACCGTGCTGCTGAAAAAGCCTATGCTGATGTATTTGGAAAAAGCCCGGTGCCGGTAAGAAGTGGTGGCAGTATTCCTATCATTGCAACTTTTGAAGAGGTGCTTGGGATTAAATCATTGTTGATGGGATTTGGACTGGAGTCGGATGCTATCCATTCACCAAATGAGAATTATCCGCTGAATCAGTTTTATAAAGGGATAGAAACGATTCCTCATTTCTATAAGTATTTTGCTGAGATGATGAAGTAAGATGTAAACCGTATAGCTATTATTGTTCGTTGGTCAACCATTTTTTAATTTATTTGGTTGAAAATATATCAGTCAGTAATTATTTTCTTGCCAATTGGATATTTGGTTTTTTGCTCGTTGACACTGATAAAGCTATGAGCAAACAAGAAAACACCTGAATCCCATAATGCATCACTCACATCAGCTACCGCAAGTTTAATATAATAGACAGAGTCGGGGTATAAGTACGCTTTTGCTGTTAGTATCGTTGTTCTGCCATTATATTGAATAGTATCATGATTGACATGTCTAAAATACTCACAATTCATACAGGGACCATCTGGACCATTCGGGCAATTTTTCTGGCCATTGTTAACATTGTTAATAGTTATTGGAAGCGGAGGATCAGTAAAAGGTACAAGTGCAATGTTTTCCCCTACATAAGGATTGTCAGGGTCTTCCGGGTTTGGACCTGTAATGAAGAAACCAAAAACATCATTAAAAGAAGAGTTGGCATACTGACTGTATTCTTCTGAGGCAAAAACATACCTAAACAACATAAGATTATAATCCGGAACAAAATCAAACTCCAGCCTGCAAATGTTATTTAAGAAACCCGAGGCTATTTGCTCCAGGTCAGGATCACTTGTTGGCCCTCCGTTGTTTACACCAACTCCACAATTATTTGGCCTTGAATTAGCACCCAATTGCCCGGGGCTTCCTCCGTCACCGGCCCGGCCGCTTGTCAGTATTATACCATCTGAATCGCCCAGGCTGGTTGGACCGTAAAAAATACCTGCAGCATAATTATTTTCCGGCGTCAATACCGGATTAGACCATTCCACACCATTACCAATTAACATTTCTACAAGTTCCCCGGCAGTAACTGTCTCATCAACTTCGAAGTAAGGATCACTTCCTTTTCCTGCTTCAGTTAATCCCTTATATGCATATGCCTTCCTTTCATTAGCTGATGGCCTTTCAAATGTGGCATTGATCTGAGCATTTAAACCGGTTGAAGCTGCACCTGCCAATACAAAAAAGAATACACATGAAAGTTTTATTGAATTTTTTATTGAAGTAGCTTTCATTTTAAGTTATTTTATCCAAGAATTTGTTTTTATATGTTTATACAAATTTAATAATCCTAAATATAGAAAAAACAAATATTAGAAAATTCTTTGCCCAATTGGATAAAGGTATTTTATTTGGCCACTGAAAGGCAACAAAACGCCAAACGCTGTGATGGCCCTACGCGGTTAGGAAGGTTATCTCTTTAAAAATTTAAGCTTAATTGTCTCTCCGTTATTATTAAGCGTAATAAAATATAATCCCTGCAGAAATTGTTTCACAGATATTTGTTCTCCATGCAAATAGGAACCAAAATAAACGGTATTGCCAGAAGCATCATAAATATGAATTTCAGATGGTTGCTCCAGCCCAATAATTTCAATATTTTCAGAGGCAGGATTTGGTGTGATGCCTGGTTTCTCACCAGCCGGCATTTCATTCACATTGGTTGCTGTAACTGTGAAACTCTGAACTTCTGCAAATTCTGATCCAGCATAGGCCTGGTCAATAGTTTGGACACTCCAGTAATAAGTGCCGGGCACCAGGTTATTAACGGTCCAGGAGGTATTCTGGCCTGTATTACCAGCTGCAATAATTGTTCTGTATCCACTTTCAGGATCAGCCATTGGAGCCATAATCTCCGATTCATCCTCATGCCTGCCAATCCTGAGATTATAATTCAGGCTGAGGAAAATTGTCTGTTCATCATTCCCGATATCCCATGAGAATTCCACACTATTATCAATTACATTTGCTGCTAAGCCTGTAGGAATATCAGGTGGTGTGTTAGGTTCAAATTCATTGCTATTTGCACTGTTTCTGTACAAAAGTGTCCTGGCGGAAACGCCCTCCTGTGAACCTGACATCAAGATATCCAGGTCGCCATCATTATCATAATCCCCCCATTGTGCCGATCCCCTGGTCAATGGCATCAGATTAGCACCTGCATCTGTAAACTGACCATTTTCATATTTATAAATATTAGCGACATATAATCCGCATCCTGCCCCCTTACCGGTAATCACAAGATCAAGGTCGCCGTCAGTATCATAATCCCCCCAGTCAAGGCCGGTTAATGAAACGCCTGTTACCCATACTAATTCTTCTACAAGAACACCACCTCCCTCATTTTTATAAATTTTGAAAATTGGTTCGAGGGCATCATCGAAACCGGAAATGTAAACATCCAGATCACCATCATTGTCATAATCAACAAATCCGCTTTTTCCAGCCATGGAACCTGCAAGGTCTAATACAGCTTCTGTAAATACGCCATTATGGTTCGTAAAAATTTTAGTTGTCGTTCCTGCGCCACTATCGCCGTTTATTAGCAGATCAAGATCGCCATCGTTATCATAGTCACCCCAGGCAGTACAACCACTGTTCAAATACCCGAAATCATTATTCGTCTCGATAAAAGTACCTTCGTCATTTTCATATAATATGGCATCCCAGTTACCGGTGATCATAATATCAAGATCACCATCATTATCATAATCACCCCAGGCTGATTTACCGTTCTCGACACCGGTTAACCCGGCCTCTATATCTGAAAATACATTGGATCCAATATTCTCATAAATCACTGATACCGGTCCATCCATACTACTTCCGGTCAGCAGCAGGTCAAGATCATTATCATTGTCATAATCCCCAAAACTTACAAAGCTGTCATCAACAGGTATCAATCCGATGCTTAAGGGTGAGTAATCTCCTTCGTTGTTTACGTAGAGCATCGTTATTCTTTCTTCTGCATTATTTCTCCCTGTCAGGATAACATCCAGATCGCCGTCATTATCAAAATCACCCCACTGTACAGCACTGTATGATACATTATCCATACCTGTACTTACAGGTGAAAAGGTCTGAGAATTCAGTGTTGTAAATAAAAAAGTAACTGCAGCGATTGTTAGTAGGGAAAACTTTGTCATAATTCATCCAAATTTTGCGCTAAGATATAAAATGTTTTAGATAGGTACATGAATGAATAATCAACCAATTAAACCTTGGTGTAATTTGTCACTAAGATGAACGTAAATATATTCGTGCGGGCCAGGGTGAGGGATATTCGTGAATTCGTGGCTAAATAATTCTTTAGTAATAGCCACGAATGCACGAATTATAGACGAATAGCTTATTATTGTTGCCTGTTTTTGAACTCCTCAAGTCCTTGATCCAGAAACTCAACAAATTCACCTATATCAAGATCATAGGCCCTTGGTTCCATAAGAAGTTTGCCATCATGATCAAGCAGGGTATAATATGGCTGGGCATTGGTTTCAAATCTGGAGATCTGGAAATCAGCATATTTCTTTCCGATGGATTTTTTTGTTTTCCCATCATATTCTGAAACGACCCATTCTTCTTCAGGTAGTCTTGTTTTATCATCCACATAGAGAGCAACTATTATATATTCATCTTTTAATCGCTGAAGCACTCTGGGATCCGACCAGACATTGGCTTCCATCTCTCGACAATTTACACATCCATGCCCGGTAAAGTCGATAAAGATGGGTTTGTTAAGTTTCATTGCACAATCCAGTCCCTGTTCATAATCAAAATACCCTTTCAATCCGTGGGGCAAATGCAGAAAATCAGAATACCTGGGAACTTCACAAATGGATTCCATTTCAACAGCATCACCCGCTTTCATGCTACTTGTAATAACAGATTCTGCATTCCGGCGGATAATATCATTCAGGTCGAAATCATGGGTTGTTTGTGGAGGAAGGTATCCGGATAACATTTTAAGCGGAGCCCCGAACATACCAGGTATAAGATATATTACAAAAGCAAAGGTTATGATGGCAAGTCCCAGGCGTGGTACCGGTATATATTTTAAAGGTGTATCATGAGAGAACTTGAGTTTTCCGATCAGATAAAATCCCATCAATGTAAAAACAACAATCCAGAAAGCGAGGTATGTCTCCCTGTCAAGAATACCCCAGTGGTAGGTCTGGTCTGCAACACTAAGGAATTTCAAACCGAGTGCGATTTCGATAAATCCCAGGACTACTTTTACCGAATTGAGCCATCCCCCTGATTTTGGCATCCGCTGTAACCAGTTTGGGAAAAATGCAAACAACGTAAAGGGCAGGGCAAAGGCAATTGAAAAAGCCAGCATAGCAAAAATAGGTTCAAAAATTTCTCCCTGGGCAGATTTAACAAGGACCGTTCCAACAAGTGGCCCTGTACATGAAAATGAAACAAGCACCAGGGTAAGCGCCATAAAGAATGCACCCAGCAAGCCCCCCCTGTCAGCTTTGGAATCTGCTTTACTAACCATCCAGCTTGGCAATACAATTTCGAACATACCAAGAAATGAGGCAGCAAATACCATAAAGATGAGAAAGAATAAAATATTTGGAATCCAGTGGGTACTGAGCCAGTTGAAAATATCAGCCGTAACCGTTTTGCCACCTACGAAATAGGTTATAAGTATGATAATAGCTATTGGAATAGTATATAATAAAACGATAGAAATACCATAGGCACTTGCCTGAAACCGACCGGCAGCTTTATTCTGCCCACCCTTCATAAAGAATGATATAGTCATTGGAACCATGGGAAATACACAGGGAGTAAACAGTGCAATAAAACCCCATAGGATTGCTTCAACGATTATATCCCACATCGATTTGGTTTTGGCCTGTGAAATGGATGTTTCCTCAACGGTCAGATCTGCAGTAGGTTCAAATAAATCGTCAGTGACTGCGACAGTTTCATCGTCAAATGCATCAATATCTGTTATTACCTCTACCCCATCTTTTGTAAAATTGAACCCAAAATACCTGTCATCGGGTGGCAGGCACCTGGTATCATCACAGCACATAAATTCAAGTTTACCCTTAACAACAACCGGAAGTTCGCCGGTAAGTTTGATCTTTTGTTCAAACCTGGCTTCATGGGCAAAGTATTTTAACTCCATTTCAAAGTTCGGATCATACTCTTCAATCACATTCGATCCTTCAATAACTTCTCCCAACAACTCATAATCATTACTGTTCTGAAATGTAAATACCGTTGCCGGAGGGCTCATTGGAATATCCTGTGAATATAAATGCCACTTATCATCAATATCAGCCCGAAAAACTAACATATATTCATTCTTCCCCAGATTACTGGCTGAGAATCCCCATTTAACAGGTTCCAGTATTCCCTGTCCAAAAACATTAAGGCTTAAAATCGCCAGGAAAAGCAAACTGACATATTTGCTTATTTTCAGATATTTTGTATACTTCATCTTTATTAGTTAATGAGTTGGCAAAATTAACAAACATTATTAAATGTTTGCGTCTCAAATCGTTAATATTAGTTAAAACACAAAACCAGCTATGCCGGCTAATCATAATGACAACTATAATTGTATTAAAGGTTGCTTCTCGAAAAAATTATGCCAGAAATGATTATTTCACAAGCATCAATTTCAAAATCCTTTTTGTGGTGGGAGTAACCTTAAACCGGTCATCAATACGATGGCCTATGATCCAGCAGATTTTTTTCCCGGATTGCAAAATCCAGGTGCTTTCCTTTTCAAACAATGAAAATTTCTCATCAATAAAAAAGTCACTGAGCTTTTTCATGTTATCCATGCCCAGGGGCATAAAATAGTCACCCATTTGCCATCTTCTGAGAACCAGTGGAAACGACAGTTTATATAGATCAAGGCAGGCAATTAAAGCATCGGTAGGAATTTCATGATTTTCATCACGTTCTTCTACTAATAAAACCAGTTCAACCGGTTCTGTAATTAATGTACAGTTTTCATCAAGATAAAATTCTTTCGTTTCCCTGGAGATATCAAGCGATTTGATAATAATATGATCCCGATCTTTTAACAATCGGTGAGTTGTTGAGTAAAATTGCTTACCGGAAATATCATCAAGGGCATTAACGATATCCTCTATTACAGAAGTATTAAAATTAAAAGGTGAAAGGAATTCATGAAGGTATGTTTTCAGGGGATGAAGATTTATTAATGCATCAAGGGGGATCTGTACCGATCCGTCATCATGAACTTCAGAAACTATATTGTTACGCTTGCTTTCAACATCCCTGGAATAAATCCTTTCAACATCTCTTATCCGCTCGAAATTCTCACGGAATATTCTTCTGAAATCGGGATTTATATCTTCAAAGACAGGAAGCAGATAATGTCTGATCCTGTTTCGCAGATATTTACTCGATTTGTTTGACAGATCTTCGCGGAATGATAGGTCAAACTGCGATTGATATTCTTCAATTTCATAACGGGTAGCAAACAATAAAGGACGGATACATCCCCCATATAATTTATTTATCCCATGTAATCCTGATATACCTGTTCCCCGAAGCAGGTTTATAAAGAAAGTTTCAACCTGATCGTCAAGATGATGTGCAGTTGCAAAGCAATCATACGCTTCGTCATTCATCAGTTCATTAAACCATGAATATCTTAAGTCTCTTGCGGCCATCTGTACAGAAATACCATTATCCCTTGCATAAACCTCAGTTTCAAAGTTGATATAATAAAATGGCACCTTATATTTTTCGCCAAGGCTTTTAACAAAACTCAGATCCTTTTCAGATTCTAAACCCCTCAATTGAAAATTACAGTGGGCAATTCCAAAGTTATAACCCGATTTATGAAACAGGTCGGCCATAACAATAGAGTCAATACCGCCACTGATGGTGAGCAGAACTTTTTGTTGAGGATCAAATAAACCTTCCTTTTTAATGTATTCCTGAAACTTCTTTATCATATCAAAACAAAAATAGGAAAAAAGTTCAATCTTTTTTCCCCTTAGGCATTATTAGATGTGGATATTTTAAATGCGATTAAACGGTCCAGGTATTTCCACTGGAAAACAAATCATCAGCAGTTTTATTCTTCGATACCTCCTCAGATTCCTTGATAAGGAACTCCATATTTTCTTCGTAAGTAGTATGCCGTACTGAACGTATGACACCCAGAGCCGCTGGAAATTTCGGGGGTTGCATTTTAGCAAGCATCAAATGTATCCCGGGATCTTTATTATACATATCATGTATAAGAATATCCTCATCTTTGAATCCGTTTTTTCCCGGCCATACCACTTCAAGCCTGTTACCTTTTAGGATAATGCCTTTTTCTTTTTCTTTTCCAAATAACATGGGTTTGCCGTGCTCGAGGATCAGCTGATAATCATGTTTGGTTTCACGATTGGTTATCAGTTGATGGGTTTTATTATTGAATATCACGCAGTTCTGCAGGATCTCTATCACTGTTGTTCCCTGATGTTTCTGAGCTTCAAAAAAGATCTGCACCATCAGTTTGGGATTGGTGTCAACAGCACGTGCAAAGAATGTACCCTGTGCCCCAATTGTTAGTTCACCCGGACTGAAAGGATGTTCAAAAGTACCCTGCGGGGATGATTTTGTTTTCATTCCCATGGGGGTTGTCGGTGAAAACTGACCTTTTGTAAGTCCGTAAATCCTGTTATTAAAAAGCAGGATATTGATCCCTATATTCCTTCTTACTGCATGAATAAAATGGTTACCTCCAATGGCCAGGCAATCGCCATCTCCGGTAATCATCCAAACGCTGAGTTTTGGATTGGCAATCTTAATTCCTGTTGCTATGGCAGCTGCCCTTCCATGAATACCATGTATTCCATAGGTATTCATATAATATGGAAAACGCGAAGAACATCCTATTCCGCTAACAACAACAAAGTCTTCCTTCCTTATACCCAGTTGTGGAAAAACTTTTTCAACAGAAGATAAAATTGCATGGTCGCCACAACCCGGGCACCACTTAACCATCTGGTCACTTTTAAAATCTTCTTTCGTCAGTATTAGCTCTTCTTTTATTTCTGTTTCAACCATGATTATCTACTTAATAAAGCGTTAAAACGACGTTTAAGCTCAGATACCATAAATGGTAATCCCTGTATTTTTGTATACTTATAATATTTAAACTGTGGGAAATTCATCTTAAGATAATTTACAAACTGTCCGTTATTCAGTTCACAAACGATGATCTTTTCAAACTTCGAAAATATCCTTTCGGTATTTTTAGGAAGCGGGTTGATATATTTAAAATGTGCAAGGGAAATATCTTTCCCTGCACTGAGCATTTCTTCTACTGCTGTTAGTACAACACCCTCTGTTCCTCCCCAGCTAACAACAAGTACTTTGCCCGTTTTATTTCCAATCACTTTTTGCTTAGGAATATAATTGGCTACCTTCTGAACTTTGTTTTCCCGGAGTTCAGTCATAAGCTGATGGTTTTCAGGATCGTGAGAAACATTCCCATCGATATTTGCTTTTTCAAGACCACCAACCCTGTGCCTTAGGCCTTCGGTACCCGGTAACGCCCAGAACCTGTTAAGTTTTTCTTTATCCCTACGATAAGGTTTGTATTTTTTATCGTTAGCTTCTACAATAGGAGGATAAATATCATCGAGGTCTGCTACTTTAGGTACTTTAAAAATTTCAGATCCATTGGCCAGGGAGCCATCGGTAAGTAAGATTACCGGTGTCATATGTTCCATGGCAAGTTTTGCTGCTTCATAGGCTGAATAAAAGCAATCTTCAGGACTCGTTGCTGCCATAACGATAGTAGGGCAATCTCCGTTCCTGCCAAACAGGGCCTGCATTAAATCGCTTTGTTCAGACTTGGTAGGTAATCCTGTTGAAGGTCCTCCACGTTGAACATCAACGATAACAATTGGTAATTCAGTCATGACTGCCAGGCCAATGGCCTCGCTTTTCAGCGACAAACCAGGACCTGATGTTGATGTAACTGCAAGGGATCCGGTATAACTGGCTCCAATTGTCGAACAAATTCCTGCAATTTCATCTTCTGCCTGAAAAGCTTTCACCCCAAGATCTTTGTGTTTTGATAATTCCTGCAATATCTCCGATGCAGGGGTTATCGGGTAAGAACCAAGAAATAACGGGCGTCCTGATTTTTCAGAGGCTGCAATGAATCCCCAGGCTGTTGCTGTATTACCAGTTATATTCCTGTATAATCCTTTATCAAGTTCTGCTGGTTCTACATTAAATGTTGGGGAAATGGCTTCAACAGTATCAGCGAAATTATAACCAGCCTTCAATACCCTTTTATTTGCCTCAACAACAAGGGGATTTGTTTTGAATTTCTCCTCAAACACCTCGTTAAGCGTACCCAACTTCCTGTTAAACAGGTATAATACCATGCCCAGGGCAAACATGTTTTTACTCTTAAGAGCAACCTTTAATTCAAGATCCAGTTCCTGAACAGCTTTCACAGTCAGATCGGAAATTGGTGCCCTCACCACATTGTAAGCGTCAAGTGTGCTGTCATCAAGAGGATTAGAGTCATACCCTGCTTTTACAAATCCCTTCTCAATGAAGGCATTTGTATCAACAATAATGGTTCCATTCCTTCTGACCCATTTAAGATTTGCTTTCAGCGATGCTGGATTCATTGCCACCAGTACATCTGCCAGATCCCCCGAAGTATGGATATTGGTATGCCCGAAGTGAACCTGGAATCCGGAAACGCCTGCGACTGTACCCTGCGGGGCTCTGATTTCGGCAGGATAATCAGGAAATGTGGCAAAGTCATTTCCGGCAAAAGCTGTTGAATCAGAAAATAATGATCCGGTAAATTGCATTCCATCTCCTGAATCCCCGGCAAACCGAATTACAACCTCTTCACGCTCAATGACCTTATTGTTATTATTAGACATTAGAATTGCTTTTATAAACGAGGCAAAGTTAAAGACTTTATTTGTGACAGAAACAAAGAATTTAACAAAAAGTTAATCTTATTTTTCAACCAAAAATTAATTTAGAATACCTATAAATTAAGCTTTTAGATAATCATTTTTAGAAACTCTGTATATTTGCATTTCGATTACATCAATTATTAACAATTAAATATTTTATTATTATGGCATATAAAATAACAGATGATTGTACAGCATGCGGCACCTGCATTGACGAATGTCCGGTTGATGCAATTTCCGAGGGTGATATCTATGTAATTGACCCTGACATATGTACAGATTGTGGCTCATGCGCTGATGTTTGTCCGGTAGAAGCAATAGAGCCTGAATAGAATATTATTCAACTTGCTTAATAGATCTATAACATAGTCTATCTGTAATTTTAGAGATAGACTTTTTTGATGCCCATTCCCCTTCTAAATTAAAATCATTATAAATAGCATATTTTCGCTATTTTTGCAAATGATTACCAGAACCTATTATTTATGGATAAGCTCTCTTATATGAATACTTCCGATCCTGACTCCCTTGATGAATTGTATCGGCTTTATCTCGAAGATCCTGATTCAATCGATGTCAGCTGGAGAAAGTTTTTTGAAGGTTTTGAATTTGCCCGCGCAAACTATCCAAGTAAGAAGGAAAAGAAACTGTCTTATCATGAAGAATTTAAGGTGATAAATCTGATCAACGATTACCGAAGGCGTGGACATTTGTTTACTGAAACCAATCCGGTACGTTCAAGAAGAAAATATTCGCCTACACTTGAGATATCCAATTATGGATTATCAGAAGCAGATTTAGGCAGAAAATTTCTTGCCGGAAATGAAATTGGGATTGGGGAAGCCAGCCTCAGTGATATTATAGATCATCTCAGCAAAACTTACTGTCAGTCTGTTGGTGCTGAGTTTTTCTATATTCGAAAACCAGAAATTAATCACTGGCTTCGAGATAAAATGGAAGAGAGCCAGAATTCCTATCCATTTACAATACAGGACAGGTTATATATTTATCGTAACCTCAGCAGAGCTGTTATTTTTGAAAAATTCATCCATAAAAGATTTCCTGGCCAAAAGCGTTTTTCCCTTGAGGGTGCAGAATCATTAATTCCTGCCCTGGATGCCATTCTTGAAAAAGGGGCAGAACTTGGAAATAAAGAATTTATTATCGGAATGGCACACCGTGGCCGTTTGAATGTTCTGGCTAATGTCATTCGTAAACCTTACCATCAGATTTTTAGCGAGTTTGAAGGAAAAGAATATGATGAAGAATATCTTCTGGGTGATGTCAAATACCACCTGGGTTGGACTTCAGAAAGAAAAACCACTGATGGCAGCCTTTTAAAAATGGTTCTCACTCCTAATCCCTCTCATCTTGAAGCAGTCGATCCTGTTGTTGAAGGGATAACCCGCGCAAAAATTGACAGGGATTATAAAGGTGACTACAGTAAGATAGCACCGGTATTAATCCATGGTGATGCTTCTATTGCAAGCCAGGGCGTTGTTTATGAAGTCCTTCAGATGTCAGGATTAGAGGGCTATAAAACCGGCGGTACTGTTCACCTTGTGATTAATAACCAGATTGGTTTCACTACTAACTACCTCGACGGCAGGACGAGCACCTACTGTACAGATATCGCAAAAGTTACACAATCACCTGTTTTTCATGTTAACGGAGATGATGTTGAAGCAGTAGTTTATACCGTACAGCTGGCATTGGAATTCAGGGCCAGGTTCCAGAAGGATGTTTTTATTGATCTGCTTTGCTATAGAAAATATGGACATAACGAAGGCGATGAACCCCGGTTTACACAACCATTACTATATAAATTAATCGAGAAGCATCAGAATCCACAACAAATCTACCGTGATAAACTGATCAAACTGGGCGTATTAGCCGAATCAGACGCATCAGGAATTGAAGAACACATTAACGATTCACTTGAAAAAAGTCTTGAAAAAGCCAGGAAAATAAAGAGATCTCACATTGATTCAATTCTTGAAGAGACCTGGGAAGAAATTGAAAAGGCAGAAGACAAAGACTTTAAAGATTCTCCGGATACAAGTGTCAGTAAAAAAGAATTGCTCTCGATAGGCGAGAAATTGACCACACTTCCCGGTGACAAAAAATTCTTCAGAAAAACTGTTAATCTTCAAAAAAGCCGGAGGGAGATGCTTAAGGAACCCGGTAAACTTGACTGGGCAATGGGTGAATTGCTCGCCTACGGAACACTTCTGGCAGACGGAGTGCCGGTAAGGCTATCGGGTCAGGATACGGCAAGGGGTACCTTTTCGCACCGACATTCATTATTGCGGGTTGAGGATTCAGAAGAAGAATATGTGCCACTTGCTAATATCAGCAACACACAGGCAAAGTTTGAGGTGTATAATTCCCCGCTTTCAGAATATGGTGTTCTGGGTTTTGAATATGGCTATTCTCTTGTTTCACCTAAAGCACTTACTATATGGGAGGCACAATTTGGCGATTTCGGCAATGGGGCCCAGATTATCTTCGATCAGTTTATAAGCAGCGCAGAAGAGAAATGGAATGTAATGAACGATCTTGTTATATTGCTTCCACATGGTTATGAAGGACAGGGACCTGAACATTCAAGTGCAAGAATGGAACGATTTCTTATCCTTTGTGCAGAAAATAATATCCAGGTAACTCAACCTACAACACCAGCGAATCTGTTTCATTTATTAAGACGGCAGTTAAACCGGAATTTCAGAAAACCACTGATAGTTTTTACCCCTAAGAGTTTGCTGCGTCACCCCATATGTGTATCTGAGATTTCTGAGTTCACCCATGGTGGATTTAAAGAAGTGATTGATGATGTAGTTACAGATCCTGAAAAAATTGAGAAACTTGTATTTTGTACCGGTAAACTTTATTTTGATCTTATAGATGAACGGGATAACACTGGAAATAATTCCATTGCCTTTGTGAGGCTGGAGCAAATTTACCCCCTTCCGGTTGAGCAAATGAAAATGATCATTGCCAGGTATGTAAATGCAAAAACATGGGTATGGGTTCAGGAGGAACCAATAAACATGGGCGCATGGACATTTATCCACAGCAACTTTAAGGAGGTTCCGATAAAAGTCATCGCACGGCCTGCCAGCGGAAGCCCCGCTACAGGTTCAAGTAAATTCCATAATATCCGACAAAGGAAAATAATTGAAAAAACTTTTGAGAAATGTTATTGCCCACTGGTTGAAGATGTTTGTAATATGTTTTGTATCGGCAACAAATGGAAATCGTTCGAAAAAGAACTTGAAAAGCATAAAGGGGAAATTCAAAGTACTCAATTATCTGCTGAAAGAAAGTTAAAATAAATCATCATGAAAATAGAAGTAAAAGTACCCAGTCCTGGAGAATCAATAACAGAAGTACAACTGGCAAACTGGCTGGTTGACAATGAAAGTATTGTTGAAAAAGATCAGGATATTGCAGAAATTGATTCTGACAAAGCTACGCTTAGTATTGCTGCTGAAGAAGATGGGAAAATTGAAATTATGGTGGACGAGGGTGAAACCATTAAAATTGGTGCTGTCATATGCAGTATAGATACTTCATTTAAACCGGCAGCTGATGAGAAAAAAACAAAGCCCGATATTGAAAGTAAAAAGGAAGTTATTCCTGAAAAAGTAGTACAAGATTCAAAGCTAACTGAAGTGAGCCCCGAGGTTGCAGATCTAAAAACGAAAAAAGAAGATCTTGAAACTGCCCTGCATATTTCTCCGCTTGCTCAGAAATTGATGAAAGAAAACGCAATCACGGATAAAGATCTTATTGAATTTTTCAAATCCCACCGGATTTCAAAGAAAGATATTGAATACTACATTTCTGAAAAAGATGGTCAGGAAATGCCATTGCAAACCGACAGGCCAAAAACCGGGACCAGGGAAACTGAAAGAAAAAAGATGACCACATTACGCCTTAAGCTTTCGGAAAGGCTCGTTTCTGTAAAAAATGAAACAGCCATGTTAACCACTTTTAATGAGGTAAATATGACACCAATTATGAATCTGAGGAAAAAGTATAAAAATGCTTTTGAGGAGAAATATGGTGTCAGGCTGGGTTTCATGTCGTTTTTCACGAGGGCAGTAGCAGAAGCCCTCCGTATGTTTCCTCAGGTTAACTCCCAGATAGATGGCGATGAGATTGTTAACTTTAAATATGCTGATATCGGCATAGCAGTGAGTGCGCCAAAAGGTTTGATGGTTCCGGTAATAAGAAATGCAGAAACACTGGGTTTTGCAGAAATTGAATCTGTTATCAGGGAACTTTCGGATAAAGCCAGAAACAATAAAATCACCATACAGGATATGCAAGGGGGAACCTTTACAATTACAAATGGCGGGGTGTTTGGATCGATGCTTTCAACACCCATTTTAAATCCTCCCCAGAGTGCAATTCTTGGAATGCATAACATTGTTGAAAGGCCAATTGCCGTTAATGGCAAGATTGAAATACATCCAATTATGTATGTTGCACTGTCGTACGATCACAGGATCATTGATGGTAGTGAGTCAGTTACCTTTCTTCTCAACGTTAAACAAATGCTTGAAAATCCTGTAAAATTGATGTTTGGCGGTAAGGATCCTGAAAAGGTGCTGTTAGGATTATAACTCCTTATTATTATAATACCATCTTTAGCATTGCTTTGATTTGTATTTTAGCATCTTCCAAAACTATAAATTATTATGAGAGAAGTAATCCCTTTAAAGCAACGTCCTTGGGACTATGCATTTCTTGTTTTCTTTTTCATAATATTTTGTTCATAACCTATATTGTTGATCTCGAACAGCTGGTGATCAGGGATTCTGCTAACTTTAAATATCCGCTATGGCCACTACCCTTCTTTGTTGATATGGTACACTGGTGGGGTAATACATTTGATCCCGTTTTATTAGTCAGGCCGGCATGGTGGAAGGCTACCATATGGATCGATGCCCTGTTCTTTGGCCCCTTTTATATTTTCGCCATCTATACTTTCATCAAGGGAAAAGACTGGATCAGGCTTCCTTCAATTATATATTCATCCGTATTGATAACCAATGTGATCATCATCATGAGCGAGGAGATCTGGGGTGGACACCCTGCAGAATCACTGGGAATAGTAGCACTGGCCAATTCACCATGGTTACTTTTTCCCGTTTTCATTATAGCTCGGATGTGGAAAAGCCCATATCCATTTACGAGAGAAAAAGCATGATAAAATTAATTCTCACTTCATTTAAAAATGAAAGCAAAATTTTATTATTTTAACGCTTTGATTTTTATAACATTAAGTTTCCCAATGACGGCTCAGGAAAACTGGTTGGTCCCTGTTGATATTGGTCAGCATATTGATTATAATGATATCAGTGAAGAAAAGATGCTCAATTTCGAGGATAATTTCGAGATCGATATTGATTCCTGTTACAGGCTATTACCTGTGAAACTTAATGAATTTGAAAGATTGCTGGATACATGGATAGTTGAAAACAAAGACAATTACCTACTCCGTTTTAACACTGATCAATTATTCAAACTGTCAGAATCTTTTAACATTGACCTGATCGTAAAAGAATTATCTGAAATCGTGGACTGGGAAAAAGGTAATGACGCCCAGTATTTTTCGTGGATATCTGTTGATGATAAAAACCAAGCTGAAGAACTGAACAAACTTATTCCGGCACAAATGCTCAGGTTAAAAAGTATTCGAATTGATTTTCCTTCCGATTTAGATCATCCGGAAGGACCATATACCATAACCGGTTAATTTAAATAAGATGAAACATCTCGTGTTATTATTCATTCTCGTATCTATCGGCAACATTTCATTTACCCAGAATAACAACAAGAATGATATTCCATACTTGCTGCGAATAACCGATAATTCAAGTAATGGCCAAAATGGGTACATTGATCCCAACGGTGATACGATTATTTCACCGAATAAATACCCGGTTTGTTTTACTGACACATTTCGTATCATCGCTTTTGTTGTTCATGATGATGAAATCGTAGCCATCGACAGATCAGAAAACATACTCTTCAGTGTGTATCATTATGATAATGGTCCCGATTATGTTTCTGATGGTTTATTCAGAATAATAAGGGGTAATAAAATTGGTTACGCAAATATGAATGGTGAAATTGTAATTGAACCTTCATTTACCTGTGCATTTCCATTTA